>DATFEP010000004.1:0-95226 GCA_035250975.1 Nitrososphaeraceae archaeon | reverse complement strand
GTGATAGCGACAGATAGTGGATACATCACTGTCCAGGGCAAACGAATCTTCAAATTTCCTATTCAATTCATTGATTTATGTAATGGCAGAGAAGTTTTCTTGAGTATCGATACAAATGAAGTATACAAGTACAAAATTTTTTAGGCATTCACATTTTCATTCTTTTTTATATTGCTATGATAGTTTAATAATACACCGATTAATAGTCCAATAAAAATACACAAATTAACCTTATTCTCATACTTAGAACCATTTAACATCTTCCCATAAGAAACAATTTAAATCAAATATATGAGTAGATTGACTCTTCTATTTTTGTTTCTACTCCTCTTTTCTTCTTTTTTTATATTTTTTGTAAGACGTGGAAGCTAGGTATATACACTTAAGCACAACTAGAAGAGCTGCTTAAGACATCCACATTGTTCGCTCTGTTGCTCCTGTGAGAATAACCATGAATGTCACGGATATAGCCAACGTTATAATGCACACTAACAAACATCTAAGAAGTACATATATTTCCATAACACATTCTAGAGATAGTTGTATAACCATTCCGATATTCATTCAGTCAGAGCCCTTATTCTCGTACAAAATACCTTAATATTTGACCTAGTTTCATTACAAAGAGAATTGGAATCCAATAAAGATATTAATATAATTAGGCCAATGATTCTAAAGTAGTATTGACTTTTATCATTAATCTTTATATATTTTGAATATAAAGTTTATTTTTTCTACAAATAGGACATTTGCCAATATCATATTCAACTTTTAAAATAGTTGCACACCAACAACATGAATTACAAAATACGAATTCACACTTATTTCTATCATAAAAGTTTTTATTTAAAGTAATGGTTCTATTATGATACATGGTCAATCAATATATACTTGTATTTTTAATTATATATCCATTAGTTAACTACGTTAACAGAGTAGAAAATTAGAAATGGGAACTTTTGATTAAAGTACATTAATTTCAATAAAAGCTTCAAAAGAAAATTATGATTTACAAAAACATTACCGTTGATAATCTTTAGTTAGAATAATTTTTCTTAATCGTCAAGTCTGATATACAAAAAATTATTTGCCAGATCTTGTCAATTTCGTTTCTTATTCTCTCTGTGACATGTCAAATCTTTCTAAAATCATTTATTGATGTTGTGAAGGGACTATTACGACAAAACAATTTTGTGTTGGTAATTACTATAGATCCACAAGATGCGTTCCTACACTACAGCTCGATATACAACTCACGAACAAAATATTCATATTAAATTCTTGAACCCGTCTACTACATATTGAACAGCAATTGCAGCTATTATTATTGCAAATACTCTCGAAATAATTAAAGAACCTCGATTACCCAATAATTTATAGATTGGATTTATAAGACGAAATATAAAATACGTCATCAATAAAACGATTATTATAGAGATTATGGTTACTACAAATCCACTAGTTTGATATGTTATTATCACAGTCGTGATCGCTCCAGGACCAGCCAATAATGGAAATGCAATAGGTACAACACCAGTTTCACCTGTAGGTGAAGTTTTATTGAATCTCCATTCACCATATGTTAACAGCTCTATCGCTATTATAAATAAAAGGGCACCACCAGCAATCATAAAACTAAATATTGTGATCCCGAAAATATCTAAAATTTGTTTACCAGCTATTCCAAATATCATTAATAAAATTAAAGCAGTTAAAATTGCTGTCTTTGAAACAAGTTGCCTATCTTTTATTTCCAGTTTCTGTGTGAGAGAAATAAAGATTGGAATATTTCCGATAGGATCTATCACTACGAAAAGGGCAATAATTGATTTTAATAGATCTCCATGAAACGCATTCAAAAAACTAACTATTTCAATAAAAAAGGAACTAAACACATCTGATAACAAGGTTGACTGAAATATAGTTTCCCATTTGGTATTTTTAAATATTATTGTTCAATTCAGGTTCAATTATTTACTAGATTTTGTCCGACAAAATATAGATAAATTTAATAAATTTAGTCAAAATGTTAATTTAAGTTATACTAAAAAAACTACATATGGTAATAATGAAATGTGTTAAATATGTAAACAGGCTAAAATATACCTATTAACTTACAAATTCCATTTATGAACAAACAGAATATGTTGAATATGCATGTGTTTTATTTATCTGCATAATTGATTCACATCATATTGGTAGCAAGAGTGGATTTTCGCATTTTTGTTTGCTTATTTCTAATTCTGTGTCTTGTTCAAGTTTTTCATTACTTTTTTATTTTCATCAAATAAAAATCTAAGTCTTAAGTGAATTCTTTCGAATTTTTGTAAATAATAATCTATTAAAAAGATAAAATAGAAAAGCAATAATGATTAATATAATTATCAGAAGAATTGAAATATATAGTAAGGTTATACAATTAACATTGTTCAATCATATTAATAAATAAGTACCCAATAATTACTCCATGGTTACATATAAAAATGACAAAAGGAATATTACAGACCTTAGAGACATTACACCACGACATGTGACATACATTTTAAGAGATACTTCAACGTTATTTAACAAGCTCATGGAATATTTTTATAGTTATTACAAAGATATATCTCAAAATTATTCTGAATTTATGAAAGAAATTTACGGACAAAATACGTCGAATAATTCTTACATCATGTTTTCAAGGAGGTCAGATTATTATAAATGAATATTACAGGCACGGAAATTTCTCAAGTACTCATTGCTAAAATATGCGGGTGTAAGGAGAGCAACAAGAAAATAATATATTCTTTTGTAGATCAATATCATAGCTTATGTTTAGATAAAAGGGATATTTTAGCATCTCAGATAGAAGCATGCGAGAATTTGCTCATAGCAACTCCACATAATGAAGATAAACAAATAATTGAAAATGAAATTTCCGAATTAAATACATATCTTTAAATTTATCAGTTCCTCAAGAAAGCGTTTATTATAATTACCAGAATACCTTTGTTATTAAAAATATTTGAAATTATGAAATTATATATAACTAGAAGTTATCACTGAATTGTCTTGTACGTTCATCGACCTGATCTTGTGGTCTTTTGGTGGTTTTCTGATAGATATCTTTATGTTCTCTCTTATCATACTCTTTTTCATGTTCTTCTCTTACATGATGAAGTCTGTCCTTTTCATGAATGAACTCTTTTCCACAATTATCGCATTTTAAAATAGCATGATGATGAACATGTCTAATGTGATCGATTAATTCTTGATAGGTATGGAATTTCTCATCATCGAATTCACAGTTATATTTGTCATGATGCAATAAATTCATTAAAAATCATAAGAATTATCAATTATTAAAAACTATCTAAAAGATAGACATTTGATTTTAAATTTTATGATTTAATACATTATAAAAAAATAGCAAATTAAATAGACAGAATTTTGAGAAGAGTATAGAATATATGTTGGTAATTCAATATAGGGGAAGAAACGATATTGAAGATAAATCATCCTCCAGCGGGCATGTCTTGGTCCCACGTATTTTGTTGATAATTGTCAATTAGTTCGTTTATTAATTCATCGAACTCAATATTTTTTTTTCGTCTTTGCATTAAATCATCTTTTAATGACGCCAGCCTTCTTAACGTAAGATCCTGAATCTGAATATTAACCATATGACAATACTTGCTGGTTAACCAAAGATATGTTTAACTAAAATTAATTTCATCAAACTAAAAGAAGGTATTTTAGATCAGATTAAAATCTAAATATTTGGGAATATGAAAGTGATCAAAATCGTAAAATCAGAAAAGAAATATCATTCGGTTATTTATAATGATTTGGTTACAGAAGTCATAGATGAGGCGAGTTTCAACGATTTGTATGAGCTAAATTTTTATCTTCAAACTCTTCAAAAAAAACTAGAATTTGAAGATGTGTTGTTAATTATCCATGACAAAATCAATAACTCAGTCGATTTGAAAAAGACTACGGAAGAGATTTTTCTTGAATGACAAATCATTTATAATTAAATCGCAAACATGAAACAAAGAATTAATAAGATTATCCAGTTTAAAGTTGCATGTAGAAATGGGTGGCATATCAAAAAAAGGCAGAATTTTTTTGGGAAAAAGGATAGGTCCCAAATCTGCAAGACGTGCAAGAAAACCATTGAGCGAAGACTGGACCACTGGAAGGGTGCTTAACAGACATTTTGTGAATAGAAGAAAAAACAAGAAGCCCACAAAAAGGGATAGAAATCAAAGTTATTCACATTATTCATATTGATTAGGTGTTGATTATCAAAAAAAGCTGTTTAAGGATAGATCCATAATTAGATATATCGGAAATCCACTAGAATTTAAAGACTGAAATAAAAAAAGCATGAATCTAATAAATTATTTCCCATTTAACACTATAAGAGAAAGACAAAAGAATGTCATTCAAAAAATAGAAGAAGAGATAGAAAATGGAATCAAATACATATTTCTGGAAGCACCTACAGGATTTGGAAAGAGTCCCATAGCCATTGCATTAGCAAGATACCTCGGAAGTTCTCATATTTGTACTTCGACAAAGGACTTACAAAACCAGTATTCTAAGGATTTTCCCTTTGTAAGAGAAGCAAAAGGAAAGAGAAATTTTATGTGTCTGTTAAAACAAAATGAAGGAATAAGTGAAACTTGTGAATATGGACCTTGTCAGAAAGAAGAAGAATTTGACTGCAATTATAAGACTAGACTACTAGATTACAAGGTAAGTGGTCTTGGAACAAAATTTGAATATGCAGGAATAGGTCAAATGGAAAAGATGAAATATATCAGAAAACATGATTCACAACTTCGATTTGAGAAAATTGACTGGGAACCATGTTATTATTTTCATCAGAAATGGATAGCAATAAAATCATCCCATACCATTTACAACTATAAATATTTCTTATCAGACCTATATTTCTCTAACAATATTGTGAAAAGAGATTTGATAGTTTTTGACGAGGTTCATAATATAGAATCAGAAATTTCTGATTTCAAGAGTTTCACAATAAATGGGGATCTTATTTCAAAAATGTTTCCAACTCTCAAATTGCCTCATAAAAAAGAAGAAGAGATAGAAACATGGATAGGTTTTTGTGAAGATTATAGAAATCATATTCTTGACTTTATAGAAGATGCTCAGATGGCTATAGAAAGAAACGATTTAAGAGAACCTCATACCGAGAAAAATCTTATAGATTTCATCAACAGAGAAAAAAATATTTCCCAAGTTCTAAATGACATGAAAAGACACAAGTCCAATTGGTTGGTAACAAATATCGATAGAGCTGTCGATAATTCCATACGAAAAATAACAATTACGCCTTTGGATATTGCAGACTATTTTAAAGAAATTCTTGAAAACAGTTCCTACGGATTGTTCATGAGTGCGACCATTCTAAACAAAGATTATTTGAGTAAAATTTCTGGTCTTCCTGAAGATAAAATTACCTTTATCAGAATAAAAGAATCTGACTTCCCAAAAGAAAATAGACCCATACATCTAATGAATGTAGCTTGGCTAAACAGCAAAACAATAACGTCAAATCTTCCCCCTATCGCAAAAGCTATTGATAATATAATGAGTATTCACAAAAAAGAAAAAGGAATTATTCATACAACATCCTACTTTCAATTAAACTATATCAAGAATAACCTGAGTACGCAGAATAAGATGAGGCTGATAGAAACCGGACCAAATATGGATAGAACTGAAATATTACAAAAACACTTTAAAAATAAGAATCCCACTGTCCTGATTTCACCTTCCCTATACTATGGACTTGATCTTAAAGACGATTTATCTAGGTTTCAAATAATCACTAAAGTTCCATATCCAGATCTGAGTGACAGGAAAGTATATACGATGAGAAAAAAAGACATGAATTGGTATCTTTGGAATACTGTTATTAAAGTAGTACAAGCGTATGGAAGAAGCGTTAGGAGTAAAGAAGATCATGCCAGTACATATATTTTAGATAGTAACATAAGTTATCTTTTGAAAAATGCCAAAGAAATGTTTCCTCAATGGTTCACCGAAGCAATTATCCAAAGATAAAATATAAAAAAGTATATAAAATTTGCATAGTAAAGGTCACTCTATAAAATTTAAAAGCGTACTCTGTCCAGATTTATCTTTAAGATCCAACACTTTAATACCCAATCTTCTTATGTGAACATCTTGATTAGCTGAAATAAAATCATTTAAAATAATTTCAGCATTAATGAATAACTCATGGGGATCTTGACTAGGAATCCTTAATGTTCTAGATTTTGTTTTGATTTCAAACGTCTCGCTTATAAAAATTAAAGCCAACGTTTTAAAAAATAAATTTCTTTGAGTTAATTTTTCTAGAATCGAGTTACATAATTTGTGTAGTTCAAATTTAAAATATTCAACATCATGAGAATTTTCTTTTAAAGTTTTTATTCTAACAATCTGTTTTATATCATTATCACTTTTTACAGGATCGTAATTTATACCACGTGCGGAATTACATAAATAATTAGAACAAGCAGATCCAAATTCTTTTTTAAGCATGTCCGTATTAGCAACAGAAATATCTTTGAAAGTCTTTATCCCCATTTCATAAAGTTTTTTTTTATTTTTTGGCCCTATTCCAGGAATCAAACTAATGTCAAGATCTGAAATGAAATTTATAGATTTTTTTGGTTCGATAAGAAACAAACCACTTGGCTTTTGATATTTTGAACCTATTTTTGCTAAGAGTTTATTATAAGATATCCCTATTGAACAGGAGATATGAATTTTTTCATAGAGTTTTGTCTTTAACATTTGAGCAATTTCTACAGCCTTACTAAAATCTCCATTTAAAAATTCGGTAAGTTCTACGTAACATTCATCAAGGCCGACGATTTCGCATTTATCAACTACAGATTTAATAATGTTCATGGCTTTGTTAGAAATTTCTGAATAATATTTTATATCGATTGGAAGAAAAACCGGATTATTCACAGAACTTAATTTTGATTTGGCTTCCATAATTGAGATTCCAGACTTTACACCATATTTTCTTGCTACATAATTAGATGTGCTAACTACTCCGCTATCACTTGTTCTTCCGGAATACACGCACACTATTATTGGAAAATTTTTAATGGATGGATTTCTGTTTTCCTCACATTGAGCAAAAAAATAATCAAAATCAATGTGAAATATAATTCTGATATCGCTATTTTCAGATAATACGTCAAAATATCGGAATGTCATGAAATCAATTCATTCATTAATGTAAATAAAAGTCACAGTTATAATATTTGTGGAAATAATTATTCTTGTATCAGGGTTAGATATACTTTTCTAGAACCAAACCAATTAATCTATCATTGGATGATCCGATTACAATTAACCAAGAGGGTATCAAATTAAAGCCTGAAATAATGATAAAAGAAGAATTGTATCATTGTATTTTTCAAAATAGAGTCTTCCTTTTTTACAAAGATAATGATGACATCCTTCATTGTTATGAGGTAGGTGATCCCAATGTCATTACCAAGATTAGGGAAAACCCCAATAGCATCAGCGATATTTTCAATGAATTAGTCGAAGAGTCTAACAAAAATATCAAGAGTTGAAAACATTATATTCCACATTAGATGAGTTATTATAAGCATGACCGCAAATATTGAAAATACTGGAAATGTAAAGAGAAGTAATGAGATTTTTATTGGCAAGAAGCCCTTGATGACCTATGTGACAGCAACATTAGTACAGCTGGCCAACGAACCGCTTGTAGTCATCAAAGCAAGAGGCAAAAGTATCCCAAGAGCTGTAGATGTATCTCAAATCATTGTGAAACGAATGGATACACTTGGATATAAGGTAGATTCTGTAAAAATAGGCTCCGAATCAGTAAAATCCGAAGATGGAAGAATCAGAAATGTTTCAACCATCGAGGTAGCTGTTTCTAGAAATTAGATCCATAAAAGTTTTTTGTTTTTTGTATTTAATTTTCTAGTTTTTATAATTTATTTATATTCAAAACTTATAGTTTGTTGAATTTATTATTGTTAGTATTTTTCAAATGCTGTGCTCATAATAATACAAAACTTCATTACTTTTAGATAATTTTTATGATATCTTATATACAAGTTTTTATTTATTTTGAATATGGATTGTCTCCGATAATTTTATAAAAAATTTAAATTAGAATTTGGGAGATTATTTTGAGACACGCATTAACATATTTGTTTTCCTTTAAGGTAACATTAAATGTTCATTTAAGTTTATCATTATAAACAAAGTAAAAGAGTTATTCAAAGACTTATTTTGTAACCTAATTATATTTTTACAGCTTATTATTCTTATTCAAAATGAAAAGGAAAAATATTCTAAATTTTTATGAATGTCCAGATCTTTAGGATTTTCTTGCTACAGTCTAAAGAATATATATATCGTTGTGGAAAGTTCATGACCCTCAACATTCTGTTGCGGGATTATTTGAATTCATATCGGATAAATTAATGCTATATTTAATTAAAACCAAATAAATAATCAGTATATGATTCAAAAAAAGAAATTCCATGATTTAAAATTGAGCTTAAGAGATTTAGATTATGATGAAGGAATCAAAATTAGTGTAGATTCAACTAATGAAAAAATTTTCATAAATAAAAACATTCTAGACCAGTATGTCGTTGAATTTACAGGAACAGAATCTAATGAAATAAGATATTATGATAATTTGCAGGGGGTGATAAATGATGTGAAAAAAAGATACCACAAGAATTTTCATTTTATAGAATATTGACAAATTCTAAATTAAGAAGAGTAAAAGATAAAAGATAAAACAGCTACAGCTACTTTAACCTAGGAGTGATTCGTTTTCGTTCAGAAACACCATTTTTAAATTGTAAACACATGAATGAATAGACAAATAATTGAATGCAAATTCACACACGTAATAAATCTCATTTAATATTTTTATTAAGTCATTAGTACCAATCATCAGAATGTACTAATGATACCTGAAATTCTGCATTTCTTTTTTTATCATACTTTTTCTAGAGGTGATTTCAACTTGTGTTTTCCGTACTGGAAAATACAGGCCCGGATATCATGGACAACCATTGATGTAAATGTATTTTTCCATATTTATCAAATAGAGAACGAATAAAATCATATATTACGAGCATTTTTTTCTCTTCTCAAATATGAATATCTAACAAACCTTTAGTGATTTAATATAATGTACCGGTTCATTTCTTGATTTGCATTTTCTGGTTCTACCACTAGCATTCTTTCTAATATATATCACAGGTTCAATATGCAATTTGTCTAGCAAATTGAAATTAACTGTACTGTCATATGCTTTATCTGCATATACTTTAGCAATGTTGTGATGTTTCGAAATCTCTTTTATCATTGGTACAAATTTCTTGTTGTCATGAACTGTACCTTTAGTTACTCTGAATAAGATTATCTGTTTTGATTTTACATCAACTGCAATATGTAATTTGAGATACTCTCTACCTTCCTTCTTCCACTTGTCTTCAATGTAATTACCTTTCTTAGATGATGTGGTAAGACCAGATGCACCAATTACAATGGTTATTGATTTACTCATCCTGTTATTGTTGTAAATATCTCTAAAATTAGTACACATTTTCTTGATACGTCTTCTCAGCTTTGTAAAATATATTTCCTCAATTTTGATATATTATAATAATCCTCTTACAATTCCCTGTACTGCTCTGTATGAAATAGAAAATCCAATTTTGATAAATGCTAGAAATTGTACATAACTATCAGGATATAAAAACGGTCTGCCAACTTTCTTTCTGTTCATCTTTGCAAGTTCCCTTCTTTGTGATTTAATAAATCCAATATCCATCAAGATATGACCACGTTCTATGAGGGATTCATTATATGCAGACCAGTTTCTCTTGGACATTAGAAGAATAATGAAATTGCAGGATAATAATGCTACAAACTAGATAAAAACATATCTTTGCATCTATTTTCGTTCAACAACGTAATGCCTATTTTCATCCTTAAATACAACTAATATTTTAGACATATTTTCAAGACTGACAAAGTAGGCATAAGTAAAGTGCCTTAAAATAGACGTAGATGTTCTATTTCTTTCAAATGTAATTTTTATATCACACGTAAAAAGAACGTTGTTTGCTATAGCTTTTACTTGACATCAATGAAAATCTACATCTGTATAATCCTATCCTTATGTTCCTGTCAAGTGTAATATTCTCTTATAAACCATAATATTAAAAATTATCCATTACAATTATCTATGACAATATACTCTAGCTGTGTTTACATTCTTTTTATTTTTTCTGCTTGTAAAATCAAACATCCATATACCTTCTAGTCGCTCGGATATGGGTTCAGTCAGATCCTCACTTTCACACCCAGTAGGCTAATTTTGGACCTAGCTTAAAATACAAAAGAAACTTGTATATCATCTAAGAAAGATTTTCATATTGTAAGAGCTCTTAAAACACAAAAATTTATAATTTATCCAGTTTTTTGTACATAGATATTGAGATTATTTGATAAATTGAATAATAAAAAAAAGATGATAAATGCAAAAAAAAATAATATAAAGGTTTTTTTATGCGGTCCAACGGTTTATGATGCTATTCATTTTGGCCATGCCAGATTTTTTCTTTTTTTTGACCTAGTCTATAGATTATTTAAATTAAGAAATATTGAACCAACAATGGTAATCAATATCACAGATATTGATCCAAAAATTGTAGCAGGATCTAAAGACAAAGGAGTTGAATATTCATCGCTAGTAGAAGAAAATATTCAAGACTTTTTAAACACATTTGAGAAACTCGGTCTTAATAATTCTTTTATTTATGTGAAGGTGTCTGACTACGTAGACTACACAAAAAGGATCATAGAAAAACTAATTAGAGACAAAAAAGCATACTACAGTTTAGGAAATATTTACCTGAAAGCAGAATTTGGAACTAAATCTAAATTATCAGGATTGTCCAAGGAAGAAATGAAGGATATGAGGTTTGATATTAATCCCGGAAAAAAATCTCCTACAGATATTCTGTTATGGAATTGTTCGGATGCATTTGAGAATCTATTTAATGATTCGAAATTAGGGAATGGCGTCCCATGGTGGCATATTCAAGATGTTTCCGTTATATTTGGAATATTTTCAGGAAAGTATGATATCCACAGTGGGGCAACGGATCTCATTCTTCCTCATCACGAATATATAAGTTCCATTCTCTATAGTATAAAAAATATGAAGAAATACCCAAATATTTGGATGCATGTAGGACTAGTATACCTGAAAAATAAAAAAATGTCTAAATCTACAGGACATTTTATTTCGATTAATGATTTATTAAATAAATATAATGCTAACACCATAAGACTCTATTCATATTCTGAAAATTACCACGATCCATTATTTTTTTCCTATAAAAGCATAAACGAATACAGAAAATTAGAGAATAGAATAAACGAAATACTCATTTCAGAAAATAGCGTTCCTGACAAAAATAGTAGTAAAATAAAAAAGTTCATAGAGTACTTAACAGATGATTTTAACACAGTAGATGCTCTTACTGTTTTAAAAGAAGCTGTAAAAGAAAAAAGATATTGTGAAATCAAGAAGATGGTGGAAATTTTTGGACTTAGATATTAGAACGAGGTATAAAATGAACGAATTAGAATTTTGTTCGTACTGGGTCAAAAATTATCAGATCGATTTGTCGACAAATATTTTTGTTAATTCAGATTTTCCTGAGGATTATTTTTTTAATAGGATAATAAGCAAAGCTTCAAAGTCTAAGGTTATAAATGAAGGCATTTCAAATTCAAAAGTCTTTTTAACAGAAAACGCATTGAGAGGATTTTTCCATTTGCAAAACTTGAACAAGCAAGTAATTAAACATTTAGAAAAAAATCGTTTTCATTATATCGACACAATTTATACCATGGTATCTCCTAGTAAAATTGTTAAGTTATATAAAAAAGGATCTAGCGTAAATGTCAAAGAGACGAATAACATTGAAGATTGGAATGATATATTTTGTAAGTCATTCCTGATAACAAGCCGGATTACTCATGTAAAACAGATCCTACATAAAAATAGAGAACGATTTATTTTTTTGCTTGTAGAAGTTAGTGAAAAAACTAATAGAAAAATACCTGTAGGATGTTGCTTACTTTTCGAAAATTATGGATGTATGGGCTTATATTGTCTAGGAACCATCCCAGAATATAGAAATAAAGGAATTGCTAGAACTATGATTAAAAAATCCGTGGAAACAGCTAATCTCAAGGGTTTCAGCAATGTATTCCTACATACACTTTTGAACGATGATTATATGAATTTCTATAATAAACTGAATTTCAAAATCGTGGATAAAAGTTCCATATTTAGTTTTGGGTAAAAATATAGTTAAATTTCATAAATAGATTAAATCTCATAATTATCCTGTAAGAAAACAAAAAATATAATAGATAATTAAAGTGCTTTAAATTACAATTAAATGGTTTTTATAAAAAAAATTGAAATTTATGGATTTAAATCATTTGGATTTAAGAATACTATTATCAATTTTAATAATGGTCTAGTAGCGGTTACAGGACCGAATGGCTCTGGAAAAAGTAATGTTTTGGATGCCATAATGTTTTCATTGGGTGAAAATAGTCCTAAATCCTTGCGTGTTGATAAATTTCAATCTCTGTTCCATGATACTCAAAATAAAGGACACAGACTCATTAGAGTAAGTGTTACATTTGATAACAAAGATAGAGCTATTCCAATTAATTCTGATCATGTAACATTAACAAGAGAAATGGAAGGTTCTGTTGGAGACAGTCAATATTTTTTGAATGGAAAGAAGGTTACTAAATCGACGATCACCGAATTACTCCAGATAGTTGTAGCGGTTCCAAATAAGTTAAACATTGTACAACAGGGAATGATTACCAGAATATCAGAATTAAATTCAGATGAAAGAAGGAAAATTATTGAAGATATTGTAGGATTGTCATACTTTGACGAAAAAAAAGAAGAATCATTAACACAACTTGAAGAATCTGACAGAAGACTAGACATTGCATTGGCACGTATAGGTGAAATCAGAAAGAGAATTGATGATTTAGAGATAGAAAGGAATGAACAATTACGATTTGAACACATAGAAGCAGATATTAAAAAGTACAAGGCAATAAAAATATCAAATGAGGTTAAAAGACTAGAAAACACAGTTTCAAGAAATGATTTAGAATTAGATAGAAAAAATAACAAGTCAATGGAATTATTTTTGAACCTCAAGGAATTAAGAGAAGAAACTGAAAAATTGGATGTTGAAAAAATTGAATTCATAAAACAAGTAGACACGATGAATAAACAAAAGGCAGAAGTTAGCAATAAAATTTCTTTAATTGTCTATGAAGTAGAAAAATTGAAGGCCATTTATAAACAGACAGTATCAAGAATAGCAGAAATCAAAAACAGATTAAAAACGATAGATGAAACATTTGAGGATATTGATAAAAAAATAGATCGTATTGAAGAGATAGTTAATTTAACTGAAATTAATATAGAGAAACTAAACGATGAAAAGAACCAAAATATCAACCTATTAAAAAAAATTGATCAAAACATCGTAATTGAAAACAATAAAAATGCAGAGATAATTTCATTTAAATCAAAAATAGAAAATAGGAATTCCAAATTAATAAATTTATATAACAATCTTGAAAGACATATTGTTACCAATCAAGAGAAATTAGAAATAAAAACCCAACATCTTAATGAAATTTATAATAAAATAAATATACTTAATTCCAACATCACCAATTGCATGTTCCAAATTTCAGATCACAAAAATAAACTAAAGACTCAATTAAAAGAGAGAGATACTATAGCTAGATCGATATCAAATTTGCAAGATAAGATAAAAAAATATGGAAATGAACTTGAAAATTCAAGAAGAACATTAGATGAATCTGATCAAGACTCTTTAAAATTTCAGGAAAAGAATGCTATTTTAGTCAATTCAATGGCAGAAGATTTCACCATCTCAGAGATATTAAAGAATAAGAATCTAGATATAATAGGCATCGTACATGACCTTATAAAATGGGATAAAAATTATCATCGAAGTGTAATAGCCACAGCATCTGAATGGATGAAGGCCATAGTTGTAAGAGATGCGGGAAGCATGATAAAAATAGCCGAATTTGCAAAATCAAGGAAATTGCCTCGAGTCAAAATCATTCCACTCGATCTAATAAAGTCTTCTGATAAGGTGATACTAAAGGAAGACAACATAGGAATAATAGGTCATCTTTCCAATTTTGTTACTTCAGATTTCAAAGTATTGGTGGAATTTTTATTTGGAAATACAATTGTTGTTCGAACGGCAAAAGATGCATATAATTTATCTATAAATGGATACAAAACTGTATCCATAGAGGGTGAATTATTTGGAGCTAGATCAAGATCTTTATTGATAGACTATAATTCTAAAATTATCGATGTCGTAAAAGAGATAAATCTGGATAACGATATAAAAACCCTTAGAAATTTAATTCTTAACCTTAAAAAATTGTTAGAAAATAAAATCCTAAAATTAAAGAAGGTGGTCAAGCATGCTAGCGAAATGGAAACTATGAAGATTAAACTGGACAATTCCATAAACCATCACGAAGAAATGCTCAAATTCAACGAAAATAATCTTTATGAACTACAAAATGATTTAGATCAACAAATAAATTCAAAAAAGTTAATCGAAATGGAGACTAGTTCAATTACAGAAAAAATCTACAAGAATGAAATTAGGTTTGAAATTGTATCCAACACTAAAAAGAAATTACAAAATATATTATCAGAAATTGATGCAAATTATAATAGCTACGAATTAAATAACCTAAATACAGAGAGAACCAATCTTCAAACCATTATCGATTCGAAAAACTACGGAATACAGGATCTGACAATAAAAACGACCTCCCAACGAAATGACAGAGAACTACATTCTGACCGTAAATCTATATTAGAAGAAGAGAAGAGAAATCTGGAAAAAGAATTAGAAGATAAAGCATCAACAATTAATCTAGATAAAGAAATAATCGAAAATAAAGAGACTGATTTGAAGACACTAAGAGATCAAGAACAGGAAATAATAAATGCTTCAGGAAATTCGTATTCAATTTTGCAAACTTATGAAGAAAAAATCAAATCGTTATTGGAAAATGAGAGAAGAGTTTCAAGGGAATACAACTCGTTTGAGAGAGAGATAGCATTATTAGATAAAGAAAATTCCAACTTAAGAGAACAACAAGGAAAATTAAATAATGATCTGGTCTGGCTAGGATATAAACAGATTATTGAGGAAGATTATGACGTAGATGAATTAGTAACTGAACTATCTGAGGAATACGATTCATTAAAGAATAGAATAAATCTCAGAGCGAATGAAAGTTATATTCAAGTGATTGAAGGTTACAGAGGAATGTCTGAAAGGAAAAATGACTTGGAAAAGGAACGTAATTCTATCATATTATTTATTGAAGAAATAAATAAAGAAAAAGAGAGTATGTTTATGGATGCATTTCTTAAAATCAATCAAGATATCAATCACACATTTTCAACAGTCATAGGTGGAAACTCTTGGTTAGAAATTGAAAATCAAGAAGATGTCTTTTCAGGGGGTGTTAGGTTGGTTGTTCAGTTCCCAGGAAAACCTAGGAGAGATTCTACTGCATTGTCAGGGGGAGAAAAAACAATGGCAGCAACAGTATTTCTTTTAGCATTACAATCTATAAAACCATCACCATTCTATCTTATGGATGAAATTGATGCACACTTGGATGCACAAAATACAGAGAGATTGTCAAGGATCTTATTCGAACGAGCTAGAAAAAATCAAATAATAATGGTAACATTGAAAGATTCAACAATTTCAAAAGTTGATCAAATTTATGGAGTTTATCCTAAAAACGGTGTATCTCAGATATTAAAATACAAATATCCTGGAAAATCCTCCGGATCAACTGAGATTATAGCGTAAAAATTAAAGAATATAATAACGAAAAAAGTGTAAAAAATAGAATAGAACAGAAATTTATAGAAATTAAGGCTTGTAATTGAAACAACGAACGTGATGATCTTTTTCTTCCATCGTCAGATCCGGCTCAACATCGTTACATTTATTTATAGAATGGATACATTTATTAAAAAATTTGCATCCTTTCGAAACATGTGATTGATCATATTCATTCTTGATCATGATCTCTTTATCTTCAGTATTACTTATTTTGGGGATGGCAGATATTAAGGCTTTGGTATATGGATGAAGAGGATTTGTAATCACTTTCTCAATATTCCCATATTCAATTATTTGTCCTTTGTATAAGATCATAATATTGTCCCCTACTATTCTCGAAGTGGAAAGATCGTGAGTTATATACAGAAATGATATTTTCTCTTCCTCCTTCAACCTTCTCATTAATTCTAGAATCTGAAATCTTATAGAAACATCTAGCATTGAAACGGGTTCATCTGCAATTATAAGTTTTGGTTGCAATACCAAAGATCTCGCAAAACTTACTCGCTGTCTTTGTCCTCCAGAAAGCATATGTGGATATTTGTTAGAGATTTCTTCTAAAGGTTCCAGATTAACTTTTTTTAGTGCAGAAAATATTATTTCTCGAGTTTCATGTTTCTTTAATGATTTATTGTGTATTTGTAATGGTTCCTTAATTATATCAAATACCTTCATTCTAGGATCAAGAGAGGAATAGGGATCTTGTAGTATCATTTGCATCTTTCTTCTCAACCTTAGTAATTCTTTGCCTTTTAGATTTGAGATATCTTCATTATCAAAAATGATTTTTCCTGAATCCTGATCTATAGATTTCATTATCAATCGAGCTAAAGTGGTCTTGCCTGAACCTGATTCACCTGCAATCACTAGTATTTCACCAATATCAAGTTGAAAATTTACGTTATCTATGACTTTGACGACATTTTTTTTTCTGAAACCAAATGATCTTGTCAGATCTTGGTTGCTAGGAAATGACTTGTTTAGATTAAAAACATTTAGCAGATGATTTTTCAACTCGAGTCACAAAATTTGATTCTTTTTTCTTTTATAATAAAATAAAATTGCAAATAAAATAGAATAGAAAAAAATATTATTTTGTTTTATTCTTGTTAATTCTGAATATTCTATCAAAATAGTCTGATTGTTCCTGAATTAGATCTTCTGCTTCTGTTTCAGGAATATTTGCTAGTCGTCTTGCTAGTTTTTTCTTGTAACCTAATTGCATCTGTCTAGCGATTTGAATCCGTTGTGCTTGTGGTGAACCGGCACCATGCATAGATTCTGTAAGATAACCAACTGCATTTCTTCCGAGTGTCATATTCTCTATTAATCTTAATGCCCTAACCCGATTTTCAGTGGGGATGCCCTTCCTTCCTTTAAGATATTTGTCCAAGAGAGGTCCAGTTTCTGGACTTTTAAAGTCTTTTTCAGAAGGCATTGTTACAACTAATCCTCCTGCAATATCTTGAGCCAGTCTCCCTATCTCATAAGGGAAACGAGTAACGTTGTGTTTGCATACATTGGCAAGCATTTCATCATTCTGAAAATTGCCAGACTTTGTTTTGTATGACTGATAAGACGATGCTATGCCTGAGCCAAATATCGTCTCGTTAAGATGAGTCATTTCTACTAATTTATCTTTAATATGAGATACATTGGAAACGCCATTATAATCAGCGATTGATGCTGCTGCACCTATTAGCACGTCACCCAGACCAGTCTTACAAACATAGCTCCTTCTGTGGTAACAAGTAAACCTTTCAACCAACATTGAAGCAAACTCATATTCCCCATCCATGAAAATAAGATCGGTTGGAATAAAGACATTGTCAAAAATCATCATAGCTTCCTGTCCTGAAAATTTGGCATTTCCTGAATCGAGATCTCCACCCTCCATGCTTCTAGTATCACATGATTGTCTTCCGTAGATATAGGTAATACCCGGGGCATCTGCTGGTACAGCACCAACAATGGCATAATCTTTATCTTCGCTTCTAAGCCTCATCGTAGGCATTACCAAAATCCAATGAGAATTAATGCATCCTGTCTGATGAGCCTTGGCGCCTGTAATATAAACACCTTTTTCATCCCGTTTTGTAATATGTACGAATAAATCCGGATCTTCTTGTTGTGATGGAGAGAGACTTCTATCTCCCTTAACATCAGTCATAGCTCCTCCAATAACATGATTTTCTTGCTGAACTTTCTTTATGAATTCTTTTAACCTTTGATGATATTGCGTGTTATTCTTTTCATCAATTTCGAAAGTAGTAGAATAAAGAGAATTTAATGCATCCATACCTACACATCTTTGAAAACAAGTACCCGTTAATTGTCCAAGTTTTCGTTGCATCTTATTTTGGTTTACAAGATCTTGAGCATTTTCAGCGATGTGTAGAAATCTATTCACACGTAAACCAGAAATTGAAGATTCAGCAGAAGCTAATTCTGGATCTTCGTTAGCCAAATCAAACGTTTCTGCCACAGCATTGATCGAAGGCCGAATCATAGGATGGTCAACTGGTTCTTTGACTAATTCCCCAAAAAGATAGACCTTTAGATTTCTATTTTTCAAACTTTCTATATACTCGGCTCCGTTTCTAATAGGCATATTTTATTAACGTCTGAATGTTATTTATATATTATTAGTAAAGAGCGTGGTAGTTCCGTTTTTCCCTAGTATACTAGGAAATTTAAGAAAAATATAAAAGATTCTGGAATATTAAACATATATTGATTTTCTGCATCTTAAAATATGGTAACTAAATGAAGCTACAAGATTCAAGAAGAGACCAGTTTAGAAAAATGGCGAAATATCAAGGATACAGAAGCAGATCAGCATTCAAACTAAAGCAGATTAACAAAACACATCACATCCTAAAAAAGGGAAGTATAGTAGTAGATGTTGGATGTGCTCCAGGGGGATGGATTCAGGTTGCAATGGAAGAGGTGGGAGAAAAGGGGAAGGTCATAGGCATAGATCTGAAAAATATGGAATCGATATATGGTACAATACTTATTCATGGTAGTATAGAGGATGAAAAAGTCATAGCCGAACTTAATAAATTGCTGGATAAGAAGGCAGATGTAATTCTGTCAGATATTGCCCCCAATGTAAGTGGAAATTGGGAATTAGATCATGCAAGACAGATTTCATTGACAGAGAGTGTATTTGATTTGGCAAAAAAGGTTTTAAAAAGAAATGGTACTGCAGTTTTCAAGGTATTCCAGGGAGATATGTTAAATGACCTAATCATCAAATTGAAAGAAAGCTTCGAAAGAGTCATTATTACCAAACCGATGGCAAGTAGACAAGAAAGCAGTGAAATTTATCTAGTTTGTTCAAATTTTAGATAGGGAAAATGTATTGTTATAGTTAAGTTATTTAGACCGCTGCGCTGTCTTACTGGAAATCGTTACTATTACAAAGACAGTTTGACATTACATGAAGAAATTGAAATATTTTTAATATTAAATATAAATATACAAATATTTCAAAGAAAACATATTGCTTGCTTCAAATTATATAAGAGAAAAAAAAGAGAAAAAATTTATTAAAATATCCAAATCAGAAAGAGAAGGATTTTACAAAATATTATTTTCAAGAAGAGATGTTAGATCACATTTTACAAGTAAAAAAGATATTGCCATTTCAACACTATTCAAGATATTAGATGCAGCCCATCATGCACCATCAGTTGGTTTCTCGCAGCCATGGAATTTCATCGTGATAAAAGATATCCAAACTAGGGAAAAGATAAGGAATTCGTTTTTGAAGGAATATAAAAAATCAGTAGAAATGCTAGAAACAGATAAGAAAAGGAAGAAGAAATATCAGTCTCTAAAACTAGAAGGAATTTTGGAATCCAATATAAATATCTGTATCACATATGATTCTACAAGGTTTGGACCATTTATAATAGGCACAACTGCCATACCTGACACTGGAATATACAGTGTTTGCTGTGCAATTCAGAATCTTTGGTTGGCCGCAAGAGCAGAAGAAGTAGGCGTAGGATGGGTAAGCATTTTATCTAACAAGGATTTGAAAAAAATACTATCGATTCCAAGACATATAAAACCAATAGCTTATTTGTGTCTTGGATATGTTTCAGAATTTGTAGATAAGCCAGATCTAGAAAGATCAAGATGGCTACAAAGAATGAATCTAAAGGATCTTATTTTCTTAGAAAAATGGGGAAATGACTTGATTTCCCTGGAAAAGAGAAGTAAGGTAAATGATAAATGAAAAATAAAAGTATAGAAATGATAATATTCTGCAGAGAGATTAAAAAAAGCAATGAGTTTTAGAAAAATTTACCTATTGTCAATACCTGCTATAATTGCGATTATAATATTGATTTTCATGATTAGTAATACAAGTTTAATTAATAAGAAAAAATTTGATCTACAAATCGACGCAACGAAGGAAGAACAGTCACTATTTACACATACACGGGTAAAGATAACTAATAACGGAATCCAACCTCTTACAAATATAACAATAAATTATGGAAATAAAAGTGAGACGATATCTATATTGGAACCAGGACAAAGTTATCCATTAAGTCCTCCTCCCGGAAGCGACCTTGAAAAGTTAAGAGTGACTACTGATGAGGGTATCAACATCACTCAAGAATACAGAACGCCCATAAAAATGCCGGGAATGATGGGATCTTAGATTAATCATTACAAAATTCGTTTTATTTTTGAATATAATCAAGATATCCTTTCCATCCAATTTTTTCTAATTTTTCCAGTTTGTAGTGTACTTCCTTGTTCAGATGAACTTTATACTTGTCGATCTTGGCTGATATAGTCGGTGATTCGATAGCTAGAATCTGACATGCTAAAATAGCTGCATTCTTTGCACCATTAATAGCTACTGTAGCAACAGGAATTCCAGAAGGCATCTGAACAATTGACAATAGAGAATCTAAACCATTTAAACTCGAGCTATTAATGGGAACTCCTATAACTGGAATGATGGAAAATGAGGCTACCATTCCTGGCAGATGGGCTGCACCCCCAGCACCTGCAATGATTACTTTTATTCCCCTTTTCTTTGCATTAAGTGAATATTTCATCAATCTTACAGGCGTTCTATGAGCTGAAACTATTGTCATTTCATAAGGAATATCAAAATACTCTAGAATTTCTGCAGCCTCTTTCATTACTTTCAAATCAGAATCACTACCCATAATTATGGCTACTTGCGCTTTAGTCAACTGTATATAATTATAAGTCTGTTATGATATCTATTGAATTTTTTGCTTCATTTGCCCTTTTTAATGCCTCATCAAGGGAATTAGCTAATGCAATAATGTGACCAAGCTTTCTCTTAGGTTTTGTAGTTTTTTTCCCATATAGATGGATCTTGACTCCAGGAACGGAAAATAGTTTTGTCAATCCTGTTACTCTATAATTGCCAGTTAAACCGCTAGGTCCTAAAATATTCCTCATAACTACAGGTCTAAGTAACTCCGGTCTTGTTAATGGCATGTTCAATATGGAGCGTATATGTAGTTCAAATTGAGATACGGAACATCCTTCAACTGTATAATGACCGGAATTATGAGGTCTTGGAGCAATCTCATTAATCAAAATTTCATCATTCTTTGAAACAAACATTTCTATTCCGAACAGACCTACATCATCTAAACAGTTTACAACTCTTTCTGCAATCTTTCTGGCATTCTCTTCAGATGTAGATGAAATTCTTGCAGGAACAATTGTCGTATCTAAAATATTATCTCTGTGGATATTTTCTGCTACAGGAAACGATGTAGTTTGACCAGATTTATTTCTAGCGACAATTATAGAGATCTCATTTGTAAAATCAACAAATTTTTCTGAAAATATGTCTTTACCTAGAAAGTACGACAATCCATTCTGAATTTCATTTGCAGAAGAAATTAGCAGGTTGCCATGACCGTCGTAAGAATCTTCCGAGGCTTTTAACATTATTGGTAATCCAAATTTCTCTAAACATAACAACAAATCATCTTTAGAATCTATTTTGTAAAAATCTGTTGTGGGAAGATTATTTTCCCTTAGAAATGTTTTTTGCCTAAATTTATTTTGAATAATTTTTAATGTATGCGGAGATGGAAATATTGGATAATCGTTAGATTCAAGGTTTTTTAGTGCGCTTGAATTTGCCAATTCGATTTCATAAGTTATAAGATCAGAATCATTAGCAAGTTCATAGATTTTCTCCTCATCCTTAAAATCAGCTACGATAAGTTTATCACAAATAGCAGAGGCAGGACAATTATTACTTGGATCAAGAATAATAACTTTAAGTGACATCCTTTTAGCTTCCTGGGCGATCATTTTACCTAGTTGTCCACCACCTATAATTCCAATAGTAGGTGGATTACTTATTGATAATTCATTCAAAAGATTGGTCATGAAGATAATAATTTTTGATGACAACAAAGGTGTTAAAAATGTAATCTGTAATTCAAGGAACTATTTCATATAGAAATCACAAATTTAGAAACGTCTAACAAACGAGTTATATTGTATTGCCGGAAATTATAGTAATTATATTCCTTATGAAATTTCTAATATTAAGTATTAGAATAATTTTCATAATGTTTAATTAGAACAAGTTTCTATAATAATGTGTGATAAAAGTTACCCATCAGAATCGATACGTTCAATCTTTTATAGATGAGAGAAACAATCACGAGGAATGTTCGAGCTGCGATGGAAATGGCTGGATATATGAATTTTATAATGATCCAGTTTCATGGAGAGCATGTCCGCACTGTAGCGAAGAAAATCAGAGATAGGAATTTCTAAAAAAATCTTATTTTTTCTTTAAAATATGTATAGGAATTTCATAGAAATATTTAACAATCATTAATTCAAAACAATATCATGTTAAGGAAAGAAGAAGCTATTAGAAAATGGTTTCCGATTGCAGCAATTGTTGCTGGAGCATCTTTTGTCATCACTTTCCTACTTAATCTACCTATTGAACGAGTGATAGCTGCTACAGCCTTGGCAGGAATTATGGTATTTAGTGGATTTTTCTTCAGATCATTTGGAAGGGATCAGGAAGACTACAAACAGTAATAGAGAACTAAACTAGTGAATGCAGTCAAATGCTAATTTTTAAAAATTATGAAAAAATTTTATCTATTAATTTGAAAAAATTGAGTATTAGACTATTTTAATTTGTATAAATATTCTATAATATCAGATGGTTAAATTTTCAAATCAACTTTATTCCATTTTATTCTTTGCGGCAATGAGTATTTTAACATTAATCATAGTACAGACAGTCTACTCCTTTATAAAAAACGACATACAGATGCCTAAATTTGTTATATCAATCATAATGGAATTTATCTTCGTTTTTGTAATAATAAAAGTATACGATGAGATAGGATGTAAATGGGAGAATATCAAAGTGGTACCAATTGCAAAAAAACACAAAGAAGAGGTCCAACCTACAGTTCAAAATAACTATTATTATAGTAATTCGTCAAAGTTTAATACAACTAGATTTTGTCCTAATTGTGGTATCACTGTTACAAAACACATTCCCCAATCCGACCTAGAAAAGGATGAAACCATACCTAGATTTTGCAGAAACTGTGGATCCCTAATTAATGAAACAAAAATCCATGAAAGTAATAAATAAATTCAATATACAAAATAGATAAATCCTAAAAACAATCTTAAATAAACTGAGGACTAGATATTGAAAATAAAAAATTTTAACAGTAGATTAACACTGACAATCATAGTCACAGTACTTTTAGGTTTTATAGCATATAATGTGAATGAAGCAATATTTGTTTATGTTCTCTCAGAAACCTCCGAAGAAATTCACAATGATATAATGAGTAAAAATGTTTTGGACACGCAATATTTGAAGGGTATAGCAGAGATAGGAGGATTCGTAATTAATATAGATATTGCATTGACAGATAAGCAGAAACAAGATGGTCTATCAATAAGGAACAATATGCAAGAAAACGAAGGAATGATATTTGTTTTCAAAGAACCGAAACAACAAAGTTTTTGGATGAAAGGTATGAAATTCCCAATAGATATCGTATGGTTGGATGGCAACCTATCCATAGTGCATATTGAGAAAAATTTACAACCCTGCGAATCATTTATATCTTGTCCTTCATATAGGCCAGCATCCAATTCACTATTTGTTCTAGAAACAGTTTCAGGATTTGCAGATAGTCATGACCTTAAAATAGGCAAGAAAATAAATTTCAAATTATTAGAGTAAACCATATCCTTAATAAAACATAATTTCCTACTTTTATAAAATAGCAATGATGGTGAAAATTAGGATTTATCTGGATTTCATTCTATCTCTCCAGGTCTATCATTATCCTTCCATCTCTGGAGGTATCAAATAGACTTTTGAACGCATCTCCAGTCTGTTCTAAAGAAAATACCTTCCATACCCTAACCTTAAGGCTATTAGAAGATTTTATAATATTTTTTAGTTCTAGTATAGTTCCGCCATTTGAGCCAATGATTTGAATTTGTTTTAGATAAATAGGTTGAAGATCAAATTGAACTATATTACCAGTCAATATTCCAAAGATAACCAGTCTTCCATTAAAATTCAAACAATTTAGACTTGATTCCCAAGTTTGTTTTCCAAGGGAGTTAATCACTACATCAGCCATTTTACCACTTGTCAAATTTGATGTAATTTCCGGAACTTTATCATAATCTGATATAGAAAAATCTGCACCAAGTTCTTTCAGCCATGATTTTTTACTCACAGCAATTACTTTAGCCTTTTTTAATTTACCGAATTGTATAGCAAACATACCAGTACTGCCCGATGCACCATAAACAAGAAGAGTATCATTTTCGGTTATTAAAGAAAGGTTAAGAGCATGATATGCGGTCAGAGCAGAAACTGACAAACTTGAAGCAATATTCCAATCTAAATTTTTTGGAATCTTGATGACATTTTCTTTTCGTAAGGATACATATTCCGATAATCCACCATTGGTAGTAACTCCTATCAGAGATCCTTTTCTGCATAACATTTCCCTTCCAGAGATGCATTGATCACATTCCGAATCAAAGGTTCTATTATAGACGATTACATGATCATTTACATTTACTTCACTAACTTTGCTACCTACTTTTTCTACTTCTCCGGAGAACTCCATACCTGGAATATGCGGCATAGGATTCGGGAATATCCTCTTTTCAGAAAATAGACCGTAAAATCCAGTGACCGTAAAATAATCTATCGGATTAATACCCACCCTTTTTACTCTTATCAATACTTCATTTTCATTAATCTTTGGAATCGGGACCTCCATATCTTTAAGATTTTCGAGACCTGGTTTTTCAAAAATAATAGTTCTCATCAAACAAATATTATTAAAGAAATTTAATAAATTGTTTAGTATTAATATTGTTTAGTATTAATATTGTTTAGTATTAAAATTTTATTATAAAGAAAATTGTTTCTCTTATGAAAACTCGAATGAAAATAAATATTAGTTAGTATACTAAGGGATTTACAAAGAATATTGTCTCTAAAATATTCTCTTTTTGTTAGTACTGGAATTCTCAGAAATGTCTTAAGTTTAAATCCTTATCACAGCAATGCTCAAAAAGATGAGAATGTTACTAAATCAATCAATTGTAGTATATAATATGAGTGATATTCAGGAGCAGAGGAGCGGATAGATATATGGTATATCCACAATAATGAATATATTTGAAGTTCTTTGGAATTAACTAGACAAGGTCTCATGGAAGAGATCTAAGTTATGATAAGATAATATTTGGTGGTCCTTAATGCGAAAAAGCAATAGACTAAATAGATTCTCTTTTCGATAAAATCAACATGAATGTGAGCAAAGTCGAAGAATTATTTAAAACTGCACAAAAGAAACATCTATAGTTTTTCTTTCTGTTCCAAATTTTTTAAAAGATAATATTTTTATTTCTTGAATATGACTCTTCCTTTATACTTGAAAATAACTTTTTTGTGTTGAGACAATGTAAATAGATTTTTTAGTAAATTTAATTTTAGAAAAATATTATCCATAGACTCATCATAAGACGCAACACTTAATGAATGTAAATTAATGGATATGTTACCATCAATAAATTCTATGTCCAAATATTGTTCATCATCTCTTTTTATATTCAAACGTCCTTTTTTGATGATGTGACCACAATACAATAACGCATCTATCGGATTGTTTTGAAGAGGCATTTCATGTCCTTTAAAAAATTAATTATCAGTTGAATGAGTCTCAGCTTTAATCGTAATTTTGCCATTGATTGTCCATTTAGCACTCAGCTCTTTTCCATTCAGGCCTGTTGCTTTAGGAAGATCTATTGTTAGATTTTCGAAGCTATATTCTATTAAAGCTCCTTTGCCAGTCAACCTGTCAAGAATTTCTGTAATTATCTGAACCCATTCATGAGAAGAATCATTAGAATTCATTGAACTATTAATCGTATTTTAGGTAATAAAACTTTCCTGAGAATAAATTGAATTTAGGTTGTATTGCATAGAAAATATACATGATACATTCAAAATCTTATTATATTTTGAGGTGACATGAGTAAAATTATTTCCACGACTGTTACTAACTTTCGGATATTTTTTATCTAGAAATTATCCATATGCAAATATAAACAGGTTAAGTTAAGAATAATCGATTTGGTTTTCATACTTGAGGTATTTAGATATCTTGTAAGTAACTGACAGCATAATACCCAATACTAGTAATACCTATACTCTTACTACTTAGCAATGGACTTCACATTCAATCATTATGCCGAAATTTAACTCGATTTATAAAAAATTAATACATGATAAAAACTGGGTTAATAACATAATTGATCCACTCATTGGCTTTCCCAGTTGCGACGTAATCAAGCAAATCATTTAGTAAATTATAATACATGAAATTCTGCTGTTACAGTATTCTCATGTATTTTATGACATATCTAACCCTTATACAAAATACCTTTCTATGTTTATTCGAAAAAAAATTGATTATGGATATCAAATCTATATTTATGGATCATGTATTAAAAAATCGGATTTTCTAATGAAAAATTTCGTGAAATCGAACTAATTCGGGAATGACATTTTGTCAAAATTATCTAAAGGAAGATTTTGCTTGTGGATACTTGAATACAATGAAGGTTGCTGATTTTTATTTCCTCCTTTGTTTTCAGCAGTTGAGTAATATTCTTGACTAATTGAATTGAAATCATCGAATGAATAATCTTCGCCATTTTCATTTTTAGACAATGTGAATTTGTCCAAAATGGTCAATTTCTTATTGTCATAAAATGTTCCAACCAGCGTATTACCATTATCTTTTATATCAAAATTAAGGAAACCGTAAGAACGTTTTTGTATCACTGCATAAGGCAAATAATAGTCAATAGTATGAAGGCTATCACCCGCAGTACCTGCAGTAATGAATATTATTCCATTATTGTTTTTATATTCATGATTTTCTTGGTTTGTAACAATTGGATAAAGAGGATTATCTTTGTTATAAGATAATGGAAGAGATCTCTGGTAATATTGTGTATGACCATTTAGCACTATATCTACACCATTTTTTTCAAACATTTTTTGAAAAGTCTTTCTTAAATCTTCGCTGGCATTTTCGTCAAAGTTAGATGCGGAATAAAATGGTTTGTGAAGGAATACTATCTTCCATAAAATATTAGGATCTGCTGATGTCTTTTCTAGATCACTTTTTATAAAATCGTATTGTATACTACCTTTTTCAAATGGATGTTCCGTAGAAATTGTTACAAAATGAATATTTCCAAAATTAAAAGAATAATATGGTTTTTTAAGACCATAGTGATCGATTAACTGCTTGTAGGAGGCCGCAAAATCAAGATCATGATTTCCTATTGCTATTCTCATTAAATCATTTATTGGTTTGGACAAGTCAAACCAGCAATTTGCAGAAGTATTTTCAAAAAGGTAATCGCCCAATCCTACTATTAGTTCAGGCTTAAATTTGAGGATGTTTGTTATGGTTTTTTCAGTTTCCTTGTTACATTTCCAATCTCCCGCAGCAATAAAGTTTATACCTTGAGTATCTATTGGAGATTTTAATTGTTTGGAGCTATCTTTATCCAATTCTTTTGGAACAGAAGGTTCTATACCATAATCTTCAGGATCATAATAATCATCTGGGAATATGCCAAAATATTCATCATTTTGGGCCGATAAAGAATTTAAAGAGATAGTAGAAAGCAATAGTAAAAAAGAGAAAAAAGTAATTAACAATACATTATAACTATAAATCATACTACTCAAAAATTTGCATTAGGCTCTTTTTAAGATTTGTATTGATTGTTGTTAAACTTCACTACTATATTATGTTATATAAATTTTCTTATAAAAAATGTAAGTAAAAAAGTTAGGGTCAAATGTAGTACTTTTAATATTTTTGGATTCAGTCATTGATAGGATTAGTCAAGTACGTGCATAGGAAACAACAGATGAATTTATAAAGAATTATTGGAAATAAATTTATTGTCTTCATGAAAATTGAATACTATATTAAGATATTATTTGGGATTTCACTCTTTTCCTTAGGTAATATCGTTTTGTTTACCGACGCTTTCAGTGAAAAAGGTAAAGATTATCTTATCAATTATTATTATTTAGATCAATTCGGAGGAAAAGGATCAGGGGATGGTCAATTCAACGCACCTCATAGTATTGATATTGATAAATTTGGCAATATTTATGTCACAGATACTGGCAATAACAGGGTTCAAAAGTTCACGTCTGATGGAAAATTTCTGCTCAAATGGGGAGATATGGGTACAGATGATGGTCAATTTCTAAAATTACATGACTTGGCAGTAGATCCATCTGGTAAATATGTCTACACAGTAGAACTAAAAAATCATCGAGTACAAAAATTCACGTCTGATGGAAAATTTTTGCTCAAATGGGGATTTGAAAATACTGGCGGTAAGGGGGCAGAAAGAACTCCACATCAATTGACTGTGGATTCACAAGGTTTTGTCTATCTAACTGATAAAAATGGTCACCAAATTCTTAAATTTGATGAAAATGGAAAATTTATCAAAATAATAGGAAGGGAAGGTTCAGGTGATGGAGAATTTGTTAGACCTCATGGAATAGTTTTTGATTCCAAAGATAATATGTATATTACAGATATGAGAAATTCTCGTGTCCAAATACTAGACAAGGATCTTAATTTAATTAAACAATGGGGATCATATGGAAATGGAACAGGACAGTTTTCTCTTACTTTCCCTGGCATTGACTACTTTGAAAAAGATGATCTGGTTTTCGTTGTCGACAAGTTATCGACAAGAGTTCAAGTCTTTGATAATCAAGGTAATTTTATGACAGAATTTGGTTCTAAAGGTACTGGAGACGGTCAGTTCAAACGACCGGAAGATTTGGCGTTAAATCCATCTGGAAAAATTTTCGTATCAGATACTGGCAATTCGAGAGTGCAGATATTTGGTATCAAAGAGTAGATATTCGTAATATAAAAGTCTCACCACTATATTTAAAATAAGTTCAGAATATATTATATTAACAAATCAAGTCGAAATCATAGTCACAATTTGAAGATAAGAAAAATAGGGATGAAAAAATTTAAAAAACAAAGGATCTTCATAGTTTATGTAAACAGAGAAGTATTGTACCGTTTTCAGAAAGGAAAGTAGAATATATTCGTTAATTTGTAGAACTTGATTGTATAAATTATGAATACAAATTAATTAAAGATTTAAAGAATCTATTACCATAATCAATATGGAACTTACTATACTACATAAAATATAAGATAAAATTTTTAAAATGAAAAAAAATGCCTTATTTGAAGTGGCAAGATCCTTAGAATTTTAGTGAGGTGATATGTTAAATTATGTAAAAAAATAGTATTAAAAAATGTATATTCATCTTTTCCAATCCGATCCAAGTAATTTTCAAACATGAGAAATAATATTCTGAGTTTTCAAACTAAATTAATATTAATCCTTTTCTAAATGAACTACCAAATAAGAAATTAAAAGCCAAGTTTCAAGATATACTAAATGACGAAATCGATAATGTTCCTAAAATGAAATTTATTCTTGATTACGTTATACTCAACATTAAAGCTCACAACTATAAACAAATAGAAATAAAACAATTTTCTATTTACATTTGAAAATATTTTTTACGACCAATTTTATAAAATTAAATGAAAAATAAAAAAATTATGGATAAGGAATTGGTATCATTCCCAAGATGTTGTTAGGTTGAAGGATGTTTAGGCTAGATTCTGTCTTGGAATGAGATTTAATCATCGCCGAAGATGATGATTCTTGTTGTTCTTTTTTTACCAGCGGTTGAATCATTTGTTTCTGTATTTCTTGTTGTTTCAACATGATTTCTTGTTGTTTCAACATGATTTTTTTATCCTCGTTATATTGAGACTGCAATGATTCTGGGCTATCTATATCTTTTGAGCTATTGGTTAACGTCGGAATGGGTAGAGTATGAAAATCCTTGAATGTTCCTATAGGATCTCTCTGCAAATCTGCTAATTGACTATCAAATGTTGAATCTAATTTTTCGACCCATCCTGGGTATACATTTGGAACTGCATATACCCCTTGTCCACCCATGCCATCAAATTTTACGATTTCATCATCTACTTCATATTCTGGCGTTCCAGTACTTGAATAATTTCCACTTAATAATACGGAACCAGCGATTTTTGCGTCTGTTACATTACCATCATTGTTAGGATCTGCATCTACGACTATCATTCTATTCGAGAATTTGCTAGAAACATATGCATAGTATCCGTCATCGTTCGTTATGTTAGTGTCGACTCCATTCTTTGCACCAAAGTTAACCCCATGACATCCTGGATCACAGGGCAAGGTTGAGTTTAATACTAACTCTGGATCATCGTAAACACCATTGCCATCTGCATCTGTATCTATTACCGCTATTGTTCCCGACAATGTATTTGCTGTAACTACGTATTGACCATTTGGACTAACTGGGGTTTGAATTGGCCAGAAATTACCTGATTTTGCAAGATTTATAGTCTTGATCACCTCACCTGATTCTATATCTACAAGATCAACCGTACTATTAAGCAGGCTAGAGACGTAAGCTTTCTTTCCGTCTGGCATCATGCCAGTTGCAATGGGCATCATGCCTGTATTTACTCTGGATTGGATTTCCCCTTTTCCTTGATTTTTGGTGAAATCAAAGATAGTTACATCATTCGTGAAATGATTTGGAGTAATCATCTTCTCTCCATTTGGAGTAATCCAATGTGCGTGAGGATGTGTTGGGAGTTGACCAGAATCTTGCATGGGCATTATTCTCAATATATTGAATTTATTATTTTGTTTGTCAAAATCAAGTTCTGCGACTCCTTGTTCACCGCTTAACACAACATAGAGTCGGTCATTTGTAGGGTTTGTCATAACATGTGACGGTGCATCCCCAACCTTGATATCATCAAGTAATGTCCCAGTATTTCTGTCAAATGCAGTCAACCGATTATCAAACCATTGAGTTTGATACATCACTTCTTGATTGGAGTCACTCCACATATTATGTGGATGATTCATATTTATTTGAGGCAATGAAACCTTTCTTTCAACCTTCCAATTCTCGACATTCACCTTGGTTGCTGTTCCTGGTTTTGTCTTGTTAGCTGTTTCCTCAAATTGTGTATCTATCCACACTTCGCCAACTCCTGGGATAGATGGATTTTGAATTGTGTCTAGTCCGGTAATTTGTTGTTGTGTATTTCCGAGAATAGTCGTTTCTTTCATAGAAGTCATAAGTGCTTCATCAAGATAGAATACGTCCTTTTGGTCTGTTTTTACTGGAATATGAGGAAATTTAGGTGTCCATTCTGAATTGGCAACACTAGAATCCTTCAAATCTGAAGGAATATCTGTACTATAATCCTTCCAGTTAGAGGGATTATTCGCAATGAAGAATGTCCTTAATAAAGCTAATGAGAGGTCATTACTAGAGGCTACTTTATCTCCCGTGCTTAATTCAAGCTCATCACCTAAGTCAAAACCAGTCGTTTCAGGGTCATCTGCTATTACTCCTGCAAACATATAGGGATGTATTTTGCAAGTAAAAACATACAATCCAGGCGTTTCAAGTTTTACTATGCCACCTCCAGAATATGCGGTAATTTGATCGAATGGCATATGTGGGGGTAATGATATCTGGTTGAGCTTCTGGTTAGAGTTTACTTTTTCATTATGGCTGCTTATAGTTTGCATAGGCATATTGTTTGCTTCTGATGGCCATAAAAGACTAGTAATCGTATGTACAGCATTTGTATCGTCCATTATGAAGTGTACAGTTCCTCCTTTACCTACTACTCCAAATGATTCTGTTGTATCTGTTAATGCTACAAGCTCTCCTCTTTCGTCTTTTATTTTTATTTCTCCGCCTACGTTCTTAAAGTATCTTCCTGGATCATCTGTTATAGAAAATGTTATGAAGTCCCCTTGTTCAGTTGGCCCTCCATCGAGTGGAGACGCACCAGGTATACTTTTGGTGAAACTCCCAACAGGCCCTACCTTAAACGTACCCATCATTCCAGCTTCCATGTGAGCAAATACATGACAATGATATTGCCAATTGCCAATTCCTACTTTGTCGCCTGCTTCAACTATGAAGGAGTGACTCTGATATGGAAAAATCAATTTTGTATCAATAATGTTTGTGGTTCCCGGATCCAGCCATCTGTGAGCGTGTAGATGGAAAGTATGCTGATGTAAGGCCCCTAACACATGGAACCTGACTAACTGATTCAAATCTGCTCCTAATGTAGGATTTGTCCATAATGGTTTTTGATTATGCTTTGAATCAATCTCTTGACCCCAGAAAGTAGAACCCACCATGAACAGAACATATTGTTTCTCAAGATCTCTTAGATCAACTGATACGACTTTGCCGTTTAATTGTGCAGGAACATTATCATATGGATCAACAATTATAGCACCAAACAATCCTAAAGTTCTAAAATTCTCACCATAATATTCAAAAGTTCCAGGTGATTTTGCTTTTATTTGCTGTACTTTTTGGGATCCGTTCTGATCTATCGAAGTAAGGATCAGCAAATCCCCTTCATGAATTTCTAATGTAGGACCAGGGATAGTAGGGAAATTAGGATACCTAGATGTTAAATCAGTCTCTGAGTCTTCATCTCTTACTATATGCTTTTTCATAATATAACCATATTGTCCGTTTGGTAGTTCCTTTGATTCGATAGTTACCTCATGAATTATGCCAAGGTCAGAATTAGATTGACTATTATCTTGAAATGATTTTTTATCAGCGTAGTAGTTTATTTCAGAATCTTGGTTTGTGTTCTTGTAAGGAACATTGTTTCTCATTTCGTTTTTCATCTTTTCTTCGCTAGTTGCTTCAGCAATTTGTATTATAGGATGTGTCCCACCGATTTTTATTTGACCAGTGTTTCCGTTTCTATCCACTAGCTCAGGTTTGTGTACATTATTTTGTGTCCCAATTGTTAATGTAGAGGACAGCAATATTACTGCAAATAAAATCATTATGATATTATTTTTTAATTTGTTCATCTTTAATTTACAACTCCCTCCAATGGTGATTTTCCAGGAACACTTTTTCCAACACTATCTACCATAAATGATCCTTTCATTCCAGATAAAAGATGCGATGTTATTGTGTCCCTATATTCAGCAATACCATTTTTGGCCTGAATAGTAAAAACATGGTTTTCGAGAGCCCCGAATTTTTTATCTTTGATTATCTGCGCTGTTCCAGGTTCAAGCCATTCATACCCTGTTAATGAAAAGATATGAAAATCGGTACCCATTCCGTATAAATGGAATCTTATCAAGTCACCATCCTTAGCACCGATAGTTGGATTTTCCCATAATGCTGTGCGAATAGCGTTATTGATGTAATCTATTTCGTCACACCAAAAAGCATCATCTGTAACATAACAGAAGACGTCCTTAGCAATATCGGCTACGTTCACCTTAGTTGGTATTCCGTTAACCAAGGCCACTGTTTTTCCAGTATGACTCTCAATTACAAGATTACCAAACAATCCTAATGTTTCTGAACCATCAATATAAATTCCGGAAGGATTCAGACCAAGCGCATGATCATGATAAGGCCATGTACCAGCTGTTCCGGGACCAGCGGTGTAATGATATTTTATTGATTCTCCGGGGCAAACACCTTCGTCTCTTAAGCCATTAAGAATTCCTAAAGTCCCATCACTTGCTATAGAATAATGAATCCCATGGACGTGAATACTTACCCTACCTGGAGCACCTGTATTCTCTGGAGATGGATTAGTGTTACATATTCCATTCATTGACTTACCAGGATTAGTAAAAGTTAATTCAACAGAATCACCTTCTTCAAACATTAATGTTGGTCCAGGGATGGTAGGTCCCTTTGTATATCGATCTGTAATATCATTCAACAATTCACCACTTTTTGGATCGAAAATTTCATGTTTATCAAGCTGGTAACCAAACAAATCATCACCCGGTTTCTCAATTTTCTGCACAGACATCTCAATCTTGTGAAGAACAGGGTAAGGATAAACGGGATTTCCGTTCTCATTAGATTGTGCTACGACTGGTGGTATAGCCGAGCCAATATTGCCTAATCCTATTATCGAAACCATAATAACAACCAACATTAAGGAATATGACAGATAATACCTCATGTAAAAAATTTCAGAAATATGCATATAATGTGATGGATTAAAAGTTCAAGGTACCTATCACCTAATATTCAAATAATAAATTTAACGAGTTAATTTAGATATAAGATTTAAATAAAAAATATGTGATTTTTTTCTATCGTATTCCTAAGTAACCAAAATTCCAAATCTCCAATTTGGAGGAATTTTAATATTAATGGATCTGAATCTAATTTTAAATAACAAATGAGCTGACATTAATATTTGTGATACTTAAAAAAATTCAGTGACAATATTAATATCTCAATATGTGGAAATATTAATATCTCAACCAAGAAATTTCATTATCCAAGATGATATTGAATTCATCACATTGGATTAATGAATTATGCCTTTCAAAACATCCCGAGGGAGGATACTTTAGAGAGACCTATCGATCCCAAGGGAGTAGAAATAACAGGTCATTTGTAACATCCATATATTACCTACTAGATGGTAATGATTTTTCTTCTTTTCACAAGATAGATGCTGACGAGATATGGCATTTTTATTATGGTAGTAGTTTAACCTTATTTATCATTAATGAAAGAAATTCTAGGTTAACTAGAAAAGTATTAGGAAATAATTATAAGAAAAAAGACAGTTTGGAGATTGTGATAGAGAGTGATAATTGGCTAGCAGCACAAGTAAATAACAAATTGTCATATTCACTTGTAGGATGTACAGTCATTCCAGGATTTGAATTTGAGCATTATGAGTTAGGAGAGAGGGATAAACTACTTTCTTTATTTCCAGAACATAAAAAAATAATTGAAAAATTTACTAGAAAATAAATGAACTTTCAATGAAAGCATAATTATTAGTACTTTTTTTCTTATTTAGATACCTCTTTTATAAAAGATACTTTAAGTATAATTAATCTATTTTTTGTATAAATGATACCTCTTCAGATCTTATATGTCTGCTATTGGATTGATAAAGCCTTTAGAAACGGTTTTATCGTAGAATTGTGAAATTTTACTTCCGAAAAAATGTAACAAATCAAGCCAAGTTCATTTAATATTCATGATTGTAAGAATTTTATTTAAATCTTAATTTGCGTTACTATTAAAAACTCAAAGAAAAAGTGATAGTAAACTAAACGAAGGCATTTCAACAAATGAAGAGGGATTCTGCTCCTCTTGTGGCTGTTCAAAAGTTGGCAGCTGTTCGAAATTGTCCGTCGATGGAGAATTCCTCGACTTAAACGGTAGAGTTGCACTAGAATTATTTAATAAATCCATTTTATCCTGATCATTAAGTATTTTTACGATTGTTGTTATAAATCGATAGAAGTATTAATTATTTTTAACTTCATTTGTAACGTTACCTCCTAAAGGTATGTCTTGACTGTTAGATGATTTAAAATTATCTGATACCATAAAGGATTTAGAAACAACACTGTCTGGAGATCCAAGTTTTGTAGCTAAAACTTTAATACTATATTCTCCCGTTGGAAAAATTTTATTAATCTCTAATGGAAATTTGTAGGAACCGTCAATATCTGTCTTGCCAAAAAATTTTATTTTGTCATAAGTTAAGCTATCACTGTTGTATATCTCACCAGATATAATGGCATCGTGTATTGGCAAGGAACCATTATTAATTACTGAAATTTCTAAGGTATATGTATTACCTAAAGCAATGTTATCAGGTAAAGAAAGAATTACGTTGAATTTGTCAGATAACACTTCATTTGTTCTTTTTTCAGAAGTTAAATTCAAATTATTATCCCTCATTGTGTTTTCATCAAAAATTGGAATATTGAGATTATTTGTATTTATGGAGGAATTATTTGAATTTTCCTCAACAGTTATTTGATCATTAGTGGCATCAATCATATCAATCCCAGAATCATTATTGACATTAGTAAAGTTGTTTTGAATATTCTGGAAGTTCGTCATATTTGTTTCCAGAATAGAAGTATTGGTTTGAGGTATGGATTCGATTTCCCTATTTTCTTCATAAATAGCATCATTTCCATCTGAATTTGGCAAGGGTTTTAAACCTGCTTTGACTGATGGAAGATTTGGATTTGGTAAATTGTTTTCTCCTATTATGTTTTCAGGATTGGAGTTAAAACCGGGAATAATATTCTGTGAAGGTTCTTTGACTGATGGAAGATTTGGATTTGGTAAATTGTTTTCTCCTATTATGTTTTCAGGATTGGAGTTAAAACCGGGAATAATATTTTGAAAGGGTTCATCTGGCATTTTCACAGTGTTATTCCTTTGGATGGATTCAACCATAGAAGGGTTCAAAATTCCTATCAAATTTATTGAGTACCATTTTGTTCCGGACTGAGCATTATCATCTACGCACATTATCTTGGAGGTAAGGTCATTGTTTCCTTCCATTATTTGGTGGTAATTCGAATCATAAATAAAAAACCATTCAGAAAAATCATCTACTCCGCCAGGACCAGACGCTCTAACTTGCTGAAACGGTTTCTTGTTATTCCAATCTACATATACCAAACAATTTCTGTCCGAATCGTCACTTGATATCCCTGAAATAGTCAACTTTCCAACAGGTACTTTCTCCCCCTCCGAGTGAGATGTAATTTTAACTGATACTGGTCTAGTAAAGGAATCTACAGGATTATCTTCATTCATTTGTTGTGGATAAACAAATTGTATTTCACCTAAATGAGGAATGATAAACAATCCAATAAAGATTGTCAAAAAAAAGACGACTGAAAAATTCATACAATATCATCCTCATAGCACTATATTTAAATTAATAATAATTCTCTTATAACTTTCTACTATTATTTTAGGAAATAAATAAGTAAAAAAAATTATTTATAATTTTTAAAATTGAATATTCAAATAATTTTTCGAGATAAAGATAATTTAAATGTAAATCTAAAAAAAGTAAATATAAAACATTATCCTTCTATAATGTTTTATTTTTAAATTTATTTACCAATCTTGAACATCTTTGTTCCACAAACGCCACAAGTTCCCTGTGTTGCTGGTCTACCATTTTTCATGGTTACTTTCTTTTCATTCAGCATTTCTCTCTTTGATTTACATTTAACGCAATATCCTTCCATGCTTATTGAGTAAATAGACCACAATAAAAATATTGATATAAAATTTCACTAATTAAGCATGAAAAAGGCAGAATAGAGGTCAAAATAAATATAAATAACAATCAATAGGCATGAATTTCTTTTTTATGTTGACGAAGTTTCTTAAAAGTTGAAAATCTGTTTCCGCATTTATCACAGCGCCAATGATTAGCACGTGCTTCTTCATATCTAGAATATTTTTCAGAATTCACCTCGAACATACCGGTTTTAAGATCATAATTTATTGGTTTGTAATTTAGTCTAAATTTTAATTTGGAGGGAGTTGTAGTCAAATCCTGTATGTTATATCAAAATAACGTTAAAAAGAATATAAGCTAGTTTTCTCTGACTTTAACTTAAAAAAAATTAATATCGTATTTATAGCTAAAAATATATTTATGATAATATTATTGCATTTGCAGTTTTTAGATAGAGAAACACATATTGTTAATAAATAGAGATTGTTTAAAAAATAAAAATTGAAATTGTATAAACAAAAAAAAGTATTTTTATTTGAATTCTATCAATTAATGTATAATTGACTGTAAAAAACATTATAGAAAAAGGAACCAATATCTCTTCATTTTCACCTTTTGTGACATCCAGGATTAAAGACATTTTAAAAAAAGAAAGTAAGGAGGATACCATCGACATATTTTCGAAGGAAAATGTCAAGATCTTTGACATATTGGTAAGTGCCAAGAAAGAAATATGCATTGCCTGTGTTACTTTGGATCAGATCTTCTCATTTAATTACATCGAGGTTTTCAAAAATATTTTAAAAAATAATATAAAAATAAAAATCTTGATTTGCGATCCAAAATCAGATTTATTAGATCATATCAAGTATTTAACAGTCTATCCCAAAATTGAAGAAAATTTAACATCGTGTCTATCGAGACTTTGTAATATGAAAATAATATCACTTTCAACAAATGAATTAGCTAACTTTGAGATAAGGTGCTACAAGACGATATTAACTCATAACACCATCACAATTGATCAGGACATAGAATCTAATGGTACGATATTAGTCGAGCATTTCTTATTCGGAATAAAATCTCAGAATAGAAAGATTATTCAATTGCTCAAGAGGAAAAACCATGAAATTTTTGATATTTATTACAAATCGTTCTTGAAATTATGGGAAATTAGTCCAGAATATTCATGTGAATGGGAAGAGCTATAAAAAATGAGCCTCTTTCAATTGTTTCTTTTTTTTGAAAACGAGATAGGTTCACAATAAAAAATTTATATTAATTATGGAGATATTTAATCAAAATGCAAGTGTCATAAAATAAGAGAAATTGAGTTAACAGAGAAAAATATGTTTAGAAATCAATAAATCTATAAGCTAAAATAGATTATTACCTCTGATGAGCAAAAGCAAATCGCTGAGTGTAAATTCAAAAAAAGTTTTTTCTAATTGCGATCCATCCTGTATTAATGAGATCCTTTTTGAAGATATAGTTGGTTATAACGATATTAAACAGATTTTTAAAATGTCTTTAGAATCTGATAAACCCGTTCATATACTTTTGGTTGGACCTCCTGCATCTGCTAAAACATTATTCATGCTAGAATGTATGAAACTTGAAAGATCTTTCTTTACCTTGGGTAGCCACAGTACAAAGGCTGGAATGATCGATTATTTATTTGAAAATCGACCGAGGTATTTGTTAATTGATGAGATTGAGCACATGCCTTACAAGGATCAAACAATTCTTTTGAGCCTTATGGAAACTGGTATATTATCTGAAACGAAGTCACAAAAAACTAGAAATACCCAACTAAAAACATGGGTTTTTGCCACATGTAACAATAAAGAAAGATTATTAACTCCTATTTTATCCAGATTCATGATTTTTCATCTGAAACCATATAATCGAAACAAATTCATTGAAATTTCAAATAAAATACTAGTAAATAACGGAACAAACCATGATTTAGCCAATACAATTTCAGAGAGTGTTTGGAATAAACTTAAATCCAGAGACATAAGGGATAGCGTAAAAATAGCAAAATTAGCCAAAACTAAAGAGGATATCCTAATGATAACCAATACATTACATGAGTATAGTAAATAAACGATTATTTCAACGGTTATGTAAAAATTGTTAAGATTATCTAATATTAATTCGAGTGAGGTTCATCTGGACCAATTCTTCTCCTTCTTAGTATAAATGCAATAACTAATAATATTAGCATAATAACAAGAAAGGAAAAAAATAATGTTTCATTTACAACCATCCCTTCAGGAAGAATTGCATAAATATATAACGCTAGCATAATTATCATGATTAGATATATTTTATGAGGTTTTTATATTGTTTTTTATGTTGTTTTATATAGTTTAAATTTTTTATCAGAATATTAATTTGATTACAAAATAACAAGTAATTGTTAAATTAAAAAGATTATAATACTCTAGAAAACCAAAATTACACGTTAAAGTATTAGATTATAAAACCAAGTTGGATAATGAAAATATATCATTAATGAAAAATGACTTCTAGTAAAAATAGCAACTTGAATCCCAAAGGCAAACATGCTCATTCAACAGAATATAGACGATTAATTTGGGAAATGATTGTATGGCCATTAATACTAGAAAAAAATAAACCATATTTTTCAAAAGATGAATATCAATTAAAGAGAATTAATTTTTCAAGAGATAATCCCATACCATCTTCTAAGCTTTCTGGAGGACTCATTTCATTGGTGGTGAAGGGAATTCTTATAAAAGAAGAAAATACTTATTCTCTACATTATCGACTTATCCCATACCTAAGAAAGAGAGCAATTCTAACCTATGGTCAAGCGCTAAAAGAGACCTATACAAAGTAAAGAATATACTTCCATATCTAAAGAAATGATTATCATCATATAAAAATTATTTAAGGTGGGGAAGGGATTCGAACCCTTATAAATTCGCTTTCTATGATTTTTCTGCAGGCGAACGCATAGCCGCTCTGCCACCCCACCATAACAATAGCCATAAAATGGCGTCATATAAATTTGAGCGAGATTAAGAACAAGAGATTCAAAATTTCAAAATATTATTTTTCAATACTAAATTAATTAAGTATAAGGATTTGATAAGAATCATCTTCTAATTGTGTTTTTGTACGCAAGCAATATGTCTTCTGATTTTATAGTTTTTCGTCTTGCATGATTAGACAAAAGTATTGCAGTCTTTGAAATTTCTATTGCAATTTCTTCTAAGATAAGCCTCAATTCATTTGCTGCTTCATCACTAACTCTATCAGCACCTGCCTTCTTAATTAGTCTGCTCATAACAGCTAATCCAAATTCTGGATCATTGGCCATAAAAAAAAATTGTGAATCTTGGTTAAAAATGTAATTGAAAAATATTGCGGACTATATATCTTAACACTTAGGGCATCTTTAAATAAATATATCAAAAGAATGGATTAATGATTTGTTGCGTGTTCATTTGCATAACTTCATTTTTCAGATCATCGTTAAATAATTCATAAATAAATTTTAACATAAAAAATTTTTTTCTAGTCGAAATTTGGCTTGAAATTAGCAGTTTCACAATAATGCAAAGCATATATTAATAAAAAAAATTCTTATAAATTACTTAAAATCAGCTTTCTGATTTTAGGGGAACGCAAAGATAACGTGAAGTAGATATCAATTAACTCATCGTTATCAGGATCACGTTTATATTTTAGAAAGAATTTTTCAAGATAGTTACCTAGAATCATTCCCAATACCAAACCATATATGAAATCATAAAGAGATCCCTGGGAAGGAACTATTTTTCTCGAAAAAGTAATCATTTTATCCAATTGACGGGCATCAATCTTTAAAATTGACTCTAACTCTTTTTTATCTGAAAGACTTAAACCCAAGACAATCTTGTAAATTCGATCGTTTATTTTAAGATGATTATAAAAATGCCTACAAAATAAATAAGATTATACAAGATTTCGGGTTGCAACAAAATATGATAAATAAATCAAGCATGATTAGATTTATGGTTTACCTGAATAATCAACAATTTTCTTCACTGGATGCGAATTCTATACTAAAAAATGCTCGTAAATCAGTAGGAACACATGATGTAATAGTTAGAGACTGCAGGGTTTCTAGATTTTTTATTGAATTAGATATTACTATATCTAAAGAAGAAAAAATTGAGAATATAATTGACTTGTTGAAAGAAATTTCATCATTAAAGGAATTCGTAGAAGTGAAGGGAAGAGTATTTAAAAAAAAAGAAGCGATAGAAAGATCAATTCAGCTATTTAACGAGGAAAAATATTGGTGGTCACATGAAGTATTGGAGGGTATTTGGAAAATAGCTTCAGGGTCTGAAAAGGAGTTATTGAATGGGTTGATCTTAGTCGCAGCAGCATTCGTTCATGACCAAAAAAATGAGAAGGAGATATCTCTTTCGATTCTTCAAAGAGCTTTGACAAAACTGTTCTCCAGTAGTGGAACTTATTATACAATCAATGTCGACATAATAAAAGCAAAACTCAAAAATATAATAGAAAATAAGCAAGTTTCGAGATTTACTATCTAAATCAATTTTCAATATCACATCTATATATTATACATACTTTCTTTTAAGATATTCAGATTTCATTTCCCTTACGTACTGATTTTTTAAAGTGTAGAGCTGTTTTGGTTTTCTTTGTTGGCATTCGGATAGAACGTATGAACAGAGTATTGGGAAATACACAGAAGAATCACCATATACTATTACGTTACCCGTGTGAGACGACTTGATTTTTCCCCAGCTTTTTCCTTCTTGGATAGTTGCTCCGGAAAGGCCCCCAGTATCAGGTCTCGCATCTGTCAATTGTATGACATAATCGTGTCCACCTTCTTTAATCTTTAAAATTTGATAGAGTGTTGGACCAGTTTGTTGGAAGAAATTTTTTGGGACACCTCCGCCTAATTCAATACCTCCGGATAATTTGGTTTTCCACAAAATTGCTGCTGATTCGGCAATATCTGAAATAAGATTATAGTTAGGTAATTTTGACTCAAATAGTAATGGAAGCATATTCATTCCTATAGATGAATCAGTTATTGCAGGAATGTACACTGGAACATTATTATTATAAGCTGAAACCATAAACGACTTTTCTGGAAAATGAGAATTGTTTGAGGCTGCTTTTCCTAAATAAAAAGAAATATCAGATGAAGACAACGATGAAGTAGAATCTCCTACGTTAATTTTTGCAATTTCATTTTGAATGATATCATCTTGCTTTTGAAGTGTTTCTATTTCTTTTATGTATACATCATATATCCTAACAATCTGCTTCGAATACAAGATATCATCGTCTACATCAAAGTGACCTTGGCGAACAGGGAGACCATAAGCGAAGTGGAGATCGTGATACGCATTTGCTCCAGTTGTAATAATCCAATCTACATAACCTTTTTCTATAAGAGTAGAAATACAACCTCCTAAACCAATTGGGGACATTGCTCCGGAAATTGTCAGACAGACAGTAGCATCAGAATCTATCATTTTCTTGAACATTTCCGCTGCTTCAGCCAATCTCCTAGCATTAAAGCCAGTAGAGCTGTAGAAAGAAATAAGATCTGAAATAGACATGTTTGGAGAAACTTTTGGAGGGTCTATTTTTTTACCCTTAAACGAATGTTTATTATGCAAGTTAATTCTTTAAGAGTACGGTCATTTATAAAAATCCATATCAATATCAAGAATGAGACAGAAGATATTTTATATTGATACTTATAAGACTCTTGATATGATAAATAATGATAAGAGTAAAAGCATTAAAAATTATGACATAATAGATTATGAAATTAAAAAAAATGATTTGAAGGAAATAATAAGTCAAATGTCTTATTCCGGTGGATTTGAATCAACAAATTTAACGAAGGCGATAAATATTACAAGGAATATGATAGATGACAATCAATGTACACGTTTCTTATCCTTTGTTGGCGCTATTATTTCCACCGGAGCAAGAGGTATCGTAAAAGATATGATAAAAAGAAAGATGTTTGATTGTATAATAACTACATGCGGCGCTTTAGATCATGATGTTGCTAAAACATTTGGAAAATATTATGCAGGAGAATTTAATATTAATGATAGTTATTTGAAGAAACGAAATATACATAGATTAGGAAACGTATTTATTCCAACTAAAAATTACGGACCATTAATCGAAAACAAAGTTCAACATTTTCTTTTGGAGTATTATGACAAACATAAAGAAGTTTCTGGTCATGAAATTGTGGATTACATTGGTAGCAAATTAGACGATAATTCCATTTTATATTGGGCACATAAGAATAAGATTCCAGTGATTGTTCCTGGTTTGGTTGACGGAGCGGTTGGAAGCCAAATATGGTTATTTTATCAGCAACACAAGGATTTTGTACTAAATTTATTGAAAGACCAATCAAGAATTTCGGATCTTGTATTCGATGCAAAAAAAACAGGTGCTTTAATGCTAGGTGGAGGAATATCAAAACACCATACATTATGGTGGAACCAATTTAGGGATGGTCTAGATTATGCTGTATATGTTACCACTGCAAATGAGTGGGATGGAAGTCTAAGTGGAGCTGAAGTGAGAGAAGCAATATCATGGAACAAGGTAAACGTAAATGCAAAACAAGTAACGATACATGGAGAAATTACAACTCTACTACCTTTCATATATGCATCCTTGTATAGATAATATCAAACTATTTGATTCTTTTTTCCCATACGAAAATCGAGTAATAATTTAGATATCAATATTTAATATACAAATGAATGAAAAATTTTAGGGTGCACATTACTATTGGGATTCTGTTTATATTGTGTAACTTCTATTTCTCTTATGTCTACGCTCTAGATCCAATAATTAAGATATCTCCAAGCTGCGGAAAATTCTATGATCATAGGTTAAATATTACAGTTAATGGTTTCAACCCATATGGAAACGTGTATTCGGAATTTATCAACTCTAAACAGGTATTAGACACATTTAGTTATTATAACACTAATAGCACGGGTGGATTTCATGATTATGCTATTGTAGAGGATTTATATCTTGATGGATATACACTCCGTTTTATAGATGATAAAAATAATGATTATAAGGTTGATAAAGGAGGAAAAGAGATGAAACTTAAATACATCGTACCATGTAATCGTGGATAATAAGCAAAATGACTAACAACGTAAATTGAATTGAAAATTCTTATAATTGCTTATTATAGACATTAACTTATAAAGGAAGTTAAAAACAGTATTTTAATACAATGTTACAAGGAAATGAAATATTATTCAGTGTAAATTCTTTTGATTTTAGAACTAAACATTTACTCGTAATCGCAGTTTTGATAATTGCTTTTTCGACTGCTTTTATAATGAGATCGTATCCAATCAAGTACGGTTTCGTGCTAAATGAATTTGATCCGTATTTTGATTATAGAGCAACAAAATACATAGTGGACAACGGTTTTTCCGAATATCTTCATTGGCATGATAACATGTCTTGGTATCCAGAAGGTAGAGATGTTCCAAAATCTTCACAAGTTGGACTTCACCTCACAGCAGCAGTACTATACAAGATATTTGGTTTTGGGTCATCGTTGCTTGATTTTGTGATAATGTTCCCGGTAGTGATCGGTTCTCTTACCACAATAGTTATTTTTGCATTCGTGAGAATTATCAGTAGTACTACAGCTGGAATGTTTGCAAGTTTGTTATTTGCATTTATGCCCGCAATAATTCAGAGAGGGAATTTGGGCTGGTTCAAATCAGAACCTTTGGGATTATTCCTCGGAATTCTATCGATTTATCTTTTTCTCTCTGCAATAAAGGAAAAGAATCTTCGAATAACAATTGTAAAGGTAGTAGGAGCTGGATTAATTTTGGGATTGGCTAATGCTTCATGGGGAGGAATACAATATTTTAGCATACCATTAGCTATCTTTTTCTTTGCGTTACCGTTTATTAGAAAAGATTCAAAATCAATTGTATCTGCAGTGGTAATATTTACCATTGTTACTTTAATCGCAGCAGGAGCGTTTCCTAGACCGGGATTATCTTTTGTTATAGGACTCCCTGGTATAGCATTAATTGGGGGTGCTCTATTTTGTGTGATCGGATCTATAATCAGGGAAAAAAGTAAACAATCAAAAATTACGCGGAATCTTATTGCTAGCTTGGCAATATTCATAACTCTAGCCATAGGCATTGTTGCTGCTGGAGCTTATCAGCCATCGTCATTTAGATACCTAAACGCAATAAATCCATTTTTATCATCTCAAATTCCCCTTGTGGAATCTGTTGCAGAACACTCCACGCCCACTGTAGTAGATTATTTTACTGATTATTCTATTCTGTTATTTTTTGCAGGGTTTGGAGTCCTAGTTGCATTCTCCAAAAGAAATGACATGACGATATTTGCACTGATAATAGGTATTACAGGACTGTATGTAAGTGCTACTTTTGCAAGGTTAATGGTTTATTCTTCTATTTCAATAGTCATGCTTGGTTCAATTGGAATTTATGAGATAACAAGAGGTATTCTTCAATACAAAGTAGCCAGCCAGGGAAGGTTAAGCGAAAAGGAATTTAAAAAGAGTGTTAGACAAGGAAAGATTTCACCTCAAGTAAAATCGTTAGTAAAGGTATCCTATGTAGTAGTACTCATTTTTTTGGTTTCCATTCCATTACTAGACACTGGCGGTATCCTTTATCCAAGAAATTTCAACTGGATAAGTTCAGCAGATATTCCGCCTTCTATCGCTAATGGCGCAACAGGATTTAGGATTCAAGTTGATGATTGGACCGATGCGTTGGATTGGATATCTAATAACACGCCTAAGGATTCAGTCATTGCTTCGTGGTGGGATTACGGTTATTGGATTACGACTCTTGGAAATAGAATAACATTGGCAGATAATGCCACTATTAATCAGACAAGGATACAGACCATCGCAAAAATGCTTATGAGTGACCCAGAAACTGGAATGACCATCGCTAAAGATCTCAAGGCGGATTATATATTAGTATATATCGTTGCAGACAGACACCAAGGGCCTGATGGTAATGCCTTCTATACCCTTGGAAGCGGTGGAGACGAAAGCAAAAAACAATGGTTCATGAGAATAGGTGGATTTAATGAGAGAGATTATGTTCAAGACGATGGTTTCACACCAAATTCAAACTTTTGGAATAATACGTTACTAGGAAAAATTACTCCATTCACACCTGTTCAATATGCTTCTGTTAATAATGGTATGTTAGCTAATTTACAGCCAGATTACTCGTCAGGAACAATTGCTATCAATGTGAAGGATATTAAATATCCAATTGATGGTACAAATGATCAACCATTAACACTTGTTTATTCATCACCAAGTTTTGAAAATAACATGGATGACATTGTTTTTGGAGTATTATTGTATCAGATAAATAAAGATTACATGCCAAAACCAGTCTCAAGCGAACAGTCAAACATTACCAAAAACAAAACAGACAAAGAATCAAATAATACAAAAGTAAATTCTGAGGACATGATAAAGGCAGATATGACACCATCAGCAAATATTGCAATTCTTGAAACAACACAGGGGAATATCACGCTAGAATTTTTCCCTAAGGCAGCACCAAAACATGTGGAAAATTTTATTAAGCTCTCAAAGAGTGGCTTCTACGACGGCGTTGTTTTCCACAGAATAGTTAAGGATTTTGTGATCCAAGCTGGAGATCCCAACACAAAGAATAATGAAACAGAAAAAGAGAGATGGGGAACAGGAGGACCCAACTTCACGATAAACGCCGAATTCAATGATATACCTCATAAGAAAGGGATATTGTCAATGGCAAGAACTTCTGATCCCAATAGCGCGGGTTCCCAATTCTTCATAGTTACAAGAGATTCTCAATTTCTAGACAATCAATATACAGTTTTTGGAAAAGTAATTGAAGGAATAGATATAGTTGAAAAGATAGAATCCCAAAAAACTAATCAAAACAACCAACCAATTAATCTAGAAGATGCAAAAATAAAACGGGTAATAATTGAAAATAGATGAGGAGATAATAACCAAAAATATAAAAACTATCTTTTCAACTTATTTCTTATTAATGCCAAGAATATTATAATAAGTTAAATCATTAAAAGGAAATGATAAATGAATTTGAAGAGACTTTATTAAGACCACAGAGGAAGCTAGTGGTATCAAGTAGAAATATTAATTTGTCAGAAGACTTCGAAAATAAACTATTTCTTCTCATAGTCGATGAATCTAAAGGCTCTGCAGGGGGGAGAGGAGGAGGCTCTGGTCACAGAAAAATAACACGAGTAATGGGATTTGAATACAACAATGACAAGAGTATAAATAAGGTTTTTGATACAAGCGAAGAGGAAATAGTTGAAAAATTTGAAATTCCTTATAGTGCTGTGGCAATGGATATAACGCTGTCAGATAGAAACCAATTTGTTGTTCAAGGAATAGTAGATTCCTTTTTAGTACAAGACTATTGGAAAATAATCTCCGCTGTCAAGAACTCGCATAATATAGATCAAATATAAGGGGTGACATGATTGGCAGTTAAAAATAAAGAACTCGTAGGTGCGGAAATAGTGGGAACGGGATCTGATTTCATTGTTATCGAAAAGGAAAAAACAAGATATTTAATTGAAGTTAATTTCAAAACTTTAAAAGAATTAAAGAATTCCACGACTCCATATGGATCACAGGTTTAGCTTCATAATTTCAGAAATACTATTAAAATCCTAAAAGATAAATTGAGCAAATAAATAAAACCCTTATCTATTGAAATCTCTTGCTAAATTAGAATTAGAATATCAAAATAAAGACAAGAAAATTCGCAAAATATCTAATAATAATCATGATATTAAAAAAATTAAAGTAAAATATCACAGGAAAGCAGAATCTGAATTTTTCGTAGACAATTCTGCTTTAGCTGGATTTACTGGAGAACGTATTCTTTATATGGCAATAAGAGAACTGATAGAAAATGCACTGGACTCTTGCGAAGCAAATCACATACTACCAGAGATAATGATATCATTAAAACAAATTGACCCGATAAATGATTTGTGGTCCATCTCATGCAGCGATAACGGAATTGGGATACCTGCAGAAAAAGTTCCCGTAGCTGTTTGTTCTTTCCTAACTTCTGGAAAATATGTGGAAAAACAACAGAGAGGATTATTTGGCGTAGGTCTGAAAATGATAGCTGCATTTTCTACAAAAGATACGGACAGACCACTCCAGGTATGGTCAAAAGCATTTGAAGAGGGGATAGAATACTATCATGAACTTAGGACCGATATATCTACAAATAAACCAGTTGTATTAACCAAAAGGACTGTATCTGAATCGGAGTCAATAATAAATAAAGAACATGGATTTCATATTTCTGCAACTCTAAGAGCTAGATTATCTCCGGTTACAAAGAACAAGATCTATGATTACGTTACTCAAACTAGTGTAGTAAATCCATATGTGAACATTACATTTGAAAATCATGAAGGAAAAATAGTATTTAAAAGAAGGACCGAGAAAATGCCTGAGCCATCTAAGGAGGTTCTTCCTCATCCAGCGGATATGGATTTGCAGACTTTAAAAAAAGCAATTTTTAACTTTATGAACCAAAAAACAACAATACAAGGGGTATTATCAACCTCATTTCAAAAACTGTCTAACGAGAAGGCAAAAGAAATAATAAATATTGCTGAGATACATAATAAACCGTCACACCAATATTCAGAACAAGAATTAATTAAGATAGTCAATGTATGTAAACAGACAAAATTTCAATCTCCTAACACAGAGCATTTAAGTCCCATAGGGGAACAAATATTAACAGCAGGTATGACATCCGAATATTCTATAATAAACAATAAGGACCAAAATTCTGGTCAAAATGGACATATGAATCAGCAGAACCTCAAAGTAACAATTCTAAAACCTGCACTCACTTCATATTCCTCTCGTTCTACTGTAATAAACAACAGACCAACTATTATCGAATGTGGAATAGCTTATGGAGGCGATATAGGTTCTTTCAAATTATACAGATTTGCTAATAAGATACCGTTGTTATATGATGAGGGATCTGACGTTGCTAGGGAGGTAGTATCAGAAGTTGGAATTAACAAAATGGGAATAACAAAAAAAGAAGCAAAAGAACATTTTGGAAGTGAACAAAATAATACAAAGTCAGAAAGAGCAGTAGAATTCCTACCAATTCACATTTTTTTCCATATTTGTTCTACAAAAATTCCCTATAAAAGCGCAGGAAAAGAAAGTATTGCATCAGAAGGCGATATGAAAAGATACATGAAATTTTGTCTTTCCGATCTTTATAGAAAGGTTAGTGCCCAAATCCGCAGGGATCTGAAAATAAAGGATGCAGAAAACAGATTAAAACTCTACAAATTTTATATTCCACTTATAACTGAAGCAATATCTGATTCGATAGCTATTGATGTTGAGAAATTAACACAGGCGTTTAATTATATTGCAGAAAGCCACGTTAATGGAGAAATAATTTCCAAAGAAAACAAACAAAGCAAAAATGATGAATTTAAAGATAAACATAATAATACTAATAAAAATATGAGATCTAAAGAAAAATTCAAAAGGTCTAAAATAGAGAATAAGAAGAGTAATGTAAGAAAAGAAAAGGGAGGTAAAAAGATAGCTTTTGAAACTAAAATGAATAAACAAAAAAATTCCGAAAAAGTGACACTTTACGATTTTAATTTAAGGTGAGAATTTTGCCAGTCAGAAATAGAAGACACAAAGAGATAATAAAAAAAATACAACAGATAATGAAAAGGGTTTCAGACGATGTTCTGGTCGAAAACAAAATGCCATCACTAGAAGTTTCAAAGGTAGGTTATGATAATACTTTTTGGTCTGAAAAAAAGAGAATGCTTACGATCGGAGAAAAGAAGGTTGTAGTGAGTCCAAACAGTATTAAAAAGATCCCAACTTTTGCACAATATCTTGTCATGGCAAATGCAGTTAGAAGATTACTCGACGAAGAAATGGAAAGTACAATTAGAGGAATGTATTATGCAACTTTGAGCTCGGTAGGTGATGAGAAAAATAAAGAAAAATTTTGGAAAGGTCAGGATGATTCAGACAATGCCATCAAAGCAGTGGAATTAATAACAGGCATACCTAGAGAAGAATTTTCTGTTACTTCCAAGCCAAAAGGAATGATCTCAGGTCCAATAACTTTGAGAGTAGGCGGAGATATTATAGATTGCAATTTAGGAAGTAGGGCTACCTCGCAACTGATACCAACCAATATACTTGATGTTGAAATAATTAATGTTACAGCAGACTTTGTGATGGTTGTAGAAAAAGATACTGTACTAAATAACATAAGAAAATCGGGTTTTATTCAGAAATATAATGCCATTCTTATGACAGGTTCAGGGGAGCCAGATAGGGCAACAAGAATGATGGTCAAGATGCTTAGTGAAAAATGGAATAAACCCGTTGTAGTTTTTGCCGATGCAGACCCATGGGGTCTGGGCATAGCTTTGAGATACAAGATAGGAAGCGAATCTTTAAGTTATGATAGTGATAGATTGGTGACACCAAATGCAAAAGTACTTGGAATGATGTTTTCTGATATATATGACTATAACATTCCAGAGGTAGCAAGATTAACTGCTTCTCAAGAGGACATAAATCGGGCTAATGATATGAAGAAAAAACCATGGTTACAAGAAAAACAGTGGCAAAATCAACTAAATATTTTTTTGAAGAGAAAGGAAAAATGCGAATTAGACGCATTTTTTAAGCATGGTTTTAAATACTTGGCAGAAGTTTATTTGCCAAGAAAATTAACGGAAGCGGGAGTAATATAGCAAATATTATTTTAGGATCATTATGACAACCAAACTCTAGACTTGGAATTGTTAGTTGTAAAATATTGCGATTTCTCAATTAGTCAATTATCTAGTCCAAAGGTAACAAATATTATTTAGAGCCTATCCCAAAATTAACCCCTTTAAACAATATAATGGTCATACTCTGCTTAAAGACATCCTTCAAAATAGAAAGATAAAGACAGTGCTCTCCTGACAGAGCCTATTATTGTAAATCAAATATGTTACGTAATCATATAACAAATTGTATTTTTGATATTATACTATGTTATGATAATTTTTATTTTATCTAATGTTAGTTTTAGGTTTTCAATCCAACAATTAGTCAACTTGGAATATAAAAACTCCAAATCAAGAATACTTCTGTTCATTTTTAAAAATAATTTTTAGGTTTTTAATGTAATAGATTAACAATCCCAACTACATACGACTAAATAATTAGAATCAAAAGGGGTAAACACGTTAAAATTAAACCAATAAAAGAAATGGCGGAAAATAAAGATTTCAGGTTACCATAATATTAATCAAATAAAAGAACAATTTCAATTTAAAATGAAATTTTGAATATTTCGTCAATTCTCCTAAAATCCATACCTTTTTCAGCCTTATTTATCGAATCTGCTGACTATTTGTATGTTATTAATAAACCAAAAATATTCTATTAATCGTATTATTCGTTCTTTTTATTAGAATATAACTTGCCAGTTTTTTTTCGGGATTTATTGGATTTGAAGAAATATCACGAAAGCCAATGTACTCGCCGTTTTTAACATAAAATAAACTTTTTATTATGAGATGTGATCTATTATCCTATCGAATGTTGGAAGCAAAATGCCATAAATGTAATAAGAGTGCACAAGTTAATGACGATATGACTATGGTCAGCTGTCCCAACTGTTTGTCAGAGATATCTTACGAAGAATACTTGGAAGTAATGAAAGACAGAGCAATAAATATGGGTTTTGATTACCAAGGTAATTTTAACAAGAATAAATTTAGTTGATTATCTATTTATAATTTATTTTATAATACCTGCTCCAATTAATCTCCACCTTTCTCCAATCTTTCTGCTTAGTGCTATACGACTGTTTTGTATAAGACAAATTGGTTTTTTTAATTTTATTTCTATTTTTTTATCTCTAGAATTAGTCACCAGTGCGGTAGTAGCAGATGTACCTATATTTACTCTAAGAGGTTCACCCTTTTTTATTGGATCAACTTTAACCAATTCTTGAGTTCCTACAGCAGTATCAAAAAGATTTGTTTCCACAGATATATCATATACATCTTCAGGAAGTGTTCCCGGTTTGCCAACAACCGATCCTATCAGAGAATCACTCTTTACAAAAGAGGGATCTAATGTAGTGCCAATTGATACCAACCCACCAGGTTTGACGTTTTCTACCAATCCTGCACCTGTTCCTAGACCAGAAATTTTAGAGTAAATTACCTCGTATTTTCCTTTACTATTTAATAATCCTGGCCTTATTTCTATATCATCTCCAACATTAAATTCTCCTTGGATCAAAGCACCGCCAATTGCTCCACCATTTATTTCATCTATGCGTAGTCCGGGTTTATTTATGTCAAATGACCTTAAAACATGCATTATTGGAAAAGTACTTTTATTTCTTTCAGGAGTTTTGATATAATTTTCAACTGATTCTATTAATAGATCAATATTGACATTATGTTGAGCAGAAATGGGAATTATAGGTGCATCTTTGGCAACGGAACTACTAACAAAATCCTTAATCTGGTCATAATTTTGCAAAGCGGTATCTTTTTCGGTTAAATCTACCTTATTCTGGACAATTACAATCTGTTTAATTCCTAGTACTTGAAGAGCAAGCATATGTTCTCTCGTCTGAGGTTTGGGGACAGACTCATTGGCAGCGATTACAAGGATAGCCCCATCCATCAAACCTGCTCCGGATAACATATTCGCCATCAAACTTTCATGTCCTGGAGAATCCACAAAACTTACCACCCGCAATAAATTGCTTTCTTTACCACAATTATTACATTTTGGTTGTGTTGAATAACATTCTGGAGCAGGACAGTCCGTACATTTATAAAAAGCTGCGTCGGCATATCCGACTTTTATTGTAATTCCTCGCCTCAATTCCTCACTATGAGCACTAGTCCAAACTCCAGTTATAGCTTCGATAAGTGTTGTTTTTCCATGGTCCACATGTCCTGAAGTTCCGATGTTAATATTAGGTTGATAACCATAATCTTTAATGTACCAATCAGGCAGAGTTTCTTTCCAGTGCAACATCGTCTTTTATTTTATTGAGGGATATTAAGGTAATTGAGGTTCTTGAAAAAAACGATATCTAAAAAACAAAGATACTAGGTGACTGGTTTATTTGATTCATTACTTTCCTCTGAATTCTCAGGTTGTGTTAGATTAACTCCCTCTAAAATACAATTTAATTGGTATATTTCTTCAGTGATCATATTTCCCCTAACGAGTTTTCTTATCCTTTTACCGTCGCTAGAATCATTCATCCCTACCCCCTTGCTCAACAATACATATTTTTTTACTCCTCCATGAACATCTGAGCGCATCGGAGTGCCAGATTTGTCACTACCTCCAGTGACTTTTAATTTTCCACCAGAGACGCCAATAGTGGTGGAATCAAATGAGTCGCCTATTTTTCCACCAAGAAATGGTTGCGCCTCTTTATCTTTAAGTTCATGTGACACACTCTTACCCTTTTTATCAGAAACTACTACTTTGAAATTAACCAACAAAAAGTCAACCAATTTAATCATTAATTAATCTTTGCAAAAGGTTAAAAGTCAAAAAAATATAGATGATTATTATGGAAGAAAAATATCCTCAAGAGGCTGTGTATTGTCCTAGATGTGAGAATATAATGATCCATTTACAAACTTGCCATTTAAGGTGTAGCAAATGTGGTACAGAATTAACCTGCTCTGATAAAGGAAATTTTTGGTGACATATAAAAACAATATCAATACAGGAAAATAAAAAATATATATAAACAAGGAATTAACATAGTTTATACTTCTATACGAGACACTAGTCCTTATTTATTTAATGTAACTAATTTTATAACCTCCTATGTACAAGGCAACAATCAAAATGGTCAATGATTTTTATTTTATCAGCAACAGAAAAATACTGATTTCTTCTCTCTGTTTCATGCACTAAAGGATATATTAAAAAACTTTCTATAAACAATAATAGTGTTTTCTTTACAAAGATTTTTTATTTGAATTAATCCCTCTTTTATTTATTTTGTACTTTTACAACAGATTTAACATCTAATATTCTTATATAATTCAGCAAAAAATTATTTAATTCAAATCAGTTGTGTATAAAGTCACTAATTCTGATATTTTTGAAAGAAGAATGATTGATTACTGAATATCTTGTAAAAGACATGAAAATACGTCCAAATTGAATAAATTCATTATTAAATTAAGTTATCATATAGAGAATAAGTAGGATTTTGATTAGCCTCACTACGTCTAATGAGACATATATAAATTTTAAGTTTCTAATATTTCATTTTGTAACTTTTTTCTAAATATATTCCTATTAAAATTGATAACAGAAACAAAAGATTAAATATTTATCTTTTGTAAAGTCACATCGGTAGAAAAAATGGTAGCAAAAAAAGGTTCAAAACCTAAAAAGGATATTGTAAAAGAAACAAAAGAGGTAAAACCAAAGGAAGTAAAACCAGTAAAATCTGTACCAATTACAGTAGAATTGGACATCCTAAAAATACTGATTAACGAAAGGCCGTTAATACCACTACTTCGTGTATTAAAGACAAACAAAGAATTACACACAAGAGAGTTATTGATAACAATGGGAAGCTGGGGATATGGACAATCTCTTATGAAAAGAGCAACAAATCTAGCATTAATTGATAGGAAAATCAAAAAAGAAAAATCAAGAGGCAGAGGCAAACCAAGAATATACAACGCCTTAACAAATAAGGGAAGAGAAGTAGTTAAACTAGCAGATAGAATAGGATACGAAAAATAATTATCGACAAATAAAATTTTTTATTTTCCAAAATTTTTATTTGAATATCAAAAAATAAGCCTTTATAATGGATGTCATATGCGATACAAGTTTTTTTATAGTCTTAGTGACAAAACCAACCAAATTATTGGAAAACATTGAGAATATGTTTGGTAAGATTAATTTCTTGATACCTGATGTAGTGATTGAAGAATTAATCAAACTCGTTAGTTCTAATCCTCGAAGGTCAAGAGACGCTAAACTAGCTTTAGAAATTTCTAAAAGATTTAAGAAGATAAAAACATCAAGAACTAAACATATTGATGATAATTTAGTGGAGTATGCCTATTTTAATAAATGTGCTGTCGCAACTATTGACAAGGATCTAATTAGACGATTAATTTCTCAGAACACTTTAGTAATATCATTGAGAAAAAACAAGATGATAGTAGTGAACAATTAAGCAATAGACAAATTTAAATTTGAAATAGAATATTGAAAAATATGGAATTTAATAATATTAATATATATTGGCTTGGTCATGATGGATACAAAATAGTAAATAATGAAGACAAAATAGTATATATTGATCCATACAAACTCAAGGAAAAACATAACGAACACGATGCAGACCTAATTTTAATTTCACATAATCATTTCGATCATTTAAGTCCAGAAGATCTACGTATAATCAATAACGAAAAAACATCGATTATTGCAGCAGCAGAATGTGTAGAAAAATTAAAACAAGAAGGATTCAAAAATATAAAAGAAGTAGAACCAGGTCAAAAAATACTGCAAGATGGTATCGATATTGAGGTTGTGCCTGCATACAACATAGATAAAAATTATCATCCAAAAGAAGATAAAAAGGTAGGATTTATAATCACAACTAACGGCACAAGGATATATCACTCCGGAGATACAGATGCAATTCCCGAGATGAATGAGATTAAACCTGATATTGCATTAGTTCCAGTATCAGGAGTATACGTAATGACAGCAGAAGAAGCAGCTAATGCCATAAATAACATGATAAAACCTTCAAAGGCCGCTATTCCTATGCATTATGGGACCATCGTAGGGACAGAGATAGATGCTAATAAATTTAAGGAACTCGTCAAAGTTTGCGAAGTTGTAATATTAAATTCAGAATAACAATATGTGGTATTTTTTTAAAAAAAATTTAGAAAGTTTGCAAGAATTGGAAAAAATTATTCATTAAAATTGTTTATACCTATTAGCTTGTATAAATAGACAGAACATTTTATCATTTTCTCTATTTTATTTGTACCGAGTATAACATTGAGACCAATAGACCTATTAGGAAAGATATTATCTAATGGATACAATGCTGAAATTCAGAGCATGCCATACGGATCATTGTTGGTAGTAAGAAATAAGTCAATATTATCATATTCTGTTGGAAGTTTGATTAGACGTGGAGGATATAGGTTCAAATATTGTTATGGTGACACTAATGGTGAATCTGTATTCATATTTACAAAAAACAATACCATTCATTAACTTATCATATCCACTTTTCTAAATAATCGAACATATAATCGAAAACGAAAATATATGTACCTGAATAATATTTCTTGGTTTATGGTCAGAACTTTCTCAAATCAGAAATTAGTAACAGGTCAGAAAGCTCCTCATTTTACTCTAAAAGGTATAGATGAAAAAAATTATTCATTAAATGATTTTAACAGCAGGACTTTGTTGGTTATTTTTATTTGTAACCACTGCCCATTTGTTAAAGCAAGAATAAATGACATTGTTGTTTTGCAGTCAACATTTAATACTGATGACCTTCAAATAATCGCAATCAATAGTAATGATCCTTCTTATCAAGATGAAGGTTTTGATAACATGAAGGAATTTGCAAAACAAAATAACTTGAATTTCCCATATCTTATAGATGAAACACAAGAGATTGCAAAGTTATATGGTGCTGTATGTACTCCAGATCCATTTTTGTTCGATTCGAATAAAACTTTGGTTTTTCATGGGAGAATAAATGATGCGATGGAGCCAGGATCGAAGCCACAGAAACACATAATGCATGAAAACATAAAAAAAATACTAAATGTAGAAAGAATAGAAAAGGATTTCGATCCTTCTATAGGATGTTCTATCAAGTGGAAGGAATAACTTTTTTACAAAAATTTAATTTTTTCTTAAATTGCAAAAAATTTCTTCAATTTTTGAGCTGAACACATCTTTTTCTACCGGAGGAGATCAACAAAAAGCTATAGATGAGTTAAAGAAAGGACTAGAAACAAAAAAAAGATCAGTTCAAACATTGTTGGGTGTGACGGGAAGTGGAAAAACTTTTACAATAGCTAACGTGATTGCAGGGGTTAATAAGAATACACTTGTTATTTCTCCAAACAAGACATTGGCTAGCCAACTTTATTCAGAGTTTAAAGATTTTTTTCCTGAAAATAATGTTGGATATTTTGTTAGTTTTTACGATTATTACCAGCCTGAAAGTTATATTCCCCAAACTGATACATATATTGAAAAAGATACAGAGGTAAACGAAATAATTGAGAAAATGAGACTAGAAGCTACTGCAATGTTGATGTCAGGCGAACCAACAATTATTGTTGCTACAGTTTCATGTATTTACTCTTTAGGTTCTCCAATAGAATGGGAGAAGAATTCTATTTCTCTCTGTATTGGAAGTATGACAAATAGAAAAGAAATAATTCGCAAGTTGATAGAGTCAAGATATGAAAGAAACGACACCTCATTAATTCAAGGAAATTTTAGAGCAAAAGGAGATGTAATTGACATTTTTCCCGGCTATTCAAACGATATAGTTAGAATTGCGTTACTTGGAGATGAGATTGAAAATATAAGCATACATGACCCTATTACTTTAAGGAAAATAAGGAATGTTACCAGAATAAAGATATTTCCTGCTAAACACTATGTTATAGACGAAAAGATCAGGGATAAAGCAATAAGTTCCATAGAAACAGAATTAAAAGAATGGATCACAAATTTGAAGGGCGAGCTAGAAAAGGAAAGATTACGTTCTAGAACTAAATATGATTTGGAAATGTTAAAGGAATTAGGATATTGTTCTGGAATTGAAAATTACTCTCGTCATTTTGATGACAGAAAAAAAGGTGAACCGCCTTATTGTCTATTAGATTTTTTTGGTGAGGATTTTTTGATTGTAATAGATGAGTCGCACGTAACTATGCCTCAACTTAGAGCAATGTATAATGGAGATCATACAAGAAAAAAGACACTTGTAGAATACGGTTTTAGATTACCAAGCGCTTTTGACAATAGACCGCTAAACTTTAAGGAATTTGAAAAATATTTGAACAAAGTCATTTATGTTTCAGCTACACCATCATCTTATGAATTAGATTCTAGCCTTAATGTGGTTGAACAACTTGTGAGACCAACCGGTTTATTAGATCCTGAAGTTGAAGTGAGATCTACTAGTAACCAGATTGTTGATTTAATTTCAGAAATAAGAAAAAGAGTTAAAAAAAATCAACGAATTCTGATAACAACCATAACAAAGAGGATGGCAGAAGACCTTGCAGAATTTCTTTCAAAAAAAGATATCAAAGTAAGATATTTACACTCTGAAATCCAAGGTTTGGAAAGAACAGATTTGATTCGTCAGCTGAGACTCGGAGATTTTGATGTTCTAGTTGGTATTAATTTGCTGAGGGAAGGATTAGATATTCCAGAAGTTGCGTTAGTTGTAATATTGGATGCAGATAAAGAGGGGTTTTTACGTAATGAAATCAGTTTAATTCAAACCTTTGGAAGGGCCGCTAGAAATATTGAAGGTAAAGTAATCATGTATTGTGAAAAAATTACGAAATCAATGAAAACTGCCATAAATGAAACAGATAGAAGAAGGAAAAAACAGATGGAATATAATATCCAAAACAAAATCACGCCTAAATCCATAATCAAGCCTATTTTAACCCAAGATAATCCAAGAAAAGATTATGAGATTTTAAAAGCAATGAGCAGAAAAGATCTGTTGAAATTATCTATAGAAACTGAATCTATCATGAAAAAATTTGCAGAAGACTTGGAATTTGAAAAGGCTATTGAATATAGAGATAAGTTGAAAAAAATTAACAATGAACTTGGAATAATAGAGATCATCTAGTTATGATAGATAAACTTGTAATAAAAGGTGCAAAACAACATAATTTAAAAAATATTGATGTTGAAATACCCAAAAAGAAAATAATAGTATTAACTGGTGTTTCTGGATCAGGAAAATCGACCCTTGCGTTTGATACTATTTATGCCGAAGGACAAAGAAGGTACGTCGAATCATTATCAGCATATGCAAGACAGTTTCTTGAATTAATGGAAAAACCAGATGTGGATTCAATTGAAGGATTGTCACCAGCTATTTCGATACAACAGAAAACTACTAACAAAAATCCTAGATCTACTGTTGGAACTGTTACGGAAATTTATGACTATTTGAGACTATTGTTTGCGAAAATTGGAATACCATTTTGTCCAAGATGTCATAGAAAAATAACTAGTCAGACAGTTGATTCTATCACTGAATCAATTTTGAGATTATCACAAGATAAAGAGGTGATTACGATTTTATCACCAATAATAATAGGAAAAAAAGGTACTTTTGACAGACTATTTGAAGATTTGAGAAAAAAAGGATATTCCAGACTAAGAGTGGATGGTAAAGTTGTAAATCTTGATAATGAAATAGAGCAAAATATGCATAACAAGAATTACTCAGATCTTCAAAATTCTAGTAGTAATAACTCTATTTTGAATTATCCTACATTAAATTTAGAAAAGCAAAAAAAACATGATATTGAGATAGTTATTGATAGATTAAAGCCTATTCCGGAAGAGAGAAGCCGGTTATTTGAAGACATACAGTCGGCTGCGAATTTAGGAAATGGGATTATAATTTGTTTTGTAGACAATCAAAATTATCTATTTTCACAACACAACTCTTGTCCGTATTGTAGTATCAGTGTAGGAAATCTCGAACCTAGATCTTTCTCTTTTAATTCCCCGTTTGGTGCATGCCACAGTTGTAATGGTCTCGGAATAAAGATAGAATTCGACCCTGAATTAATTATACCTGACAAAAGTAAGAGTATCCTAGATGGAGCCATCGTTCCTTGGACAGGAAAGTTCGCTTCTTTTAGAGCATCTATGCTTAAAGATGTTGGCAGAAAATACGGATTTAATTTAAATATACCGATATACAAATTGAATTCTGAACAAATCAGAGTTATTTTATACGGTACGAATGAAAATATTCATTTCAAATACGAATCAAAATATTCGCAGAGTAAATGGGAATATAATTCTAATTTTGAGGGAGTTATTCCAAATTTAGAGAGGATATTCAAAACTACAGAATCAGATATCAAAAGAGAGACATTAACGAAATTTATGAAAGAAAGGCTGTGCGAAAAATGCAACGGAAGAAGGTTAAATGAAGAATCATTATCCGTAAAGATAAGAAATAAGTCTATTATGGAAATATGTGACCTTTCAATAGACGATTGTTATCAATTTTTTAAAGAATTGGATCTCAAACCTATTGAAAGAGAGATCGCAAAAAACGTGTTAAAGGAAATTCTTTCTCGATTAGAATTCTTGAAAAACGTGGGATTGAACTATTTGACCTTGAATAGAACAACTGGTTCTTTATCTGGCGGAGAATCGCAAAGAATAAGACTTGCAACGCAAATAGGATCTAATCTTACTGGGGTTCTTTATGTATTAGATGAACCCACGATAGGGTTACATCAAAGAGACAATGACAGATTATTAAACACCCTAAAAAGACTACGTAGTTTGGATAATACTTTAATAATTGTGGAACATGACGAAGACGTTATTCGAAATTCAGATTGGATTATTGATATTGGTCCTGGAGCAGGAACCCATGGTGGAAAAATAGTAGCAGAGGGAACGATTTTAGATATTATGAACAGTGTTAATTCTGTAACTGGTAAATATCTAAGAGGTGAAAAAAATGCTGCAATATTTTCAAAAGATAAAGGAAAAATGGACAAATGGCTGGTGGTATATGGAGCTAATTCAAATAACTTGAAAAGTATTAATGTAAAATTCCCCATTGGTTTTCTCACAGTTGTAACTGGAGTATCAGGTTCTGGAAAATCAACATTAGTAAATGATATCTTGTTTAAAGCAATTATGAATCATTTTGGCGGGAAAGAAGAACCAGGAAAATACGATGAGATCACAGGAATAGAATATATAGACAAAGTAATAGGAATTGACCAATCTCCAATCGGAAGAACACCAAGGTCTAATGCAGCTACATATGTCAACGCATTTACTCCTATAAGAGAATTATTTTCGAAAACTATAAGATCAAGAGAAATGGGATATTCCCAAGGAAGATTTTCTTTTAATGTTAGGGGAGGGAGGTGTGAAGCATGCGAAGGATGTGGAGTAAAAAAAATAGAAATGCAATTTTTACCTGATGTGTACGTTAAATGTGATGAATGTGTTGGAAAAAGGTACAATTCAGAGACGCTATTAGTAAAATATAAAGAGAAAACGATATACGATATTTTAAATTTTACTGTCGAAGAGGCAATGGAATTTTTCAGAAATATTCCCATAGTCTACAAGAAACTGAGCACGTTATATGATGTTGGATTAGGATATATCAAATTAGGTCAATCTGCTACTACTTTTTCTGGTGGAGAAGCACAAAGAATAAAACTTGCATCAGAACTTTCACGCAGAGATACCGGAAAGACGCTTTACATATTAGACGAACCAACAACAGGTCTTCATTTTTCTGACGTTAAAAAATTGTTAAAAGTGTTAAAAAGATTGACAGAGTTAGGAAATACAGTTATAGTAATTGAACATAATCTAGATGTTATTGTAAGTGCAGATTGGATAAATGATTTAGGACCCGAAGGCGGAACCGAAGGCGGAACCCTTGTTACCTCTGGAACGCCTGAAGAATTATTAGAAGACGTCAACAAAAGCTACACAGTTAAATATTTGAAAACCAAAATGAGTAGAATTTTAAATCTCTCAAAACAGATATCAAAATAAAATCAGCAAAAAAAGATGAAAAAATGACATACCCTTATTCTGAATTAAAGAAGGCTTGTAAGGCTTTTCCATCTGACCCTGGAATCTATTTGATGAAAGATGATTCGGATAAAGTAATATACATAGGAAAGGCAAAAAACCTCAAAAAAAGAATTTGCAGCTATTTTAGTATTATAAATACAGATGGGTTTAGATGGAAACGTAAAAACATTGAAAATGACAAAATTATATGGAAAACTAAAAAATTGTTGCAAAAAATTTCAGAAATTGAATTTATAATAACCGATAATGAAGTCGAAGCTTTTTTGCTTGAAGCCAATCTGATTAAACAATACAGACCGATTTTCAATATCGAATTAAAAGACCAAGAAAGATATACATATCTAAATATCACCGATGAAACATTTCCCAGATTATTGGTTGCGAGAAGGAACAGGAGGAGTGATTTCACAGGGCCACAAGGAGAGATTTTCGGGCCATTTGTGTATGGAAGTTCTAGATTCATCTCCATTGGAACCTTAAGAAAAATATTCAAGGTAAGAATATGCAATCGTTTGCCTAAAAAACCGTGTTTAGAATATTTCATAAATAATTGTGATGCCCCTTGTATCCAAAAGATAACAATGGAAAAATATCATGAAAATATTAATTCGCTAAAACAGATTTTAAAAAAAAGAGATGGCATACAAGATTTCTTGACAAGAATGAATAAAGACATGGTTGAGGCTTCGAATAGACAAGATTATGAGCGTGCTAAAGAAATAAGAGATACAATAAAAACAGTAGAAAATTTAAAAATAAAACAGAAAATCGATCTAATTTATAAGAATGATGAAGAATATGTAGGATTCAAAGTAGATAAATTAAATCAGACAGGTTATGTATTGATATTGAAAAGATCTTGTGGTGTCATAAGCGACACAAAACAATTTGAATTTCACATTTTAGGGGATAATAATTTTTCATCTTTTTTACTACAGTATTATTCTTCTGTATCTAACATACCAGATACTATCTACGTGAACGAGATTCCAGAATCTAGAAATCTATTAGAATTAACATTTAAAAAACTTTCAGGACATATTGTTAATATTAACAAAATAAAAAGATCAAATCAAGATAATGGTGGATTCGATTTAATGAAGTTAATCATGAAAAATATCTTTATCCGGATCGAGAAAAAATACAATCCAGTTTTGGGCAACCTAAGAGATCTCATTAATTTAAAAGAAACTCCATTAATAATAGATTGTTTTGATATATCTAATTTTGGAACATCTTTTGCCGTCGGATCCTGTGTTAGATTTGTTAACGGATCTCGTTTCAAAAGTGGGTATAGACGCTTTAAGATACAAACAGTAAAAGACACACAAGATGACGTTAGAATGATAAATGAGATAGTAGGTAGAAGGTATGAAAAGGACCGAAAAAAAACCTCTGAAAAAGAATATAAAATTAATGACGTTGAAGAAGACAGTAACAAAAATGTTATCATTCAGGAATCCAATTGTGAAGAATTGTTTCCAATTCAATACACAAATAACAAAAGATTAATCGATTCTCTTCCCAACCTCATTATAATTGATGGAGGGAGAGCTCAACTGAATTCTGCTATCAAGGCTTTAACTGAAAAAAATTTATGTATTCATACAATTGCTCTTGCAAAACAAAATGAGGAAATATTCCTTCCTTGGGAGAGAGAATCACTTAAAATATCAGAAAAAGAACCTGTGATGCATCTACTTCAATCGATAAGAGATGAGGCACATAGATTTGGATTATCATACAACAAGATGCTCAGAAAAACTCGATTAAAATAGTTTTAGCCTAGAACTGCAAAAACAAAATTGAAATAGCAAATATTGCAAATATTATTGATGATTCCTAGCATAACAGTGGCAGGAACTACAAGTGGAGTAGGTAAGACTTTTGTTACATTGGGATTTTTATACAAATTGAAGAAAATGCGGTATAGAATTCAATCGTTCAAGGTAGGTCCTGATTTTATCGATCCATCTTATCATTCTGTAATTACAGATAATTATTCCTATAACCTTGACACGTGGTTGATGGGAAAGAAAGGAGTCTTAGATACATTTGAGAGAGTAACAAAAAATGCGGACATTGCTGTAATTGAAGGTGTTATGGGATTGTACGATGGAGCAGGAGGAAAAAATGATATTGCAAGTACTTCAGAAATGGTAAAGATATTGCAATCCCAAGTAATTTTGGTTATCGATTGCAGTAAAGCCGCAAGATCTATTGCCGCGATGGCTTATGGATATATTCTATTTGATATGAAAATAAAAATCGCAGGGATCATCCTAAATAATGTAGCAAGTAAAAGACATTATACCTTCATTAAAGATTCATTTGCCAACAAAATAAAGGCACCAATAATTGGAGTAATTTACAGAAATAATGATTTCGTTTTGTCCGAACGACATTTAGGTTTAATTCCTGTTCCGGAACTCGAAGATGAACAGAGAAAAAAGGTATACGATGCTGCAAAGATTATTGCAGATTGTATTAAGATTGATGAAATCATCTACTTACTAAACATTACCAAAAATAATCAACAAATAGATAAAGTTCCAATTTATATTAAAAAACCAGATCTGAAAGTAGCAGTTGCTTTAGATAGTTCTTTTAATTTTTATTACAGAGAGAATTTGGACAGATTAAGGGAAAACAATGTAGAAATTGTTTTTTTTAGCCCGATTAAGGATAAAAAACTGCCTGAAAATATCGGAGGGATCATCATAGGAGGAGGCTTTCCTGAAATATTGTCAAAACAATTATCAGAAAACCGTTCAATTTTAAAGGAGATCAAGAAGGCAGGAGAAAAGAAAGAAATTCCAATATATGCAGAATGTGGAGGACTTATGTATTTAACAAAAACCATAACAGAAAAATTAAATTCCCTAGAACAAAAAGGAGGTAAAACCAATAAAAATAAAACCTATAAAAAAGAGCCCAAAAAAAATCTGGATGAAGTCTCTGACAATCCAAGAAAAGCCAAAAAATATGAGATGGTTGGACTCATAGATGCAACAACAGAGATGACAAGAAGGCTTGTGTTAAATTATACAAAAGCAGAGATAATAACAGAATCAATTTATGGAAAAGGGGGACTTTTTAAAGGACACGAATTTCACTTTTCCAAAATTCAAGACATACCAAAAGATTCTGTATTCATATACAAGTTATCAAAGGGTAACGGCATTTATGCAAACATGGATGGACTTTTAACGTACAATACGTTGGCTTCTTATATGCATTTACATTTTTCGAACAGCAGATATGCAGAGAGAATAGTTAATGCATGTAGGTATTATTTGAAAAGATAATTTAACTACATAATACGACAGTTTAGGCTAAATTGATTATTGTCATTTAAAGAATATTAGAAAGAATTGATCTTTAACAATAAAAAAAATTAGAATAGTTTTTATTAAATTTTTTGTACTTTTTACATAAAAAGATTGAGATTTCTAAACTACTCCGAATCTACTCTCTTTCTAGAGGATATTGAGGAACCTGTACCAAAAAAAGGAGAAATGCTAGTGAGAATAGAGGGATGTGGTATTTGTGGGTCAGATATAGGAAATGTTTTCGGAAATTCGTGTAAACCTACCTCAAAATTGGGACATGAGGTCGTTGGAATTCTAGAAAAATTTGACAGTGATGCCAGTACAGCTGGTTTTACTATAGGAGAAAGAGTATTTGTCCACCATCATGCTCCATGCAATGAATGTTATTTTTGCACTAAAGGAAATGAGACAATGTGCGAGAAATTTACTGATTCTCTATATCCTTGCGGAATATCTGAAAAAATAGTCATTCCAGAGTGGATAGTGAAAAGTGACTCCATATTTAGGTTATCGGGATCTATAAGTCCAGAAGAGGGTATAATGATAGAACCATTAGCATGTTGTATTAGGGGATGGAAAAAGGTAAATTTACTAGAAGGCGATACAATTCTAATTTTCGGTATTGGTCCGATAGGAATGATAAATGCAATGTTAGCTAAGATCAAGGGAGCTCGAAAAATATTCTGTGTTGATATAAACGACTATAGACTTGAATATAATGATAGATTGAATCTAGGAAAATCTTTCAATTCAAAAAAAGTGAAAATAGCAAGCAACATTCCTACCAGCAGTGAAGAGTTTGTAGATATGGTAATAATCGCAACTTCAGATTTGAGTGTCCTAAATGATTCGATCAAAATAATAAGAAAGGGCGGTATTATTCTTATATTTGGTGAACCTCAAATGGAAATGAAAATGGATCTAAACATTGATGAAATTTATTGCAAGGAAATTAGTATCATCACTACATATGCAGCATCCAATAAAGAGATAATAGAGGCAATCGAACTGATTGATAAGAAAATAATAAATGTGAAAAAAATAGTGACTCATAAATTTTTAATAAAACAATCAAAAGAAGCCATCGAACGGATATTTCGGAAAAAAGACACATTGAAAACGATGATAATAAATCCAGATAAATAAATCCAAATAAAGAGAACTAATTTATTTACATACATGAGTATAAATGGTAGCAATTTGAAGATTATTGTTGTTTCTTTACTTCAATCCCTTTGCAAAAAGAGACATGACCGTTTATGTTTTAAGCTTCTTATAGTGTATCCGGATAGTAGAAGTCTTAATTTTAAAAAATTTTCTACGAGTTTATTATAACATAATTTTTCAACCTAATATGAAGATCAATCACCAAAGGATAAGATTGATGATCACAGTCAATTTTGAGATATTTCTAAAGGGGTAATTCATGTCTCTTGTTGTGTTAATCATCATTCCCAACACATTTAGCCAACCTATTACAGACATATTGTAAGTTAAACTTGAAATACAATGGTTCGCTGGTAAAGAGAGTAACATTGTTGTAAATTTGATGGATAAGAAAGATTGTATAAACTGGTTGCATAGGATAGCATATTTATTATGATGAAATATCATTTTGGTTAAACAAAAATTAGTTATAAAATAAAAATCTCATTAATTTTTCTTGATAATAGAAGATTTTCTTGAGAATAGAAGATACAATGGATCAGTATAAAAATCTCATCTGAAACTGCAATTTCAGTTATTTATGTTAATTCGATCTTTTTCTTGAGAGAATTATTCATCGATTCAAAGCTCGCAAGGATATCTTCCTCCATTTTTTTGGATGTAAATTCAACTCCAAGGCCAGAAAAGATCTCTTTGTTAGTAAAATTTACTTCAGTTTCTGAAATTTTATCTATAGTTAATACCCGTTCCCCACTGAAGATTACTGATGAAAAAAACTTACCATACCATCTTATTTCGTGGGGAGCCTCTACTTTTATTACTTTAGGATGGTATACTCTATTTTTCCCTCCAACTGTGGTCAAGTGCACACCTATCTTTGTTCCAACCTTTGGTTCTCCTGTAATCTTTTTAATAATTGGATTCCATTGAGAATAATTTTGAAAATCTGACATTACATTCCACACTTTTTCTGCAGAAGCTAGAATTTTTATTTCAGCTTTTATCTCCTTCAATTAAATCTTGATCTGTGACTAATCATTATTAAATATGATTGATAAAAAATAAATTTTTGGTTTGGTGTGCATCCCTTGTTTTACCACAAATCATTACAGTTTTGTAACAACTCATATGCTTGTTTTGATAACCAATTAGGATTATTTTTTCTTAATTTTATAATATACAACTAATTTTACTTGTTTGAGTTATATTAGCATTCTTGTTTATACTATTTGTCTACTATTAAAAAATTTAAGTCACAACTTTATGTTCATGATCTTTGTGCTCTGCATTTTCCGTAATATCCTATAGATTATTAGTCGATTCAAAAACCAATAGAATTTTAAAATCAATTAAGAACTTTTGAATTATTTTAACAACCAAATCAAGGGTAACTAAATGTTCTGTTTAGAAGAATTGCCTAACTCTAAGCATAAGAAGTTGTAATTGAATACGAGCTAGAGGACATGCTGTAATCCAGCCCGTCATTATTTCACTATTGCTTATGCCTTTATTTTCAGTGTTAATCATAAAACATCTGAAAAATATTCTATTATCTATAAAATACCATCCATATTCCTTGTGTAATTGTCGTGTTAACCTTTCTTTCTATGCAGATATAAAAGCAACAAAGCATTGATAATCGACGAGGCTACAGCACTTCCTCCTTTTCGTCCGATATTAGTGATACTAGGAACTGTGGTTTTTAAAAGCTCTGTTTTTGATTCAACAGCGGAAACAAAACCAACTGGAACTCCAATCACCAAATTGGGTTTTGTTATCTCTTCATTGACCATTTTTATAGTTTCATATAATGATGTTGGAGCGTTGCCGATAACAACTATTCCACCATTCATAGCTGATGCAGAAATCCTCATAGCCACCTCTGCTCTAGTTTTATTATATTTCTTTGCTTCTTCAATTATGGTAGGATCAGATATTTTACACAAAGATTTTACATTTAGTTGAGTCAAGGAATTTTTTGAAATTCCTGATCTAACCATCTCTACGTCAGTGACTATATTACAACCATTCTTGAGTGCATTAAAAGCAGATGCGACAGGATTATAACTGAATATTAATTTTTCTCGTCCTGCAAAATCGAAATCAGCCGTAGCATGTATCACTCTTCTAACTATAGGCCATTCATATCTTTCATCATATCCATGATTTCCAATCTCATCATCTATTATTTTAAAACTAGTCTTTTCAATGTCAAAGGATTTAACGGACATCAACCTATTTTCCGCCGATTCATTCTGATTTTTGGATTCTGTTCTTATTCTTCTTTCATACAATTCTTCTATCTTCTGACTCCCTTGCACGTTCTAATAAAATGTTTATCATATTTTCATCAACACCGATATGATCTGAAATATGTACTTCAAAACAAGGATATTTCTTAAGCACTTCTTTTATTTGTTTTTTGACATCACTTTTTATATGTATTCCTTTATGTAGAAAATAGGGCATTACCAAAATAACTTTAGGATTTGTTTTAATCAGTGATGAGAGTGCCTGTTCTATGTTCGGCAGGTCAAGTTCTAAGAAACAGAATTTTACATTTCGATAAATTTTTTTTATTTTGTCTACCGTGAAAATGAAAGCTTCTCTTGCTCGTTTATCTGAACTTCCGTGTCCTATTACCAAAACATCGCAGTCAGAATTAATATGGAAAATTTTTTTATCCTGTTTTAATTTCTCAATCCTATTGACAATGATAGAAGAGAGCCTATCAGAATAACTCAAGGGTTTGGTAATAACGAGCTTTAATCGCAGCCTTTTACATATAATGGCACTTTGTTTTACAGATTCCTTTAGTTTCATGCCAGGATATAAAAAATAAGGCATTACGGTGATAAAATCTACTTTTTGATCTACGCATCGTCTGATGCCCTCTTCAATAAAAGGTGGAACAACCTCTAAAAAACAATAATTCGTATAATGATAATTCCCTTTCTCCTTTACAATTTTAGATATCTGATCTAACTCCAATCTTACTTCCTTTTCCTTGCTTCCTCTGTCAATTATTAAAAGAGCTTTACGCATTTTTACTCAAAACCCAGTTTCGATATAGCTATAGTCAAATTAGGTGGAAATTTTTGCTTCTGTACTTCAAGCGTTCCATGAGAATACAATAAAGATGAAGCCTCAGAAACACTTGCCACTCCCTCATATTTTTGTACTATCTCGGAAGGATTTGGAACATCAATCCTTGCTAGTTCGTCTTTAGAATAGAGATAAAGTGGAATATTATTTTCTTCGCAGAACTCTCTCAAACCTTTAACATCGACTTTCTTCTTAATTGAGGTAATTGCTTTGATACAAGAAAAACTTAACGAATTTTCTTGAAGTATATATGATAGTCCTTCCATTATTTCATCTTTTGTTATATTCCAATGAATCCCAACTCCAACCACAAGAGTTTTTGGTCTATATATCACTGATTTTGATAAGATATTAGTGTCTGAAATTATTTTGTCCGAAATAATCAGACCTCCTTTGAAGGAATTATCATGAATGGCTTCAAGACTACCTACAATGGTTACGTTGTCTGGAAGGTTATTCATATCCCACCAGTTTCTTTCTCCAGAATTCTGGAAAATTGCTATTTTCTCTTTATTTACCATTAATGCACTGATTTTCGTTACATTTTCAAAATTTTCTATATTCCATCCTAACTCTTTTCCGAGCAGATCTACAGATATTGTTTTATTGACATCTGCTGCAGTCGTTATGACAGGAGTGCAATTTAGAAAAGATGCAATATTTCGTGTCAGTGCATTTGCGCCTCCAAGATGACCTGATAGGGTACTTATTACGAAATTGGATTTATCATCTATCACAAGTACCGCAGGATCACTTTTTTTATCTACCAATAAATTCGATATCAGACGTATAACAGCCCCTAGTGAAAAAATACATATCAATGCTTCATTGGATTTAAATAGATCTACAATTAGTTTAGATACAGGTTCCTTGAACCATATAATACTGGTGTGATTATTATCAGAATGAAATTTTTCAGGTGCATATATCGAAGCATCAGGAATATTTTTTTTTATCAATTTGGAAATCGTAATACCGTTTTTTGTAATAGCAAGTACCGCAATTTTATCTCGCTTTTTCAATATGGAATGAATTGGATACATTAGAATTATTTATTTGCTTTATTAATAGACGAAAATATAGTTTCCGACACTTATCTCTAACCATAGCTAACGCCATCCTTCCATTTATCAGGGTCACATTTTACTCATCTTTGCAGTCCTGTTTCTTAGATAGTAATTGGTCATTCCACCGCTCAAATTCTTTCTTACCTCTATTATTGCTGGTTTTATACCGTTAAATGATAGAAAATTGAAAATTCTTTTATTATCATAGGAGCCATCCTTAATGGCAGTATCTATTATTATCTTGTTATTCTTTTTTCGTAATATCATTTATCAGTTCTGGTGTTACTTTTCCGTCATGTACTTGCTTATTAGTCTTTTTTAACGATAGAATTATCTTTTTTTGATTTCAACTATTACATGTATATTTAGATATCCTCTTTCAACATTTCACTTGACGAGTCCCTTATAATATGTCTATAATAGGTTTGTTAATTGTGTTAGGAACAGTGAGCTTTGAAACAGGTATTAAATACCTAATATTTATTAGGATTTCGAGATCTATATCCATCATTATTAGAATTTTGAACTTTGTTGAAAATGATGAGATGACAAAATATAATTGTAAAAAAATATTGGTTAGAACTTGCGTATTTTAAATTACTATTCACATTGAATCCTTTGTAATAGTTATCTAGAGTGATTACTTTTTCATTTGCTACTGAATCGACTATTGATGGAATATCCAATAATACAAATCTCGTCATAAATTTTTTATAAATATAAAGTGTTAATTTAGTCAATGAAATTCACCTAGAAGAAGGGTTTTTAATAAGTGCGCCGTAGAAGTTGCTATAATAGATATCTAATATAACGACAGTAAAAATAATGAACAGTCCCATGGCAATCAAATACATATAAAATTTAGTCGTAAGATATAATATAATAGTGACAAATTTTATTTATTAAACTATTACATCCTCTCAAATAACCAGCGAATAGGTGTATATAAAATTACGATAATTGCACAAAGGTTTATAAAATATTTTTTCATCTGCTATATTAATGTCTGGACAGCCCGCATCAAGCGGTGGTGATAAGGTTTCAAGAAGAGATTTCTTGAAATTATTGGCTGCGGCGGGAACTGTCGTGACTTTTACACCATTTATTGATTGGGGTAAGTTTCTGCCTAACCCCGCTGGTTCAGCAAATGAAAGAGGAAAGGTTGAGCTACCTGATGGTTCGCAAGCTAATGTAAAAAGCTTTAAGGTAAACCATTCTGAAGCTATTATCTATCCAAAATCTGATGATCCAGTATTAAATGAAGAAGCTTTTAGGACATGGCAATTCATCCGCCTTCCATCTGAGTTGGGAGGAGACAAAAATGACGCGTCTGCATTTAGGGTCTATAGTATGGTTTGTTTACATTTGTGGTGTTTATGGAAATACTGGCCAGGTGAAGGAAGAAAAAGAGGAGAATGTCCCTGTCACGGAAGCTTATATGACCCTTTAACTGGAAAGGCGTTTGCGGGTCCTGCTGCTTTACAATCTCCTCCTTCAAACGTACTTCCGAGTTTGGATTTGGAAGTAGACAAAGACGGAAATCTTTGGATTCTTCCTCCTAATTGGAGTGTTAATGGCAATGGGGTAGTAGGATTTGGACGCTTCATTACATAACGAAAATAGTCTTGTTCGACTATTCAGATGGATTTATGCTGGATTAGACAGAACAATATTCATGGGAATGAAATTTACTATTCCAACTCGGTTTGTGAGTCCACTTGGTTTCCTTGGTATGCTTACTTTTGTTCTTTTTATTATATTGGGTATTACTGGTGCATTTCTGATGCTATGGTATGAACCCATTCTGGATAGGGCGTGGGATAGTGTTGAAAATATCAATGATACAATTCCATATGGCTTTCATATGAGAAATATTCACTATCATGCTTCTAATGCAATGGTAATGATGGCAATTCTTCATATGTACTATCAATACTTTAGTGGAAGATATAAGATTAGAAACGAAATTTTATGGGTAACAGGTATTCTCATTGGTGTTCTTACTATTCTTGAAGCATTTACAGGCTACGATATAATTTTTAGCGAAAGAGCGGAACTTGCTATTTCAATTGCTGCATCTTTGACTAATTCTATCCCCATTCTTGGTCCTGACATGCGGGCTGCATTTTTTGGATCTGGCTTTCATGATTTTATATTGCGTTTTTATGCGTTCCATGTGTTTTTTCTGCCTATTGTGTTGATCGGGCTTATGGCTCTTCACTTTCCTCGTTTTATGGTGTTTGATGTTCCAATGGTGATGGCGTTATCTGGGGCAGTAATGATAACAGGCGGTGTATTTCCTGTTGATATGGGGTTAAAGTTCGATCCTAACGTCCCGCCAGGAATTACTGTTCCTGAGTGGTATCTAACTGGCCTATATGCATTTCTAAGGTCACAATATGATAAATTCGTTACAGGGGTTGCTTGGCCAGGGTTGTTTATATTTACTCTATTGATAATACCTTTTATTGATAGGTACAAAAAATTTTCATGGAAAGATAGACCTATTATTACCGCAATAGGCATAACAAGTATTGCTCAAATAGTTGTTACAACTTATTGGGGATTTTACATAGATCCGGACAGAACCAAATCTCTTCTTGAAAGATTGGTTATAGATCCTATATTTCTTTATAGTGTAATGATCGCCTTGGTTCCTCTCTCTTTTGGATTTACATATTTGATGATAAAGTTGGTAAAAAATGCTGAGGCCAATGCTAAAAAACAACCAAAGAAATCAGAGGGAACAATAACCCTGCCGGAAAAATGGATCTATTATGTGTTCGTTGCACTCATTGGCTTCCAAATTTATCTAAATATTGCAGCATATTATGCTCTTCTAAATGGTATGAAAAATATCTCACTATTTTTAATAGGCATTATCATGTTGGTCTTCGCAGGAATGTTCCATATATATAGACATGGTAGATTTAATGCTAACAATCCTCCTCCTCCAACTATTCCTATTAGAGAGAAAATAAAGTCAGATGAGCAAAAATCCTTAGAGGATGGTTCAATTCCAAAGGACCAATTATCATATGAAAATCAGACTAAAAGTAAGGGGCTACTAAATACGTTGTTTGGGAAAGGAATGAAATCGCGTAGCTCTTTTGAAAAGATGTGGAATAGAGAATAACTACTTTATATTCAATATCCTTTTTCCTTACTAATACAGCAAATATTAAAATTTAAATTATGTTCTATTGTTAGCTAAGGTATAACAAATAGGCGTTAAGAAAATGGAGAGAGTACAACAAACAAATGTGGGCGGATTAGCTATTATTTTCTTTATTGTTGCTATTACAATTAGTATTGCCTTTTATCAATTCATTTATCTAAATGAATTAAATGCTAAGCCACAAGTTTCAGAAGAAATTTCAAATCCTCCTCAATCAGTTGGAGTATCTATAGTTGAAGGAGCCGCAATGCCAAGTAATTCTAAATTTTACGATCCAAAAGACGCAAGAGCTACTCTAGAAATTGATAACAAAATAGTATGGACAAATCACGATACTACTGCCCATACAGTCACTACAGACAACGATTTTCATGATAAGTTATCTGGAAAATTTGATTCATTGGAAACAATAGGTTTGGTACCACCTGGTGGAACTTTTGAGTTCGTATTCACTGAAGACGGTGAATTTCCATATCACTGTGAGCCACATCCTTGGATGACTGGTATGGTAACAGTTGTAAAGAACTACTCCTAACCTATACCGTTTTTTCTTTCTTTATATCTCGAAAAAATATATAATTTGCAATTTCTTTATGTTCTTGAATAATGGATGTTCTGAATTTTACTCTACTAAAACCTGATGATGTGGAGGGGATGTGTTTGGTTATTGCTGTAAATTCTATGGTATTTCTATCTCCTAATTCTTTTCTAAAAATTGAAAGTCTAGCATATGGATGATTAATTTTTTTTCCATTGAGTTCGATATAATTAAAAATGTCATTTGAATTTTCAATTTGCGAATTTATTACAACTGAATCAAATCTGCCATCATAATTCAATTCGATCTTTCCATGAATCTCCTCATTTGGATAAATAATCTGCTCAAATATCTGTAGTTTTATATCGCTCTTCTGATCCATATTTGCATAGATTTGATTTTGTTAATCTTAATTACTTTTACTTTTATAAAATAATTGATAATCTTTAAATTTGCAGGTTTCAGATAGTCTGTAATGAATTGGGCTCGTAGCTCAGCATGGATAGAGCGCCTGCCTTCTAATAATACTAAGAAGATAGCCGGAAGTCGAGGGATCGAAGCCCTCCGGGCCCGTTAATTATTTTCGGACATTTATTCTTGATTGGTAACAAATATGTATAATTTAGAGCGATAATTTGCCTTTATGAGCAAAAACTTTTGATAAATTTAATTTTACTTTGGAGCTGATGTTAAAAATTCTCCGATTAACTTTATAACAAATCCCAAAGTGCCTACTACACCCATTGATAAAAGGATGAATCGCATGTGAGTAGAATAGTCGTCTTTTGATGTTTTTTTTGCTAGCAATAATGTCTGATACATATCTAAAATTTTACGTTCCAACATTGAAAAAATTTCAGTTATACTTAACAATACCTTCCTATCTAAGTTTTAGCTTTATTTGAATTTAACTACTTGTTGCTATTTTATAATCGATAAAACCATTTCCAATTAATCTGATTGCTTTGAATATTCTGCATCTTTTTCTGTTCTTTGCATTTCTACAAAAGTTTCAGTATTCTGGATCCCTTCAATTTTGCCAATTCTCTCTATTACCACATTATGCAGCTCCTCTAATGTACTGGCATTAACATTTACAATCATATCAAATCTGCCTGTCACCTCTGAAAGGGATCTTACTTCTGGAATGAGAAGTAATTCTTGGTGAATTGGTTCTTTTCTTTTAGGATCACGATTTATTCCAACAGTAGCCTTAATATTTAGACCTAGCATGTTTTCATTTACAATAATCGTAAATTTCTTTATCAGACTTCTTTTGGATAAACGTTTAATTCTGCTGTAAAGTACCGAGGAATTGATGTTTAATTTCTTACTAAGCTGCGGTACCGAAATACTTGCATCTTTAGTAAGCTCTGTCAATATTTTCATATCAAGCTCATCAAATCGTTGCAAATTGCATCCGCAATACCTTACAAATCTGCATTAATAAATGTAATTATATTTTTAGCAATTAATTATAATTTTTTTATATATTTTTTTGTTTTTTCAAATGTCTAATTAATAAAATGAAATAATTGATATTTTTTCTATTAACTTTAGAGTATTGTAAATAATTAACTTTATAGTATTGTAAATAGTGCTATATTAATTAAGATAATCAGTATTGTTCCATTAACTCGCCATCTTTATTAGATCTATTGCGTAATTAGACATAGATCGGAATATTCGAGAAATTTAAATAATTTCTGAAAATTTATGAATTTAGCAGTTTTATCTTCCTTACTCTTTGGTTTAATCATATAAAATTTTACATCGTTACTAATTAGCCATAGATCTATTATCTCTTGTTGTGCAATAATAGATGTAAACAAAAAATAGTATCCAGTTATGTATATGTAATAAATTGTAATCTTCTTGTTCTCTTTATCTGCTTTTTACACATGGATAATAGTCATCAAAATTTTCTTTTCTATCTGTGAAATATTGATTGACCTTTTCCATCAGACTTTTCTCTGAATGATAGTGTTTCAATTCAATTATCCTTCATGCTTTATATCATCTTGTACCCGAGTATATACGCTAAGTCTACGATACTTCGTTACATGCGATTTAACAAAATACTGTGACTTATGTTTTTCTGTCCAGAGATGTGGATTCCAAACCACAGAACTATGAACTCGTCGTAGAAAGAATCATGACCAGAAATATTCAATGACAGCTTCTTCTACAATGAAGGCTGTTGCTCTTCCTTTCTTATATATCTGATATGATCCAAGCTTTGTTATCCAATTTCACAGAGAAGTATCTTCTTTGTTTATATTAGTATTAATGCTTTAGACCCATACCTAAACTTAAAGCAAGAATTACAGATATATTATATTATAATAATAGTGAATGTTCTACTTCTTTCAAATCTAATTTTCATGTTATACATAAATAGAACGTTGTTGGGTATTGCCTTTACTGCTTAAATCAAAAGCAGTAAATAATATATAATTTAATTCTTAACTTCCAACAAATGTTTGGAATAGGGAGAATTAAACCTGGCGATTATGTTTTTACAGTGAGAAAAGAAACGGATTCTAATATAATAATTATTGGAAGAGTTCAATATGCAAGTAAAAAAATCTTAACTGTTATAGGATCTTCTATAAAACCAAGTGGACTTCTAAAACGCAAATTACAAGGTAAAATAGGAAAACGATCGAATGAGGTTCTAAATGATCCTGATCCTGATAATTGTATTTTTATTTTAATAAATAGAATTGAATCAGAGAATTTTTCTGGTCAAGTAAATCAAGAAACTGATAAGGTAATATGGATAAATGAGAAGCGATATTTTATTTTGGATGGTTGGATTAAAGAAAACTTGTCAGAGATGTTTGCCAATGTAATCTCCTCGTACTCTGAGGAAGAACGTGATCATTTTAGATCAGTGTTGATAGAGAAAATGAATTCACTTTACGATAAAGATTTAAAGGATCATGTATATGCCGTTGTGAGAAGCACTAGGATTTTATGATAATTTGAAAGTTTTATATTATGGTTAATCGATTATCCGATTTTGATAATTGATGGAATACGTTTATGCGGCGTTATTATTACATAAATTGAAGCAGGACCTTACTGAAGATAATATTACTAGTGTAATAAAGGCTACAGGTACTAATCCTGATTCAGTTAGGATAAAGGCACTCGTTGCAGCATTAAGTGATGTAAATATTGAAGAAGCATTAAAGGCAGCTCCAATGGCTGTTGCACCAGTTGCAACATCGGGTGGACCTGCTCCAGAGGCAAAAACAGAGGTCCACGAAGAAGAAAAGAAAGAAGAAAAGAAAGAAGAAGAAGCTTTAGAAGGATTATCTTCATTATTCGGATAATCTGTATTTTTGGCAATTTAAATTCAATTTTTCAATTGCCGAAAGTTCAAATACGGATTATTTCAGAATCTTTTTGTAATGCTAACTAATAGATGTAAATGTGGACGATTATTAAAAAAATATAAATATTGTACTCCATTGGCTTGTAAAGAACAATTTCTGTGCCACCTTTGTTCTCTCGAAGAACATGATTGTAAATACGATGTTCTAGATTAGAAGTTTTGTTTTATCAATTTTATTTATAAAGTTATTTATGAGGGAAAAATGAATGGTCGTGGTTCTTTGTTAATGAATTTCACTACTTTGTGGTAAGATAAATTGTATTAAAATGCTCACTATATATAAAAATAGTAACATAATTCCGAATTTTAAACCGATTTTTCTACGAAACATAGGTATGACTGCAATTATAGTCACTAATGTAGCTAATATTATCTGATAGAACAATATTTCAGTGATCTCTATCTTCTCGTAGAATCCAAACGAAAGCATCGCTGCAAAAATGGCTACCGCTAATAGCAAGCTATTGTTTAGAATCTTAGAACCCAATACATTGGCAATAGCTATGGATGCACCAGCAGCTCCTTTTCTAGCAAGAATCATCATAGATATTTTTTCAGGCATTTCTCCTGCTATAGGGCTAAGGATGACAGCCAATACTATCGCAGAAATACCTACTTCGACTGAGAATCCTTGCATTGAATGGATAAAGGGTTCTGCTCCGATTAGTATTCCCAGTGCACCCGCAAGAAAAACTCCTACGGCAATAACCATTTTCTTATTATTCTGCTTTGCTAGGTTATTTTTGTTTACAATTTCTTTAGAGTTATCTTTAAAAACGTTCTCTTTCATTTCCAATTTCATTTCATATAATGCTATGAATATATAAGCGATAAATATCCCGATAAAGATTATTCCGTCAACATAATCAAAACCATCTAAAAATAGAATTAGACTTATAACTGCACTAGCGAGTAAGAATATTTTGTCGTTTTTAAAAGTACTCACATCTATCATCTTTAATGGGGCTTTTGATAATCGAGTAGTAGAAATAATGAGCATTATTGCTAATCCAAGAGTCATCATCATAATATTGCTTCCTAATCCAGACCCAATTGCTATTCCATAAGCACCACTCGCCGCAGCATAAATCACTATTGCAATTTCAGGTAAAGTTGTAGCTATACTCAGAAGGACCCTTCCAACAAATTTCGCTCCATATCTTTCTGATAAATGTTCGGCGCCATATGATAGTAACCAACTACAAAAAGTTAACTCACCGAGCCAAATTATCATTCCCAGAAGATTATTTTCAGTCAATTTTCAACACAAAAAATCTTTTGCGAATATGCAAATTAGTTGTCCTCTTACTATCAATCCTTAACCGGATCAAAATTTTAATTTATTTGAAAAGTGAAATATTTAATATCAAATAATTCATAGTTTCTAAGTTTATTCCCAATTCATCGGTGACTAGTATGAATTTTGCTGGATGTGGACTAGTTAAAATAACCATGAAAACTGGAACTGATGCACAAGTAATAATGGTCAGTATTATCAACCACAGAGCAGTCATTTTTTCAACCATTTACAAAAAGTGAATTTACTTGTAGGTATATAAGTTTTATACAATATTTCATATTCCGAATTGACCAAGAATAAATGATTGATCTAGAATTCGATAAAAAAATCGATAATGCGGATATTTTCCTAAAGGATTTTAAGTAACTAATTATCCAATCTTTGTGTATTTAAGATGACAAGCGAGGTTGAGCTTAAGGAGCTCTTAAATAATGCTCGGAAGAATTATCAAAAACACAGTTTTGATCAATCTGTGGATTTAACTATTATATTAAAAGATATTGATGTTAAAAAAGGATTTAGTTTCAATGAAGTTGTTCACTTACCTAACAGACCTAGTAAACAGGCAACGGTATGCGTAGTTGCATCCGGTGAAATGGGGTCAAGAGCAAAAAAAGTAGCTGCTGAAAAGATAATTGAGCAGGAAGAATTAGATAGGCTGGGCACCAATAAGAAAGAGGCAAAAAAAGTTGCAAAAAAATATGATTTCTTTTTATCGGATACTGCACTAATGTCTACTGTAGGTAGGTCTCTGGGGCAATATCTTGGGCCCAAAGGTAAAATGCCAACACCTATGCCATACGGGGCTCCTATTGAAAATATATTGGATCGGTTTAGAAGTTCGGTAAGAGTTAGAGTGAGAAATCAACTTAATGTATCTGCAAAGATAGGTGATGAGAAAATGGAGGACAAACAACTACTTGAAAATGCTAATGCAATACTGTCTCTTGTTGAAAAAAAATTACCACAAGGTGACAAAAACATTCGTAATATGTTGATAAAGTTTACTATGAGCAAACCAGCAGATTTATTATCTTCACAAAAGAGTTGAGTGTGATATACTAATATGTCAAATATAGCAAATAAAAAATATCCAGAAAAGAAACAAATTTTGTATGAATACTTGCAAGAGCTTCCTACCAAATATGAGGTAGTTGCACTATCAAGAATGACTAACGTTCGTGCTAGTCAATTAATGCCCATTAGAAAAAAATTTCATGATCAAATACATATAAAGATTATAAAAAATAGGGTAGCTCAAAAAGCTTTTGAAAAATTATCTAATATAAAAGGAATTCAAGATTTAAGTAAACAGCTTGAAGGTCAATGCGCTTTGATGTTTACCAATATTAGTCCTTTCAAATTAAATCTCATCTTTGATCAAAATAAGGTATTTCTACCTGCAAAGGGAGGAGACATAGCATCCAATGAAATAATAGTTCCAGCAGGAAATACAGGTATTCCTCCAGGTCCAGTATTATCTGAATTTAAAGAAGCAAATATACCAACAAAGATAGACCAAGGCAGTATAGCAGTTACAAAGGATACAATAGCTGTTAAAGCAGGTGGGGTTATATCACAAAAATTAGCGTCTTTATTAACCAAACTCAATATCAAACCAATCGAGGCAGGTATAGTAGTCAATTATGCTATTTCAGAAGGACTACAGTTTAGCGAATCTGAACTTAAACTAAATATCAATGAGTATGTTGAAGATCTTAAACAGTCCTTCTCTTCCGCTCTAAATCTTGCAATAAAATCAGCTTATGTAACCAGTGAGACAATCAATTCAATATTATCTTTGGCCCAACAACAATCTATGAATTTGGCTTCAGAATCTGGTTACATTACTAAAGAAACTGTAGAACTGGTAATGCTCAAAGCCCAAACAAAGGCTTTTAGTTTATTAAACGAATTAAAATCACATGGATATAATGCACAATAAAAAATTTCCATATTCTAATTTGGATTTATTACAGCAGTTAGCGGTTAATAAAATATTGTTTACGAACACAATAAATAAAGGAAAGAAATTCTTTTTATTATTCAATAATGACAATTGAGCTAAAAGTACATCCATCTTTCTTTAAGGAGTTTGCAACGAAGACTTGGATATCTCCAAGTGAAATTATTAAGGAATTAATAGAAAATTCCTTTGATGAAGATGCAACTAAAGTGCTGATTACTCTCCTTAAGAATGGGTCAATATGTATTGAAGATGATGCTGGAATGAGCGAAGACGGAATGGAAAAATTTCTTCTTCTCGGTTCTCCACATAAAAAAATAGAATCTATTTCTCCAAAGTTCAAAAGAATAAGAACTGGGAGATACGGCACTGGTCGACTGTCTTTTTTGACATCTTTTGAAAAAATGAAACTCAAGACGAGGAAGGGAAATTATAATAAGTCTATAATTCTTGACGAGGGTTCTCTAAATAATTTATTTACAGGTAATTCCATTTTGAATGAAATAAAAGAAAAACATCTATCAAGAAATGGCACAGAGTTATCTCTCTATAACGCAAAAATGTCTATAGATCCTATAAAATTAGCAAAAGAAATTCGTAAATTGGCAATTTTAAGACAACCAATGTTTCAAGTGTTTATAAAACAAACTGATGATTTTAATGAATGGGAGTTCGACAATGCAGAACCAGTTAGAGCACAAGAAATTCAAGGATATAGGATCCCAATTAATCTTGACAAAGGAAAGATAATTGGTGAAATTATAGTTGCAAGGAGACCGCTAACAGAGGAGGAAAAAGGCATTGGAATAATGATTGGCAATCATATTGTAGTTAGAAGTAATTTTGGCTTAGAAGCAAAATTAAATCGAATAACTGGTTTAATAAGATGTGATAATCTGACTTCTAGATTTGCCGATAAATCTGCTATAATCGAAGACGATTATTACGGTAAATTTTACAAGATAGTTAAGCAATTTATTGTTGATGAGGTAATTCCTAAACTTGCAGAGTATGAGGACGTGTTAATCACAAAAGAGGAGTCTCGTATATATAAAGAAATTGATAAAGTTCTGGGTCAAGCGGTAGTTGAAAATCTTGAATCTATTGAGGTCGAGGATTATGAGACTATTACTACAGCCAATACACAAAGAATTGATGATAAATCATCATTAACGTCGAAGGGTTATGATGATAGAAAATCTTCAAGCATTGTTGATACATCTAAACTAGATTCTTCCATTTCAGTTGGGACAACAACAACTTCTAGTGCAAGTCAAAATACCAATAAAATGAGTATAGTTGAACATCAGACAACCTATGATATTTCCTATTCAGATGATGGAAATCAAGATAGAATTGACACGATTTTTTCACCTTTGCCTGAATTATCTGCTAATAACTCATTCAGTATAAAAAAGATTAAAACTCTAAAAAGAACTTTCGCGTTAAAAAAAATAGGTTACAAAGTCATTCCTTATGAGGATGGATCTGACTCTAGGGATGGTTTTACAAATGAATCAATAGTTTTTATAAACAAGGCTAATTCAGCTTATAGAGCTGAATCTGAACGTGGAGATGAATTTTTATTAAGACACATAATCAGAATTGTTGCAGAAGCAATTGCTGAAGAAAAACATCCTGAGGGAAAAGATGCACTTGAATTGCAAAATAGATTAATAGCCGAGGCTATAAAGATTCATAATTTGAGTAGTAGAAAAAAATGAAATCCATTATTTAACTAATAGAAAAGACTAAATCTGGCTAATATTTGATATACCAACAATGGCTTATCAATACTTTCCTGGTGCAACAGCAGTTGGTATAACCTATGATAATGGGGTATTACTAGCAACTGAAAGACGTATATCCTTTGGAAATTTTATAGTAAATAAAAATACCAAAAAAACATTCATTATTACTGATAAAGTTGGTGCTGCATGTGCGGGGATGGTTGCTGATATGAACATACTATCAAGACAAGTAAGCGCTTTGGCAAAAATCCGTAAATTAGAGATAAGAAGAGATCTCCCTACTAATTCCGTAGCAAAATTGATGTCTGTAATAATGTTTGAAAGACGATATTTTCCTCTGTTGACTCAAGTGATAGTGGGCGGATTTGATACAAAGGCTAAGATTTATACTTTAGATCCTTTAGGGTCTTTGTTGCCTGATGATTATGCTGCCGTAGGTTCTGGAGCTGAACTGGCACTTGGTATTTTAGATGCTGACTATAAACCCAAACTAAATCAGGACGAAGCTGTGAAACTTGCTATTAAATCTATTCGCTCATCGGCTCAACGAGACGCATCAAGCGGGGATGGCATAGATATTTTAACAATTGGCGATAAAGGAAGTAACGAAGAGTCACATAGGATTTAAGTAATAGAATATTATGAAAAATCTTTTCATTTTTAGACATATTTTAATATAATTAATTCTTGTATCAAAAAGTGTTAGATATTGGATGCAAGAAATATTGGGCTACGTAATATTGAAGTTGCTGATACTAAAATATGTTCAATTGATGGTGAACATGGAAAATTAATTTATCGTGGATATGATATTCTCGACTTGGTGAATCGATCCACATTTGAAGAAACCACATTTCTACTCTTATTTGGAGATCTTCCAAATGACGCCCAATTAGAAGACTTCTCTAATACCCTGAAAAATTCAAGAGAGATTCCCAACTCAATTATTATAGACCTACATAACAGACCTAAGACAGCTCATCCTATGGACGTTCTTCAGTCATGTGTCTCCTATCTTTCAAATTATGACAATGACATTTCTTCTGATACCAAAGAAGATAACGTAAGAAGAGCAATGCTTCTTATTGCAAAGATGCCTTCTATCGTGGCTGCTTGGGATCGAATAAGAAAGGGTCTGGAGTATGTAAAGCCTGATCCTGAACTTTCACATTCTGCAAATTTTCTTTATATGTTGTCTGGGAGGAAACCTGAATTGGAAGAAACAAAAGTGTTTGATATATGTCTAATTTTACATGCAGAACATAGTTTCAATGCCTCTACATTTGCAGCACGAGAAATAGCTTCAACTAGAGCACACATGTATGCATGTATATGTGGTGCATTAGGAGCCTTATCTGGCGAATTACATGGTGGAGCAAATATTCAAGTTATGAAAATGTTAATTGAAATTAATGAACCAAACAGGGTAGAAGAATGGATAGCTGAAAAAATTAAACAAGGAAAAAGGATAATGGGTATGGGACATGCGGTTTATCATACAAATGATCCTCGAGCAGAGATTTTAGAAAGATTATCCAAATCTATTTGCAGAGAAGAAAATCGTAAATGGTACGAAATCACAAAAAGGATTGAGAATTATACTAAATCTTATATGTCTGAGTATAAAAACCAAGCAATTTATTCTAACGTCGATCTTTATAGTGCTTCTCTCTATTACAGCATGGGATTTAAAATGGATCTTAACACGCCAATCTTTGCTATTTCACGAATTTCTGGATGGACTTCCCATGTGATTGAAGAAAAATTCGCTGAGGCAGCACCAAAACCTGCGTTATATAGACCAAAAGCAGTATACGTAGGCAAATATTGTGGTCCAATGGGATGCGAGTTTATTCCAATGGAAAAAAGGAAGAAATAATTTTAATCTTCTAAGATACTCATCAATCTTTTTTAACGACTTTCAAATTAAATAATATTTAAAAAATTAAATTATCTATTTATTTGATATAATTTAAATTTTGAAAGTAAAAATTTTGTCGAAAACTGATACTGCTTTACTCCTTAATGAAATAAAAAATTGGCCAGAGAATAACATACCCAAAATAAAGAATCTAAAAATGTATGAAATTGAAAAAGATAAGAAATTTCTATTATACAAGGATTTTTCTGCGATTCAAATTAATAAAATTATTCTACCATTTGTAGGAAATCAAGGACTGATCAAGTTTTTTCCTTATGTTCTAGTGGATATGGGAGCTATAAAATTCGTTTGTAATGGTGCGAAACTAATGCGACCAGGGATAGTTCATTTTGAATCTTTTAGTAGAAATGATATTGTAGTAATAAAGGATGAAGAACATGGTAAACCCCTTGCAGTTGGAATAGCTATTGAAGATAGTAAAACTGCAATATCTTTATCAAAAGGTTACATAATAAATAACCTTCATTATGTAGGTGATAAATTCTGGGATTTGTACAAGGAAATAAGACTAAATTAAATATCCATTTTCAATTGAATCAATGAATATTATGACATCTTATTCAATTCAAACTAGAAATGCCTGAGATATTGATAGTAAAAAAAATACTATGTTTTAAGAAGGGTTGAGCATAAGATATTCTATAAATTTTCTTGTCGAAGTTAATTATTTCAAATCTTAATTTTATGTGAACAGAAATTGAAGTCGATTTATCCATAAACTCTATTAGACTTGCTGTTTTATATGATGGATTACCTAATATACTTGTTTTCATTTCACGTACTTGAGATGAAATTTTCTCTCTGATGGAATTCGTTATAATGACTGCACAATTATTCCTAATAGCATGATGTGCGAGTTTATGAAGAAATTTCATTAAAATTAAATGTCTTGCTGCTCCTTGACTCTCAGACGCAATTACGGAAGTTGCAGTATCAACTATTACTAGCCTTGGATTCAGTATATCAATCTTTTCAAGTGCATTAAATTGGGCAAAAATTGAGAAAACTCTGATATACTCTATCCTATCTAAAAATCCGTTTGAATCTTTTACATTTAATATTTCCACTATTCGTTCGGGCCTGAAATTACCTGTGGTATCGATAAAGATTATCTTTTCACTGGTAGTCTTTAACAAATTGGCGCAAATGGTGAAACAAAATTGAGATTTTCCAGATCCGTTTTCACCAAAAATATCCCAAACCAAGCCAGTACTTATTCCTCCTCCTAGAAACCTATCTATGTCATATGAACCTGTTAATATTCTCAATTACTGATATATTCAATTATAAATAATTAATAAATTATTTTAGTTCAAAGGAACCTTTTTATTCTGCTCTATCTGAACTTGAATTGCTAAGTGATATATTGATATTGTCAGCCAATTCGAGTTCACAACAACCAAAAAGACCTCTTACCGCCTTACAAAAGTCATTAAACCAACGTGTTGCGGTGCGACTGAAAAGTGAAATGGAATATAAGGGGATAATGAGTAACGTTGATTCTTACATGAATCTAATATTAGTTGACGCTGAAGAATACCAAAGCTCAGATTTGCTTGCAAATTACGGAAAGGTTGTAATAAGAGGAAACAATGTTCTCTTCATTAGATTGATCAAAGATCTATAACCTTAAGACTAAATTTCATGTAGAAATGCCCTCTCGTTATTTATTTAGCTCTGAAAGTGTTACAGAGGGGCATCCAGATAAAATATGCGATCAAGTCTCAGATTCTATATTAGACGGATATCTCTCGCAAGATCCCGATTCTAGGGTTGCAGTGGAATGTTTAACTACCACCGGTACAATTTTTGTGGCAGGAGAAATTACCTCTAAAGGAACGATAGATATTCAAAGAAATGTGAGAGATACAATAAGGGAAATAGGTTATACTAACAGCGATCTAGGTTTCGATTGTAATAGCTGTGCAGTGTTGACATCTATACATTCACAAAGTGATGATATTTCTGTTGGTGTTACTGCTACAGCAGAAAAAGAACAAGGAGCTGGAGATCAAGGTCTTATGTTTGGTTATGCCACAAACGAAACGCCCGAATTAATGCCATTACCCATTCTTATGGCACATAAACTATGTTTCAAATTAAGTCAAGTCAGAAAATCAAAGGAACTTGATTGGGTCAGACCAGACGGCAAATCGCAAGTTTCTGTTGTTTATGAGGATTTTGTACCCAAGAGGATTGATACAGTAGTATTATCTACACAGCATTCTCCGGATATTTCTCTAAAACAGTTGAGAGAAGAATTAATTGCAAAGGTCATTAAACCAACGTGTGATGATTGGATTGATGATAAAACAAGGTTTTTCATTAATCCTACTGGCAGATTTGTATTAGGAGGACCTGCTGCTGATACCGGATTGACTGGCAGAAAAATTATTATTGATACTTACGGTGGAATGGGAAGACACGGTGGAGGTGCATTTTCAGGAAAAGATCCGTCTAAGGTTGACAGATCAGCATGTTATATGGCTAGATATATAGCTAAAAATATAGTAGCTGCCAATCTTGCGAAAAAATGTGAAGTTCAAATAGCATATGCCATTGGTGTGTCCGAACCAGTTTCTATAATGGTGGATACTTTTAATACTGGAACTATAGATCATGAAGAAATTGAAACAAAAATAAGGAAAGTCTTTGATATGAGACCTTCTAAAATTATTGAAACCCTCTTACTTAAACGACCAATATATAAAAAGACTGCAGCATATGGCCACTTTGGAAGGAACGAATCAAGCTTTTCTTGGGAAAAAACAGACAGAGTGCATTTACTTGCCAGTAAATAATAAATTTTTATATGTTATGATTCCTGTAAAAAAGAACACATATATTTTTATCAAAAATGGTTGCTAAAAAGTTTCAAAATACCAACACCTGGCATAATCCATTTCATTTCTGTAAATATTTCTAGTCAATTATTTGATCAAGAGATACTGGGTCATATTTTATATTGTACTTTCTTTGAAAATATCTAGAAATATTCTTTATATCTCTCTCAATAAAAAAGCTCGCATTTGGGTGGTCTCTTGAAACTGCTTGAGGCCAATCTATTATCCATACTTTATTTTTGTTGTCAATGATCGTGTTATATTCATTTAAATCACCGTTGATGATATTTTCATCATAAGCTAATTTTACTTGGATGATAATTTTTTCCAAGATATCCAATGGATCTTCCAACAATATCGTTTCTGAAAGCCTTTTTCCTTCAATTTTGTACATTACAATAGCATGCATAGATCGGTAATATGGAGTAGTTATGTTCATTTTGGTATTTTTTAATTTTAACAATATGTCATATTCCTTTTTTGCAGCTTCAATATTTACCAATAACCAGCTATGAAGATTTTTATTCTTTTCAAATGATCTTTTCCTTTTTGTGTCTGTAAAAGAAATTCTACCTATTCTAAAAAATTTTATTGCTCTTTTTTGATTTGATCCTGATATTGCTTCTACTACATCAGATTCCTTTCCTATACCAATATTTTCTCCTATTCCAGTAATGATATTTGAATCAACTAAGATTTTTAGGGCGTATGCATCCAGACCTGAGGATAAAAGCCTATAGCCTTTTTCATTTTTCAAAACTAGCTTATACCTGAGTAGCTTGTTCAATCCAAATTCTGTCCTGTCTTTATGTAATTTTGAGTAAGAAATTATTTCCCTATTATCCAAGATCTCATGATGTTTTATTGATGATGCAAATATCTTTAGTATCCTAAATTGATCTGAATCCAGTTCCTTAACTATTCTAGCTGTATTTTTAACTAGTGACAATTCCTATTCACACATAAAATAATCCTCAAATATTTTTTAATCATATAAAATGTTTTTAATATCTTTCTAATTAGATGAAAAAATTTCATTATTAAAATTTTCAATTTCGATTTTGAATTGTTTTTCTTCTTGCATACACTTACTAAAATATTGTTATCATAATTTTTTTGTTATATTTTAATCGTCTTTCCTATTCAAATAATCTAGAGAAACATACCCTAATGACCCAAATAATCTAGAGAAACATACCCTAATGACCCTAAATCGGTTCGAAAAATCTTAAAAACAGCGGTGACTGAATAATATTGTTTTATAATTGTTATATTTAACCGTACTAGATAAGATATCAAGGTATATTTTTCCCCGAAATCATAATATGATCATTGTGATGTTTGAAACATAATTAACTTAAAATTTATTTATGGAATAAGTGAAGAAAAATAAATGATTGAAGACCCTCTTTTTCCTTCAGAGGAAGTTGTAGTCGATAAAGACCTAGTTTTGGCGGAAACAGAAGCCGAACAAGAACTTCCGCAAGAAATAATTGAGAAGAGAAAAAAAGGGCTATTAAAAACCGGGTATACCACAGGAACTTCAGCTACTGCTGCAACTAAGGCTGCTCTCTTTACATTAATCTATTCAGAAGAGGTATTTGAAACAGATGTAATCCTGCCAAAAGGAAGAATCGTTAAATTAAAGATCGCATGGACACGAATTGACGAAACAAAAAGATCAGTTACATGTGCAGTAATAAAAGATGGAGGAGACGATCCAGATGTAACGCATGGTATGGAAATATGTTCTACAGTTTCTTTTAGTTCTTATAAAGGAGAAATATCTATTAATGGCGGTGAAGGGGTTGGCCGAGTTACTAGGCCCGGGTTAGGATTAGAGATAGGAAGTGCCGCTATAAACCCAGTTCCAAAAAAAATGCTCGAAAATGCCATTAAAGAGGTTGGTGCAAAAATACTTGAGGAAAAAGGAATTACTGTAATTATTTCAGTGCCAAAAGGAGCAGAAATTGCAAAAAAAACCGATAATCTGAGGTTGGGGATAATAGGAGGAATTTCTATTCTAGGAACTACTGGGATAGTTTTTCCATATTCTACTGCATCTTTTGCGGCATCAATTCGACAGAGTTTAGATGTTGCTATTACCCTTGGAACCCTTACCGTAGTTTTGACGACTGGTGGACGAAGCGAAGATTTTGCAAAGAGTCTGTTTCAAGATATTCCAGATTATGCATTTGTACAGATGGGGGATTTTTCAGGATATACTATAAAACAGTGTACGAAAAGAAGCATTAAAAAAGTAATTATTGCGGGATTTATTGGTAAATTAACAAAAATAGCTATGGGGATAAAACAGACACATGTTCGAGGTTCACACGTTAGTCTAGATTTTATGGCAAGAATAGCATCAACTTGTACTACATCTGAAAAAATAATTAATGAAATACAAAATGCCAATACAGCTAGACACGTATCTGAAATAATAATGAAAAATAATATCCCTAGATTTTTTGATGTTATTTGTGAAAATGTTTTTAAACAAATGTTTAGTCATGTTGATAAACAATTGGAGATTACTGTAATAATGTTTGATTTCGATGGCTGCGTTTGTGGATCATATCCACCTAGTATATCTTTTCCAAGAATAATTAATTAAATATGACAATAGCTATATATTTGAAGCAGAAAATAAACATATGATATATGATATGTTATTTATAGACATTCCGTGCTAAATATCATCCAATAGAGATAGCATCAAGCGATTGGAAAAGTGTGTATATTTTCATAATATAAGATGGAATGGAAAAAGGGTATTTCGTAGATGTACGTGTAGACTTTTATATTATCTTAAATCAAATAGTTTTAGATATTCTTACTCTTGCAATTCCGTTTAAAATCGATACATAACTAACTCTATCTGCTTTAATACTATTAGGTAAAGTAAATGTTTGAAAAATTGATGGATCTGACAAAGAAAAAATTTTTAGAATTCTATAATTTTGATCATATGTAGCAGATATTTCTGAATTTACTATTGGACCTTTAACTTCTACCAATATTTCGTAAAAGTCATTTCCTTCGAGGATATCCGGTCGGTAATTGGCATTAGAAAAAGTTCTAGTTTCCGACCTTTTTGAGAAGTTAATTGGAGCTCGAAAACTCTGTCCTTGAAAAAAAGAAGGCAACAGGATTTTAATAAGAAAACTAGTTCCTGCGCCGGCTAGAAAGCCGCCGATATGGGCAAAATATGCTACGCCTCCCAATGGATCTATAAAGTTAAAAATCACCTGAAGAATAAACCAAAATGGAATATAAGCTAGAGCAGGAATTCTCACAGTTGTGATAATAAAAGCAGTTATTATTGTGTAAATTTTAGCTTTAGGAAACAGCACAAGATAGGCTCCCAATACCCCAGAAATCGCACCTGATGCACCCACAGAAGGTACTTCACCTGACCCCACAGAGACGGCGTAAAAGCTATGTACCAAACCCGCAACAATACCACATAACAAATAAAAAAAGAAATATTTTACGTGTCCAAATCTATCTTCTATATTGTCACCAAAAATAAATAAGAATACCATGTTTCCTATAATATGGGCTATCCCCCCATGAAGAAACATTGAAGTTACTAAAGATGTAACATCTCCATTTAAAACAGAATTGGGAACTGCGCCAAAATTTAAGAAAAATTCTCCTACCTGATAAGAGTTAGAGAAAAAGTTAGTCGTTATCACTTCCCAGATAAAAATAATTATGTTTATAGCAATCAGGATATAATTTACAAATGGTCTGCCATGAAGACGTTGATTATCGTCATGAATAGGAAACATCTATCAATTAATCACTACTTTTCTTTCAAACTTGGAAAGGATTACTGGTCGGCATGAAATCATCCTTTCCTCCATGAGCCTTTTTATTGTGTCTAGAAAGATGTTCTTTATCCTGAAAGAAAATATTACAATGTTTACATTTGAATTTATCATTAGATTTTATAGATCTATCTTCCTTTTTTCTACGTAAGAAATTAGATAACCCCATATCATTATCAAGATAATAAACTATTTTTAAATTATTGCAATATCTGAGTTAAAATAGATAAATAAATTAAAATTTATTAATGATTACTATTACTCCATTACAATCATTGTTAAAGTAGACTTTACTCCTGTCAATTTCCTTAATTTCCATGTTATTATCTCTTTCACTTTGTCCATAGTGTCGGATTCTACTTTTGCTATAATATCATAAACTCCATATACTTGAAAAACTTCTTTTACACCTTCAAGACTTTTTAAATCCCGGACTATAGAATCTTCACTGCCTAACTCAGTATTTAATAAAACAAACGCGCTTGGCATATTAGTTCTTACTAAAATGATATATAAAAACATGATGAAATGGAAGGATCATGTTTCTAACAATTTTTTTTCATCAAAAGGACCTGCTATTTCCCATTGGTAATTGAAAAAATCTTCACACCATTCATGGAAATCACTGTCTTTACTATAAAACATTATATTCAAATCAGGTTCTCCCTTTAGGGTCGGAAATAATAAACATGCTTCTTTTTCATTAAAAATTGTCATTATTCGCACCTTCGCAAGCATCTTTCTTTCGACCAATCCTTTTGAAATCATATTATGCCAACCTATTTTTTCAAGAATTTCAGTTCTTCCTTGCGGTATTACAGTATCTTTTGAAAGGATATATGAAAATTTTATTCCTGTTTGAATCTTACTGCTTACAGGTTCAATTAAATCAAGTGGAACTTGAGACATTATTTCCTTTATGTAAACTTGAGAATTAGAATACAGCTTTTTCCAATGTTGCAAATTTGCCATGACTCCAAAAACAATTTCACAATTTTTTAACGATCCTATTCTTTGAATGAATTTTAACGGCAAATCTTCAATTGAATGTTCCAAGAAATACTGTTTATTTGCTGAAAGAAATTCATATGCAGGTAAAAGACATACGATAGATTTTCCATAAGAAGTCAAACATAGATCACCTTCGCCATCTTTGAATACCAATCCAGACTCAATTAGCCTGGTGACATTTCGATGAGCTTCTTGCATTGTGGCTTTCAATTCATTAGCAAGCTGTGACAATCTGTATTTATTTTTCGAAAGCTTCAGAATCATCGAAAGTCTTAAATCGCCAGCTAGCTCAAAAAATAAAGACTCTGTATTTTCTGGAAAATTGTCACCCATTTTTAATGCAATATAATATAATTTGCTTCAAAGATTTAAACTTGAATGGTTATTTCAAATGAAAAAATTAATAGATAAAATAAATAGGATTATGGACTAATCCTAGACATCGTCCTTGGAAAAGGAACAGTATCCTTGATATCCTGGATATTGAGTATCCACCTAATCAACCGTTCTATACCAATTCCAAATCCACCATGTGGGATTGAACCATATCGTCTCAAATCCAAATACCACTCATAATCAGTAGAATCTAACCCTTCAGAGTGTATTTGTCTAATTAATTTTTCGAGATTATCTTCTCGTATTCCACCACTAGATATTTCTCCGAATCCGTAGGGTGCCAATAGATCGACAGCAAGTCCTACATCAGCAGTTGTGGGATCTTCTTTGACGTAGAAAGGTTTGATTTTTAAAGGATAATGTGTTATAAAAATTGGAGTAATAGAATCTTCGGTAATGATTCTTTCTGATTCGATATTAAGGTCATCACCAAATTCTATCATTCTAGAAACATCATTATCTATAATATGATAATCTTTTTTTTGTAATGACTCAATGGCTTTTTCATACGTCATTTTCTTGAAAGGTATAGATATTTGTTCCAGTGAGGAGATATCTCTTTTCAAAAAATCGAATTCATCGCTTCTCTCCTTAATCGTATTCTTTATAATAAATAAGACAAGCTTTTCTTGGATTTTCATTAAATCCTCTAATGTAACCCATGGAGCTTCTGCCTCTAAATGCAGAAATTCAGCTAAATGCCTAACAGTTCTAGATCTTTCTGCTCTAAAAGAAGGAGTTAGTGACCACACAGGTCCCAATGAAAAAATCATTGCCTCGAGGTATAATTGGGCACTTTGAGAAAGAAATGCATAATCGTCAAAATATTTTAATTTAAAAAGAGTAGATCCTCCCTCTACTGATCCCTTTACCAAGACAGGGGCACTTACTTCATACCAATCATTATGAATAAACCAGTCTCGAGCATATCGTAGAATCGAAGAACGAACTTTCGACATCATTATCATTTTTCTTGTCCTGTTCGTGAGATGTCTGTATTCTAAAAGCAGATCAGGGCTAGTATATTCACCCAGCGGATAGTCTTGTTTAGAAAGGCTATACACATAAATTGTAGTTCCCTTAATTTCGTATCCTCCCTCTGGGGCTCTTGTATCCTTGTGCACGATTCCCTTGATCTCTATTGACGATTCAATTGTTAAATTATTAGTTTTGGATGAAGGAAAGATGCTTTGAATGACTCCCCCTCTATCATCACGTAACAACAAAAAAGAATTTTCTTTCTGCTTTCTTATTCTATGAATCCATCCTCTAAGAGAAACTTCTTTTCCCAGATAATAATCACTTTTAACATCAGATGTTCGCAGATACAATTCAATAAACTATAATTTTATTTATTTTAAATTTATTTTCTTTTTTATTTCAATTTGCGTA
>DATFEP010000064.1:0-104225 GCA_035250975.1 Nitrososphaeraceae archaeon | reverse complement strand
GGCAGGACAACAACCGCCTATGATGGGACCGATGATGGGACCGATGATGGCAGGACAACAACCGCCTATGATGGGACCGATGATGGGAATGGGACAAGGTATGACAATGCCTTGTATGATGATGGCACCGATGATGATGGGAAATCAGACTATGATGGGTATGATGCCCTGTATGATAAATCCAGGAATGATGATGGGAGGACAACAACCACCTATGATGGATCGCAAACAACATCGTATGATGATGGAGGGTGGACAACAGCAAGAAAGTTCTAAGAGTAATTTTTCTATGCCGAGAAGTACTCAAATAACTGCTGATGATGATAACATAATATATGCATCAATAGTTTTAGGAGCAGCCTCACGTACAACTGATGCTTTTCAACCAAATCCTATATATCTTAAGAAAGATCAGATGGTAGTATGGACCAACAATGATCGTAATCTACATACCGTAACGCAAAGTCCTTTATCTTTAGGTATAGATACTGCCTCAAGATTTGATTCCGGTATGCTTTCAAGAGGTCAATCTTTTTCGTACATATTTGGTAAAGAGGGAACTTACGATTACTATTGTACTATTCATCCCTGGATGGTAGGTCAAGTGATCGTAGTAACAAACTCAACAACCGTTACTGCATACGATACCAATAACCAATCAGCAGCATCAATATCAATGCTAGAAAGAGGGGCTGTAGCGATGGGTTTTAATCAAAGCAAAATATTACATCAGTTCAAGTCAACTGCTACAGGAGGTGAAATCTTGATAACTGCATTAAATAACAGCGATTTAGAGACAATAAAACAAATCAAAAATCATATTTCTGTCATTCAAAAGGAATTCTCAGCAGGAAACTTTACTAAGCCTTTTTATATACATGCGCAAGATGTTCCAGGTACTAAATTAATGACCGAAAAAAAGAACTTTATAAAATATACTATAAATGAAATAGATAATGGCTCAACATTAATACTTGAAACTAAAGATAAACAATTACTTGATGCAATACATCAATTTATTGCATTTCAAGGTACTGAACATCTTGGACATTAATTATAAATCAGCTGATATTCTTATCTAAATAATACAAAGATTAGTGTATATATATAGAAACACAATTGCATTTCTTATCTTATTTGCTTAATTTGTTGGTAATTCACAATGTTAATAAAATGATATATTCTGCTGGCTAAAATTTACACAAACTACAAGGCAATCTATTACAAATCTGTCATAGCCTGTTATTTATGTTGAATCTGTCTTTGTTATACGATAATATACATCTTTTTATATTATGCTTGCTTTTGTCAATTTAATGAATATCAATTTTAATAACAAGAATGGCAAATACTTTATTCTTTTTTTTATCATATCTGTATTTAGTGCAATAGTTTTTCTTGGTAGTTATAAAGACATACAATCAGTATTTGCAAATCCTCAAGTTATGAAAGACCAAATGAATAACACGATGGAAACACAGAATCAGAATATGATGACGGATCAAAAACCGATGCAGATGCAGAAAATGATGAAACAGATGAATAAAACTGGTATGATGGATCAAAAACCGATGCAGATGCAGAAAATGATGAAACAGATGAATAAAACTGGTATGATGACAGGACCGACTGATAAATAAATTTCTCATTTTTTTCATTTTTTATCAGTCTTAAATTATTAGATTTCTCATTTTTCCACCAGTGATATTTTTAATAAAAATTTCAAGAATTAGACATACTTATTTATCATTATCTTTAAAGAATGAAAATGGAAATTTTATTTTGTTGTACTAGATTGAAATTATGAAAATTATTCTTCGAAGTAGGTGATTCTATAATAATAATTTGAACTTATTCTTTTATAAAACTAATTCTTATTAGTTTACCACATTAAAAATATATTTTAGAAATGATAATCATCATATTTTTTTATTGATTCTAAATGTGATGGTAGTCCAAGTCAAAGATAGATGCACCATGATTTATTTTTTTCAAATAAATATTGTGGTATTGTGTGTACTAAAGAACACAAGCTAATACAATTGTATAAATACGAGAAATTAAAAACCAATTTAATGATAAGGTATTACGTATATACTGCATTCATTTTGAGCGTTTTAGGGGTTTCATTAGCCTTGATAGCAGGAGAAATAGAATTTGATACAAAAGTATTTGCACAGCCACAACCACCAGAAACATCTGCTAATGCAACAAACCCAGTAGTCAAAGCAGGTCCATTAACCGCCGTCAGACACGTATTTGATGATCCTACTTTGAGAGTTTGGCATTATTGTACTCCTCATCACAGTATAATGGCTGTTTGTACATTATTTGATACTAATCAAAAGAATGCTACTTTAATAGGAATAGAATACATGATAACACCAGAAGATTATAAAAAACTTCCAGAAAGAGAAAAACCATATTGGCACTATCATGTTACTGAATTTGCTCCAAATAGAGCCGATCCACACTTTCCTATGCTATCTGCAGAGGATGAGAAAAAAGTGTTAAAAATGATAGAGGATTCATATGGCAAGGTGATACTGACATGGGATCCAAATGATAAACTGCCCGCTTTCCCACCACAAGTCCCAATAGTCCAACATCCGGATATGGTCAATAAATCTGCAACTCCTGAGACTCATATGGGAAGTTTTAATCAGAGTCTGGATTACTAACGAGAAAATAATGATAACCTAAAACAACTTTTTTTTTAAAAAAGTAGGTAATAAATGATATTATACGTATAAATATTGGTAATCTTATAATATAACTGTTAATCAAATATATTTTTTCACCTTCTTTTTGATCTATTATTTTCATCTCCCAACTATAATTTTTACTTTAAAATAAAAATTCGTTAAATAGACTAACTAATGCTGATGCAATTTGTGTCTTGTACCGTCTTCGTGAACACACTCATCTCCAATATGTCTATGATTTACATTTTTTTTATGTTGTTCATCATGGCAGCGCAAGAACTACTATTTTTTGTATGGGAAGGCGCATCCATTAATGTAACATGAAAATTATAATTATTAAGTCTTCCTTTTTTATTCAAAATAGATATTAGATTTCTAGATCAATTGAATTACAAATAATACAAATGTATAGTCTAAAAGATCATACTCAAATACTTCAAATATTTATTTTATTTATTGATACTAAAAGTGACTAATACAAATACAAATACAATTCTGTTAACATCTTCAATCATCATAGGAATTTTTGCAGTAAATACTTTTTTCCTTCTTCCATTTCAAAACACATATGCTCATCACATATTAAAAGAAATTGCAGTAACTGAAAGGCCAATGAAAATTTCTTTAGATGAACCGTTATTGTTCGTATCGAATTTAGGCAAACCACTAATCTCTATTATTAGTAGTGTTTCGGATAATGTAGTGGGAACTATTGATACATCATCTGGGGTAATTGATGTTGAAGGTGTTCTTGATAAAAATAAAGTTTATGTTGCTACGTTTCAAACTGGCGAAATAGAAGTATATGATCTTACAACTAAAGAGTTGATAAAGAAAATTCCTATTCCCGGTTCTACTATAGAATTTCCAAAGAGATTGGCAGATACTGCATTGGTTACTTCAACAGTGATTACTGGAGGATCGTCTCTTGAATATAATCCTAATAATGAGATGTTATATGTAGCAAATTATAATACTGATGAGGTAATAGTAATAGATACTAAAAATAATGATGCAATAGTAGAAACAATAAATGTTTCTGCACATCCTATAGATGTAAAGGTAGATTCCCTTAGCAATAAGGTTTTAGTTACAAGTTTTGCTTCCAAAAAGTTGACGTTTATTTCAGGAGATACAAATGAGATAACAGGAACAGTAGATACAGGTATTTCTCCTTGGGGTATTGGTATAGATAGTGCTAAAAGTCTTGCATACATTGCTAATCATGGTAGTGTATATGTTGCTGTTGTAGATAATCAAAATCAGAAATTAGTAGAGAAAATATCTATTGGTCTTGAAGGTCAATCAATAGCAATAGATACTAATGAACACAAAATATATGTAACATTTGATGATGATGATAAAATACTAAAGATTAATGGAAATAATAATGAAATCGAGAGAGTAATAGAACTAGATGGTAAAATACCAAGTGATATAGTTGCCGATTCTAGTTCTCATAAGTTATATTCTTCCATAAAATTTTCTGATAATATTTTGGTTATGGGGCCAGAATCATATGCTCTTAGCATACCAGTTGTAACACAGGAACCTCCAATCTTATTTGTGGATAACATTGTAGTACATGGTCAAGATGTTAAACCTGTAAATCCAATATTGATGAACATTGCAGATAATATCTATAATTTAACAAAATTTGCTTTTCTAAATACTGGAAATAAGAGCCTAACAATGCAAGTAACATCACCAGATGGAGGAAATTTGCAAATAAAAATACCAAAAACAGTTTTAGATTCTATTGCTGAACCCGGACAGGTAGCATTAGGAAATGTAACAGACATTAAATTCACTGTTCTGATAGATGGGGTAAAAACAGAATTCAAAGAAACATTAAGAAAAGTAATAATTGGCGAAGGAGGACAAGAAGTACAGGATACCTCAAGAGAAATCTCTGTATTTATTCCAAAAGGAGATAAAAAAATAGAAATAATAGGAAAAAATATTATTTCCTAAATTTTTTTATACTGTCATAAAATAGGTAATAATTATGTTACTGTAATAACGACTAAACAAACAAATTTAATAATTATTTTAAGGGATATATTACTAAAATTATCCTTAAACCTTAATTTAGAATAAAAAAAGGAAAGTTTACTTTACTATTACTTTACCCGTCATGAATGGATGTAAAGTACAGTAGTAGTCAAATTCTCCTGCTGTATCAAATGTATGTTCCCATGTAGCACCTGGAGAAATTATACTGGAATCAAATGAGGGTGTTGCACCTGCGCCACCAGGGGTTCCTTCTGTTACTGTATGAATAGTAGCATCATCATTTGTCCATGTTACAGTAGTGCCTGAAGATACGGTGATTTCAGGTGGAACATAAAATTGACTTGCGCTTGGGTTAGAAGATCCTGGAGCAATGGATACTGCTTCTTGTGCAGATGCATAATGAATTCCAAGATTGGATCCCAAAATTGTAGTAAATAAGGCCGCGACCGTTACAAATAATAATATGTTTGTCATGTGATTTTCGATAAATTAAAGAGGGCATACCTTATAAAAGTTTGTGATCTATAAATCTTTCTAATTTCGATTAGTTAACAATATATTGTTTATTTTTTTAGCATAAGATCTAAGCAATAAATTTAAAGCATTACCCATCAAGGAGAAAAAAGACGATACGTGTCTGTACCTATTACGGGAAACAGTGTAAAAATAAATCTTAAAAATGTACTTACTATCATATATATTTATTTTCAAAAAAATTGTTCGAGGAACTTTGTTTAACCCTTTTGTTTATTGTTACCATTTTTATTGTCGCAATCTTTTTCTTTTTGATGTTCTGAATTTTTAATTTGGTCTTGATGTTGTTCTTGTTCTTGCTGTTGGGCGAAAACATCGGTATTTTTTGAATCGTGAGTTACTATAGATTTTTTATCATTCATCTAATACATATTAGATTTGACTAATTGTTTGTTGCAGTACCAAGATTTCACTTTATACCTTAACATGATTTTCTGTTTTTCTTGTGGTCAATAATTCAGAATGATAGAGTACTTTTGTCTTGCCAAATATCTTAAAGAGAAACTGGATCAAATATTTGATGAAGCGCTTCAGCCTAAATTCAAAACAGTTTGGTGTACTCTGGGTTATTTCGATTCTTGTGATTTTATAATCGACAACGAATTTTTTGATCTCTTCGAAATCTATAAAAAATTTGAGAGAATTTGTTTTAGAAAAAATGTATATTTGTAAATTTAGTAGTAAATCACTTACTGATGCAGAAATTATTCGAACTATTCAGATGGGCTATAGTATTATTGAAGGTAGAGTATCGATAAATTCCATCATATAGATTGTGAAGGCTTTTCATTAATGGAGCCAAGCAGATATGACCATTCACGGTATTGTTGTTAGTAAGTTTAATATTGGTATCAAAAAGAATTAGTTTATTTCACTTTGAAGTCTAGCAGACAATTTTTGGTTATTTTATTATGTAATGAATATAATGCATATATCAAAATGAAAATAGAAATTATTCGTATTGGAATTTCATAAATAGAGAAAAAGTTTGAAATTAAAATTCCAACTCCGCCAAGGGTGGAAACCAAAGCAAACCCTATTGATGAACAACTAGCACAAGCACTGGATATCAATCCTATTGATGTGCCAGAGAATAAAGATCTACTTAGTTTTAATTTGGAATTTCTTATTATGTAAATATTCATACTTACAACTATTCCAACAAGCACTGCTATAACATTTGTAAGAATAAAACTGAATATTGCATCTTCAGGAAGATAGAAAGTCCAAACAGGAGAAAAAAAGAGTAATTCTCCAGTAACATTTAGTATAATCCAGAAAAAAGTTGTGGCCAATATAGATATGATAATATAGAATGGATTACAGAAAACGATTCTGAAAGAAGAGAGAAAAAAGATATTAGTATTCATTTTCATATTCAATCCTGTAATAATGCATATTATTGTTTATCCTTTAATTTATCCTCTATTATAGCTACAAATGAAGGAAACGGATGAGCGCCTGTTAGAACATCGATATCTGTACCATCACTTTTTACAATTATAAAAGAGGGAGTTCCCCTAAATTGGAATTTTTTAGCCATTTCCAAATCCAAGTTAATGTGATCGATATAGAGTTCATCATCTAAACACTCTGCGAATTTCTGTATATCTAAGCCTGAAATTTGTGCTGCAAAATTCTTTAAATTATCCTTACTTACCCAACCAGAATCAATTGATTTCTGATTTGCAAACAACAATTCATGAAACTCCCAGAATTTACCTTGTTCCTGCGCACATTGACCTCCAAGAGCGGCATTGATTGAATCAAAACCGACAACCGGGAAGTACTTGTATACTAGACTTACTTTACCAGTCTGTATATATGTTTCATTTATTAGTGGTTCTGTATTCTTTACATATCTACCACAATTTGGACATTGAAAATCACTAAAATCCAATATAGTTATAGGTGCATCAGGGTTTCCTAATACTGGAGATATGTTTTTTAAAAGATTTTCCCGAGAAAGTTCGTTGTTATTAAGTTCCTGAGCAGATACAAAAATAGGGTAATTAAATTGGAAAAAAATCGTACTAATACCAATTCCAAATAAAAATAAAAGAAAAATTTTTAAATTTGAATTGGAAAAATAATTGCTTTTCTTTATATCCTTCTTTTTTCGAAGCGTATTCATAAAACTGGAAGAATAAAGATGCTATTTAAACCTCATTTTTAACCATTAAAGTTTTATTTGAATGTTTAAATTTAATATTTTGGTGATCTATTAATTTGCAAGTAAATCGTTTTTATTTTAGAAAAAATATTTATTTATGAAGTACAAAGAGAAAAAGAAAAATTTCTTCAAATTTCTTTGATTGTACTCCAACAACAACAGATTTCTAAACTGCAATTTGGACACTCCGTAGGTGATTTGCTTTTAATGCATTCTTCTGGATAACAATTACAATCTGCACATTTCATATTTATTAATAATCACATTCAAAAATAAAAATTTAAAGAACACAAAGTTATAAAATACACTAATCTTTTAAATTTAGACCTTATTATGCAGTATTTATATGAGAATGATTTAGTTCATGAATGTTAAGTTTGAACAACTCTATTTTTAATAATCTATTAGGTTTTTACAATTTGAATAATATAGCAAAAAAATCTGTCTATTGTGATTTCTTCATGTTATGGATCACTTCATTTGTTTTTACTTCACCTTCTTTAATAGAATCTTTTATAGTTTCTATTGAAAAATCAGCATTTTCATAGATATGAGGAAATCTTCATTTCTAGTTATATAATATATTTTTTTAATCTCAGCCCCGTGTTCACAACAAAACTTATTGTACTTTAAGTCTATTTGTCTCATTTTGTCTTTATCTAGTTTTTCTTTGTCTATATTTTTGTCTATTATATTATAGAGTTCATCTATAAATTCAAGGTATCTTGTTATCACTTTTGACATCTTTATGTTATGAATAGTTTTATCGCTAAATACTATATCCCGTGCCCTGTGTAAAACATCTGGTATATTTTCGGGCAGCTTTTCTATATTTTTCGGGTAATTCTCAACTAGGAATACTTGTTTATTATTAACAGGAGATGCATCTATTACTTCTCTCAAAGGTGTGTTACTTAAAAGACCGCCATCCCAGGCATACACATCTTTTTCTACTTCGGTCCAGGGTAAAAAATAGAAAGGATATCCAGACGTAGCGAGTATATGTTTGGATGTGATTTTTTGTTTAGAACTATCAAATGTTAATGGTTCAGCTGTTAATACATTTACAGCAGTGATTATTAGACGCCCATTTGGTTTTCCTGTAGGATTCAGCTTCTCATAGTCAACGTATTTTTCTAGAGTCCTTTCTAAAGGTGAATTGTCGTACACATATGTCCAATGTATAGGATCAATAGAATCTGATGAATTAGGTGTCAAATCCGATCTCCATGAGGTAGAAACATTGCATTGTTTCCATAAAAGGACGAGCTATAAAACGATAACAATGATCTATAATTTGAACAGTTTTCTTTTGAATTTAGGTAACTAGATAAGGAATCGTAATCCATAAGTGATGACAATGGGGAAAAGTAAGTGTCTAAATTTATTGAATTTTCTCCAAGTTCTAACCAAAATTCTTCCAATGTTTTTTCTGGTCTGTCACTCTTGCTTCCAGCAATTATTGCTGCATTTACTCCACCGATTGAAGTTCCAGCAAGAATATCTATATTAATTTTATTTTTTGCAAGTGCTTTGTAAACTCCACAACCAAAAGCACCCAATGAACCTCCTCCTTGTAGGAGTAAGACATTTTCCAAACCTTGATTTGCCATCTATATCACTCCACATAATGATTTACTACAAGCTCATCATAAAACCTAATGGATTTAACATTTATAAATTCTAACATACCGTATCTTGAAAGTTCCCTTCCAAAACCACTCTTTTTGATTCCTCCGAAAGGGATTCTCGGATCGGAAATAACGACATTGTTCACTGTTACTATGCCTGATTGCATCCAATTTGCTAGTTTCTCCGCTTTTTCTAGGTCATAAGTCCATATGCTCGCGCCTAATCCGAATTGCGAGTCATTTGCCAGTCCTATAGCTTCTATTTCATCATTTACAATAGTTATTGGGGCAACAGGTCCAAATGTTTCTTCCTTTGCGATCCTAGAACCATCAGAAATATTCTTTAATATTGTCGGTTTATAAAAAAATCCTTTACTTTCTATTTTTTCACCTCCAATAACAAGTTCTGCACCATTATTTAAGGCATCTTTAACAAGTTCGTCTATATTCTCAAGACTTTTTGAGTTTACCCGAGGACCAATATCGGTCTCTCCAGACATTGGGTTCCTATTCTTAATTTCTCTGTTTTTTGGACAAATTTTTCGATAAATTCATCAGCTATTTCTCTTACAATAAAAAATCGTTTTGATGCAATACAACTTTGGCCGCAATTTATAAATCGCCCCTTTACAGCTCCTGTTGAGGCTTTTTCCACATCTGCGTCTTTGCATACTATAAAAGGGTCGCTTCCACCTAGCTCCAAAACACATTTTTTTAATTGAGCGGTCGCTCTCTTTGCAACTTTGGCACCAACATCTACACTTCCAGTAAATGTTATACCGTTAACATTAGAATCTATAAGATATTCTGCAACATGATAATTTCCTATCAGTGTCTGAAAAACATTATCTAATCCTACTTTCTGAAATAGTTTTTCTATTTCGATACCACATTGTATAGTATTGCTAGCTGGTTTGAGAACAATTGTATTTCCAGCCATTAAACATGGTGCAGCAAATCTCAATGCTTGCCAGTAAGGAAAATTCCAAGGCATTATGCTTCCGATTACACCAAGAGGTTCAAATTTTATTATGCTTTTATTAGCATCTGTATTGATAGATTCTTCATGTAGGTATATTTCTCCATTATATGCATAAAATTCCCTTGCAGTAGCACATTTTTCTACTTCTGCCCTTGCCTCTTTTATTGGCTTACTCATTTCGTTTGTGGCAATTTTAGCAAGTTCTTCTCTGTGTTTTTTTAGTTCCTTTGAAACAGTATATAATACATCTCGTCTAGTATGAACGTCATCTTTCCATCCATCAAATGTTTTTTTAGATTTATCAATAATATCTGATACATCTTGTTCATCTTCAACTTCATATTCGGCAAGAACTTTATTAATAGGAGGATTGATTGTTTGTATTATGTTATTGACCATTTTAATTAATCTCTAAAATAAAAAAAAGAAGGGAAGTTGTTATGTGACAGTTATTGATCCCTGCATGAACGGGTGTACTGTGCAGAAATAGTTAATTGTCCCAGGTTCATCAAGTGTAATGCCCGTACTCTCTTGACCCATCATTAGAATACCTGTATCAAACTTTCCGTCAGCATTCGGAGATGTGGCTCCAATTTTGTCATTTGTACTAGCTATTACGTGTACTATTGCATCGTCATTTTTGAAAGTTAATGTAGTACCTTTTTTAACTTCAAAATTCGTTGGAGAGTAAAATGGTTGTTCTTGACCTATTATTGATACTTGGTTTGGATTTGTGCTTGATGTTCCAGCTACTTGCTCTGTTGATGACGATGCAGCATCTACGACTCCTAGGTCAAACTTTGTATCTACATTGCCAAACATTACGTTTGAAACTGGAAGTGAATTCAATTTAGCATCCAAAGTGTAAACTCCAGCCTGTGGAAATATTACATTAAATGCTAATTGTCCAGTATGTCCATGGAATGCACCATTGACTGGCATCATTGGATTTCCTTTTTCGGCGGACTTTAACAAAGTGAATCCATCTTTGGATACAGTAAGCAAGCCGTCAGGATGAGTTATACTCGTACCATTTTCAGTCATTATATCTAATGCTACAGTTGCTGGTTGACCTGCAACTATTTTTTCAGGAACTGTGACTACTTTTACATTTACTTTCTTTCCTGTTTCAGAACTAACTGTTATCTGGGAATTTTTGTTTGGGTCTTGTGAATTGGTGTCTGTTTCTGGTGCTAATTGACCACTAGTATTTGTTGCAACACCATTATCAACAGCTAGTATGAAATTGACGTTTTTAAATCCAAAGAATTTGTTTGGATCTGTTTTCCAGCCTTCCATTGGATCACCTGATTCTAATATTCTTGTCTGAGCCATTCCAGGTACTTCCATTCCCATCATTTTTGGACCAAGAGACGCTACTTGAGTTAAAATGTTATATGTACCTTTGTCTAATGCATATTCAAAATTATATAGTCCTACATGTGAATGTTGGGTAGAACTTTCATATAATTTGTTATTCTGGTCCTTTATTGAGATTAACCAGTCTACATGAGTTAATGGTAATTTAGTATCTTTGTCCGTAACTTTCATGTTGAGCGAAGTCAATCCTGTTTCTTTATCTTGGACTGGATTTATTTCGACAGCAACATCATCTATTTCCGTAATAGTTGGTTCGTTAAATTTGATTTCTATCGACTCTGTTTCTGATTCATCTACTCCAAACGCATTAGGTACAATGTTTATAGATGGCAATAAAGTTCCCAGTATGAAAAATATCGCTAGACTTAGCGTAGGGACAACTATTGTGTTTTCTTTTCTTTTCCTTTTCTTTTCAGCATTTGTATTTCTAAAATTTTTCATCAATTAGTCCTTTTAAAAAAATAGATAAAAGAATTTCCTAAAATCATTAAAGATCTTCTTTGATTGTTAAATTTATTCCATAAACGAGTTGTTATTCAAATGGTTCGGATGCAAGGAAAATTTCTTTTTACGTATTAATTTAGTTCATTGACAAAGAGGCTGTGTTAAGTTAAGTTAAGCAGTAAAAGCTATAGATAAGAACATCTTATCTATTATATGAAAATTAAATTTGAAAGAAATAAAACATCTACTATTATTGTAATGTACTCTCTTTATCTTTATTTTCTTGGTTTGAGTCTACGTAATGCTTCTATGGCATTAATAATTTTCAAGGACGAAAAAAGAAGTCATGTTTCTGTATGGAATTGGATTCAGAGATTTGCCTCATATGAGACATACCGACGCAGAAGAGTATCTGCCTTTATAATAGATGAAACCATTATTCAGATTGGTAATCAACACTTTTGGTTATGGTTTTGTATAGAACCAATACACAGTCTCGTGCTTGGAATATACATTTCAGAAGAGAGAAACATGTTTGTTGCTGAAAAATTCATTAGATCCCTGGTTCAAATGTATGGAAGACATCCAGTTTATACTGATGGTGGTACATGGTATCCACAAGCATGCAATGTAATTGGATTAAAACATCATCTACATTCACCATTTGAGAAACATTTGATGGAAAGAGTCAATCAGTATTTTAAGGATAGAACTGAAGGATTTGATGACTATTATCCTTGTATTCAAAAAGAAAATGAATGTAATCTATTTCATGTATATAATTGGATACAATTCTTTGTTTCTATGTATAATAGTGTTAGAACAACATGTAATGATTTTAATTTTGAGTTTAATGGAGGTGAAGTTATCTTAAGTTAACAGAGCCTTTTTATTATTTGATTTTTAATATTTCAGTAAGAATTATCTGTCAATTTTTGAGACTCTTTAGGAATGAAAGTAAACTTGAGATAGCTGATGTGATTTACAATAAAAGAGAATTACTTATGTATATCAGGTAGTTTCTATATTTTAACGTGGTATCAATAATTGATATGACTTTAGGTATGATTTTAGGGATTATTCTTAGTCCTATAATGATGAAAGCAATACAGAACCTTAGACAAAGAATAAAAGTAAAAAAAATACTAAAAGAGGTTCTAAAGAAAAGAAAAAATGATAGTAGTGAGAACGTTAAGAGTCAGAATTTCTAGAAATCAAAAACAGATCATAAACACCATTATTTTAAAGGTTTATGGCATGATTAGATATTTCATAAAATATTCTACGATTAAATAAAAACAAAAAGTTATATCAATATTTTAACGTTTAAGACAAAATAGAATCATTAAAGATATGTCTTATAAGCATGATAAATCTACTAAAAATTATAATGATGAAAACTCTGCAGATCGCGACATTTGGTACAGATGGCCAAGATGCAATAGCATTTGGGATCAAAACATTTCCAATTCACAAGCTTGTATTACTGTGCTTTCATGAGGATAAAAGTAAAGCAGAAGACTTTTCAAGAAGGATTAAAAGTATACTAGGTCTTCCCATAACGATTACCTTAGTTGCCAAAGAGAATGTAATAAGGGACACGATGGATCAAATAAACGAGGTATTGCAAATACATGGTAAAGAATTTGATGATATATTGATGAATGTCAGCTGTGGAGATAAATTACTAGGTTGTGCTGCGCTTTCTACAGCTTTTATACACGGTGTAAAAGCATTTGGAATGGATTACACTCATACAAATCCGCTTATGATGCCTGTTTTGAAACTTAGCTATAATGAGATTATATCAGATGCAAAGAAAAAAATTCTTGTAGCTTTAGATAGTGCAGGCGGTAATGTTGAAAGTTTTGACCAGTTAGAAAAAATTTCTGGATTTGGAAAACCGCTTTTAAGTTATCATATACAAGGCTCAAGAGAAGCAAAGGGACTTGCTGAATTAGGTCTAGCGGATGTAGAAAAAGGAGATCGCAATAAAATCTCAGTTACGATAACCACACTGGGAAAACTTTTAATAAACAGCACTTTGGATAAACAATAATTCTTTAATTAATTCATTTGTTATGAAAATAAGATGAGAATTAATACCTAGATGTGACTATTTCATATTCTCTTAACATTTAAAAACAAAGAGAACTCGTTAAGTTGCTATCATCTCAATTTTTGATTATCTTTGATTAACCGTTAATGAATAAATTGAACCGTTTTAGGTAATCTAATAATATTCTATGGATCTTTAAAATAATAGAATCTTATAACAATAAAAAAAATGAATATGAAAAGATTCACTATACCAAAATTATTTGTAATTGAATATGGATTTGTTTTCCTGTCGTTGATATTTATTTGTTTTATTCTTATTGGAGTAATTAGTCATTTCATCATCAAACATAAAATTTTGTAGAAAATAGACTTTAATGGATGAAATTATCCCCAGCATATTCATACAGTAATTTTTCTTTAATCTTTTAATTTTTTCTTTAATAATTAAAGCAGATACATATATTCTACTTATTCAGGATAAAATTATTGATAATTAATCACACTAATATAAAAAAATATGATACGGGTATCAAATTAAAGTTCGGCTCATTGAATTGGTTGGTTTTTCGCAATGTTTGTATCCAAATATAAATACAAGTTCATGAAAATTAATAAACAATTTGTAAGGAGGCTGATATTTTATAATGAGCAATTATACTAAAGTAAAAATAGATTTTTCTCTAAAGAGAGAAATATTTTTTGTAGTAGTTGGCGCTATTGCAGGTGCAGTCGTTTTTGTTATTCCTAAAACAATTTTTGAAGTAGTAATGGGAATGCCTTATTACTTATCATGGATAGTTTTTGGACATGTAATTGGAGTATATTCATCAGATGCAATATTAGCTGGTATAGGGATACATATGTTAACTGCTATTTCAATAGGAGTTGTGGTAGGCATCTTTTTGTATAAAACTGGCATATTAAATATTAGTAAGCCATCCAATGGAATAATATATGGAATTTTTGCTGGTACTGTAGTATTCATAGTTTTCTTTATACCAGTATATCAATTTGTTCTATCTCCTGAAACAATAAGTATGCTCCAGGAATCCACTAATTATGAAAAAGAACTGATTGAATCAGAACTTTCATCACAATTGACAACTGTTTTGATAGGTTCTCTAGTTACCCACCTCATTTTTGGTATTACTGTAGGTCTTGTTTCTTCTAGCCTTTCTATAAAATTTGGTACTCGATATAGGTGTGCAAAGTGCGATATATCTTTAGGTAGAATTGATTCATATCAAAAACATGCTGAACTAATACATGGCACCAAACCAATAGAACTAAAAAGGATAGTGATTTTGGGTGGTGGATTTGCTGGAATAAAAATATTACAACAGTTACAAAAGGAATTTCAAGATCAAATTGATATAGATATAACAATTGTAAGTAGAGATAATTTTTTTCTCTTCACGCCTATGCTCCCAGAAGTAGCTGCAAGTGCAATAGAGACAAGACATATAATTACACCTATTAGGTCATTTTGTAAAAGAGCTAGATTTTATGAGGCAAATATTGATTCTATAAATCTTGAAGAAAAGGAAGTAAGCATTAGATATAACATAGGTAAGTATTCCAATTTATCAAACAGTAAAATCAAAGTTCTAAAATATCATTATCTAGTTTTAGCGCTTGGAGGAGAAACCAATTTTTTTGACATAGAAAGTGCATCTAAAAATGCATTCACCATAAAGACTATTGGTGATGCGTTGTTATTGCGAGATCATGTTATAAATATGCTTGAGCAAGCTGATATGGAATATGAAAATATAGAATTACAAAAAAGATTAATGACATTTGTAGTGGTGGGAGGCGGCTTTTCTGGTATAGAAACTGTTGGAGAATTAAATGATTTTGTTCGTGATTCTGTTAAACAGTATTATCACAACATTGATATCAAATATATTAAAATAATATTGATAAATTCTGGTTCACGAATTTTACCAGAAGTCTCAGATGATTTATCAGAATTTACTCTAAACAAACTCGAAAAAAATGGAGTTCAAATTATCTTAAATAAAAGAGTTAAAGAGATAGATGAGAATTATGTATTATTAAACGATGAAGAGAGAATATGCAGTGATACAGTAATTTGGGCGGGAGGAGTTAAACCGAATAACATTATAAGCAATTTAAATTGCGAACATGATAAATCAGGAAAAATAATTACTAACGAACACCTAAAAGTAAATGGATATACAAATATTTTTGCACTAGGAGATTGTGCTTTTATAATCGACCCTAATACTGGAAAACCATATCCACCTACAGCTCAGCATGCATTAAGGGCAGCTAAAATAGTATCTAACAACATAATTAATGAAATATACTCAAAGAAAAACAAGAAGAAAGAAGAATTAGTTTTTAACTACAAAACTAAAGGTATGATGGCTCTTGTAGGAAAAAGAAATGGTGTAGGTTTAGTATTTGGACACAAAATTCATGGTTTTATTGGATGGATATTCTGGCGACTATATTACTGGGGAAATCTTCCAACTACTGAAAGAAAATTGAGAGTAATGTTGGACTGGTTTATAGATCTATTCTTCAAAAGAGACATAACGAGACTAAAAACTCGAACAGAACATGGAGAAAAATAAAAAATGATATGTTAATAGTTAAGAAATTACAGATGTTTGGATTCTTATTCTTTTTCCAATAATAATTTCTTGATAAATTTCCCAATTTTGGAAATTTTTGAAATAGATAATTTTATAAATTGAAAAATATAGTATTTTTCTCACACAGGAGAATAAATTAATACCAATTTATCAAAAATCAGGGTAGAGATTATTTTAAAACCAACTTTTACTATTTTATATTGATTATAAGAATCAATTTACGATACATTCACCACGAAAATACATATTGCATTAACTAATTCGATCTGCTTTTATATATTCTCAATTTTGTTTAGGACCTGTCGTTAGACAGTAAAGAAAAATTCAAATGTTCAACTTTTAATTTAATGGTTCAAGTATCCATTTTTATAGATCATTTTTATTTTTTTAATCAATGAATAACATACTAGAAAAAAAGAATCTAAAAATTTTTTCAATCATAACAACATTTGCAATTCTTGGTTCAACGCTAGTGATTGCAGGTCCGTTAACAACAAAACATGCATACGCTCAAACTGATCCAGGTTCAGTATTAAAATTAGCTTCAGCAAATGTACAAATTGATATTCCTCTTATGAAAGGATATGTAAATGGAAATGATATTTTTGTAATAGCAACTGATGCGTCGGATAAAAAAACTGCTGAGTTGATAACCAATATTACTGGATTTAAGGCAAATGTAGCATCAGCAGTAGCAAACACTCCTGCCGAAAGCTTGGGTCAAGCTTATGCTTTTAAAAATGGAATTAAAGGCGATGGATCATTTGGGTTCCAATTGCCAGTATTGAATGCAAAGCCAGGAGACGAAGGATATAGTCCATTATATCAGATTAACACGGTTCAGTGGAAAAATGAAGCAGATGCTCAAGAGTTGAAATCGGTCGAGGATATAATAACAGCAGAAAAAGATGGCCAAATAACAATAGAAAAATCAACCATCATCGTTAACAAACCAGCAGTAAAATGGGATGGAGGAGAACTAGTAATTAAACAGGGAGAAATAAATGACGAAACGGAATATGGTGGAGGCCAAGTTACAAAGATTGATACAGAAAATATGATAGTGACTTTCATTGCTCATAGGGGATGGGGTCCAGATGGTAATACAATATACTACATAGTAACTGATGCTGCTCCAGAAATGCCTGCAAATATGATGGGTGTAGTTTATTCTCCTTCTGATGAAAAACTTGCGGCTACATCTGCTGCCGTAGATTTGACGCAATTTACAAATGGAATAAACGGTACTGGACCAATGGGATTTCAGCCGGGTATTGGACATGCTGGTCCAACTGATGAAAACTATAGTCCAATGTGGAGAATAAATTTTGCAGAATGGAATAATCCTGCAGAAGCGAAATTACTACAGACACTATCTGATCTCAATGATGCAAGAGAAAAAGGATTATTGACTATTGCTCCAGCTATGGAAGGAAAGCATGTAGTGAATTGTCCATTCTTTGATCAACAAACAGTACTAAAACACATGAGCAAACAATAAATAAATTAATAACAAAACAAGGTGTTGTATCCTATAATCCCAACTTTTTTTATTTTATCAAAATCTAAAAGTTAAACTGTTAAAGTAATTTTTGAACTATTGAAATATCTCATTAAATAATAGATCTTTTTATTTACATTTGTATATATATTATGATTCGCTTAAACCAGATACATAAATTAAGACAGTTAAATAATAATATAAAAAAATCAATATTAAAGGGAGTAATAGTCAGTTCTATAACTATTATTTCATATCTATTAATAGTAGTATTTACAACTCCTAACCTGCCTGCTACGGCATCAATATCAGCTGCACTTCAAGTAAACTATTTTATAATTATTGGAATGGCTGTTGGCACAGGAGTTCAAACATTTGTAATATCATATAGAAAAAAGATCAAGAGCAGTAGTGGTAATTGTGAGGTTAATAAAAAAGATTTCTTACATTCTTCAAGTACTGGAAATGGATTAGGAGCGGCATTAAGTTCCTTTTTTTCATTTTTCTCTTTGGTACCACTAGGATGCTGTGGCAGTTGGCTTTTTATACTTTCTTATTTGCCATTAGTTTTCGGAAATGGAGTATCAGTATTTATGATCAACTATTCAAGTATTTTATCTTATATTGGACTAATAATAATATCTTTAATAACTCTAGTGTCTATTTTAAAGTTATATAAAGATCTCGAGGTTCTAAAAAATAAAAATATACTACTAGAAAATAAACAACAAGGAAATTCTAGATAATTATTTTGAGGTAAATGTATGTCATGAATGATAATAAGAAGAAGAAAATAAAATTAAATTCAATCTTAATAATTTCATTAGCATTTTCTATGTTTTTATACAGTACTATCTTCTTTTTAATCGAAGAAAAAAATATATTTAAAATATCTTTAGGTCAAGAAATAAAGCATACCGTTCCCTTAGATAAAATTGTTAGTGGTGGACCACCTCAAGATGGAATACCATCAATAGATAATCCAAAATTTCGATCAGTTCAAGAAGCAGATGAAATTTTAGAAGATTCAGAATTTGTCCTTGGTTTGAATATAAATGGAGATATTAGAGCATATCCATTACAGATTCTTGTATGGCATGAAATTGTAAATGATGTAGTAGGAGATAAACCAGTAGCAGTTACATATTGTCCCCTATGCTTTACAAATCAAGTATTCAATCGTACTTTATCTGATGGCAACACAGTAGAATTTGGAACCTCAGGCAAGTTATATAATAGTAATTTAGTAATGTATGATAGAAAGAGTAATTCATTATGGAGCCAAGCAATAGGTGAAGGAATAGTTGGAGTTTATTCTGGTATAAAATTAGAAAAAATTCCGTTTGATATTGCATACTGGAAAGAGTGGAAGAAATTATATCCTGAAAGTAAAGTTTTATCTAGAGATACAGGATCAGTTAGACCATATGGAGCAGATCCATATGGAGATTATTATACTAATGATTTAATTTTGTTTCCTGTAACTAATGATGATAAAAGATTAGGATTAAAAGAGATAATAATAGGATTAGGAAATAAAAATCAGTTTAAAGCTTACAAATTGCAAGATATAGAAAATAAAAAAGTAATAAATGATGTTATAGGACAAGATAAAAAAATTGCTTTAGTATCATTAGAACCATTCATGGTTAGAGTTTTTGATCGAGTTATTTATGATTATAATGAAGGAAATAAGAAGATTGTTGTTGATTTATTTTACAATGAAACAAATAATACTTTAAAAGATAGAACAACAGACAGTGAATTAAATTTTGATGGTAAATTTATCAATGGACAATTGCAAGATAGACAATTAAAAAGACTTCCTATGGACCAAGGTTTCTGGTTTGAATGGGCTGCATTTTATCCAGAAACAGACGTACTTGCCATAAAATAGAGATGATAATTCTCCTTCATTATTCTGTCAATAAACATGATTCAATACTTCCAGGAAATCGATAATCATATTATAAGATCACAAGAACATTTCAATAAGAATATCAAAGAAGCCACAAAAATAAAAATAAACAATTGTATTCAGTTATTTATATGTTCCTTATCCTGGCAAGTTGAGATTCTTTGAAGTAAATCAATCTATAATTTGAAATAAATATTTTGATTCTTGTTTGTTTGTAATTGAAATATAACAAACCTCATCCTGTAGAAATGGTTAAAAAATACACAAATAATTCTTTAGTATATGATACTTTTCAATCTAAAAACAGAAAACAGGTTATCGCAAATAAATGAAGTATATTTTGATTTAGAAAAGGGTATTCAAAAAATTGGTGAAAATAATATTCAATCTCTTTTTAGGTTAGAACTTATTGGTTCAGAATTTTCTTTGGATGGATTGAGAGTAGATACTTCATTAGCATAGATTCGCATCTATATTAAAGAAACTGTTAATGTTGCTATAAGCATGCTAAATTCCAAGTTAAAAAAATGTTATTGAACCCTACTAGTATACAGGCTCGGAGGGCTTGAAACTGAATCTGTCTTACATATTTTCATTATTGTGTATACTAAAATATATTTTTAATTTTTGTGAACTCATTTCAATATATGTGTCTTTAATATAAAAAGTTAATAGTTATTGTCTCAAGCAACGTAGATAAAAATGACAATTAATAAAAAAAGTAATAATTATCTTGTGATGTGTTACGGCTATCTCATTATACTAGATTTAATGATCTAGAGTGTTTATGCGTGTGAGGACGTTCTCCAGGAAACTTCCTTCTCATATGTCCTGATGGTCTTGCATACAGTAACTCTAAAAACCAAGATTCATGTTCAATCTCTTCTCGTAGAATATCCTTGGCTATGTCGTAAGTTGCAGGATCTTTACCATTAGTTAGGTTACATAACTTATTCCAATTTACTATAGCTCCTTGCTCCGCTTTTAAACATTTTTGTAGTATTTCTTTTAAATCTGTTTTGTTAGGCGAAGGGAGTTGAAGGAATTCACAACCCGACATCCTTATGAAATCTTGGGCATCAATAGGTAGTATTGCCCCCAATTCATATATTCTCGACAAAGATGATTCAAAATGACTTAAATCTTCTAATCTTGCATCCTCTATAACTCCTTTAATACTTTCTCCGTCTTGTCCTGTACAATGCATCCTTAAATTAGTAAAATAGTAATAAGCCGCAAATTCTACTGAGGCGTTATATACCAATAATTTCGTTATTTCATCTATATTAATTCCATTTTGTTCCAAAACCTTTATTCCTACAACGTTTATTTTTTCATTTTTGTTATTTTCATTTTGCATTTATAACGATCTTATGAATAGATATTTAAGTTATTGTTTGCTAATTTATGATAAAAGTGAATTGATTTTTATTATCAAATTTTAATATGGGATCTATTTATGTTGTGAAATCTAGTAACAGAAAAATTTTCTAAAAACTTCTTTTTGATCGTTTTAGAACACATCATTGGAAATCGATCTAATAGTCAACAGAACTAGCTAATCAACATGGTCTTTTTCTATCTTTAAACGAATTGTAGTGATTTTCAGCGTTTACTTCATCTCATTTTTTTCTGCAGAAACTATAAACCCTACACCTTTTAACAAATTTCCCATGTCATGATCGTTTCCAAAATAGATGCCATCTTCTGGAAACGTTGTCTCTATCATTTTTCCTCCTCCGGGTGGAATAGAAACCTCGTAATTTCGAGGAACTGTATTTTTAATAACTGATCCGTTAAAATTATTATTAATTTTATCTATCATTCCGCCGGCAAAATTAAAAGTAATTTCGTTTCTGGGGCCTGCGTTAATAATATGCCATCTAGTTAATTCTCCTGTTTTTACTTTAAACATATCTGCATTTTCATTTAACTGTATTTTAACAATTGTTCCCATTAGTGAAAAATATTTAAATGCCATCCCATTAGTTAGGATCAAATCAGGCTGATTATTTAGGAATTTAGTCAAATCAAATGATCCGACTATATTATTATTTCCAACAAACAAACCTAGATCTTTATTATTGTAGATTTCGTTAAATGCGATAAAAAATTCTTTTGCTGGTTTTTCTTGTGGAGGATGTATTACCAAACCACCATACATACCACCTGAAATATGTTCCCATATGCCATTTAGATTGTCACCATCACAGTGGTAAAGAAAAACTCCTGGGTTTTCAGCCGTAATTTGCCAAGTTTTACTCTCACCAGGTTTTAAGGATCCAGATATTGCTTGGCTGGGTCCGCTTATACCGTGTAAATCAATGCTATGAACTATATCACCTGCGTTCTTTAGAGTTAGATTTAAAATGTCGCCTTGGTTTAATTCAATTGTCGGACCTGGAATAGTGCCATTGTATGTCATCGCCTCATATAGTATACCACCGGGATGGAACTGATTATCTGGAGCTATTTGTAGAACCTTTTCATATGCAATTAAAGTTATCTGTTTAATACCTACTTGGTTTGAAACAGCGGATGACTCTTCAATTATTATCTGACTCAAAAGCATCGAAAATAATATAAGAAACACTGAAACTATTCTGCAATGTTTTATTAAAAAAGATCCATCGTGCATTAAACAAGTATTGATCCTCATTCTATTTTAGGATTTTTTGTTTGATAAAAAAAGCTTATTAAATATCTCCAATTTTTAATATTATTCTAATACATTTTCTTCATTTTAGAAAATTATGATTATGAAAATTTAAATTTAAAGTTTGCCTACATATTAAACACTATTACTTATTTTCTCGATTTAGAAACTTATGGTAAAAGACCTGATTTAAATAAATGAAAAAGCAATTAAGATATTACAAAAGATCCACTAAAATATATGCATAAAAACAACTATACTATTTGTTAATTATTACAGAATATTAGGAATTCATTTTATTGGTTTATTTCTTAATATATTATTTTGCACAAAATTCTCAATTTCGACGGGCAAAATTTGAGAGTTAGGCAAATAATTATGGTAACATGGAAATTCATAGCAATATCGATTTCTACACCACCAAAAAAAGGTTTTAAAATTTACTAAATTCTCATTATTCTTCCCAGTATTTCTTATACCTTAATAGGGATTTCAAAATTTCCTTATCGGTAACATATTTCTGAAACATATATCTAATCAAATCGGTTGTAGTTATAATACCATATAAATGACCATCCTTAACAATAGGCAGTCTCCTAATTTTGTTTTTTATCATGATAGCTACTGCTTCGTCAATATTAGCTTTAGATTCAACGGTTACCAATGGTTTTGACATAATTGAGTCTACAGATGTATTTGATGCAATTTTCTTATTGCATACAACCCGTCTTACTATGTCACGTTCAGTTATTATGCCAATTGGATGCTTTTCTTCGTCTGTAACAATGATCGAACTGATTTGCTTTTCCTTCATTAATTTTGATGCGATATATACGTCGTCAGAAAGGTTAATTACTTCTAGTGGCATTGGAGTCATTATATCTTCTACGGCAGGAATATGTTTGCTATCTTCCATTATCATATTATTTTCGGATGACTGTAATAACTATTTTTTTATGAATTTTGCAAATGAAGTTGCTTTAATAGAAAAAAGAAAGATGGTGACGTTGTGGATGTGTACTCACATCACTGACAGGGGTTCACAGCAAATATCGTTAGAGTATTAAATAATTAATGAATTGATTAATTGTTATGGGATATTATGACTATTCTATTTATCTTTTTAAATTAAAATTTGTCAAATGAAATTACGAGATAAAATTGTCATTATCTTTAAAATTGATGTTTTTAATGAGGTGTATTCTTGCTCATGGTCCTTATTAGGAGAAATGTTAATAATACAATAAGTACTCAATGCTCCCTTATGACATATAATATTATTCTTTTATTAGTATTATTATTCTTTTTTTGCAGTTTGTTTACTAGTTCTTATGCAATGAATCAAAAAGTTATTATAACTATTCCTCAAGGTGCAGGCACCGATACTGTTCCACATTTTATACCAGACCCAACCAATATTCATATTGATGACACTGTTGAATGGATAAATGAGGATAGCACAATTCATACTGTTAACACTGTCGAGGTTTCAGATAACGATCCTAATATAAATTCAAATTACTCGAAAAATATTTCAGTACCTAGTTCGCTATTTGATTCAAACATGTTATTTCCGGGAGACAAATTTGAATATACCTTCGAACGTGAAGGAGTTTATAGTTATATATGTGCTATCCATCCATTTATGATCTGGACAATAAATGTCGAAATAAATTCAAACAATAAACTGTCTACATAAAAAGAGAATTGTTTACCTAAAAAATAATTAATTTAATAAATTTTAAAATATGTGATCCGTAAATTGTTTTAACTTTATTATTCAAATTTGTTTAAATAGCATCGTATCTAATTAATTATATGGGCGCCATAGCTGATTTATGGGACGAGACCAGAGGACGACCCCTACATGGATTAAAATGTGCAATGAGAGGATGTACGAAAGTACCTTCATCACAATGCCCCGAATGTAATAATTATTATTGTGATGAGCATATTAATACTCATTCAAATCACTTTTCGGCAACTAATCTGAAAAAATAAAATGTGCTAAATAAAATCTCTTGTTGTCATCTCTTCTAGGCTTCAATTTGTTGGGGAAAAAAATCAAGTGCTGCTGATGTAAGGTATTCAAGCAAATAAGGTCAATAGTTTCTTTGTATCTTCTATATCCTTTGAATTTAGATGCTTCCTATGTGTCAGTTTCTTTTGATAATTCTTCAAATTTGATGTATGTCTTTAGCAATGAATCTAATCAAAGGTGTTGCCTTTCTGGCGGCAGTCACTTTTTATTTATTGGCGATTATACAGTTCAGATGCTTTCAATTGTTTTAATTTATTTATTTATTTTATGATAAAGATTTTTATGTTAATTCATTCTAAAAACTTTGAAATAATTGATATCTCTTTTTAAAAAACAAATTTTGACAAAATCTAGATGAATTAATAAAAAATTTCTAGCCATTTAATCTAGATTATTTACATGGAACTGGAGGAGACATTTTAGCAGTAAATATTTTCTTTCCTTTATCTGGAAGGCCATCCTTATCAGCATCATCAAAGAATTGAACTGAATAATCTGCGTCCTTTAATTCCGATAGATGAGTAAATTCTTTGAATCCTCCAGTGCTATTCGTATCAAAGTATCCAAATATCGCACCTGTTTCATCGGTAGGAGTAATAACTTTCCAAGACACACTACTATTCGGTTCGAACCCGTTCACATTTAATTGAGTGTTAATGTCCATTGTTCCGCATTCATACATGACATTTACTTTAGGTTCTGTCTGAGCACTTACATTTATCAATGATAATGATGTTAATGATGACGATAAGAATATCATCCAAAGTGACATAACAACAAAATTTTTCATATGTATATTATCACATCCTCATTTAATAATGCATCTGTTAGGACCAAATTCTAATTCATTAATCTTGCTAATATCCATATCTTTTGCCTTGAAATATTTATTTATAGCTATTATATCTTTGTACGAGGGGGGAGTAGGTATTGTTAGTGACGCAATAGTATCTACAAATTCTTTTTCACCTAACAAAAATAAGTCTTTATTATTATTTTTTATATCTTTCAAAAATCCTGATAATAAAATTTTTGAAGTAATACTTTTTTGTGTATGAGCCGGAAGTACAACTATATTTTCATCCAAAGTCAAGACCTTGTTATGCAGAGTGTTATAGAGCAATTTTGAATATTCAACTGCTTTATCTCTAAGATCGGGTCTACCTATTCCATCAACAAAGAGAGTATCTCCTGTAAACAAAAGTTTTGAACCTACTAGAAAACAGAGACTACCATTTGTGTGTCCAGGGGTGTTTAATATTTTAATTTCTATCTCGTCTATCTTTTCAATATCACCTTGCTTTATCTTCTTAATATTTGATCCCATGCTTTCTTGAGAATATTCCTCTAGATCGCTGACATAATACTCTGCTCCTGTTTTATCAGCCAATGATTTTCCTGCAGATATGTGATCTGCGTGTTGATGGGTGTCAAAAATCTTGATAATTTTCGATTCACTTGTCTTAGCAAGTTCTGTATAATTTTCTACTGGGAATGCAGGATCTATAACAATGGACTCGTCTTTAAATGATAAAAAATAAGATAAACATCCCTTTCCTATTCTTCTTATTTGAACAACTTTTACCATTTTTTTGTTTCCATTTTTATCTATAATTTCAAATTCAGTAGAAGGATTTTCAATCGCAGATGTCCATGCACTTAAACCGCCAGCCAATGCCCTTGCTGTAAATCCATATCTTTGTAGAATCGCTTTTGCTACCATCGCTTTATTTCCCCTTGGACAAATTGTAACTATCTCTCTTTTTTTATCAAAAGAATTTAGAGATGATGTAATTTTCTCCAGGGGTATATTATGACTGTTTTCAATATGCCAACTTTCAAATTCATGGGGTTGCCTTACATCTAAAAGTATTATTTCCTTACCTCTTGTAGTATCAGTAGTATTCTCATCGAGGATTTTTTTTAGGTCTTGTGGTGTCAAGTTCTTTTCTTCCGATTTTGACATTTCCCATTTCCAAGATTGCAAACCTCCTTCAAGATATTTTGCTTTTAATCCCATCGAATTCATGGTTTTGGCCATTTCTTTTGGATATTCATCCGTGTCACCTACCAAAACAATCTCGATATCTTTTGGCAACCGTGGCATTATATTTCTCTTAGACTCTTCATCACAGGAAGCAAAACTAGATCCAGGGATGTGTTTTGACTGATATCTTTGAAAATCTCCTATATCAAAAATTATTAATGGTTCTTCTGTTTCCATTTTTTTCTTTAATTGTTCTGATGTTACATTAAGACCTTGATGACTTGTAGTTGACATGTAATCTTTTTGTATTTAATTGAAAAAGGTATTTGTATGTTTAGTATAGATTTTGAAATTTAAGGCATTATTTTTACAAAAAGGGATTATAATATTTTTAAATGTCTCAATGTATTATCAGATGTGAAGTGGTCTATAGAAGATTTTGTTTACGGTGCTACTGATGGGGCAGTTACTACTTTTGCTATAGTTACCGGCGCTTTCGGGGCGTCTTTGCCAGTTGCCGTTATTATCATTTTAGGATTTGCAAATCTGTTCGCTGATGGATTTTCAATGTCGATTGGTAATTATTTGTCTGTAAAAACAAGGAGAGAGTACATTGAAAAAGAAAGAAAAAAAGAAGAGTGGGAAATAGATAATTTAGCAGAACAGGAAAAACAAGAGATAAGAGAAATTTATGAAAAGAAAGGGTTCAAAGATGCACTATTAGAAGACATTGTCAAAATAATTACTTCAAGAAGGAAAATTTGGCTAGATACAATGATGAAAGAAGAACTGGAATTGATAGATGATACAAAGAAACCTCTCGATGCTGCCATTACAACTTTTGTTGCATTTAATTTACTTGGCTTTGTTCCTTTAGCTCCTTTCGTTATATCATATATTCTGAATGTTACCATCTTATCAACAAATTCCGCGTTGATTTATTCTATTATTTTTACTGGAATATCTTTTTTTATAATAGGCTCAATTAAGGGAAGGATCGTGAATAAATCAGTTATTAGTTCGGGGTTTTATACATTGTTGATAGGAGGAATGGCTGCTATGGTTGCATATACAGTTGGATATATTTTAGGTTTATATCTATAGTTATAAAAAATAATCATATTTTAATTATTTACTTGTATCCTACTCTGATATCGAGGCTATACGCTCTGCACTGCACAATGTCAATTCTTGTTAAATGTACTTTAATGGCGTTTCCAAGTATCTATTTTAAATACAAGATGGAAAGGATTATTTTGGTATCATATTCATGATGTTTTTCATCCTTTTAAATTTTTTTAAACCTAATATTTTTTGGTGTAGAGTTGTTATATCTTAACATTTATAAAAAAATAATAGATTATTCGGTTTCTAATTTAAGGTACGTAAAAAAAAAGATAGGGTCTAAAGGTAACTAATTCTGCTCATGTAAAGCTCTTATCTTCATTATCAAAAATATGCAACAGAGTAGGAATTAAAAGATTAATCATTTTCTATTAGCTAGTATCTCTTCTTGTGTATTACAGGTATCATACTAAAAATAGTGGGACCAGGCATCTAACCAATTTATAAAATAATGAGGATAATGAGAAGTCGCAAGCCGAACAATGTTTGAATACACAATCTAGATATATGTACATTAAATATCGTCATAACGATTCTTTATTATCTTTATTATCTTTGTTATTAATACCGGGAATTATTTCGACCATGCTATTAGCTTACTCCAAAAACCTATTCATGAGAGTTGAGTTTATGGATCTCTCGGATTGGTTACTTTGAAACATGAATGTTGGAAGTAACAATGCTTTTAAATACTATAAATAATATATACCTGCCCAATTGATTTCTAACGTTCCAAAATGAAAGTTTTTTTAGGTTCGGGAATATCTAAAAACGTATGAATTATCATTTCGTGTCTATTACCCACCTGAATTGGTTTTATTTCGGTTAGCATTTTTTCTACGCTATGAATCCTATTTTTCTTTTCCGAATAAATTGTAAGTAGTTTATCATCTTTCTTCACTTTTTGTCCTATCTTTTTATGAATAATTATTCCAGCTCCCTTGTCCTTTGGGGCACCAGCCAAACGAGCAATCGTAACAATAATATTGTTATCCAACCACAGAACATTTCCTGAATTTACTGCTTGAATTTCTAGCTTATGGTCTCCAATTTTTATATCCTCAATATGGACCTCTGAATCACCGCCTTGTCTATATATTATCTCCTTCATTTTTTTCTCCGCCTTCCCGCTTTTCAAAATATCTAGCGCGAGGTTCTTTCCTCCTATACCAGCCATACTGAATATCAAACCACAAATGTTTATTGCTTTGTCTATAAGGTCAGGAACTTTACTTCCCTGGAGTACTTCTAGTGCTTCTCGAGCCTCTAAGGCAGGTCCAATGGTATTACCTATGGGTTGTTCACCAAATGATATTATTGATTGAGTTTTTATTTCCAATCTTTTTCCAAGCTCCATGAACTCTTTAGCCATTAGATCTGCATCACCAGTTGTTTTTACTTTTGTTCCACGTCCAGAAGGTATATCTAATACCAAATAATTTGCTCCGACAGCCTTTTTCTTCGCCATGATTGAAGGTAGTAGCAGAGGATCGATGGAAAGAGGATATTCAACTTGAATAAATTTATCATCTGCAGGTGCTAATTCTAGAGATCCTCCCCATACAATACACCCATTAGTTTTTTCTATTACCATTTTCATGTGCTCAGTCGTAAGATTAACTGGCATGAGGATTTCAGCCCTATCTGCAGTTCCGCTAGCGGAAGTTATAGCACGAGAGGAAGTCTTTGGAATAGTTAATCCTGCCGCAGCAATTATAGGAACTACCAGAAGCGTGGTTTTATCTCCAGGGACTCCGCCGATGGAATGCTTATCACATATTGGCTTATTTGCTATTTCCAACTTTTTTCCTGTCTCTACCATTGCCAGTGTGAGGCTAGTTGCTTCATCAATATCCAATCCCTGATGATCAAGTGCAGTCAAGAAAGCTGCAATTTCGAATTCATTTAGATTTCCATTTACAACATCTTTTATTATCTCAAAAATCTCCTTGTAATTTAACTTGCTTTTTTTCAATTTGTTTTGTATAAAATAAATGGACTGAGGAAAATCAATTACCTCTATCTCTAGAACGCTGCTTTCCTTAATGTTTCCGATTGTTCTCAACTCATCATAAATCCCTGCAATTCCTTTTGGAACGGATTTAGTAACAATATTAACTATTACAATCATTTCTTTATTTTCGTACAAAAGTTTAACCCGTTCTCCGCTCCTTATTCCGAGCTCATAGGCATCATCCTTACTCAAAGTGATCACAGGTCTTCCCCCAGATTCTATACCGAGTATTTTAGCCTTAAATTTCATCTACTCTTCTCTACTTGTTCAGATTCTATCTGACAATGAGGTTAATAATGTAGATCTTTTTCCTTTCAAACTCCTAAACAAAAATAAAAGAATAGACCATATTTTCAATATAATAGATATTTTGTAAAATTCGATCTGATAAACCTTCATTCTTTATTAAATGTTACAGCTGTATCTGCTTGTTATGTCTTGATTCACAAGTAATGCTGGAATGTGGGATATTCTGATGTACCCTTTTAGTTATTTCTGTGTTTAATAGGCAATATGCAAAATTTTTCTATCCAGCGAATGTTTTGTTCCATTATTAGTTTATATAGGACCTGGTTATTTTTATTATTCTTTTTTTCTTGTTATGTTAATATTGTATTTGTTTTATTCCCTGATTCTAGTCTATAACTTGGAAAATTTTCATATGTCTTATAGTTAACCTTATACCCAATGTCTTAATATTTTCTGACAACAATAATTTTATATATTGCTGTTTATTAAATATTTACAGTATTTTCCATTTAAACCTGTAAGAAATTGACGAAATTATTTAATATTTACATTTTTGTACGTCGTCATGTTTATTCATTAAATAAATAAATTTGATACATTCCGTGATCCATGTACTTTTTAAAATTTAAAAAAACAATAAAAAAAGCTATTAAATATTCTGAAAAACAATATAAAAAGTGTAGTGAAAAGAAAAAAAAGTTCAACTATAAGAAGGATAAGAAGGGATAAAAGTTTATTTTCACCTGCTAAAGCTAACACCTTTGAAAAATTCTTTCTGACAACAATTATCACTGGATTTGCAACAGGCATGGGAATTGTGTTAGGTACTTGAAATGTCAAGGCATTCATGCAAACAGTTGACGAAAAACTCAACATTCTTCCGACTTGATTTAGAAATGTAGTGCGTAAAGAATATTGATAAACGAATGCATGGAGATACCCATAACAATTTAACAAAACAGAAATTCAGGGATTACGACATGAAATTGATAAGAATGATCAAAAATGCCATCAATAGTCATTGTATAATATATTTATCTTGAAAATTCTCTTTAATTAATGAGATCTAAAGCTCAATCCTGTACTTGACCAAGAATTTCGAAAATACCTAGGAAGGTGTATTGGTACACTCAAAACAGCCTGCATTCTGATGCGTTTACTATCAAGGGAATGATATGTTTTAGGCTCTTAAAATCCCAACTTCTATCCTCATGTAGTCAGTAAAATATTCTCCACGACGATTTTATAATTTTACGCTTCATCATGTACAAATCTGTGTTCTTTCTGCTATCAATCTCATTCCATAATTTTCATGTAGAACTTGCTAGTCTGCGTGTACCTACTCTTGTGGAATCTCCACTCTTCTCATAGTATTCCTTTGTGTCCGTTTACTTCTCTGCCCAACTTTTTTCTTCATAGCATTACTTATTTGATCAAAAATATTTTTAAGATCCCAACCAATGTCAGAGTAGTGGTAAGTAGAATGTGTTGACATAATGTTTATCGTAACTTCATATCGTTTTCTCGGAGAAGGAGTCTCCCTCATTTTGATACGACATTTTGCTTGTTCTATATCTGGATAAATCTTTTTCATGTATTGAACTATATTTTTGAATTTTGACTTTGCTAGCTCTGCCTCAAAAGGATCATCTGGCAGTCCCATAAGAAAAATAGGAATAGTTTCAAACTTTTCTTCTTCTTGAAGTAAGGAAATAACGTCGCTGTAAGTAATGATGCCTTGAACTTCATCAGAGACTTTCATAATGCAATAAGTAGAATTCATGTTCGTCATTAGATCTGTCACAGTTCTAAGTTTATCAGTGATATCTGCTGTTATTACATCTTTATTAATTATTCCAGATATGGACATATCATATCTTGACTTACCCGCATCGACTCCTATTGTTTTTCTACCTATCCTTTCTGAGGGCAACATTGTTTGCATGATATCCGTTGAAGTTATAATCCCAGAGAGCTTTTCATTATTGATTACTGGCAAATGATCTATCCGTCTCCTTCTCATAATTGTCCTTGCAGAAGATACTGTATCCTTACTGCTTATTACAATTGGATTTCCTGACATTATCGATGATGCCGGAAATTTCATATTTTTCTCATTTTTCATATATTCATCTATCTTCTGCACAATTTTTCTTGCAGATATTTGACCTATGATATTTTGTTTATCTACTATTGGGAGTGCCCTGCGTCTATACAAACTCAATATTCTGGCTGCTTCGGAAATTTTACTAGTTGGAGATAAAATAGGGATCGTCTTTCCAATGGCAGAAAGTTTTGAAGAAGCGATATCTCTAACTCCTATTATATCACGAACATTGTATCCAACTATTTTTCCTGAAAAACCTACAAATACATCGTACGCATTATTTTCGATAAGTGTGTTTATTATCGTGGAAATAGAATCTTTTTCATCTGCAAGAATCGGCTTTTCTAACAATTCATTCACAGCTGTATTCTTTAAGTTACTCATTAAGTCCATTTTGGATATAACCAAATAGAAAGAAAGGCCTCTTTATTATTTAATCGGATTATTTTCCAGAGTGTAAGATGAATATCATTCTCAAATCTTTATAAATCGGAATTCGAAGGAGAATAAAAAAACAATCGGGCCATTAATCTGAAGTAGAGTAAGTTAAAACAGGGAAAGAATCAATAAAATTGCTGACATAAATTTATGTTAAATATTTTTATCATTCATAAGTGGAGTACACACAAGACTTAACATACCATGTTAAATCTTGGAAACCATTTTTTCCACATTGTTTGAAAATTTCTAACGTTCGTATACAAGTTTTTCAGCCTTATCCCGTGTCCTATTTTTGTATTTCATTGTTATATAAGAATCTACATATTTGAAGAACTATTCATTATTTGCTATATATTAAAGGTACTCTCGTGATAGGTAATTTTTCACAAATAAAATCGATAAGATGATTAGTGAAAGTTGTACTTGTAGATTCGTAGAAATTATAGCAGTACTTATCATAAGATTATAATCAGATGTAGATCTCTATGAACAAAATAATGAAGGAAAAATAATATACTAATAATCAATAAATAATTAATTAACTAAATAAAAGAAATTAAACAATACAACTATAATAGTTGCAATTCTCGTTTTATAGTATAAGTATTTTTTATTTTTTTATAGTCAAAATTCGAATAAAATCCTAAAAAGTTCTCTATTGTTAAACACTTAATACTAACACTTAAATACCTGTAATGCTATATTACAGGTACCACTAAAATCTCTATAATGTATTTTTGCGGCACTAACCTTAATAAATCTAATGCAGAGAGAAAAAAAGAAGTATATAACTTAACTTATAGAGAATCTTCACGCCCATTTGGTGGATTACTTTTACTAACAAAATAACGATAAGTGTTTTAACCGTAGTAAATAAATAAAAAGATAGACGAAGAAAAGAAAAAATATCCAGAACATTTCATGTAATTCATTTATTTATTTACTTAATGCAGAATAATCCTTGTTCTTGGACATCTAAAAAAAGAAGCAAATTCAATACACTAACCAATCAAACAAGCAAGACAAAAATCTTCTGCGACTCATGTTATTGCTGGTATTAGTAATATCGCTAGAGTAATAGGTTAATTAATCGTGAAAGAATTTTTTATTCATGATAATACTCATACATAACTTTTTTATTACGAATAAAAAAATTACCTAATGAATAAATGGTATTAAATAATGAATTTCATTCTATTTTTATTGAAAATATAATCACTTGTAATCAGTCTATAAGATGGGTTAGTATAATCAATGAAAACGGTGATATTATAAATGAACGATATAGAGAAGGATTAAAACCATTCCTCGCTAAAGAAGAGATGCATGAATCTGCAGCTAATGCCATAATTAGACATAAATCAAGGTTAAAATTTGAACCAAAAATAGGAAAATTAACATATGCGTTTGGAAAATATGAAAAGTTTGGTAGATCTATAATCCCAATCAATGAAAATTATTATCTATTTTTGACTATAGATTTTGAGGAAAGTAATTATGATGAAATAATAATGAAAAAAATTATTCCTTTAATTCAAAAGGAAAGAGAGAAATTTATAAATTAATAATTCTCTTTCGGGTTGTTCGTATCTCATCTCTCTTGATCCTTTAACATTCTGAATCTACTATAGTAAGATAATTAGTAAAAAATGATCTTTAGATTTTAATATATCTAAGGTTAAAAGGAACATTATCTAATGTTCTAATATTCTATCATTCTGAATTATTCACTATTAGAAGAATAGAAAATGATGTTAAGGTAGAATTTGAAATCGTAAGTATTTCATTTGAGTCAATATTGTTAATTATCAACATGATTTATTTTTAATAATGGCTAAAGCTTGTTATGTCTGCAAAAAGGAAATAGGACCATTCATCAATTATATTTTAATAGATTCTTTTTTACAATCTTATATTAACTTGATATGCATTGTGCTTTCATGTTACATCACTTATTATTATATCCATTACACTGCTCTTAACAAGCTTTTTTATAACAACTGTCGTAATTGTATCAGCGTTAGCAGCAGTAAATACAATTGATATTCAAAGTAAAGATAAAAAATCTACTAATGATGATGATTTGATTGTAATATCAAATATTAATTTACAGAATATAGAAAAAACAGGATTTCTTAGAGTGGTTGGTTTTATAAACGCACAAGAATTTTCCAAGGATATTCCTTTATCAAATATAAGTAACTCAACCCAGAAATTGTCAGTTAAATTTATAGCTGATAGAGAGAATGAGATAGTTAATGCTAAATCACCAGATGAATTTTTTGTTTGTGCATATCATATTAAAAATAAAGAGGATTCAATACATCATTTTGATTGCAATGAAGGAGATATAAAATCTACTACTGGACCTACCAAGGCTAGTCTGTTCAAACCATTATCGCAAGTATACCAAAAAAGTATAGACTACTATAATTTATATGGAAAAAACAAGATAACGGCGTTTTCTTCATTAAGTAATGGTATTATAGGATCAAATGCTACTGCTAGTCCTAATGCGGATATCAATCTAGCTAATCAACAGAAGGTAAAAGTAAAGGTAATTGTACCGTTAGAAGATAAAAAAGACACGAAAAAAATCAAGGTGATGGCAATGCTAAAAGGTCAGATTCAATCTGAAGTGGTTGACGTTCAAAAAGAATTTGATAAAATTGGGGGTTATACAATAGAAAGAGTATTTGCTTTTGACAGAGACACAGATATAGGAAAAATACAACCTGGAGAAAGATTTCATGCATGTGTATCAGGAGAAGGATTAAAACCGCCAGAGGGGACAGAATGTGAAAAGAGAATAATAAAAGATCTGGATAAAGTCAATTCATTAGCGGCAAGATAATCAAAAATTTTCATCTGATCTTTTTTGTATTGAAATTAAGATCGGTAATCTAAAATATTATAAAATCAAAGTGCAAAAGGGTTTACCATAGATTAGGAATTAATATAAAAAAATTTTCATCTTTAGTATTTTCATTATATGTTCCAATAAAATGTATAGAATTAGATTGATTTTAAGACATAGTTTTATAGTTCTTCCAAAAATCATCGTCATCTAATAAATCTATTTATATTTTATTTAATATAAAACTGTCTATAACATCTCCTTTATTTGTGTAAAATTCTCCTACAAGTTTCTTACCGTTATTTTCTATTTTAACATTTAAGAAACCATACTCACTTTCCTGAATTACGTAATAACCATGATTTTCCTTGACTTTATCTAGTTTATCTCCACCTGTTCCTACAGTTAAAAATATTATGCCATTAGTTGGTGGATATTCAGCTTTGTCATTTACTGCGACTATCGGTTTTGGACTACCTGATTTATTATTTATTAATTCTTCATTGGCATTATATAGAATTGGATATGTTCTTTCATAATACTGATTATGACCTGAAATTACCATGTCTACACCATATTCTTGAAAGAGTTTATGATACGTTTGCCTTAGCTCTTTCGCCAAATCTTTGTCCTGTTTTGTAGAATACAGTGATTTATGTTGATGGATTATTAGCCAGTCGATATTTGGATTCTTTGATGTTTTCTCTAGATCACTCTTAACAAATTCATATTGTTTGCTTCCTTCTTCAAAAGCATGCTCTGTGGACATGCTTATGAAATGGATATTTTCAAAGTCATGTGAATAAAAAGGACTTTTTATATTATGATAATCTATAATCTCTTTATAGATGTTAGAATATTCTGCATCATGATTACCAATTGCTATTCTCATTTTATCTTTAAGTGGCTGAGACATTTTTTTCCAACAATCTGCAGATTTTACTTTTTTTACATGGTCTCCTGTTGTGATAACCACTTCTGGATTTATTGATAGTATTTTTTGTATAGTTTTTTCTGTTTCTTTGTTACAGTAATAGTCACCTACCGCAATAAAGTTGTATTCTCCAAAAGCAATAGTTGCATGCTGTTCTAATGTTTTATTTTCCTTATTTTTATCAGATTTGTTTTCGATACCAAAAACGTCTATATTATAACTATTCCACGAAAGCAAGATAGTAAAAATATAAAATGTCGATATCAACACAATCAAAACAACGATAGATGAAATAAAAATTTGATTTATTTTATTTTTATTATTAATCATTTCAATGCCTCGTAGTTTTGAATTACACAAGCTATAGGTTAAAATAACTAATTAAGAGTAAATGTACTAATTACGGTATTCAATTACACTGAGAAAGTACAATAAGATGAATTCATTTTAAATATAAGTCTAGAGAGATATTGGTTTCTATCGATGGTATAAACCATCTTTGCATATCCGGATGTTTATGGTAAAAAAGAATGTAATGATGATGGAAATGACTGGGAAAGATATGATTAAGAATGATTCCAAAGCAATGCAAACTGGTCACCAAATGAAAGCAATGGACATGGGAAAAATGATGAAGACGATGCCTCCACATTATTCTAAATCCACTTATCATCTGATGAGTTCAGTTAAGGGAATACAAATTTCAGGAATTGATATAGTAAATGATAAAGAATTATTGGTTAAAATTAAAAGTAATTCATCTAACACAGTTAACCAAAATCTTACATTAGTAGGAGGTGGAGGAGATTTAGCTGGTTCTGCATTAGTAAAAGCAGGATGGAAAGAAAATAGTGAAGTAAATCTTAAGTTACAAGGCAGCGGATCACTTTTCAATCTAGAAGGTATACATTTACATCTATTCCCCTAACTAAATAAACAAAGTATATTTTCATCTAGCTCATCCTAAATTTTTTTCTTTATTTTTAAATATTTTTCTAAACTTCTAGTTTGGTAATAATTATCTTGTTATTTTCATCTAATGTTAATTTCATGATTTCTATATCGTAATGCAGGAGTACAGACCTATGATGAAAAAAATACTTGATATATAACATAGAAAACTATTATACCAACTTGACGAGTTAAATAAAAACAGTTAAGGAGATGCAAAACAATTTCAAAAAAACAAAAAAGATTCTATACGGTTGGTTTCAGCAAACCGATCATTAAGATCATATTATTTAATCAGGATAAAACAAATCACATAATCAAACATACTTCGTGTATCCAATAATTATGATGTTCACCTCTACATAGTTAGATAATGTAAAAATTATCAGTCCCTCTAATTTTTCATATACTACTCTAATATTTATAAGATAACGGCATTTCAAAAGATATTATCATTTAATTTTGGGAAACAGCTATCTTTCCTAACAATTAAGTTAAAATTAAATGAATGGTACACACAAATGAAGATGTTTTGTGATATTTGTAAAGTATATGACGAACATATGTTTAAAAATGAATTAATATCTGCTATAAAGTATTTTTTTTCCCATGGGTTGGTTTCGGTTGGTGGTGGAAACCATAGTTTTCGTTCAAAATTAGATAATCAAATTTGGATCACTCCATCTGGATATCCAAGATCACATATAACTTCAGACGATCTATTGTTAATCGACTTGGATGGAAATGTTTTGAAGGGAAACCTTAAACCAACTATCGAAGTTCCTTTTCACACTGAAATATATAAAAACAGATCAGATATTAATGCAGTATGTCACGTTCATAATCCCTATACCTCAGGATATTTTCTGTCTTCTAAACTAGTAAATATAGACAATGAAGGTATATGGACATTAGCAGGAACACCATCCATCGCTTTTCCAAAAGTATTACATGATAAACCCTTGATAGTTGAGTACAAACAACTCGGGTCTAAGGGATTAGGAAATCTCGTGGGTAAGGCAAGTAAATTTGATTGTGTAGTTCCGTTTGGATTAATAATATTATTGAACCATGGAGTTATAGGTGTGGGCAGATGCATTCATGAAGCAAAATTTGTAGTTGATTTATGCGAAGAGTGGGCAAAATGCCTAGTGGTTAAAAAGTTGACGAATTAGATCAATCAAATTAAAAGTAATCCCCGTAATCATCTGATCCAATCTTATTTAGTCTATTTTGAACTATTTCTATTAATTTTATTGCAACGTTGTTGTAGTATTTTCCCTGATTCATCATCTCAAAACAAAGAGAATTCACCATTTTCCATTCATTTAATAATTCATGATTATTTTCACTCATCCAATGGATTCTTTCTTTCCATCCCTCTAAACTTGCTTCATCAATAAGATTATTCGCCTTCGATAAATAGGCATCTATTATCTCTGTAAAAGTTTTAATGACAGCATTAGCTACTACATAATTATTTTTATTCAATTCAGATTTAGCGATCTCAAACATAAAAATAGCAAATTTTAAATGCCAGAAAAATGACAACATAATCACTTTATTTGTCTATATCCTGATAATCTTTTTTTGTAAATTCAGGTAAATCAAGATAATCCCCTTCAGAATAAAACATTGACACATTACAATGTATTAAGATCGGTATTGTATAGTCACATTTTTGACATTTCAAAAGTTCTTCTTTATTAAAACTACCGGTTGTAATCCATCTCATAGGCATTTCGTGATGTTTTGGAAAATTATATTCAATATATCCGCAAACTTTACAAATTAATTTTTTGTTGACACGATCTTCTACTCCTCTAAACAACGATATCACCTAGCATATTCTGGGAATAGGATCTGCTGCAGGTTTTGCAAGGATTCTTCTACCGCCTATCTGAGTTTCCAGGATAGGTAAATCAAATTCGTCTGTTGCCTCTCCAATTATCATCGCATCCTTACCTTCTGGTGTTTCTCTCAAGATACCTAGTATTTCTTCTGCTTTTTCCGGTATTACCGCTAGGCAAATTTTTCCTTCATTTCCTATTTCTAATACATCAAGTCCAAGAAATCCTAATGCACTTCTCACGCTTTCTTTAACGGGAATATCTTTTTCAAGAATTATAAAACCAGTTTTTGATTTCTCAGACCATTCATTTAGAAGATTTGCAAGTCCTCCACGCGTGGGATCCTTTATGCTTACTACGCCTCCGACATCAAGCCCTTTTTGAATCAAATTATTTAATGGTGCAACATCTGATTCTACTTGACTCTCCAAACCATATTCATTTCTTGCAGACATTATCGCAACCCCATGATCACCTAGTGTTCCTGAAATTATTATTTTGTGCCCCTTCTCAATATTTGAATCAAGTAACCAATCAGAATTAAAGTTGGGGTTGTATCTTTTTACAATCTTTAGATTTTTTTCTAAGTATTGACTTTTTTTACCAACAGCAGAAGTATTAATAATTAGTTTGTCCAACGCATTTCTTTCTAGAACTTTGGTGTCTCCTGTAATTATATCCACGTCAGCTTGAATGCATGTTTCTTGAATGCTTTTTATAATTAGGTCTAACTCCTCAATTGAGAAGCCTTCTTCAATTATCATACTACATGATAGCACTAAGGGTTTTCCACCCATTACTGCAATATCGTTTACGGTTCCCGCAACAGACATTACACCTATATTACCTCCAGGAAAAAAAAGCGGTTTTACTGTATAAGAATCTGTAGTAAAAACAATGCCTTCAGTTATACCCGCATCGTCTAGAGCATTTAAGGAAACTTCATGATGGTTTAAACTAAAGTATTTCAAGATTTGGTTTTTAATCAGGTTATTCATAAGCACACCACCTGCTCCGTGTGCTAGACTTATTCTCTTTTTTTCCATTATAGTTATAGTATTTAGAACTCTTTCAAATTTCTTTGTAAAAAGATAATTTTTTGTTAACAAGATTTAAGATGATCGATTTTTAGAATTTAATAAGATAACTAACGTAAATTAAATAATAAAATGTCGCAACACAATTTTCTAAAACAAATATGTTAAAATGAAAATTGGGAATCAAAAAGGTGAACTATTTTAAATACGATAGCTTTATTGCTAATGTGTTAATGAAACTCAAAACTGGCTGGTTTTCATTTACATGTTGCGAAGACAGTACTATAGTGTTCATAGAATTAATGAATGATAATTTTTTAAAGTGGAAAGATCTACTGGATTTTAAATATTTTAGAACTTTCAAAGGAAAAAACGATTTTACTAATTTAGATTTGGCTTTTGTAGAAGGAGCAATTTCAACTGACAAAGAGCTTGAATTTCTTAAAGAAATAAGGAAGAATTCAAAAAAATTAATTGCAATAGGAAGTTGTGCATGTACAGGAAGCCCAGCGAATCAAAGAAATTACTTTGATGATTCGACAAAAAATGAGATTTTCCATATTTTAGAGCAGTTTGGACAAAGAAACAAGGTATCTCCTATTTCGGAATTTGTAAATGTTGATGATTTCATTTCGGGATGTCCAATGGATGAAAAATTATTTCTATCAAAATTAGATGGTTATATGAAGGAATTTGGTCTTGTAAATGCATGATAGTTTCGATATCAATATAGAACAAATAAGTAAAACAGAAGGTCATGCAGACATTGAAGTAAAAATTAGGAAGGGAAAAGTAGAAGATGTCAAATTAAAGATAAATGAAAATAAAAGATTTTATACACAAGCAGTAAGAAATAGACATTTTTCTAGTGTTCCACAATTTGTTTCTAGGATATGCGGTACATGTAGCATAGCACACTTAACCTGTAGCATTGAATCAATCGAAAAATGTCTCGAGATCACACCAACAAAACAAACTGAATTATTAAGAAAGTTATCTGTATATGGAATGATGATACGGGATCATGCTTTACATTTGTACTTCTTCTGTCTTCCTGATGTTTTTAATACAGATTCTGTATTTGATTTTGATGAAACAAAAAATTATCTAATCAAACAGGGTTTCAATGTAAAAAGTCTTGGAAACAATCTTTCGAAAATAGTTGCTGGCAGGGCTGTTCATCCAACATTTGAAAAGGTTGGACAGTTTTCTCATTTACCTTCAAAAGAAAATTTAAAAGAATTATTGTCAGAATTTAAAGCAACTAGAGATACGGTTCTTGAACTCATAAAAATATTTTATGAATGCAATTTTGACCTTAGCAGAGAATCCACTTTCGTATCTCTAGTTACAGACGATTTTAGTTTTTTGGAGGGTGAGATCGCTTCTTCAGACGGAATGAAAATAAAAGAAGATGAATATTGGAATCACCTAGAAAGAATTATTATCCCGTATTCTCAGGCTACTGGATTTAGATTCAGGGACAAAGAATACATGGTAGGAGCTTTGGCTAGGTTAAATTTGAATAGAGAATCTATCCATAAAAATTCAAAAAAGGATATATCTGAAATCCTTAAAGTCTTTCCATCAAATAATATTTATCATAACAATCTTGCACAATCTATTGAAATTCTACATTGTATAGATCATACTATTCAAATTCTTGAAGAAAATGAATTTACTCGCGAATCTCCTCCCGAAATTAAAACAAGAGAAGGTAAAGGAGTTGGAGTAATAGAGGCTCCTCGTGGTACATTGTATCATATGGTTGAACTTAACAGAGAAGGAAAAGTACAATTTGCCAACTTTGTAATACCAACAGCACAAAATCAAATTAAGATGGAAAATGATATAAAAAATCATTTACCTAGCATTTTAGACAAAGATAAACACTTTATTTATCATGAGCTTGAAAAAATAATAAGGGCATACGATCCGTGTATGAGTTGTGCTAGTCATTTTTTGAGATTGAAATGGATATAATTTTTTCTCTAATCTCTTGTAATGCCTGACTATGCGTAATATTCATAGGCACTCCAAGAATAATTATCTTTTTTATCACACCTATTTTCTTTAGTATCTTGAGGTTGATAGCTAAATCAAAATCATGGACCGAATATATTTTGTCTGTAGCCAATTGATCTAAATCGGTTATTACCATCACTTTTTTTATTTTTTCTACCGAATCCAAAATGTAAAGAGTATCCCCTTCATTTTGTATCTCTTCAATTGAATCAAATTCTTTGAATTCTATGTTAGGAAATTCATTTCTAAGATCATCTAATAATTTTAGAGGCAGGCTGTCCCTTCTAACCAAAGGATTACCAAAAACTAGAATTTTTTTTAGCATCATTTTCAAAAATTTTTATTAATCCGAACATCTGGACGATTCGCATTAGACATTATTTTCCTTCCTCCAAATTTTATGGCTCTTGCATATCTCGATCCCAAACCTCTCAATTGATCAAGTGTAAGCAGATTTAGCGGTCCGCCAAAAATTTTAGATATCATGTAAAATCTGGCACATTCTTCCAGTATTTCTGTAAATGCTCTTGCTTCATGTATGCAGGAACCAAGAGCCAAAACACTATTGTTTGATAATATTACGGTTCTTATAGGCCTTAGGGGTTCGCCTATAGTTGATTGAACTATTTTTTCTATGAAGCTCACCGTTCTATTTTCATCAGAAAAATTTTCAATATCCATGATAGGAATGTCGCCTAAGATCAATGTAGCTTCTCCATGTACTCTTTTAAAAGTATCATTGTCTAAAATTATCGAATATGGATTTCTTGTATGACAAATAGCATTGACATCCGGACGAGCTTGATATATTTTCGTATGTAGCAAAATTTCGCCTTTATCAACTTCAACACCGTTTGTGGGTTGTTCATGATTATTACAACAATCTTTTATATTTATTTTTAGTACTTTGATATCTGAATTCCATATATTATTTTTAAAATATGTTACATAAAAGTCGTCACAACTTGGGAGTCGTGCACTATTTAGTGTATTTTTAATTATCGAATAACCCTTATTAATTAGTCCCTTTGTACAGTAAAATAATTCACTTACAAGTTGTTCTTCATCCTTTTGACAAAGTTTACAAAAACTATTTCCTATAAAAAAAGCCATAAAAGATCAATATTGAATATTAAGAAAGTTTTTTTATAGATTTAATCAGATTATGTTCAGCCCATATTCTACATGTGCCTTCAAGAGAAATCATCGTAGGCCCTTTAGGTGTCTGTTTAGTACATTCTTTCATATATAGCGGACATTCAGTAGGTTCACAAAGACCTAAAATCACTTCACCACATCGAGCTCCTGCTACAAAATGTTCATTATTTGTTTGCCTTGATAAACCATATTTGACATATGCATCAACATCCTTATATTTTTCCTTAAACGTAAAACCGCATTCTGGAATACTTGCTACTCCTCTTATGTAACCTGTGTCTAGGTCAAATACATCTTCAAGTTTTTTCTGAGCATGTTTATTTCCTTCCCATGTGACTGACCTTTGATATTCATTTTCTAGTTTCGCCTTTCCATCTTTTATCTGTTTTAACAGAATTAGAATTCCCAATAAAATGTCAATAGGTTCAAATCCACAAAAGACTTGAGGTTTTCTAGTTTCTAGAAAATATCTGTAATAAGGTTTCATTCCAGTTATTGTAGATGAATGTCCCGGATTTAATACGGCATCCACACCCAGTACAGACGATTTTATAACTGCACCCACTATTGGAGGCATATATCTATATGAATTAATGATAGCAAGATTCGGTGGTAAACCTTTCAATATCTCAAATGCAGTAGGAGGGGCAGTGGTATCAAATCCTACTCCGAAAAAGACGAAGTCTTCTGTTGGGTCATTTCTTGCTAATAATATGGCTTCCTGTATGCTGTATACTATCTTGATTTTAGCACCAAGTACCCTTATATCTAAAAGGCTTTTTCCTTTTGATCCCTTCGACCTTGACATATCTCCATATACTAAAATGGTTTTTCCTTCTAAACCGAGCTTTATGGCATTGTCTATATCCTCAGCTGGAGTAATACAAACAGGACAGCCAGGTCCAGGTCTTATCTCTATATTTTTAGGGATCAGCGACCTTATGCCATAGTGAGATATCGTCCATTCATGAGATCCACAAACATGCATAAAAAGCAGGTTCTCTTCTATCGAATCGGCATATTCACGGATCTTTTCAGTAATATTCTTTGCTAATTCGGGATCTTTGTACTTTTCTAGAATCATGATTCCGAACCCAAGTTATTATGTTTAATCTGTTTTACTTCTTTAACCAAATTTCCGGTGTAACATTCATTTATTATTTCACACTGGTTACACTTCCAAGATGTATTGTCGACCCAGTATTTCAATATATTTTCGGCCTCAACCAGGTCCAATACTTGGATTGCATACCCTGCATGAATAAGAACATAATCTCCCACTTGACCATCAACGTAGGAAATATTAATATTATTTCTCATAGTACCTCCACCAAAATCTATCTTGGCAAAATCTCCTATTATTTCAGTTATCTTGCCTGGAAAAGCCAAACACATAAGCCTGGAATTGATAGGAAAATCTAGCCTATAAAGATTATAGATAATAAAAAATCAGCTATTTAGAATTTTATTCATAGTATAATAAGCTTGACCTACAGAAATTCCTCCATCTCCAGGTGGAATTTTTTGGTGTAGTAGAAACCTCAACCCCCTCTTCTCAATCTCTTCTTTTAGGATTTTTGTAAAAATTCTATTATGTGCAACTCCTCCTGAAAACCCAACAACTTTGATACCCGTAGACAGTGCATTTTCTGCAGCAATTTCTCCTAAACCATTTGCGAGATAGGAATGGGCAGAATAACCGAGATCCCTTGGAGAAAGCCTACCTCTGTTTTCGTATATAAATTTTAGTAAATATGTAGTATCCAAAATATTTCCTGATATTTTTGGATCAATGAAAATATCTTTGCCATTTATTGAACTTGATTCTAGTGATATTGCAGGCTCTCCTTCATAAGTTCTATCATAACAAATCCCAAGTAGAGATGATATTGCATCAAGTATCCTGCCCGTACTGGTAGTTTTGGAATATGAATCAGATTGCAGATTGCCAATGATGGATTCTATTTCTTTATGTCCATACCGGAACCGTGTTAAATTTGAATATAGGAAATCTTCAAAACCATCAACCTTGCCATATAGTATTCCGGCGACCATTCTTAAGGGGTTTAGTGTCGCCAAATCTCCTCCTATCATGGGTTGCTCAATTAAATGTCCAATTCGTTGAATGTTTGTTACATTTTCGCATTTGAATATTTCCCCACCCCATAGATTTCCATCTAAACCATATCCAATTCCATCACACACCACTCCTATAATATCTTGTATGTTGTGTTCTGACATTAGAGAGGCTATATGGGAGTGATGGTGTTGTACTTGAAAGACGTTAGATTCATTCTGAGCAATATTATAAGCCAAGTTCGTCGTTAACATAGAAGGATGTAAATCACATGCTAAAAAAGACGGTTTCAAATCTAGAAATTTCATCATTTGTTCAATTGTACTCTTAAAAAATAAATAAGAATCTGGATTATAAAGGTCTCCAATATGTTGTGAAATGAAACAGTCTTCATTATATAATATACAGAATACTACGTTCATTTCTCCACCAAGTGCTAGAATACAATCTGGAATACTTTTTGTAAAAGAGATCTTTGATGGAACGAATCCTCTGGATCTTCTTAATAGTATAGGGTTATCTTCTATGACTTTAATTATCGAGTCATCACATCGCGAAAATATTTCTCTATTGTGAATCAAAAAATAATCTACATAATGTCCTAGAGATTTTATAGCTTCTTTGTTATCTTTTATTATCGGATTACCACTTTCGTTTCCACTGGTCATAACCAAAGCAGGTTCTTCGATGGATTCGAATAACATTATATGTAACCCCATATAAGGAAGCATAACTCCAACATTGTGGAGATTCGGTGAAATGAAAGGAGAAAGAAAATAATTGTTACTCTTGTCTAATAGAACAATAGGTTTTGTCATGGAAGTTAATATTTTTTCTTCTAAATCGTTTACGCAGGCAAACGATTTTATGGATTGAACATCTTTGCCCATGATCGCAAAAGGTTTATTTTTTCTGTCTTTTTTATTTCGCAATTTCATTATCGGTTCGGACTTTGTGGATGATGTTATGACGTGAAAACCTCCAAGACCCTTTACAGCCATTATATTTCCTTCCATAAGCAATTTCGCTGAAAGTGATACGGGATCATTGGTATTGATAATATGACCTTTGTTATCTACAATAGAAAATTTTGGTCCACATTCCGTACAGGATATTAGTTCATAATGAAATAATCTATTCTTTGGTTCATTATATTCAGATTCGCATTCTTTACACATTGCAAAATCTGACATTGTTGTATTTGTTCTGTCGTAAGGATACATTTTTAATGTCGTAAATTTTGGCCCACATTCGGTACATGAGATGAATGGATACTGATATCTCCTTTTATTTTGATAAAAATCTATCGTACACTTTTTACATATTGAAATATCCGGGTGGATTGAAGAACCTGTTTTTGATCTTGTTTTGGAACTATCAATTATGGTAAAATCATTGTATTTTTTTTTCTCATCAAGATCCATGATATCAATATGATCATAATGTGCAAGGACGGGTTTCTCATTTTTCATTTTTCTTATGAAAAGTTCAATATTTTTCTGGCTTCCTTGAACGCAGATCTCTACGATCCCATCTCCTTTATTCTGTATATACCCGTAAAGATGAGATTCATTTGCAATTCTATAGATAAAAGGTCTAAAACCTACACCTTGTATTGTTCCAGAAATAGATATTCTCAAGTTATTTAAATTTATTATCACGTATTAGAAATTTTAGTTATTTATTATTTTTGCCTTTGTCTGCATTATTTATGAACAAAATAATTCAATAAAGGAAAATAAAATAAACTAATTAAATTGAATTTATTACTAGTGTACAATTGATTGCATAGTGTTAATATTATAACAATATGTTATATTTGGCATGAACACCTTGTTTATATTATTGAACCTAGGTGGAAAAAATAACATTGAAGTAATCTCATTTCCTACAAATCCAGAACTTTCTAATAAAATAGGACTTAGTTTGGGAGAAGGAAGATGACCAAAAAATCTGCTATTAATAGTGTGTCTATTACTTCTGGTTCAAAAGTACTGGAAGGTAATCTTTCAATTCCGGATAAGGCAAGTGGAATAGTTCTCTTTGTTCATGGTAGTGGAAGCAGTCGATTTAGTCCAAGAAATAAATATGTAGCACAAACATTGCAAGATGGTAATATTTCAACACTTTTGTTTGATCTCCTTACAAAAGAAGAAGAGCATGAAGAGATGTGGAGTGGTCATTTCAGATTTGATATCAAACTTTTGGCTGATAGATTGAATGATGCGACGAAGTGGATTCAAGAAAATCCCAGTACAAAAGATTTAAAAATCGGATATTTTGGTGCAAGTACTGGTGCTGCTGCAGCTCTGGTGGCTGCAGCAGATAATAAGAATATTAAAGCTATTGTTTCAAGAGGCGGGCGACCGGATCTGGCAAATGACGCACTTTTCAAGGTAAAAGCACCAACACTCTTACTAGTTGGAGAAAAAGATATTGAAGTTATAAAATTAAATAAAGATGCATTCGAAAATCTTAAAGAAGTGAAAGATAAAAAATTGATAATTGTTCCTAAGGCGACACATCTTTTTGAAGAACCTGGAACGCTAGAGGAAGTTTCTAAGTTGGCTTTACAATGGTTCTCAAAATTCTTGTATGTATAAAAAATGCAGTTATGTTAAACAAAATTAAATCTGGTTTGTTAATCATGAGGATCAAAATAATAAAAAGATGTAAATGAGTATCAAATTTGAATTCTCATCTGTCACTTTTTAAAAATACGAAATACTTCTTCTTTTATATTCATCTTTGATTCGTCAAAAATTCTGTCATCCATTGTCCTGAGATTAGAACCTATTATAGGTAAAAAATCCATTTTTGCCAATATCTCTTTATCTATGTCTATTTTAGGAGCAATCTCATCAAGAACTATCCCACGATCTGTTAACCTGAAGACGGCTCTTTCAGTAATATAGCGAATTGTATGACCGTATTTAGCCGCTTGCTTTCCACTAAATACTATCTTGTAGACTTTTTCAACGAACTTCAATGTTAGTCCATCGTTTTGGATTTTTATAGTCTTGTTTGAAAGTATAATATCACTTTTTCCTGCTGTGAAAGACCCCGCAAAGAAAGTCCTAGGTGCCCCACCTGCAATAACAGGAAATCCTCCAGGTCCATATATCTTATTAGGAAGAATGGATGGGTTAACATTACCTTCCTTATCTATCTGTAGAAAACCAAGAGATGCAGCATCTATTATCCCCCCCTCAAAGTTGGAAAATACATCTGGAATTGTTGAAAGTGCAAATGGACTGATTGCCAATCCAAAGTCATTTCCCGAAAGAGCAAGTCCCCCCCATTGACCAGATTCAAGTACAGATATAATAAATTCCGATACCTCCTCTTCAGCTGCTATAGAAGAAACAAAAGCCGGTATGCCTATTCCCAAGTTAACCAATACTGGTGCATTTTTTTCTTCTAGTAATCTTACTAATTCTAAGATGACTCTTCTTGCTATCACTTTTTCGTGTGCTTTCATAGATACTTTGGGAAGACCATAAAACAATGTATCTGTTAATGAGGGAAGTATTTTATATGATATTCTGGGATCAAATTCAATATTTCCGCTCTGCCAGTGATATTTTTTTGGAGATACTATAACATAATCAACCAATGGACCAGGCACATCAACATCCCTTGGATTAATCGAGCCCGATCGTGTGATCCATTTTACTTGTGCAATAACAGTCCCTTGATGTGGGCTTGCTTTAGTAGCTTGTGCAATACTGAGGATGGTTCCTCTTATACCTTCATCTTCCATCGACAAATTACCTGCTTCGTCAGACGTTGATGCTCTTATAAAGGAACAATTAGGTTTTGGAGCCTGATATAACAGCCATTCTGCTCCATCAATATCTAAAACACTAACTTTGCAGGATGCATTTTTCTTACCAAGTTCATTTAATGCAGCTCCCTCTCTTCTTGGATCCAAAAATGTGTCTATACCGATTTTTGTTAAAAGTCCTGGTCTTCCAGATGCGATCTCTCTAAACCAATACGCAGTAATCCCTATTGGCCAGCCATAGTATTCAATCCTGTCTTCGTGTACCATCTTTTGAAGCCATGGAGAAAAACCCAAAAAAGGCATCAATATTCCCCGCAGAAACTTTTGGTTGAGATCATTATATAGGGGCTCAGCAATTTTATCTATCGCTCTGCCGGGGATAGCCGGCAGTGCATCTGAGATAATAAATATATTCTTAGGATGTCCTTCCTCAACATATTTTCTGTACAATTCCAGAATTAAGTATTCTGGCGTAATAGCCATATTGAAACCAGAAATTGCTACTACACTATTGTCATTAATTTCTGAAAGAGAAACAGTAGCATCGACAATCTTTTTTTTCATTCTTTAATTCAAAATTAATAATAGATACTAACTAAATATCGTTTTCTTTGTAACCAAATACAACAGATCCACTCTAAATGATCGGCTCATAGTATGTTATGGTTCAATATTTTTTAATGAAGATTTTCCCAAAAAGTCATCCCCAAATACATGCAATATGTTGCCAAAATAAGTAAAAGAATGATACAAGGTCATAAAGAACAAAATTTATTATCTAACTAAGACGCTAGTAGTAGCAGGTGTATTATTTAGCGTTATTGAAAATTTCAATATGTTTCATGAAGAAGTTCTATCTTTTCCGATAAGTGGCAATAGCTCTCTAATACTTTTATAAAACCGATTTGCAAAATATTAATTAGTTGGAATTAAAATGCACCACTTGAATATTTTATAATTAATTAATTCAATTTTTTTATCAACGTTTCTTAATCATAAAAATCAATGATATTACTGCTATTATTGGAATTACTATTGCAAGTACTATGCTTACTATTATTTCTAAACTATATTTTCCGTCGGGTGGAAGCGGAAATGGATTTAATATACTTGGCGGTGCCTGATGTGGAACAAATACACTAAATGATGCCGGTGTGATGCTAGATTTCGTATCAATTCTGGTTATTACTTGATGTGTTCCATCATCTGGGAAAATATATTCTACATCAAAATCTCCGTCAGGAACAGATATATTTTGAAATTTGAAAAGTCGTTGTCCATTTGTTACGATAACTGATGCCTTATAATTCTCAATATGATTGCCTTCTAAATCTTGAGCACTAAAGGAAAGTTTTGTGAAAGTATCAATTATTGGCTTTTCCGGTTCGTATGTAAAAAGAAGTTTAATATCGTTTTTCTTATCGATCAATTCTTGTATTCTTGTTCCATTGAGATGACCAAAAACATATTGTTTATCGATAAACAAAATTACAGTAATCAAAATTCCAATAGAAATAAATAATAAAAATTGTCGTGCCATGCTCAATGTATCTTCTTTGTAATAAATGAGCTTTATTATTTTGGAATATTTTATTGTAGTATTCCATCTTCTAATATTATTTCATTACTCGAAAATATCACTACATTAATTTATGAATCAGTAAAGGGAATTCATATAACTATTAAAATAAATAAATCTAACAAGTAGAATGAAGCGATTTTATAGGCGATGCTAAAGTATGCAGATTGACCAACAGAATATTATTTTGCGATTACGAAATAAAAAATCATATCCCCATAAAGTATCAAGGATAAAAATCCTAGAAACTCATATTTCTTGGGTTATTCTCACAGGTTCTTATGCCTACAAGATAAAGAAAAATGTAAAATTTGGTCAAGTTCTCGACTTTTCAAAATTATATCTTAGAAAAAAATTTTGTAACAAGGAAATTTCTTTAAATAAAACCCTTTGTGGTAACATGTATCAGAAAGTAGTAAAAATTGTTAATGACAATGATATTTTTAAAATAGTAGATCTTAGAGACGACGGAAGAGCTATAGAATATGCTGTTAAAATGATAGAAATTCCACAAAAATTTAGAATGGATAATTTACTTCGGGATGGAAAAATAGATATGAAAACAGTACAGTCTTTAACGAAAATACTTATAAAATTCCATCATGGTGCCACTACAAGTAAAAATATTTCTAGATTTGGTAGACCTATCTTTATAAAAAAGAAAATTAATGAAAATTTCAAAACCCTTTCTCAACTTATAAAATTAGATCCAATATTTCATGATAAATTGGACTCATTTGTTGAAAATAATATTGATTTATTCCATCAACGTATAAAAGAAAACAGAATTCGTGATATTCATGGTGATCTATATTTAAAAAATATTTTTATTATACGTGATAAAATTTATCTTTATGATAGAATAGAATTTAATGATTCTCTGCGATATGCTGATGTAATAGAGGATATTTCACACCTTGCGATGGATTTTGATTTTCATCAACGTATAGATTTGCGTGACCATTTTATCTCTTATTATATGAAAAAAAGTGAGGACGATGTCATAAAGAAAATGATTTTTTTTATGATGTGCTATAAGGCTTGTGTTAGAGCCAAGGTCTCTCTTTTCCGTGCTAATGAAGTTTTAAATAACGAAAAAACCATTCACGAGAAAGAAGCCATGTTGCATTTTAATCTTGCTAGGAATTACATACAACATTTTTAACCCACTTGATAACCTGAACTTAACTAAATGGATAACTTAGAAACATAAACTGAGTTATAATATTTTCTGCATTAAATATATAGATAATTTTCCAGTTAGGAGTGTAATGATTTTGGCTTTGAGATATGCGTACTCTCAACTGATAGAATCTATGAATTCAATTTCATGATAAATTTATCTAACTACTAATACAGGACAATGTGCATAAGTTATAACCCCTTCTGCTGTACTTCCCAACAGTAATTTTTTCAAACCTGTTTTTCCTCTTGTACCCATAATTATTAAATCTATATCATTGCGTTCTGAATATTCTAATATTTCAGAAACAACAGATTTCTTAGCAATAATGACGTCGGTTGTTAGTTTTCCACCAATTTTTTCCTTTAATTCATTTAACCAATTATGAGATTCTAAGTATGACAGTTCAATTATGTCTTTGAATCCAGGGATCTCCTCGTATTTTCTCTTACTTAAAAACAGATCATCATATCTCATTATGGATGGTACAACGTATAATGCTATTAATTCAGAATCATATTCTTTAGATAGGATACTAGCATATTCCAATGCATTTATCGAATATTTTGATCCATCTACTAGAACAAGTATCCTCTTAAATCCATTATTTTCACGAGACAATACAAGTAATAGAATTAATAATAATATATATTTTGTAAAGATAAAATCAAAATCATAAATTCAAAACAATAATGAGTTCGCTATTACTTCGAATCGCTTATAATTCTAGAAATAACATGTTTATGTCATTTATGATATTTGTTATTTGAAAAATCAAAATAAGATGGAAAAATATTGGCATCTATAATTTATGAGAAATCTACTATGAGATTTAAGTATTATAAGATGCGTTATACTCTATCGATTATCTTAAAAGAGATCAATTATAACATAACTTTACCTAATGCATAAAATAGAAGACAAATTCTGGTCTTTAGCAACAAACGAGATTTTTGACAACCTTCAAACTGGTAGTAATGGATTGAGTTCAGGAGAGGCCCAGTCTAGACTAGAAATATACGGTCCAAATATCATTGATTCTAATAATAAGACGGGGACATTTCGTTTGTTATTGTGTCAATTTAAAAATTCTATCATCTTATTACTAATATTTGCTACAGGTTTATCATTATTTCTTGGAAATTTTAACGATGCGATAATAATTTTCATTATTTTATTCATAAGTACTATTCTTGCATTTTTACAAGAAAGAAGAGCATCAAATATAATAAAAAAATTATTAGAAATGGTACAATTAAAGACGAGTGTAATACGAGATGGAAAAGAACTAAGTATCTCTACTAGACAAATTGTACCTGGAGATTTGGTTGTTCTTAACGCAGGGAGTGGGATACCCGCAGATTGCATTATCGTTGAATCTAAAGATCTTTTTGTTAACGAGTCAACACTTACGGGGGAAAGTTATCCAGTTGAAAAGTCACAAGAAATATTACCTCTAGAAACACCATTACATGAAAGAACAAATTGTATTTTTATGGATACACATATTGTTAGCGGGATTGTAAAAGCAGTAGTTGTAAATACTGGCAAAAGATCTGAAATAGGTAAACTTTCTCAACACATCAAAACAAAGCCTCCTGAAACCGAATTCGAACAAGGGGTAAGAAAATTTAGTTTTCTTCTGGTTGAAGTTACGATCATTTTGGTTTCATTCATTTTCTTGATTAATGTGTACTTTGAACGTCCTGTATTGGATTCTTTTCTTTTTGCCCTTGCCTTGTCTATAGGTCTGACTCCACAACTTCTTCCTGCAATCATTAGTATTAATCTGTCTCATGGTGCAAAACGAATGGGTTTAAAAAAGGTAATTGTAAAAAAATTAGCATCTATAGAAAATCTTGGAAGCATGAACATATTATGTTCTGATAAGACAGGTACTTTGACCGAAGGAAATATTAAACTTAAATTTGCTCTAGATACAGAAGGAAGAGTAAATAACAAAGTTCTTTTTTATGCCTATCTCAATTCGACGTTTGAAAGTGGTTTTATTAATCCAATTGATGATGCAATAAGAAGTTCCAAACAATTCGATTTATCCGCATATAAGAAGTTAGATGAGATTCCTTATGACTTTGTTCGTAAGCGAATAAGTGTTTTGGTATCTTACAAAAATAACGAGAATATAATGATAACAAAAGGTGCTGTAAAAAATATTCTCGATATATGTTCTAAAGCAGAAGTGACTGGTGAAAAAATAATAGAATTAGCTGTTCTTAAAGACTCATTGCAAAAACAATTTGAGGAGTTAAGTTTACAAGGTCTTCGAATACTTGGTCTAGCATATCGTAATGATGTGGATATTTCAATAATCAACAAAGATTATGAAAGAGACATGATTTTTTTGGGATTTCTAGTATTTTTTGATCCAATAAAACCAGGGATAGTAGAATCTATAAAAAAACTTAAAAAATTAAAAGTTTCACTCAAAATAATTAGTGGAGACAATCTTTATGTCACATCTCACTTAGGTAAACAGATCGGTCTAATATCCAAATCTGAAATCTTGACAGGCTCAGAGATCTCTCATATGACGCCCGAGTCACTAACAAGAAAAGTGAGAAAAGTGAACATCTTCGCAGAAATTGAACCTGCTCAAAAGGAACAAATAATCTTGGCATTAAGGAAATCTGGAAATATAGTAGGTTATCTAGGCGATGGAGTAAATGATGCAGCAGCGATTCATTCAGCAGACGTAGGAATCTCTGTTGATAAATCCACAGACGTTCTTAAAGAGACAGCAGATATTGTTTTGCTTGAAAAAGATATTAGCGTTCTCATAGATGGGATAATGGAAGGACGTAGAACCTTTGCAAATACAATGAAGTATGTTTTCATGGCAACAAGTGCTAATTTTGGAAATATGTTTAGTATGGCTGGTGTATCGTTATTTCTGACATTCCTTCCACTTTTGCCAAAACAGATACTTCTTACCAACTTGATGACAGACTTTCCAGAAATGACAATATCGACAGATAATGTAGACAAGGAAATATTAGAAGTTCCCAGGCATTGGGATCTTAAATTTATTCGTAAATTCATGCTGGTATTTGGTTTTTTAAGTACTCTTTTTGATTTTCTGACCTTTATTGTACTACTAAATATTTTACACGCAAACATAGAACAATTTAGAACTACATGGTTTATGGAATCCGTTATTTCGGCTTCACTTGTAGTTTTAATTATCAGAAGTAAAAAACCATTAATGAAAAGTACTCCTGGAAAATTTTTGTTAATTACAACTTTAATAGTTAATATTTTTGTTCTTGCTATTCCTCTTACTCCTGTTGGTTCAATATTTGGATTTGTTGTTATCCCTTTAACTTTCTATCTTAGTATAGGAATAATTGTATTAGCGTATGTACTTATGGCTGAAGTAACAAAGTGGCTCTTTTATAAATGGGTAAAAATGTAATATTAGATTTCTATTTTTAACGACCACGTCAAATGTCGATCTGAATATTTTTGATTAGAATAAAACCTGCCAACTTCAGACTATTTCACCTCTTATTTTAAATGGAATTTTGCTTTAATCGATGTATTGTAGAGGTGATTAAACAACCTCATCCAATTGTCTATATAAAACTATAGATTTTCCACATTTTGCGACTAGCAAAAAGGCAAAATTTTGTGCTAAAGATGCTTATTGCCTCAGATATGTGAATTCCAAATTGAATTTACTATCATACAATGAAATTATTTTGATAATTTATTCCTGTTACAATTTTGTATCATATTATCGATTTTCATAATTGTACAACAAAGCAGTTGCAAAGGATACAATTGGTAATATTGTTTTAAAACAACAGTTATCATCAATAACAAAAGACAGAAAGTAAAAATCAAAATCTACATCTTAATAAAGAACATCATTCTAAAGAAGTAGAACAAGCAATTATCAGCAAGGGATACGTCCCACATATGCATTGTATAACAGAAGATAAGAAAATCTGCAGGCGATACCATGAAGCAAGAAAATGGGTAATTGAGAACATTCATAGCATAACGAATTCAGGAAATTATTTACGAGGTCTGAAAGGAAGGGAGAACTATTTCGTCTTGTACAGTTGGAAAGTAGTATAATTGTTTGAATGAGGATAATTTTTGTGATAGGCTCTAAATTTCATTTAAATTCATTTCAAAGCGTAGATCTACATTAATAAATAATAGCAATTGTTCTATATTAATGAATAAAAATACACGCACCTTATTTATTGTGGTACCTATATTTATCGGATTGCTTACCATTCCAACAAATACAGCTCTTGGTCAATTCGGTGAGTCGCCAATTTCATCTCCTAAAGGAGTTCAGGCGACATACATCGTAGACATAGTTGCCGGAGCAGCACAAAAGAATAGTACGATAAACTATTATCCAAAAAATATAGCGATTCCAATCGGAACAACTATCGCTTGGTTTAATGACGATCCTGGACAACCACATACAGTGACAAGCGGTTCTCCAAAGTCCCCAGATTCAGGGAAAGAGTTCAATTCTGGAATAATCCCTTATACTTCTTTCTTCTTACATACCTTTGATAAGGCGGGTCTCTATGAATATCATGACACCGTTAATCCTTCACTCAAGGGGACTGTGTATGTGAGTCCTGCATCCGAACTTGGATTTGACTTTAAGGTTAGTGCAGGCATGGGTTTGAAATCAAATGATACGCAGTTTACATGGGAATTTGATAAATCCAAAAATGATCGTGTATTGATTAACTTTGAACCCACTACAGTGAAGGTAGATGACACTACTCCATTAACTTATGAAATTTCTATATTCAAAGATGACACACCAGTATTTTCGAAATCATTCTTCTCGCTTGGTAGTGTTTTTCAAATAGAACTAGTATCTTCTGAAGGCAACCAGACCAGTTTATATGGGCCCGACTTTACTGACCCTATAACTGGAGCGTACCACATCATTACTCCGCTACCTGATGGTGATTACACATTAAGGGCGGAAATAAATGCTATAGGTAGCAAAGTTCCAGAACAAGAAATATTCGATGAATTTACAGTAAAAGTCATTTCCTAATTTTTTTTATAAATAATTTGTTTACTATTACAAAAATAGATATATTTGATAATTTACTGTTAATATGAAATTCGAATCACTACCGTTATTCTTGTTATAAACAAATAATCCAATCCATATAACTAGATGATTTGAAGACAATGAAAGAAATTTCAGAAGAAAATTAAATTGATGTTAATATCATAAAAATAACTGGAATTGTCATTATAACCATTGTTAAGACACCAATAGTATTAGAAATTTTTCCATTTACATTTTGACCAAGTAATTTTTTATCATTTGAAATTTTCATTATGATGACTAGTATAGGAATAGAAATTACTCCATTTATTATAGCAGCATATATTAATGCTTTTATTGGCTCAATTCCACTGAAATTAAAAAACAAGCCAATAATTGTAGAAATTACAATGGTAAGATAGAATGATTTTGCTTGCTTAAACTTCTTACTTAATCCTTCTGTCCACCCAAATGTATCCGAAAAAGCATACGCCGTGGAACTTGCTAAAACAGGTATAGCTAATAATCCAGTCCCGATTATTCCTATTGCAAATATGATTTTCGCAATAAACCCGGAATTAGGAAACGTTTGGACTAGGGGTTCTAACGCCTGTGCTGCTTGATCCGCAGTTTGAATATTTGTTATCCCATGAAGGTTAAGACTACCTGCAGCAGTAACTATAATTGACCACATAATAAAAACTGAAAATGCCATTCCCACAAAGATATCCTTTCTCATTGCTTTGATATCTTGCTTGGAAATTTTTGGTTTTCCTTTGCCTATTTCTTTTATTTTTTTATGGACTACATCTTCTTCTGCTTCTTCAGAGGTTTGCCAAAAGAAAAGATATGGAGATAAAGTTGTCCCGCATAATGCCACAAACATCATTATGAATTCTTTATTAAATTCGATATTGGGAGTAATGGTAGACAGAAAGATTTGATTCCAATTACCTCCAACAATAATAGCTGTTATAAAATAACATAGTAAAGATAATGTAAGATACTTTAGAATTCTAACATACCGTATATAGGAAACAAAAATTTCAGTAATCAAAATAAACAACGTAAAAAATAAAGTATAGAAAAATATGGGAATCCCGGGTATGATGAGATTTGCCGAAGCTCCTATAGCATTTAAATCTGCACCTAGATTAATGGTATTTGCGATAGCTAGCAAAGATATTAATGGATAAATCAGTTTTTTAGGATACTTTTTTTTCATTAATGAAATAATACCAGTACCGGAAACCAAACCTATCCTAGCACATATTTCCTGGATGGCAAATAACAATGGAAGGAAGAAAATAGGAGTCCAAGCTAAACCAAGTCCAAATTGAGCTCCTGCTTGGGAATAAGTTGCTATTCCAGATGGATCATCATCTGCAGCACCTGTAATAATCCCAGGTCCCAGATTACGGAATCTGCGTGAAAACAACTATCGTAAAATGTCAGTTCCAGGATTTAACTTTTTTAGAACTAGTAATATGTATAGGATAACAGAAGATAATATTATTCAGCTTTGAGGATGTCTAGGAATATTGTATTATGCTAAAATGTCTATCCTCTTTACTATTTTTACCATAGTACTCTGTAATGCATTGCACACCAATTACATAAAAGCGATAATTTTTTTTAAACGACATATGAGCAATAACTATAACAAAGTTGCTATCGAGTCGGTAATGACATCAATTCCACTAGAAACTGCAGAGGTAACAAACAATATTTATGATATCACTCAAAAAATGACTCTAAAGAACGTTGGTTGTATAATAATAACAGAAAAAGATCGTCCTGTAGGAATAATCACAGAAAGAGATATAGTCAGAAGGGTAGTGAGTAAAAATAAAGATCCTAAAACTACGAGCGCACAGGAAGTAATGTCACAACCATTAATTACGATAGCTCCCGAGACGTACATGGATCAAATTGCAAGGATAATGACAAAATATCGCATTAGAAGACTTCCTGTAGTAAGGGATAATACATTATATGGTATAGTTACCTCTGGAGACATTGGAAGAAAAATGTGCGAAAAAGAACCAAAGGATCCTGTCTTAATGGCCATGTCAAGATATATGTTACTAGAAAATCTGTAGTAACGTAACGTTTTTCCTTTTTGTCAATAGGATGATTCTGATTTATTTGAAAATACAAATCATTTATTTGATATCACTTAATAATTAGATATTTTATCATTTAATGTGTTGACATCTAGGTATCTTTTAAGATATAAAGAATCTTTACTCTATAAGTGTTTCAAACAATTTTTTAGATTGATCATTTACATATCTAACTAAATTAATTTAGTTAATTGATGTACCTATGGTCCCTATTTGATATCAAATACTATATCCCCTTTTTAAAAAAATACTCAAGTTATTCAAAACCATATGTTAGAACTAATGCATAAGAGCTAAGGCATATTAGTAACTGTGTAAAGTTTTAGATACAGGAACTTGGTTCAAGAAAATAATACTATTAAATTTATAAAACTTTCATTAATAGTTTAATTCTTTTGATATTTTGATTACCTTTGAATTATGCGATAGATCTATTCTTTAATATGTTAAAATATTAATGCCCTTATGACCAAATTTTCTGGTATTGGAAATAAGAAACCAAAAGATATAGTCATTATAGGTGGTGTTGCCGCAGGAACTAGTGCAGCATCAAAAGCAAAAAGGATTAATCCTGATGCCAATATTACAATAATACAACAAGAACCAATTGTGTCTTATGGTTCCTGTGGACTTCCTTACGTTCTGGAAGGAATAATCGATGATTTTTCAGAACTGATTGCTAGACCAGCTCAAGAATTCCAAAGTAAATATGGTATCAATATTTTGCTAAACACGTCAGCATTGAAAATATTACCGTCTAAAAAGCAAATAATTGTTAGAGATTATGTATCTAAAAATATAGAAGATAATAAAATAATAGCTTATGATTCTCTCGTTATCGCAACAGGGGCCAGTGCTACTATACCATCATTGCAAGGGATACAAAACATCAATAGCGGAATCTTTACGTTACGAACTTTGAATGATGGGATAGCGATAAAAAGATTTTTAGAAAATAACCGTCCAGATTCATGTTTAGTAGTCGGAGCTGGTCTAATAGGTGTTGAAATAGTTGAATCATTTAAAAAACAAGGTTTGGAAGTAACACTTGTTGGATCGGGTAATTCAATATTGCCTAAAATAATAGACACAGACATGTCATATATTGTTAAACAGGAATTGGAAAATAATGGAATAAAATTAATACTAGGAGAAAGAGTGGAAAAAATTTTAGGCAATCAAAATTTTCACGGGGTTGTAACAAATAAAGGCAAAACCATCTTATCTGATTTTTTGGTTTTTGGGACCGGTGTTAAACCAAATAGTGAGATAGCTTCAGATGCTGGAATAAAACTCGGAATTAATAAAGCTATAAAGGTTGATAGATACATGCAAACCAACATTTCAAATATTTTTGCAGCGGGGGACTGTGCTACAGCAGAAAATTATGTTACTGGTAAGGATACTTATCTTCCCTTGGGGACTACTGCTAACAAACAGGGACGAGTAGCTGGAGAGAACTCTGCAGGCGGTAAGGCAATTTTTCGGGGAATTGCAGGCAGTGCTATCACAAAGACATTTGGTTTATTTATAGGAAAAACAGGTCTTAGTACAGAAGAAGCTAGAAATAATGGTTTTGATCCAGTTGAAACATCTATAAACAGTATTACTAAAGCTGGATATTATCCTGATAGTAAATCAATTTCGATTAAAATTGTAGCCGATAAAAAGACTGAACAAATTTTAGGAGCTCAAATTATAGGCGGCGAAGGAGTAAAGGGAAGGATAGATGTCGTTGCATTAGCTTTATTAAAAAAAGCCACTATTAACGATCTTTCGAGTTATGATGCCTGTTATGTGCCACCAATTTCACCAGTGTGGGAGCCAATGAATATTGTAGCATCTAATCTTTCAAAATCTGTATAATGAATTTCGAATAGTCAACATAATGTTCTTTTTAATTGGTTAAAAAAACAAATTTAGGTCAATAAAATAGATAATATTTATGTTCCTAGCCTCAAAATTTTTAATGAACTATTAATACAGGACATGAAGATAACTCGGATACTTTTCGTGCAACACTACCTAACAATTTTACCTTCTCATTTCCTTCAAATCTTCTACTACCAATGATAATTAGACCTACATTTTTTTCCTTTGCCGTCTGTAGAATTTGATCAGCTGGTGAGCCAACGGTCAAAACAGATGTTATCGTTGTATTTCTTTCCTTGAAATAGTCAATTTTATTTTTCAACATGTATTCAGCGCCTTCTCTTAAACTTTTTATTAATTGTACCTTTGCATTTTCTAATGACGTCTTATCCTTGATAAATCTCACTGCATCGCTAGAAGCTATAAATCTGTCATCAATAACATGTATAACGATAATTTGAGAACCTGAAGCTCTTGAGAGTAATTCTGCTTTCTTGAGGGCCTTATCAGACATCTCTGTTCCATCATGCGGAACTAAAATGGTTCCTATAGTCTCTTTATCCTCTGTCATTTATTATATTCGTTAATATTGTAATTTGTATTTAAATACTTTAAGATTGTTTTTATTTCTTTCTTTCTTTCTTTTTAATAGTCAATAAAATCAATATTTTCAAGAATTTTTTTTCTTAATGAATTATTCTTTGATACAAAATTGAGAATACTCGCACAAGATATGTATTTATATTTTTTAAAATTCTATATCTATCTAATTTTTATTAATAAGAAATTTTAAAATAAAAATCCATATTTTTCATTTTAAATTTCGAAGCATTTCATTTACTGGTAATGTATTAATTATGTCAGATTGCTTTGCCCATCCTCTCCTTGCCTGACCGATTCCGAAGACTAAAAAAGAAAAATGAAGTGGATGATGTGCATCTGAATTAATGGCAAGTTTAACATTATTATTGATAGCCTTTCTAACGTATTCATCCTTTAAATCAAGTCTATTATAGTGGGCGTTAATCTCAAGAACAGTTTTTGTATCTTTAGCAACTTCTATCACTTTATCTATGTCAATATCATACCCCTCTCTCTTATTGATTATACGACCAGTTGGATGGAATAATATGTCTACATGAGGATTTTTTAATGCAGCAATTACTCTCTTTGTTTGATCTTCGGAGGGAAGGCGAAAATTAGAATGAATCGATGCACCTACTATATCTAAGTTTTCTAGGATGCTGTTTTTCATGTCTAATGATCCATCCTTTAATATTTCTACTTCAGTAGATGAAAGAATTTTAAAACTATTGTTTGAATTTTTTTCTTTTAAATTATCATTAATTTCATTTATCTCTTCTATTTGATTTATTAATCTATTTTCATCTAATCCATTCGCTATCTTTAAGCTCTTAGTGTGGTCTGTAATTGCTATGTAGTTTAATCCAAATTCATCTCTGGCTGAAGCGCTCATCTCTTCTATAGATTTTGTACCATCAGATGATTTTGTATGAACTTGTAAATCGCCTTTTAGAGATCCGTATTCTACCAGATTCGAGATGAATTCATTTCTGGAGAAATATTCAGAGGAAATTTCGATCTCTCCATGGTTTTCTCTCAATTCTGGGGGAATCCAAGTAAGTCCCAGATTATTGTAAATTTCTTCTTCATTTGTACCTGCTATTTTTTCTCCATTACTTTTAAAAAGACCCCATTCATTAAGTCTATTTTTTTTTGTTAGTGCAATTTTTCTTAACTCTATGTTATGTTCTTTATTTCCAGTAAAATATTGCAATGCAGATCCAAAACTGTTCTTTTGCACCACCAATAGGTCGGTATCGATCCCGTTAACCAGTCTTCCAAATACCTTCGTTTCACCTTTTGCGATTATTTGCTCCATTTGTGGCAGAGAGATAAAATATTCAATAACATGATCAGGATTATCAGATTCTACTAGAAAATCGATATCACCTATAGTTTCTTTCATTCTTCTAAATGAACCTGTAATTGCTACTTTTTTTACATCTTTACATTTCTTCAGGAGATTCTCTATAGTTTTTGCAATGGGATAAATATCTCCAAGAAGGTATCTCTTTTTGTTAACGTTTTTTAGTGATTTAATTTTTTTCAAAATTGATTCTTCCTTTTTAATAGAAAAGCCCTTTACTTTTCTCAATTCTCCATATTTGGCATAATGCTCCAAATCTTCTAATGTTCTGACATTCAAATTCTCGTAAAGCGTTTTCACGGTTTTTGGACCTATGCCAATTCCTTCTAGATCATAGAATTCATCTATATTTATGGGAATTCTTGTTGTTAATTCTTCAAAAAACTGAATTTTTCCATTTTTAATGTATTCTTCTATTTTTAAAGCGATTGCCTTTCCTATAGAAGGGATGCTTACTAATCCCTTAATAGCATTTTTTTGGTATATTTCTTCCAAATCTATAGATAAATTTTCAATTGTTTCTGCCGCTCTGAGATATGCTCTGATTTTAAACTTTGCATTTGGATCTTTTCCGGTATCATGATCTACTTGCATTAAATAAGCTATTTTACGAAATAATTTAGATAATTCAATATTTGTTTTCATTTCTTTAAATTGTTATATTATATAGTGTATTTATAGTATCATATTTTTCTTATTATAAAATCTTTATTATGTAAAGGTTTTTTATTATTCATATTAGTAATTATTATAATATCACTCTTGCAAATCCTACCTACATAAATCATATTTGGAATCGACGACGTTAAAAAAAATATTTTTTCTATATGTTTGTTATTAATATATCATTTTCTTTTAATATATAATATTAGAACCATTATGATTGGTATCAGCGAGAGAATAAAAGCCTCGGGTCTGTTAATCAACGCTGAGCTTGCAATATCTAAACCTAATACCAGTGTTACCCCGGCTGGAATAAGTCCAGTGAATATAAATCTATGACTTCTTTTTCTAATCTTCTCAAAGTCATGGTATGGATATTGAATATGATGATAAATAATCGGCATGACAAAAAGACATGCCGCAACGGTGATTGAATACAATGCAATAAGTAATAGAACCTTATCAATGTATGAAAAAGATATCGGAGGATTAATGGAAATATTTAATATGAATCCAAATAAAATTCCAGAGAACGTTGTTAATAAAGCACTTTCTTTTAATATAGTGTCATAACTGGCTGAAATATCCTTAGGTTCGGTCAAATTTGTTTGAATATTTTATAACATATTAGCATAAATACTTTTAATTTTCTTTTGAATTCTTGATTTTAACTTTACGGCACGAACTCGTTATTTGTAGGGATATCCATTAGTACAACAAAAACATTTCATGTTTCCTAGTATTAATTCGTTGATTTGATTGAACTATTTTCATTTTCGTTTAAGACCTCAAAATTTTTAATAACAAACACATCAATATTTTTACGATATATTAATATGAATTTCTTTGTAATCCATTATCTTCCCATCAACTTGCACTTTATCGAAATCAATATTTTTTTGTTTAGCTGCAAATCCTCCTTAAGTTAACTGTCATAATGATCTCATTGTGTCATCTTGTAATTTTCTGTATACTTATCCAGTTATTTATATCTGTAATCAAAACGATCACATCCGTCAAGAGGCCAACTAGATATCTTGATATTTGGATTTCCATTGGTTATTTGAATTAACCTTGATGTATACACCTTCAGTCTATACATCAATAATTGCTTGAGATAAAGTAATGTGTAGCACAAACAGTTAGACAGTGCCAATAATTTCACTAGGAATAGTAATACTAGTTTTTCAACTCTTATATACTGATATACAAAATAAATATCTACTTATGTTTGATGAACAAATTCCTTAAATTGTATAACCTTACTATATGAGGTTATGTCATTACAGATATTAAAAATTAAAAATATTCCGATAAAATTACATTTTACATTAATCTTTATCTTTGTTTTTCTTACTTGGACCTTATCAGTTGGATTTATGCCACACTATTATCCTAACTTGACGAGAACAGAGTATGTTGTGATGGGAATTTCAGGCGCCATTATATTGTTTGTTTCCGTACTGATCCATGAATTAGCACATTCTATTCTATCAACCAAATATGGAGTAAAAGTAGATCAAATAATTCTATTTATATTTGGAGGCATTTCTGAGATTAAAGAGGAAACACGGGATTTCAGAAAAGAATTCAAAATTGCTGTGATAGGACCATTAACAAGTTTTGGATTAGGAGGCATTTTTTTATCATTTTTTCTTTTAATTAATTTCATTAGTACCGAAAGAATAGAAGCAGAAACATACCTTCAAGTATTGAAAGGAGTTTTACTTTATGGTTTCATTGTGAATATACTGTTAGGTGCTTTTAATCTGCTTCCTGCTTTTCCTATGGACGGTGGAAGGATGTTAAGGGCTGCCTTGGTTCGATGGCTGGATTATCAGCGTGCAACGAAAATATCTGTGCAAGTTGGAATAATCATCTCATTTGTTCTAATTGGATTAGGCGTTGTAGTGATTATTAGGGCCTCTCCAATTGGGGGATTATGGTTAATACTCATCGGATGGTTTATTCAAAGTGGGGCGAAATCATATCTGCAACAGTTTGAAATGTCAAATCTCCTGAAAGATATGAGGTTAAAGGATATAATGAACACAAGTTTTGTCTCGGTAAAACCTGATTTATCAATAAGAAATTTGATTTCAGATTACTTTGATATATATAGGAAAGGATCTTTCCCTGTCACTGATGATCATTCCGTGCTACTCGGAATGGTTTCAACAGATGATATTTTAAACAAAGGAGAATCATTTTTTGAAAAAAAAACAATTGATATCATGCAACCACTATCAAATTTGATAGTTATGAAATCAGACATGCAAGTTAATAATGCTTTAGAACAGTTAGTTCGAAAAAGGATGAACAGAATATTTGTAGTTGATGATGATTTCAAACTGATTGGTATTGTAAGTAAAACCGATATACTAAATGCGGCGCAAGAAAGAGCTGATTATGATGAAATCTTAAAGTATACCAGAAAGAGGCGACGATTCATGGAGGGCCGCTAATACAAAAATTAATGAAATAGATTCTGATTCTACATGATGTATTTGATTTTAATCTCGAATAATTAATAAGCAAAAATACAGAACACAATTCAACAAAAGAAAAAAATTGTAATTGGGACAAAAACTATAGAAAACCAAAAACATACAAAAAACAATTAAAATGATATCATTAAATTAATATTGTTATTTCACTAGTACATACGTTACTAAGGCAGGGACATGAGACTGTACAGATCACAGTTTATATCTTCTTTATAATTTATTTGTTTGTGAAGCTATCGAGATGAATGGATTCAACTTAACTTACATAGGGTAATTTCATTTCCTTATATACTCTCAAAAAATAATACAAATTATTTGATTAATCATATAATGTGGTTCTATTTTGAGTCAATTTTTACTTTAAAAAATAATTTAATCGATTTATAACTAATAATATCCTGTTCCATCTTTTGAATAATCATCCAGTCTGTAAATTAACACAACCTACTGGATATGGCTAGAAAATATTATAATATTTTTTTCTGCTTATCCATAAATGATTGGCTCTGCCTCCCCCGATGCTTTCTGTACGCGAGAAACTTCTTTACGGAGAGATTCTATAAATTCTAACATTCTTTTTTTCAAATTTTCTCCTTCTTGTCTCAATTGAGATGTATCCACTTTTAGTTTTTCATCCTTAGTTATTTTATTTATTTCATCTATTATGATGGCAGCACCTTCCGCATCTGGGAGGTCATCTCGTGAGGGAATGAATAATGCAGTACATGGGATGTTGTTTGCAAGAGATGATGATAATAAACCCCCCGGTATTCCTCCGATAAAAGTCGTGGGTTCTAGATAAGTCGTGATTATTTTTCTGTCAAAACTTGTTTTTTGTACGCTATCTTCGTTTATACTTGAAAATATATAGGGTTCTCTCTTTGAATTATCCAGACCAGGTCTAGAAAATCCCCCTAGCACCAGAACTTCCTGTACGTTATTATTATTACACCATTTCATTACGAGATTTAAGACGGAACTTATTCCTCTTATCAAAATTGGTGCTTCACATACTAGTACACATAAGGAGCCTTCTTGATTTGAATAGAGTCTAAATGGGTGTCTCAATCTTCCATCATAATATATAACTCCAGGAATGATAAACTCAGATTCTACACATCCAATCTGTTTCATCTGCAATTTTTCTATGAGGTAATTTACAGATATAGAACCCACCAATCCAGGACCAGGAAATCCTGCAATCAAAACAGGATCTTTCAATACAATGTTTTTAAATTCAGGCATAGAATATACAAGAGTTTTACCATCATTTGATGTAAGATTTACATCATGTCTCATCTCAGCTATTACTTCTTCTTTCTCGTCCATTTACATAATTGTTAACTTTGTCACATATAATGATTATTTAATCGGCCATCTCTTTCTTGATAGTTCTATAATGGAATGTATTAGTAGATATCCTACCTACTATGGTAGAGATTGTCAGTTTTAATTTATATGAAAAATACTTCAAAAGAACTGATAATTACATTTTGTTAATATTGTGTTCGTTTTGAATCTATTAATAAAATAATTAAAAAGGGTTTATCTAACTACTAATACTGGGCAATGTGCATAAGTTACTATTTCTTGTGCGGTACTTCCGATTAATAATTTTTTGAATCCTGTTTTGCCTTTGGTTCCCGTAACGATAAGATCTATGTTCAAATTTTCGGCATATTCCAAAATAGTGCCAGAAATGGAAAGTGGACTTGTTATTACTTCTGTATTTATCTTTATATTTTTAATTTCACTGTCTTCTAATCGTTTTTTTACTTCATCAAACCATATTTCAGCTTCCTTTTTATATTTATCAAAGTATTTAGGAGGAACCATACCGAAAAAACCAGAAGAATCTCCATATTTTACCTTAGACGGTACTACTGATACGATATATAATTCGGAGGAAAATTTATTTGCGAGTGATAGGGCATAATTTGCAGCATCCATAGAAGGTTTTGACCCATCAATTGGCGCTAGTATCTTTGTAAATTTATCCATATATTTGATTAGTACACCTATCATTATTATCTTTTACATTTATTATTTATCTTTTACATTTTACTTTAAGCTTAATTAAATTGAAATATTTACCATTATTAATACACAAATAATCAAAAAAATATCTCTGGTAATCCCTATAGAAGGATTATTTACTTCTGATTCTACATTGGAAAGGAAGTCAAAGCCATTATCTGCAAGGGAACCTAATGCTGAATATACCAGTGTTATTTGTTGGGAAAAGAATCATTCGCCTTTTTTTTGAATTTTCTCATATAGAACAAAAATATTTATGTTAAATATGTTTCCAAGCAAACAAAGTATGACCCTTTATCGACATCAAACCAAATAATATACCAAAAAAATCAGCACAATATAATCCAAGGTAATATGATTTCCCAGTCTGAAGGTGGGACCGATGATATAGACTAAGAATATTCTATGTTAAAATCATGTCGAAAATAGATATAAGATATAATCCGACAATTCCAAAAAAGACTTTTTTTAATTTTGAAGAAATTACATTTTTGATATTTTTTACCCTAAATAGCATTACGATTTGTAATGCTTCGATGACTGTGTTGTTCATATAAACAACATAATACACAAAATAATAAACAAAAATAGAATCTTTTATTTGAGTTTATTAAACTCATATGAATTTTTTTTGAACTGCCAAGATTGTTTATTTTACCACCATAACTGGACAATGAGCATAAGTTACTACTCCTGATGCAGTACTACCCAACAGTACCTTTTTAAATCCAGTTCTCCCTCTTGTGCCAATAACTATCAAATCTATATTTTCCTTTTCAGCAAATTGGATTATTTCACCATATGCAGCCAAACCGGTCAAAATAACTTCTGTTGTTATTTCAATCTGCATCTTGTCTTCCTTTGCCGAATTCTTGATCCTTTCAAACCAGTCCTTGGATTCTTCCTTTGCGTTATCAATTATCCTTTCGATTTGTTTTGGCGTAACAAGTCCAGTCAAATTAACATATTCTTGTGGCGATGGAGCTACAATAACATATAAACAAATTACTTTTGCATTAAATTTTTCTGCTATGTTAAGGGCTACTTGAGATGCGTGAAATGAATGTTCAGAACCATCAATGGGAACTAAAATTTTTGAAAATTTTTTATTTTCATTCATAATGCTCTTGTGATTATCTAGTAAATAAATTATATTTATTGATTGAATTAGAAAATACCTTAATAGAAAGAATAGTCGTATCCGTAATATGTTAAAGTTAAACCTAGCTATCAATGGTTTTGGGAGAATAGGACGTAGCTTTCTAAAATCATCTCTTCTTGACAAAGAATTTAATGATATCATTGAAATAAAGGCGATTAATGATCTTGCAAACATAAAGGAACTATCTCATCTCTTCAAGTATGATTCTACATTTGGAAAATTTGAAGGAGATATTGAAATAGACGAAACTAATAAGGTATTAATAATAAATAAAGATAAAAGGATAAATATCATTTCTGAAAGCGATCCCTCTAAGCTTCCATGGAAGGAATTAAACATATTTTTTGTATTGGAATCATCAGGAAAGTTTAACGACAAAGAAAATACCCAAAAACACATACTCGCGGGAGCAAGAAAAGTAATTATTTCCGCCCCTGCCAAAAATCCAGATGCGACACTAATTATGGGCGTTAATAATCAAATTTATGAGAATCAAAAACATAATATTATTTCGATGGCGTCATGTACTACAAATTGTATAGCCCCGGTGATCAAAGTTCTAAATGATAAATTTGGAATAGAAAGTGGTTACATGACAACTACACATGCTTATACTAATGATCAGAGACTTTTAGATTCTTATCATAAAGACCTTAGACGTTCGCGATCTGCCATGATGTCCATTATTCCTACCACTACTGGAGCAGCTAAGGCAATAGGAATAGTAATTCCGGAACTAGAAGGAAAAATTGATGGACTGGCATTACGAGTTCCAGTTAATAACGGTTCTATATCTGATATGGTTCTAAACTTAAAAAAGGAAGCCACGAGAGATGAAATTAATAATGAGCTAAAGAAAGCATCTAACGAGGATCTAAAGGATATATTATCTTATACGGAGGAACCTATTGTTTCCTCTGATATCATAGGAGATAGTCATTCATCAATAGTTGACGGATTAAGTACAATGGTAATAAACAATAAGGGAAAATATGTCAAGATTCTTTCATGGTACGATAACGAATGGAGTTTTGCATGCAGGCTAGTGGATCTAGTAAAGTTTCTAGCCAAAAACAGTGGATAGATAGATAAAAAATCTTCGTTGTTTTTCATTACGTGATTTATTTTGTACCATTTTATAATATATTTACATATCTTCAACGAAATGTGCTTCTGTTTAGGACATGTATTTAAAAAAAATGAAAATAAGATAAAAAATCAGTAAAGGAAATATTTATGGAATCACAGAAAATATCTGATATAGAATAGGGAAAAAATAGGATAATTAACAAGAATCTCCGATTTCAAATTAAAGTGCTATTATTATAGAAATTAAAATTATTCCATTTGATGTGGAAAATAAAACAAATAAATCCAAACTACAGCTTAAAGTTACCACTCTTGACAAAGAACAACTATATATTCATATTAAAAGAAACTTAAGATATTTTAACAACAATCTCAAAATTTCAAAAGTAAATATTAAACATGTCATTATAGCATATATAGATCATTTATATAAAGAAACCTCTTTGTTCAAGAGAAGATATAATAAAAATTAAAATAAAAATAGACTAAGAAATATTATTTATAAAAATAAGAAAATCTAACAAAACTGCCAAGGACAATAGTAAAATACTATGGCATTTTCCTTTACACCTTCAACATTCTTGATTTTCGAGAGATTGTGTTGCTTCGATATACAGAAAAATTTACCTTTGATAATCAAAAATTACTAATATTTTAAAGAATAGAGTTCAGATAGCGATATATTAGAGATTCCATTTAAGGATTACTGGTTATTAGATACGACTCGGTTATTAAGAATGGAATTACATTGTCATAACACTTTCTCTAATTTTATGAACTGTTCAACTCGAATACCATATGATTGTGGTGTAACTGTAGAAAAGCAGCTAGAATTCGCTTATGAGAAGAATATAGATATATTGTTTGTTACCAATCACAACACCCTTAATGGTTACAAACAAATATGCGATTACAAAGAAAACCACAAAAAATATAAGAACATAACAATTTATCCTGCAGAAGAGATTACAGTTGATACAAAAGGTCATATTTTAGCTTATGGAATTAATAAAACAATAAAAGCAGGAATGACAATCGATGAAACTCTCGATGAAATAAAAAGACAAAACGGAGTTTCTTGTGCAGCTCATCCTTTTGCTGTATCGAACGGAATAAGAGAGAAAGCAATAAAATGCAATCTAATCGAATCTTTTAACAGTAACAATATCGATAGTTATTCTAATATCGCTGCTGAAAAATTTGCAAAAGAAAAAAACATGATATCAGTTGCAGGAAGTGATTCTCACATTGAATCTACCCTTGGACGTTGTATCAATACTATTCAGTCCGAAAACAACCTTGATTCAATTTTAGAAGGCATGTTGAACGGATCGGTAAAAATTCAAAAAACTGATTATGCTCTCAAAAAAGAACTTTTTGAACATGCTCATTACATTTTGTCATCCTCAAAGGATCATCTGTTAGATTATGTATCGGAGAACCATAGATCAACATATTCTTTTTTAAAATTGGCATTGAATTCATTTCTATCAAATCCAGATAGTCAGTTGTGGAGACTATTAGGGTCATTAGGTCTATATTTATCAAAAAGAATGTCTCATAAGGTAAATATCAGAGGGCTAAATCCTCATGTTTTTGAAAATAGATCATGGAGAACACTGATTTCTCTAAGTCTTATTCCGTAATAATGTTAGAATCTTGATATAATAATAATATTTAACTTTTGACAAATACTTATTTAGTGGTTTGACCTTTTTTATAATTATGAGTAATATTATTTCTAAAAAAATCAAGATAGGACTAGATGATGGATCAGTTGAAAAAATAACTGGGATATTGAATGCTACTCTAGCTGATGAATATTTACTATTAACAAAGACAAAGAATTATCATTGGAATGTAGTCGATCCACGATTTAACGATCTACACAAATTTTTTGACGAGCAATATGGTCAAATATCTGAAATTGTAGATGAAGTAGCGGAGAGAGTGAGATCGATCGGGGGAAAAACTATAGCAACTATGACAGAATTTTTACAAATAACTCGATTAAAAGAAAATCCCAGTGAATATCCAGATGCAAACACAATGCTTGAAAAATTGTTAAATGATCATGAAACTATTATACGACAACTGCGAAAAGATTTAGAAACTTGTGAACAACTTGGTGACGCAGGAACTACAGATTTCTTGACTGGAATAATGGAAGAACATGAAAAGATGGCTTGGATGCTCAGATCATTTCTGGAATCCTAATTTCTTATTTGTATCAAAATAACTTTGTTTGTATTTTTTATTTTTATTTTGCACTCTATGACTTTTCTATAAAAGTATTTCCGTTATCACCTTATTGCTTAAACCTTTAGAAATATTTTTTAGTAAAGTTTTCTAATATTTGATTATGCAAAGCAAAAGGAATTTAGGAATCTTAATGATGGGTTCTATTGTTGCCATCTCCTTCTTAACAGTTGGTAACAGTATAGTCTCTAATGTAAATGCCCAACCAATGAACAATATGACAAGTGCTCCACAAGCAAATTGGACCGGTTCTATAGATATAAAATCAGTTATTAGAAATGCTTTTGACCCTCTTATCCAAGTAACTCTATCTGATGCATCATCTGCTGCACAACAGCATGTTGGTGAAAAATCATCTGCAATAGCATCATTTATTCATCCAGTAAATGGATACCTAACTTACATTACATATGTTTTAGATGAAAATAATCAAGTTACTAAGGTAATAACTGACGCTGGAAATGGACAGATATTGGAAACTAGTCAGATGACAATAGAGGAATTCATGCACAAGGTCCATTATGGTATGAAATCAATGCCGGGTCAAATGGGCATGATGGGTCCAATGGAAAAATAATCTCTTTCACTTCTTATTTTGATTGAAAAACAATATTATAATTATAAAACTTATCTTCTAAAAATATTGTTATTTAACTGTCATTCTCATTTTTCATTCATTATGTTTTCAGGCTTAATCATCGGAAAAACCTTTCTTGCAAATATCAGATACGTTGTATGTCCTATCATTCTCATAGATGGTCTTGACATCCCTTCTCTTGCCTCTATATTTCTAATTAAGATCTCTACACATTCTATGTCTGTAAAATTATTTTCTTTTAAAGCAATAGCAGTCTTTTCAGCCTGATTCATAGTAGGACATATTCCTAGAAAAGCCCCACTCCCTTTCAATGCTTTGTATACCTCTTCCACTATGGTCCAAGGATCTCCCAGATCTACTATTGCGACATCCATATCTGTTAAATCAAGACCATCATGGACATCGTATTGATGCATTGTTACAAATCCATCGATTTTTGCTTTGATCATATTTTTCTTGGCAATTTTCATAAATGCAGGGTTGACATCGAAAGTAAATATATGGCCATTTGGTTTAACTATGCTAGCAAGAAAAGTAGTTAAAGCCCCACTCCCCGTTCCAATCTCTAATACTTTGGAGCCATTCTGGATTCCTGTTCTTATGGCAATGAAACCAAGGTCTTTGGGATAAACTATCTGAGTATTTCTCTCAGATTTCATAATAAAGTCATGGATAGTTGGCTCTATCAAATAGATCTTCTTTTCTAAAGTCGTCATTACGGTCGCTCCATATTCCATTCCCAATATTAAAGACAGATCTATTATTCCAAGATGGGTATGCATCTTTTTATCCTGTTCTGCTTTTACTAACCATTTTTTTCTCGGACTATGGAATAGTAGGACATAACTTCCTTCTGTTATCTTCATATTTTTCTATGATATTTTTTTTCAATTAATATATGTTATAAATAATAAATTGTTAGCGACTAATAATTTGTTTGATTTTCTATATTCTTTTGAATGGTTCGATACCTAATAGTAAAAATAGTGCTTTTAATACAATAGCAAATGAATTTACCAATGTCAGTCTCGCGATCATGATTTCTTTGTTTTGTTCATTAAGTACAGGAACACTTTCATAGAATATGTTGAACTTTGTGGCTATTCTGTTGGAATACCGTGCGATAACTTTGGGACTAAGAGTTCTAAGCGCTTCTCCAACCACCATCTCATATTTGAGAATATCCTTTATCAATTCTTTTTCGATATCTTGATTTAACAAATGTAATTTTACATCCCCCTCTTTTTCAGTACTTTCTGCTTTTTCTATAATTCTAATAGCTCTGGCATAAGAATACTGTAAGTACAGGGACGTATCTCCATCAAGATTTAGCGCATCTTTGATATCAAAAGTAATCATTTTTTCTAGGTCCTGTTTAATTAAACTATATCTTAACGCCGATACTGCTATTCCTTCAGCAATAACTTTTATCTCAGAATCAATCAAATGTGGATTTCTAGACTTTATTTCTATGACCGCTTTTCTACTCAATTCATCGATGATGTTGTCTGCATTTACGAAAATTCCTTTTCTTCCTGACATATGAATTATACGTTTGTCTTTATCTTGTGTTTGTATGCCCATCTCTTTAACCGTTTGATGGCTTAAAGCAACTGTTTCATATCCTAAATAGTAATATTTTTGAGAATTTGTGTCCAGTTTTTGAATTATCTGAGAAATAATGTTTTGTAAACGTGCCTGTCTTGAGTCTATTAGTGTAATTACCTTGTCAGGCAATTGAGAAAAAATCTTATGCTCATCCTCTGTTCCTGTTATCTTATCATTTTTACTATTTTTGTTATTGTTATCAATCCTGTCATCATTTTCTTTTTTTTCTTTTAACCCGTTATTATCATGAAAATTGTTTATGTGATCTAAAATGTCAGTCTTAAATAATTTAGTTCCATCCCATTGTTCGGCAAATACCGTATATACAAAGGGGTCTCTAACTAGACCCAACTTCCAAGTAGCATAAGGGATATCCTTGGCGATATAAGTAGCTGTACCATCACTTCTAACGATGACTTTTTCTTCTTCCTTTTCTGGCTGAATTACCCAGCAGTCTTTATTTTTTCCCTCTCTGTTATATCTAATTATTTCTCTTTCTTTCAGCAAATTAAAAGTTTGTTCCCATAATCCAGAAACTAATATCTGTGATTCTATGTTTAAAATATCGTATCTTGCTTTCATTCTCCAACATGTTTTTAATTGTTCTAACATAACTTTCTTCACAATATTCCATGTAAACGTAGATATCTCATTATTTCCTTTTTCAATTTCTTTGATTATCCACGTTCTTTTCTCGGCCAGATACGGATTATTCTGATAGATTTCATTCATCTTTACATATATGTCTCCACAATAGTGATCAAATTTGATATTTTTATCTGGAGGATCAATTTCAAATCCTCCAAATCGAAAAGCGACTATAATATCTGCAAACTGGACACCTGAATCATCAATATAGTTGAGCACTGTAACATGATGATTGGTAGATTTAAAAATCCTGTAAAGCGTATCACCAATAACCATATTTCTCAAGTGTCCAATATGAATAGCCTTATTTGGATTGACACTTGTGTGTTCTATTATAATTCTTTGTCCTTTACCTACATTTAAAAATTGTACTTTTTCTTCATCTAATATCTCTAGTAGAAACTTGCTGAACAATTCATAATTAATTTTAAAATTTATGTGGCCTGCAATATGTGCCTGTGCAGAAAGAACAAGAGATCTCCTGTCTTTACTATCAGTATCGATTCTTGGAAGTATTACTTTTTCAACAATCTCATTTGCTATAGAGCTAGGTTTTCTTTTTAATTTCTTTCCAAGTAAAAAGGCTATGTTAGATGTTAAATCCCCAAATTCCTTTAATGGAGGTTCTGTAACTTCATATTCAATAGACGGATAATTTAATTCCGAAAACGATAAGGATAATAAATTTTTAATTTCATCAATAACTTTTGAAAATGTCATTTATTTTATCTCACCAAGAAATTTTAATGCAATATGATCCAATGCTTCAACCAGGCCAGTGCCACTAGAGCCCTTAACTACATAGTCTGCCTTTGATTTTACATTATCATCCGAGTGGTTAAGAGCTATACTGTAACCACAGTAGTCAAATAACGGAATGTCTGTTTCACTATCTCCTATAGCTATGGTTTCGGAAGGTTTGACATTCATTATTTGTAATGCTATGCTAAATCCAAATGCCTTGTTTACATTTTTACTGTTAATGTGAAAAGAAAATTTACTATCAATTAAATTAAGATCAAGATTATTCTGATCAAAAATGTTTTGGGCAGTTTTAAGATCAAAAGATCTTTCTAAGACCACTTCTGACAGTCTATTAAAAACTCTTTTCATTCTTACTCCACTTAGAGATTTTTTAAGAATATTATAACCTCTTACGCATTCCTCTTTATTTCCTAATATTATATGTTCGGTCGGACCAGTGGTAACTACTCCACCGTTCTCTCCGACTGCAATTCTAGTAGTGCCTCCGAAAACAGCTAACACTAATGCTTCGACTGAGGAACGTCCCGTCACATATATTATCTTGTACCCTAATTTTTCTAGAGTTCTGAAATTTTGAATTGCAGGTAAGTGTAACATTCCTCCACCATTTTCGGTTAAAGTACCATCGATATCTATTGCAAAGACTTTGATTGCATCCAATCAGCAAGAAATAAATTTCTTAAAGATATAAATTTATTTTAAATCATTTGTAGGAATAAATTCAAAAAAAATTTCATCAATTATTTTTATAATTGTACAGGAACTATTTTCAATAGATCTAGTTTTCTCACTCAATATGATTATTAACAAATTACCTGGAAGAGGACATTTGTCTCTTTATGTATAAATAGATACTTCTAGACATGGCTAGACTGAGCAGTGATTTTTAAGCGATTTTTTCCGCATTTATTGACTGGTGGGAGTAACATTTTTTTTATAAGAAATCCTATTACCCTCCCTTCACTTCTTCTCTGGATCTAAATTTTGGCTTCATTCCTAAAGATGTGTAGTCTCCAGTAGAACAGGTAAAACACAATTCTTTTTCTGGAATTCCTATTGCTTTTGCAAGATTGGTAGTATCGTTATAAAATACCTTGTCCGCATCGATTAACTTTGCGATTTTTACGTTCAAATCTATTTTTTTCTCATTTAGCCTATCGTCAAATTCATGATTAGCTAAAAGCTCTTCCATAGAAGGAAAATCAATACCTGCATAACAAGGAAACCTAACAGGAGGATATGTTATTATCATAAAAATCTTTTTTGCTCCTGCGCTTCTTAAGGTTCGAATTATAGATGCTGAGCTGGTGCCTCTAATAATGCTGTCATCAATAACGACAACATTTTTACCTTTTATTATATCTTCGATTGGTAAAATTCCTTCATTAATTTCTACACGATCCGCTTGATATGGTTCGATAAAACTACGTAGAACTCCCTTTCTCGAGTGTCTGTCTTTTACTAATCCTTCTTCAAATGGTATTCCCGTCTCTTGTGCATAACCCAGGGCTGCAGGTCTGGCAGAATCTGGAACAGGAATGACTACGTCAGCAGATTGTACAGGAAATTTTTTACCTAGATAGTGTCCAATTCTCTTTCTTGCTGCATAGATGTTGACACCTTCCATTATGCTGGATGGATGGGCGAAATATGTATATTCAAACGCACAATGTGCATGGGGTTTTTCAGAAGAAAAGATCTGAGTTTCTAATCCATCAAAACTTAATTTAATCAACTCCCCAGGTTCTACATCTCTAACAAGAAATGCTCCCACTGCAGAAAACGCACATGATTCTGATGCTACTATGTAAGTTTTGGTTTCTTTGTGGTAACCTAGTACCATCGGTCTAAATCCTTTTGTGTCCCTTGCAGCGTATACATCACCTTTATCTGTCAAAAAAGTAAAACAGAATGAACCTATCATTTCTTGTTTTAAGATCTTGATTGATTCAAATAAGTTCATTTTATTCGAGAGGTGTTCAACTAGTCGCTTGGCAGCAACTAATGTATCACTCATTGTTTGAGGTGTAAATGTACACCCTCCCACCATGTTTGAAAGTTCCTCAACATTTGCTATAGTTCCATTATGAGCTACACATAGATCTTTTACTTTCAAAGGTTGTGCATTTTCTATACTGCTTCTACCAAAGGTAGAATATCTTACATGACCTATTCCAGCATGAGATGTATATTTTCTAACTACTTTATTAAAATGGTCAGCATAGCTTGAAACCAGACCTAATTGTCTAAACGGTTCTTTATTTGGTATAGCTATTCCCCATGCTTCTTGTCCTCTATGCTGTAATGATCTCAAACAATCAATTATAATTGGAATGACATTGTGTTGGTCCAGAGAGAAAGCACCAACAACCCCACAATTTTCTCTCAACATCCAGACCGACAAAATAAGTAAGATCAATAAAATATTTTAAGTATCGGTTTTTAACAAAAATCTGGAGTGTCATATAATTGGGGTTCACTTTATGTAATTGATTTTACATTGAAAAATACCAAAAACCAATTTTGGTATATAATTAACCTTTATCCATTATCTCCGTTATACTCTGATAACTTTTCTGTGCGTTGGCAATATCGATATCTAAGACTTTTCTATTTCTACTTTTGAAAATGATTTTTTCGGTTCTAATCTTTGATGCCCCAGATGTTCCTATTTTTGAAAATCTTAAATTCTTTATCTTTTCAAGATAATTTTCTAATTTCTCAGGGTTTCCGGTACCAATAATAAATCTTGAAGGGTTTTCAGAGAAGAGCATATTATCTAACCTTTTGCAAGTATTAGGAATACTCTCTAAATCTATTTGAATGGTGCGTCCACTTCCAATTGCCATTTCAGACAATGCTATGGCAAGGCCACCTTTAGAGCAATCGTGTGCACAGCTAATCAATCCTTTCTTAATTCCTTCTAAAACTGTCTTTGAATTTAACGAATCTGTTTTTAGATCCACGCTTGGAACCCTTCCTCCTGTTATACTATGAACATATTCATAATATTCCGATCCACCCATGTCTTCAGTTGTATTTCCTATAACAAAGAGGTCATCATCATCTTCCGGAGTAGATTTCGTGATCTGTTTTCTATTTTCTATTAATCCTATCATTCCAATAACCGGAGATGGTTTTATAGCCCCTTTTTTTGTTTCATTATAAAAACTAACCTTCCCTCCTACTACGGGAATTTTATTAAATTTGCTAAATTTTATTAGTGCTTCTATGCTCTTCTTAAAAGTCCAAAATATTTCAGGATTTGTTGGATTGCCAAACTGAAGATGATCAACTATTCCAATTGGATATGCACCAGAACAAATAATATTTCTTTTAGCCTCTGAAAGACATGATAGTGTTCCATGATAAGGATCAAGGTAACATATCTTCGAATTTCCATCCAGTTTCGATGCAAGGAATTTATCTTCGCTTAATTTTAGAACTGCAGAATCTGTTAATCCCGGTTTTAAAATTGTTCTTAATCCTATTTCTTGGTCATATTGTTGGTATATCCACTGTTTTGAGGCTATCGTGGGATTCGAAAGTAGAGTTAAAAGGACAGAGCCAAGATCTTTAGGCATCCTTACTTTATTTTTTAATTTTTGTGTTCCTCCTAGATAAGACGGCCTTCTAATCCTCCTGTTCAATAAAGGTGCATGGGCAATCAAGGCAGAAGGCATCTTTGCTAGTTGTTGTCCATCTTTTGATATAACAAGGTCACTGTGACCTTTTACTTTTCCTATTATTGCAAAAGGGATTTCATATTTTTCAAATATTTTTTCTAATTTCTTTAACTTTTGCTTATTAGTGATGAAGAGCATTCTTTCTTGTGATTCAGATATCATTAGTTCAGCCGGAATCATGTCTGGATGTTTAGTAGGAATATGTTCCAATTCAATTTCGAATCCCTTTTCCAAATTACTAGATGTCTCTGAAAGACAGCATGATAATCCGCCTCCTCCTAGATCTTTTACTGCTTTGATTAAATTATCTTCAATAGCCTCTCGGGTTACTTCCATAATTAATTTTTCTAGAAACGGATCTGGAATCTGTACTGCAGATCTGTCCTCCTCATCATCTTCTAGTTCTTTTGAAGCAAAAGATGCCCCATGAATTCCATCTCTTCCGGTTAACCCGCCTGCTAAAATAATCAGATCGTTCTCCTCAACTTTATTTTGAATTATCTTTTCCTTCCTTCCAAAACCGATAGAAGCCACATCCACCAAACAATAATTTTCAAATGAATTATCAAACTCTACTTCTCCAGCAATAGTAGGTATACCTATACAATTCCCGTAATCAGCTATTCCACGAACAACATTTTTTAACAACCATCTTGAATGAGAATATTTATAATTATTTTTCTTTGCTGCATTTCTTTTAAAAACATTGGAACCATTATCTATATCACCAAATCTCAAGGAATTCAAAAGAGCTATCGGCATCGTACCCATAGAAATAATGTCCCTAATCACTCCACCCACCCCTGTTGCAGCTCCTCCATAAGGCTCGACGGCAGATGGATGGTTATGGCTTTCTATATGTATGGTAATTATCTGATTGTCTCCTATATCTATTACGCCTGCGTCATAACCAGGACCGACAATAATTCTCTCTCCTTTGTTAGGAAGCAACCTGATGTATTTTTTAGAAGATTTATAAGAACAATGTTCGGACCATTCTGCACCTACTATCTCCTTTTCAAGATCGTTGGGGTTTCTACCTAATTTTTTTTGAAGGTATCGTAATTCTGAGTTTGTTAATATATTCAAGTAGAATAAAATACATATAATTTACCATTTATGAGCTTATTTTTTTAAATAGTTTATTAATGATTCAAAAATTTTCATTGCCTCGTTATTAAGTCCAAATCCTCTTAACTCTGTCTGACATGCTCTTTCAGGATGTGGCATCATTCCCATGATATTTCCAACCTCATTACAAACTCCTGCTATAGACTCAAACGATCCGTTAGGATTATCTTGCTGGTAACTGAATACTATTTGGTTATTATTTTTCAATTCCTTTAATCTCTCTTCTGAAATAACATAACGCCCCTCTCCATGAGCCAGAGGAATTTTAAAAACTTGTCCCTCCCTAAATTCATTGGTAAAAGGAATAGTATTATTATTTACTTGAATGTCTGCCCACTTGCACACGAATTTTAGTGATTCATTTGTTATAAGGGCTCCAGGTAATAATTCTGATTCTACCAATATTTGAAATCCATTACAAATACCTAGAATCAAAGTACCTTCTTTTCCTAGTCTTTTTACTTCTTTAATTATTGGACTGTGTGCTGCGATAATTCCAGCTCGTAGTCTATCGCCATATGAAAAACCACCAGGGATTATTATGGCATCATAACCTGTTATTTTCTCCTTGGTATGCCAAATAAAGTCAGTCTTTATTTTGAAGATATTTGAAATAACATGGTAAACATCTTTATCACAATTACTACCAGGGAAGACAGCAACGCCAATTTTACGCATTTGGATGTGTAAAGTAGTTATTTGATAATAATTAATATTTTTGGTTAGCCATATTTTATTTCGACCTGTTGTAGCAGTATTTATGCTGACACTGTCAAATATGAGTGAATCTCTAATTTAAATAGGAATTGATAGAATTATAAGGATTTTCTTCTATCCTATCATTGACTGTCTGTGGCTGAACAAGTAAAGGATATCATGAGCAAAGATCTAGTTACTATCTCAAAGGAACGTTCTGCGTTAGAAGCTGCCAAGATAATGACAGACAAAGGAGTAAGTTCTCTAATAGTTTTATCTGGAGATCAACCAGTTGGTATTGTAACAGAAAGAGATTTTATCAAAAAGATTTGTCTTAAAGAACTACAATTATCAGAAGTTCAGATAGGGCAAATCATGTCAAAAATCAGAACCTATGCAGCACCTGATACGTTTATAGAAGTAGCTGTTCAAAGAATGATAAATAATAGGATAAGAAGACTTCCCATAATAGATAATGATAAATTAGTTGGAATAGTTACCGTTACAGACTTGGCCAAACATCTGAGAACAATTTTGCTCTTAGATGGAGCCCTTTCTTCACATTGATTGTGCTATCAAATTAAAAAATTTTTTAAATATGTTATCTAGGATTTTAAAGATCTTATCTAAAGCATTGAAATCTTATCTTGATTGATCTTTAATAAATTCTGAGTGAGCCGTAAGATTCTATTTTTTTATTTTTTTATTTTTTTACTTATATTGATCTGAAATTGAAACTTTGCAATCACTTACTATTGGATTGAATATTCTGAGATCATCACACATTTTCTTTACAATTTCAGTAGCTTCATTGGCTGTTTCTGCATCTACCGTCAACTTCAAAACTTTTGCAGTTCTAACGGATTTAATTTGAAAATATCGACTTTTTAAAATCAGATCTTGGAGTATTGTTTTTCCTTCAGGATCATTTATAAATTTTTTATTTTCAATAGTGACTAAAACTGTATAATCGTTTCCCACTGACAATTGATATCTTAAAATCTTTAATTACTTAAATACGTTTTAATTAATAATAAAGAATTAATTATAGTTGTTAGAAAATTTCGATAGAATTTCTGGTCATGTAGCTCAGCCTGGCTAGAGCGAAGGTTTTGTAAACCTTAGGTCGTGGGTCCAAATCCCACCATGACCTCTCACGGCTCAACCTACTAAAATATCAAATTCCTATCATACAACATAATGTGCAGATTATGAATCTCTCCAAATTGCTTTAGTTTTTGCTAAAATTATGAAACCAGTTGCATATACAATCTCGACAAAAATCCCAGTCCAGATGTTCCATTCTTCTGGTATTTTCAAGCCCATGGAATACTGGATCATCAATGATGCATGTGTAGTTGGTACTGTATAAGCAAAAATTTGAAGCCACTCAGGCAATTTTTCTATTGAATAGAATACTGGCGGAAGAACTGCAAGAAGTACATTTATAAACGATATTACCTGGGTTGCATTTTTCATATGTAGCATTCTTGAGGATAAAAAGAACCCCATCGCAGATGTCGATATCCATATTACTAGGACCGTAAAAATCAACAAGGGAAGAAAAGATATAGAGAGACCAAAATAAAATAGCATTAATATTAAAAATACAAGAGCTGGAAGTCCAAAAAGTATTTCAGATAATGCAAGTCCTGTCATATATGTCAGAGATGAAACTGGTGAGGCAACAAAAACGTCTTGAATTTTGTATTCTGTCTTGTAATATGCGATATCCTGACCCAATGCAAGTCCATATCCTACTAATGCCATGACTAGACCGCCAGAAACCGCATATTTTGAATATTGTCCATCACTGATTACCAGCAATACAAAAAGTATTGAAAATGGTGTAATAGCAGAAAAAACTAGGGAAAGAGGGTTTCTCCTTAACCATAATACTCCAGTTAGATACGCTATTAACAAGATCTGGTAAACAAAAAAATACTTTAATTTTATTCTATTTTTTCTCTCGTTTTGATTAGGATCTAGGTTTCTTAAAGTATCCATTATATTAGATAATATTTGTGATTAAATATATTTATAAAAAGATATTTTCTCAACATAGAATGTACATTGAAATTAATTCATAAAGGTAAGGTAAAGGATGTATACGAAGGTTCAGACTCTGAAGATGTTAATAACAAAGATAAATTAATTTTTGTTTTTTCAAACAGAATTTCTGCATTTGATGTAATAATGAATCAAGAGATTCCTGAAAAAGGAAATATTTTGTGTAAATTTACGGATTTTTGGTTTAAACACTTGAGTGTTAGCAACCACATGATGAGAGTCATCGATAAAAATAAGTTACTTGTCGAAAAACTTAGCATGATACCCATTGAATGCATAGTAAGAGGATATTTCTATGGAAGTATAGTTGAGAGATTTAATAATCCCAATAATATAAAATCAAACAACGCAAGGTCCATTCTACCTCCCAATTTTAATCCTGTATTGGCATCGAAATTACCTTATCCGATTTTTGATCCAAGTACTAAATCTCACGATCATGATGTTGAGATTTCAAAAAAACAGATTATTTCGTCTAATATCCTCTCAGAAAAAGATTTTGATTACGTTAAGGATAAATCAATTTCATTGTACTATGAGATGAATAAAATTATCGAAAATTCAGGTTTCATTATTTCCGATGTGAAATTCGAGTTTGGATTTAATAAGCGTGGAGATATCATCCTTGGAGATTCAGTGGGGCCTGACGAATTTAGACTATGGAAAAAAGATCTGTATCAGGAAGGACGGATCCAAGATAGCTATGATAAACAATTGTTAAGAGATTGGCTAATCCAAATAGGTTATAAAAAGAAAGTTGATGAATTTGCTATGAAGGGAAAAAAACCGGAACCTCCAATACTTCCAGTTGATTTAATCAATAAAATTTCGCAAAGATACATTTTTGCTTATGAAAAATTAACAGGACAGAAATATAATAATCACTTCCCCACTTTCGATTATTGATAATAAAATCCTTTTTGCAAGAATTCTAGTAATCATCTACCGATATTGTTAAAATACCTTTAGTATTTTTTCTTTGCAAACATGAAATAATCTCTCGTGGTATATTATTTGAACCTCTTTCGCATCTTACTGATAATGTCCTGGGACACACAAAATTAGTTGTTCTTATTACAATATCATTTTTATTTTCTAATGTTAGATTTCTATTTCCACGGCCGAAGACCTCGAAGGATGAACCCTCTACTGTGAATTCAAATTTTATTTTTGTCTTGTCATCTTGTATTATTTTTTTCAACTTTGGATCGATATCACTGCAAGCTTTATTAGAATTGATTCCTATTATACAGTCGCCCCTTTTAGTAAGGTAGCTGTCTTTTGTTATCTCTATTGCCCTCGGATGCAATCCCAAGACATTTGGATGACCATAATAAATTATCTCATCACATATCATGACAGACTAAAATCGGTGAATAAGGTAAATTTAAATTAAACACTACAAAGTAGTAATATCGCATTGTTACCAGCAGCAGCAGGATATGATAGAGCTATAACGGTATTTTCTCCTGATGGGAGATTGTATCAGGTTGAATATGCAATTGAAACAGTCAGAAGAGGAACTCTAGCTATCGGAGTAAAATGTAAAGAAGGTGTTCTCTTGGCAGTTGAAGAAAAAACTCGTAAATTGCAAGTTTCTGACGTCACACAGAAGATTTTTCAAATTGATGATCATATTGGAGTTGCTGCCGCAGGATATATTCCTGATGCAAGGGCTCAAGTAGATCATGCCAGATTTTTCGCTCAAAGTAATAAATTAATATATGATGAACCGGTGGATGTTGAAGTAGTTGCAAAGAATATCGCAGATATGTCTCAACAATTGACGCAATATGCGGGAGTTCGTCCATATGGTGTAGCATTGATCATAGCAGGAGTTGATGAAGTAGGGGGAGAATTATTCCTCACGGATCCAAGTGGTACTTTTATAGGATATGAAGCCATTGCAATTGGACAAGGAAGTGATGAAGTAAACGAGTTTCTTGAAAAAGCCTATAAACAAAATCTATCTCTTGACGAAGTCGGAAAATTGGCTTTAGAATCTATCAATATGGTAAGCGATGAAAAGGTCGGAATTTCTCATGTGAAAATGTCAATTATAGAGAAAGATAACAAAATAATGAGAAAAGTAACGGATGAAGAGATCGAGAGATTTTCAAAATTAGCTAAAGATAATCCAACAAATCCTAAGGATAAACCATCTCCATAATAAAATTTATTTAAACGATCATTTTTTATTATTATAAAATTATTTGATTTACATTGACTGTGCAAATTGGAATAAAAGCTCCAAATATTCATGTTTCTGAATGGCTTCAAGGTTTGTCTACCAATATAGATAAAAATATCGGAAAAGTAATTTTGGTAGAGGTATTCCAGGTCAATTGTCCGGGATGTTTTATGTACGCTCTTCCAAGTGCAATAGAAATATACAAAAAATATTCTAGAGACGACGTTTCTGTTCTAGGATTGGCTACTGCTTTTGAAGACTACGATAAAAATACTCTTGACAATCTTAGATTGTTATTGACTTCCGGCGAGGTTATTGGCGAGACTCTGAAAGCCTTGAGACAATATGGACAATTGATAGAAAGTAACAAACTACCATACAAGATTCCCTTTCCTGTAGGTATGGATATTCTAAAAAAGATCGACCGAAATTTCTCTGATAATTATGTCATAGATTTCATGGAAGCAAACATTGAAAATTACAATTCGTATCCTGATTCAGATAAAAAGATTCTTTTTGAAAGGGTTAAACATTATTTACGAAATAAAGAATATTCTGCTATGACTTTTGAAACATACAGGTTACAGGGCACTCCTTCTGCGATAGTCGTAGATAGAAAAGGCATCTTAAGAAATGTATCGTTTGGAGCAAACAATTTTCTGCATAATCTTTTAGATCAGCTCGTAAATGAATGAATTTCCATAATAGATGTATAAATCTTAATGTTGCAATTCCAAGCTCATCACTTATGGATGAAGAAACATTACGAGATAAAACAATAAAGATATCAAGGTTTGCACGAGCGTTCTCTATTTTTGGCGTAAAAAAAGTATTTATCTATAATGATAATAAACGAAGACAATATAGCATAAATAAATTTAAGAAAAATAGAAACAAAAATGATATAAACGCAATTCGGGATGAATCTAACATTTTGAAATTAATTTTAGATTATTTAGATACGCCCCAGTATTTGCGGAAGGCTTTATATCCGATTTGCAATGAATTAAAATTTGCTGGACTATTAGATCCTATAAAGTCTCCTCATCATAAGAAAAAAATTCCTCTGGATCAGATTAGAGAAGGCGAATTGAGAATCGGAATTCTAGTGAATAAAGCGTCTCGTAAAGATTTCTCAAAACTTATAGACAGAAAAATGGATAACACGTCATTTAATAAAAGAATAGGAACAGACCTATCATTTAAATTTCCTAAGGATTTTAGAAGGGTGAAATTTTGGCATAACAAAAATAATAATCAAACGGATATGTATGTTGATATTGGACTAGATTATTTAATTCCTTTTTATGGAGATAATGATCTTCTTGGACAGAGAGTTGATATAAAGATTATTGGAAAGTACCCAAATATTAAGGCTGTACAAGCATTAAGGAAAGATTTGGAAAATATCTATTGGGGTTATAAAGTTTCAATTGTTCCTTCATTAGATCACATTTTCAGACAAGAAGATAAAAATACATTTATTATTTTGACATCTAGAAAAGGAGGACGTTTTAAAGATAATGAGACAAGATTCAAAGAATTAATAACTCGTTATGACAACATCTTAGTTGTTTTCGGCTCTCCTACTAAAGGTTTAGATGAACTTTATCCTGATATTGAACACTTAGCTACAAGAAAGTCTTGCATTTATTCCAATCTCTTTCCACATCAACATACTGAGACAATAAGATTAGAAGAAGCCGTTTTGGGCTCTTTGTCCATCCTGAATTATATTTTAAAATAACATGATAATACTTGACCGATTAATTAATTAAAATAAAAATATAACCTAGTTAACAATTTGGTGAAAATCTAAATTAAATACTCTTTTTGACTGACATCGGGATATAAATTTATTAATGGGATCGGGAGGTTTTTTGCTGTATCCATGGGTCATAGAAAGTACAGTGCTCCAAGGCGTGGTAGTCTAGCATTTTATCCTAGAGTAAGAGCTAAAAGTCTTGAAGCAAGAATAAGAACATGGCCAGAACAACACACAGAGAAAAATTCTCTTTTGGGTTTTGCTGGTTTTAAAGCGGGTCAAATTCAAATATTGACATTAGATGATAAAGAAAAGACTCCAAATTTTGGCAAACAGCTTGATAACAATTCTACTGTTATAGCGACTCCTCCAATTACCGTTATTGCCATTCGTTGTTACGAAAAAGACGCCTATGGTGAAAGGGTACTTTTTGATGCATATTCTAAAGAACTACCAAAAGAATTAGAAAGAAAATTTAAAACCAAATACAATGAAGAGGTATTTACAAATATAGAATCCTCGTTTGATTCAATATCTTCTATCCTTGCCATAGTGTCTGTTTCTCCAAAAAAAGTGAATATTTCTCAGAAAAAACCATTTGTTTTTGAAGTTGCTGTCTCAGGTAAAGATGTAAAATCCAAATATGAGTATCTCAAAAGCATTCTCGGTAAGGAGCTTAGAATTTCAGACGTCTTCCAAAATGGTCAATATATTGACGTTTTAGGAATTACTCGAGGAAAAGGTATTGAAGGACCTATTACTCGTTTTGGTGTCAAGAGAAAACAGCATAAGTCTAGAAAGAGTGTTAGGGCAGTAGGAACTCTGGGACCCATTTCTCCAGCTGTTGTCATGTACTCTGTAGCAAGGCAGGGTCAAAGGGGATTTCATCAAAGAACAGAATATAACAAAAGAATATTGATTATTTCTTCTTCTTCTTCTGAGGTTGTGGGTTCAACAAAGTCAACAGATTCATCATTAGATAGGATAAATCCGAAGGGCGGCTTCAAGCATTTTGGTTTGGTAAAATCTGACTATATAGTTGTTAGAGGGTCAGTTCCGGGGGTTCCAAAGAGGTTAGTTAAAATGAGACAACCCATTAGAAATCCGGTAAAGAAGGTTATTGAACCAAAAGTATTGGAGGTAATTGTTAAATGAATACAGTTAAAGTTTTGGGTATGGATGGAAAGGAAAAAGAGCATATTGAACTTCCTTCAGTTTTCTATACTCCATATAAACCAAGAGTAATTCAAAGAGTTTACAATAATTTAAACTCTCATTCCTTTCAAATCCAGGGAAGGTATCCAGGAGCTGGACAGATGGTAAGTGCTGAATCGAGAAATACTGGTTTAGGAATTGCTAGAATCGCCAGGGCAAGAGGTGAAGGTTTTCCCAGGGCGGGTCAAGCTGCTGGTGTCGCTGGGGTAAGAAAGGGAAGGGTAGCTCATCCGCCTGTTTCTTGGAAAAATATCTATAAGAAAATCAACAAGAAAGAAAAAATATTAGCGTTATGCTCTGCAATTGCTGCGACTTCAAATCGAGATCTTGTAAAAGAGAGAGGGCATTTATTAAGTGATGAAATCTCCTTACCAATTGTAGTTTCTGGAGAAATAGAATCATTATTAAAATCTAAAGATCTAGAAAAGTTTCTGGAGAAAATAGGATTAAAAGAAGACCTCACTAGAACGCATATCAAGAGAAATAAGAAGAACAGAAAGTACTCTTCCAACAGGAGGTGCGGATTGTCTGCTTTAATTCTCGTGAGCGATGAAGAGAAGATAGGACGGTTAAATAATTCTCTTCCAGGAATTTCGATAAAGACTGTAAAGAATGTGAGCGTCCTAGATCTAGCTCCGGGGTCTCGACCTATAAGGCTTACTGTATTTTCCGAAAAAGCTATAGAGGAATTAAAAAATATCAAATCAGTTTGCAATGTATTAATGGAGATGGTTAAAAAATGAAAAAGAAAATTCTGTCTTTAAAATCTTCAAAGATAGCAACCAAGAAGAAAGGTAAAAAGATTAAAGAGTCAGAAAAGGGAGTAAAGGAACTGCATCAAAAACCTGTTATAATCACCCCATATATGACCGAAAAGTCATTTAATTTGATTGAAAAAGAAAAAAAATTGACGTTTATAGTGGATGAAAATGCAGATAAAATTTCTATTAAGCGAGAATTAAAAGAACTTTATGAAGCCGATATTGTAGAGATTAACACGGCCAGAACGATAGACGGAAAGAAGGCTTTTGCAAAGTTCAAGGATCTAGATTCAGCACGAGATCTTGCAACAAAACTGGGATTGGTGTAAAGTTCTTGAATTTAGTAATATGTGATCTTAAAATGAATCCAGTTAAATTACTATCATCGCGTGAAATGATTCTAGGTAGATTTAAAAATAAGACTTCAGAGGTATAGTATAAGATTGGTTAGAGAATTTAAATTTCGAGGATATAATCAAGAACAATTAAAGTCCATATCAATAGAGTCTCTGTTGCCTTTGCTCAACGCAAGGCAAAGACGTTCATTAAACAAACGAGTTGGTATGTATATGAACGACCAAAAACGAAAACTGAGATCTGAAATCAAGCTGGCTAGAGGCGGCACTTTAAAAAATAAACTGAAAACTCATGTTAGGGACATGATTATCCTACCAGATATGATTGGTCTTGCAATTAGTGTTCATAATGGAAAAGAGTTTTTCGATATTAATATAAAACCGGAAATGGTAGGACATTACCTTGGTGAATATTCTATCACAAATAAAAGGGTTCAACATGGCTCACCTGGTGTAGGATCGTCAAGATCCAGTTTGTACGTACCGTTAAAATAATTTATGGAAAGTGTGATGATAAAAAATGCCTCATTATATTTATGCATATAAAAATTTTGACAAAACAAGACAAGTAAGATCCGCCCTCAGGGAGCAGGATATCTCCCATAAACACGCAAGAGAAATTGCCGTTGCAATAAAAAACATGTCGATTGAAAAAGCACGAATTTTTCTTGAGGCAGTTTTAAATAAAGAAATTGCGGTTCCATTTAGGCGATACAATAATGAAGTAGGTCATAGATCCAACATAAAAGATGGATTTAGTGCGGGAAGATTTCCGTCGAAGGCTAGTCACGAATTTCTAAAACTGTTGGATAACCTGGAAAGCAATGCAGAGTACAAGGGAATGGATCTAGATAGACTAAAGATAGTAAATATTGTTGTTCATAAAGGCACCAAATTAAAAAGATTTACTCCCAGAGCCATGGGAAGAGCTAGTCCTAAATTTGATACACTAGTACATATAGAAATGGTTGCTCAGGAGAGTACCGTAACATAATGAACGCTGCAAAAAATGTAATGTTAAATAATTACAAGAATATGGAACTAGACAGTTACCTGAAAGAAACATTGAAGGAAACTGGGTATGGCGGAGTAGAGATACAAAAAACACCGATTGGAACTAGAATTACATTATATGTAACAAGGCCGGGCTTGGTTATTGGAAGAAAAGGTGTCGGTATCAAAGATCTTACAGCAAAATTAGAATCAAATTTCGGATTAAGTAACCCTCAAGTTTCTGTAATGGAGATCGAGGTTCCCGAGTTAAATCCAAAAATAATGGCAAATAGAATTGCGCAGCTTATCGAGAGAGGTACTGCTTTTAGAAGAGCGGCTATGTGGACATTAAATACAGTAATGAACGCCGGTGCCCTTGGTACAGAAGTAACTATAGCAGGAAAACTTAGAAGTGAAAGAGCTCACTTTGAAAAACATACTTCTGGAATCATTCCGAAAAGCGGAAATGTAGCGGATCGAGTTGTAAAAGTTGGAGTGACTAACGTTTTAACGAAGATGGGACTTATGGGAATACAATTGAAAATTGCATTAAAGAATGAAATGCCATCTGAATTCCAGTTAAATATTGAATCAAAAATAGATAGCGATTCCACCAAAGAAACGGAGGATACATCATCATCCTCTTCATCTGTGGCTTTATCAGAAAAAGAAAATAGGGAAAAAATTATACTAACCACAAGCAATCAAAAAAGCACTAATACTGGAAACGAATCACAGAAAAAAGAGAAAATAAAACCATCGATTGGCTCAAGACCTAGAAAAGACTCTTATTCAAATGAAGGAAAATATACTGGTTATAATATTAGTCAGAGAGATGCTCCCAGAAGGGAAAATAAAACCGAGGAAGATGTCAAACAACAAGAAAATCCGTTACAAGAATCACGTAAAAAAAAAGATGAAGGTGTGGGAGCGTAGAAATGGGCAGAATTAAACTGAATACTCTTAAAGAAATGAACGATAAAGATCTTGAAGATAAGCTACTTGAATTTAAAGTAGATCTTGCAAAACTACGATCAGAGGGTGCAAAGGGGACACTAAAAAAGGAAAGCTCTAGCATTAGATGGGCTAGAAGGGATATTGCGAGAATACTTACACTCATTAATGAGAGGAGCCATAAAAAATGAAAATTCATTTTTTCAGACAAATACAATTGAACATGGACGAGGTAACGTATGATTTCCATTGAAAATCTCGTCTATCATGAGCTAGTTGGTTTAAAAATAAAAATCTTGTTGAGTAGTCAAAATAATATGAAAAATTTACTGGGCAATATTATTTTTGAAACAAAGAATATGTTAATATTAAGAACATCACATGGAATTAAAAAAATTCCAAAAAAGACAATAGAAAAATGTGCTGTTTATTTACCATCAAACGTTTGCTTTATAAGTGGTAATAATATGATAGGAAGACCAGAAGATAGGATTTTAAAGATAAAGAGATGATTGTGTAAATGGTTAGAAATATTGGTATTATGGTTGGACTTCCAAGAAAAACATGTGAAAATGAATTATGCCCATTTCATGGTACCCTTTCTTTAAGGGGAAGATTGTATACAGGCAAAGTAGAAAGCAACAAAGCCACTAGAATGGTTGTAGTTTCTAGAGAATACAATAGGTTGGTTACAAAATATAAAAGATATGAAAGAAGTAAATCTAAGGTTCATGCATTTCTCCCCGATTGCATTAGTGTCAAGGAAGGAGAAAAAGTGAAGATAGCTGAGTGCAGACCTATTTCAAAGTCTATATCTTTTGTTGTTGTGGAGGCTGAAAATAATAAAGATGGCATCTAAATCAAGAGCAGTTTCTGCCAAGGGTGCAGCGGAATTCCGACCATATGTTACAAAAGCATTACCGGTCTCTGCTCAAATTGTCTGTGCAGATAATACTGGAGCAAAAATCCTCAAGATAGCTCAGGTAACAAGGTACAAAGGAAGACATTCACGACAACCATCTTGTGCTGTGGGAGACCTTGTAACCGTAACCGTAAAAAAAGGTCCAGCGCAACTTAGGAAACAGATTTTTGGTGCAGTTATAATTAGACAAAAATATCCTATAAGACGATTGAATGGATTACGAGTTACTTTTGAAGATAACGCAGCAGTTTTAGTTACTCCTGAAGGAGAGATCAAGGGAACTGATATTAAAGGACCTGTAGCAGCGGAGGCGGCAGAGAAATGGCCAAGAATTGCAAATCTTGCACCTGTAATAATTTAGCTATTTTATAGTAATTTGGTGATAAATGAAAAATGTTAGAAATTAACGCAAATATGCTTTTGAGAAAACACAGACGTTTTGCGAATATTCGTTCAAAACTATCAGAAAATCTAAAGAAACAATATGGAAAAAGAAATGCCCGAGTAATAAAAGGAGATACAGTAAAGATAATGAGAGGAGAATACAAAAATGTTGAGGGAAAAGTGGAAAAGGTCAATACAGAAAGGAGTACCCTGATAATCGAAGGCGTTCAGAAAGAAGTAGCAAAGGGAGGCAAAGTAAAAGTACATATCCATTCTTCCAATGTAATGATTAGTTCATTAAATATGCAAGATAAAAAAAGAGAAAACGTAATAAAGAAAATTAAACATACCAAATTATCTTCCTCAGATCGAGAAGGACAATCAGTATCTAAGAATAAATCTAGTAAAATCCGAGGTCGAGGTATCAACCTGGTCAAGAAAGGCTTAAGGGCTAAAAATATATCAAAAGTAAATGATAAAAAATTAATTCCTTCTGAAATCGAACAAGATAATAAAGGAGGCAATCAGAAAGAACGTTGATTATAGTGAGATCCCGTCAGTATCATTTACGTAACAATCGTATCAATAAAAATATACTACTAATGAGAATAAATAGATTAGAAAATGTCAACAAATTATCTCTAGGAGGCTTCAGATAATTCATGGGTAAGAAAGGGGGACAAACAACCCTCAAGAGACAATCAGCTCCCTTGTTTTGGGATATAAAAAGAAAAGAAGGACGTTTTATTCCAAAAATTCATCCGGGCACGCATTCAAAAGATCATGCTTATGCCCTTGGTGTCTTACTGAGGGATGTACTGAAAGTTGTTCAAAATAGTAAAGAAGGAAAAGATATCCTCAATGATGGCAAAATAAGGGTAGATAATGTGCCAAGATATAATCCAAATTTTGCAGTAGGTTTGATGGATACAATAGAACTGATTCCCTCAAAACAAGTATTTAGATTGGTTCCGAAGGATTCTTCCTTGTTACATCCAATCGAAATTAATGAAGATGAAAAACATTTCAAATTAGTAAAAATAATTCGAAAGAATATTGTAAAGGGAAATAAGATCCAATACGGATTTCATGATGGCAAGACTAAAATTTCAGAGAATATGCTACAAGTTGGTGATTCATGTCTTTTAAAAACACCCGAGCTCGAGATTGCTGAACACTTGAAATTATTAAATAATTCTTTAATATTGATAACTCGTGGCGATAACGCTGGAAAAATAGGAAGGGTGCAAGAAATAAAAGAAGGAACGTTTTCACTGCCAAAACGTGTTATAGCATCTTTTGAATCGAAAAATTTGGAAATACCGATAGAGATGATTATGGTTATAGGAAATGAGAACGAAAATCCTAGAATTAAGGTGAGTTAGGTGAAAAAAATGACTGAAACATTAGATAATAAAGAAAATAACGAACAGATGAATAATACGAATTCAAAAAAAATAATCGACATGAGAGTGATTGAGATAGAGAAAGTTGTGATTAATATTGGTGTAGGCAAGTCTGGTGATCCCATAGAAAGAGCTAAAATGGCCCTAAAGGATTTGACTGGACAAGAACCAAGTGTTAGAGGCGCAAAAAAATCTGTTAGAGATTTTGGAATACATAAAGGAGAACCAATAGGAACCATGGTTACATTAAGACGAGATAATGCTATAGAATTCATAAAAAGAATATTCTCTTCAAAATCAAATACAATTAATAGATCATCAATTGATACAAACGGAAATATTTCCATAGGAATTAAAGAACATATCGATATTCCCGGGATAAAATATAACCCCGATATTGGCATTTTTGGAATGGATGTGTGTGTCTCGTTAAAAAGGCCTGGTTACAGAATAGCTAAAAGAAGAAATCCAGACAAGATAGGTAAGTTTCATCGAATTACCCCAGAAGAATCTGTAATATTCTTTCAACAAAAATTTGGAGTTGAAGTAATTTAAGATGCCAAAGCCTCGTGATTATGCGGAAACTGGCAGAAAAAAGGTTCCGCATGGAAAAGGAAATAGATGGTGTAAAAAATGTGGTTCATATAATGGATTAATACAAAAATATGATATCATGTTGTGTAGACAATGCTTCAGAGATGTTGCTAATGGTATGGGTTTCAAAAAATATGAATGATTTTCGTGGTATTGATGTAGATATGATTTCAAGAAATAATCTATATATAAATAAGAAGAACATGAAAATAAATAAGACAATAATATCCTTAAATGGAGATGAATTCGTCTAAATGCCAGCATTAAACGTTGTGTCGAATTTGTTTACCACTCTATATAACAATGAGGCAAGAAGAAAAAAAGAATGTCTTGTCTCTCCGTCTTCAAAATTTGCTAGCGAGATTTTACGCGTATTACAAAAGTATCGATTTATTGGAGAGTTTGAACAAATCGACGATAATAGAATGGGTAAATTTAGGATACAGTTGCTTGCAAAGATAAATAAATGTGGAATTATCACTCCTAGATATAATCTTAAAAAAGATGAATATCTAAACTGGGAAAGACAATTTTTACCTGCATATAACGTTGGACTTTTACTTGTATCAACCAGTAAAGGAATCATGTCCCATCATGATGCACAAATTCAAGGGTTAGGGGGAGTTTTGATAGGTTATGTCTACTAGTGAAAATAAACCATCTGCTGAGGTCATTATTCCTGAAGATACTAAAGTCACTAAAGAAGGAAATATATTAATAGTTGAAGGGAAGAAAGGAAAACTAAGCAAGGATTTTACAAAAATTCCTACTACTTTACTCTTTGAGGATAACAAAATAGTGATTCAACCACCTGGCAAAAGAAAAAAAGATCTTGCATTGGCAAATACAGTAAGAAGTGTAATTTCAAGCATGATAAAGGGTGTTGAAGTAGGGTTTACTTACAAACTAAAAATAGTATTTTCACACTTTCCGATAACTGTTAAAGTCAAAGATAAACAAGTAATAGTTGATAATTATTTTGGCGAGAGATCTTCAAGGGTGTCAAAAATTGTCGGTGAAACTACCCAAGTAACTGTAAATGGCGAAGATGTTATTGTTAAAGGACCCAGCCTTGAAAATGTTTCTCAGACTGCTTCCAATATTGAATCTTCAACCAAGATAAAGAACAAAGATTCACGTGTTTTTCTGGATGGAGTATATCTTTTTTCAAAAGAAGAAGGAATGGAATAAATTTCTGTCGTGATTGCAAAAGAATTCCAATTTACTCTTTTTAAATATATTTAGGACCAAAAATTTTATTTTATTTAAAACCTGTAAAGAATGGATAAAAGTTGTATGAATTTGATCAAAAAATAAATATTTGATTTTCCAGTATTCTCATCCAACTTTTCAATATTGTGTAACCATAGGCGAATTTGAAAAGTAATAAAATCAACAAATAAGAAAACATTTTTATTCTGATATAAAAAAAAATATTTGAATGCCGCTGTAGCTCAGCATGGTAGAGCAAATCCGAAGCGTTTTTCGTTCCGGAGCTTAGCTGGCTGTTAACCAGTGGGTCATCAGTTCGAGTCTGATCAGCGGCGTTTAATTTTTTTGAATTTTATTAACCATTTTATAATTCAATATTTTTTACATTAGATTGAGTTTTTACATCGAAAGTGACTTAAAATCGTACAATAACCCAATAATTTTATTTTCTTAATATTGTGTGTTTTTATTTATTTTTAAAAAAATGTTTACCATATATGTGTCTAATCAGACTTGTTTGTATTATTTTATTATTTTATATTTTGAATTTTGGTTCGTTTTTTACTTTATTTTTTCGAAAAAAAATATAATATATTATAAGATTTATATTAAACAAAACGAAAGATTATTTTATAGAGGATATTATAATAAAATTAATCAGTTAATCTTTTATAATCTACAAAAGATTGTATTCCAATGAAGGCCGTAATTCTAGCCGGAGGTTTAGGAAAGCGACTTAAACCGCTGACCAATGACAGACCTAAACCAATGATAGAGGTGCTTAATAAACCTATATTAGAATGGCAAATTAGATGGTTTAAAAAACATAATATTGATGAAATAATTATTTGTTTAGGATATCTCAAAGAAACAATTATAGATTATCTAGGAAGTGGAAACAAATTTGGGATCAAAATAGGTTATGTAGTAGAAGACACTCCTTTGGGAACGGGTGGAGCACTAAAAAATACTTCCAGTTTGCTGACCGGTTCGACTGATAATGGATTCTTTATGACTAATGGAGACATATTGACAAATCTCGATCCACATCGTTTGTGTAAAGAAAATAAATCTAGTATTGCGCTTGTTCCCCTAAGAAGTCCTTATGGTGTAGTAAATATAGATAAAAATTCTGATGTAATCGGATTTGATGAAAAACCTGAAATTCCTGACAAGTGGATAAATGCAGGAGTGTATTATTTCACAAAGGAAATTTTCGAATATTTACCCGATAATGGAAACATAGAGACTACTGCTTTACCGGCCATGGCAAAGGATGGTAAACTAAAAGGAATCCGGTTTATCGATATATTTTGGAGATCTATTGACTCCCATAAAGATATCGATGAAGCTGCGAAAGAGCTAGATAATAATCCAACATAATATAATGTATTTATGTTGATTGATAAAATCGGTTATAATATTGGGACGCTTCTTTCTGTCGAATCTATATTAGGTTTTGCAAAGAAAGTTGAAGAAAAAACAAATGTACATTCATTATGGGTTCCAGAATCTTGGGGCCGCGAGGCTTTTGTATCGTTGGGCGCCCTATCCCAGGTCACAAATAAAGTAAAACTAGGTACTGGAATAGTTAGCATTCATTCTAGGACACCTGCCACGGTGGCAATGGCTATTTCTACTCTTGATATATTGTCTAATAACAGGTCCATTCTAGGACTTGGTGTGAGCACACCCGCATTAGTAGAAAATTGGCATGGAATTAAATTTGACAATCCTTTCGAAAAAATGAGAGAATATATTGAATGCATCAGAATGATAATGAAGGGTTCAAAAGTAAAATTTGAAGGAAAATATTTTAAGATAAATGATTTTAAAATACTCTTCAAACCTCAAAGGGAAAATATCCCGATTTATACTGCTGCTGTAAATAATGGTATGATAGACTTATCCTGTGAACTTTCAGATGGAATATTGTTGTATCTCAGGTCAAAGAACGAATTAAAAAACGCAGTAGATCGTATTTTAAGTAAGATTTCTGAGAAAAAAAATGTGGGTAATTACCATGAAAAATTTGGTGAAAATGGTATAAAAAATATTAAAGAAGATTACGAATCAAAACAAAAAAGAAATTTTGAGATTTGTTGTGCTTTCATAACTGCTGTATCTGACAAAGAACCAGACAAAGCAAGAGAAAGAGCGGCAAAAACTCTTGCTTTCTATGTGGCTGTGGGTAAGTACTATAGTAGGTTTCTACTAAAAACGGGCTATGAATATGAAGTTAATAATATTACAGAGGAATACAAAAAGAATGGAATTGAGAATATCCACAGATTTGTATCTGATAGGATGCTCGAAACGCTAACAATATGTGGAAGTAAAGAAGAATGTAGAAAATCTCTAGAAATGTTTGTAAATACTGGAATAACCTTACCTATAATTCAGATAAATCCTGTAGGAAAAGATCCAGAAAGTTCAATTATGGAATTATTATCAACTTTTTAGTAGTGAGAAAAGTTTCAATTCTGGCTGGTGAAACATCGGAGTTCAGGAGACCTAGGAAGAGAAACATTAAAAATAGAAATTCCAAAGATAACTATGATGAAGATAATCGTCAAACAGATACACATAACAATATAATTCAGATTGCACTAGAACCTACTATCAAACTTCTAAAAAACACCGGATTTCCTAGAAATCTTATAGATGCAGTAATCTTTTCATCTTGCGCTCCAAATCAATATCTTTCTAGTATCATTGCTGAAATTCTTGGAATCAGACCGAAAATATCACATAGGTTAGATAATCTCTGTAACTCTGGCACAAATGCGATTATCTCAGCATTTTCATATATCTCTTCAGGATTATGCGATTCTGCTCTTGTAATTGGTGCAGAAATGGCAGATTCACCTGGTAAGATTTTGCAGAGTGATTTGTCCAGAGGACAATTTGCATTACCTGTATACTGGGGGGCTATTTTTAAAAAAATGCATATGAAAAAATATGGAACAAAAGAGGAACAAATTTGTATGATCCCAGTTAATAACTATTCAAAAGCGAGAAATAATAACAATGCGGTCAACAGAGGAAAGGAAATTACTCTCACAGATGTAATGAATTCAAAAATGCTTGTAGAGCCTTTGCGATTATTAGAATGTTGTTCAATATGTGAAGGTGCCTCATCGATTTTGCTTGTTGCAGATGAAAAAATACCTCTTTTTACATCCAAACTTTTTTCTGGTGATGACCTTCATGGAACTGGAAACTCATTTTTTGATGGTAATCGTTCTCATAATTCAAGTAAAGTTAAAGAAAATAAAATTGCTAAAGAAAAAACACTTATTCCAGTATCGATAAAGGGGATAGGACAACAAACTACTTCTGCTAGCTTTAGTAATGCGGTTGAAGAAAATTTTGGATCGAGTCCTGCCAAAATTGCGGCACAACAGGCTTATGAAATGGCAAAAATTACGCCAAATCATATTGACGTAGTTGAATTACATGATGCGTTTTCTATTCTTGAAATCATGGCATATGAAGATCTTGGATTTGTTCAGAAAGGTAAGGGAGGTAAGTTTGTTGAAAAACAAGAATTGAATATATATGTTAATCCAAGAGGTGGGATAATTGGATGTGGTCACGCTTTGGGTGCAACAGGAATAGCACAGACTGTAGAAATTTTTAAACAATTATCGAGACAGATTGATGATGATGATATTGACCCTAGTTACAACAACAGAATCCATATCCATGAATCAGGTTTTAAAGACAGCGGTTATACTTTTAATACTCCAAAAGTAAAAGTAAAGAAAGAAAAAAACATTAGCAGACAAATAAAGTCGGATATTAAATTAGGTCTCATTCATAATTTGGCAGCCGCAGGAACATCTGCGTCAGTTTTGATCCTAGAAAAATAAGGGTACTAAAAGACAGACAGATAAAATGAAAGTGGATAAGACATCTTTCAACGACCAAAGTTACATAGATCCAAATTCTGGAAATTACCAACAATTTATTGCCAATATAAAAAAAGGAAATTTCGTTTTACCATATTGTCGTTATTGCAAAAAAAATATCTGGCCCCCGGTTGACTATTGTATAAAATGTTTCAATAAATTAGAACTAATAAATCTTGAAAACGAAAAAGGGAAATTGATTGACATTTTTCATTCATATATGAATATAGAAAAAAAAATGATAAAAGAAAATTCTAACAGTGATATCACTAATGAAGATGTTATTGCATTAGTTGAATTCAACGGAGTAAAACTTTTAGGCTCAATTGATATAAAAAAGCGCGATGATCCATTTAGAACAAATGTGACAAAAAAGACAAATATGACAAAATGTGAGGAAAAATCTCAAGATTCTCAAATCACTTATGTAAAAATCAAAAAATGTGGTTTTTCTTGTGATAAAATATTCTATAAATTCAAACCAGTCAAAAAGTAATATTAAAAAAGGGAAGAACAAAGGATTGCTAGTACAGTTTAATTAATATATCAAACGAAGTTATCCTAATATTGATTTGGGTAACGACAGATTTGTCGACGAAAGAATGTTGACAAGTAGAGATGCTCTCAATAAATATCAAATGAAAATCAAGTTAGTCGATATTGACGAAAATGCAAGAGATCATTCAATCAGATTTGGAAGGAGGGTTCTTGTAAGAAAAATATTGTTAATCTCTAAACACTTGGATACTCAGGAAATTGAAGAAATAGAACTCGATGTCGAAGAACTTGAAAACAAAGTAAGAAAAGAAAGACATTATTCCTCTTCAAATAGGTGGATATCTCCGCACGAGATCAAAAACGGATATATTGTTTCGTCTCGACATCAGGATTTATTGGCTGATGCAATCTCACTAGATGCTATAGTATTCGATTAAAAACACCTGTCTTTATCTACCGCTTCTTGGTAAGATTCCAATTAAATATAGCATTGGTCGAAAAATTAATTATTTTCTTTCTATATAGGATCTAAATTGCACCATCTCTAGAGATTTCCTTCATATCTATGGAACCAATATTAAATACATCAAAAAACATGTAATAGTTCTTGGGAAGAAAAGACATATCAAAATAATAAGATGAAATTTGTTTCCTAAATGTAAAAAATTATAAAAAAAATCTTATTTTGATATTTGCATTTTTCTCTTATCCACTATCATTTTTGCTATTCCTAATCCAATAAGTAATCCACCCAGCAACATGGTAGAGCCAATTGTTCTTGCAGACTCTTCACTAGCTGTAACTATATTCATGGCCATGACCATTATCATTCCCAAGATGATAAGAAATCCGTTGACAAGCAACAGGATAGAGATCGCTTTTGAGGGCTCTTTTCTGCCGATTACAAATCCGATTATAGAAAGAATTACTGCGCCTGCGCCAAATATTGCTCCGCGAGCCGCCTCATTCATCGGTAAAAATCCAGTTCCTGGAGAGCCATCTAATTGTGGTTGTTTCAAAGAAGCCACAAAGGTATCTAAGCCGTATATTATGAGTAAAGCAAGTGAAATATATAATAATATGACCGCTATCTTAGCCATATTTTTTCTATATCAAGATATTTAATAAACCTATCAATAAATCCTTTTATGGATATCAAGGAAATGCTTTATGATACTTTGGATCAAATCGGAAAAGAGAAAATTCATATCGAGTTAAACAAAGACTCCTTTAATTCAAAAAAAATCATCTTAAACATATTGCAACGCGTATTATTCAGATTCAAAGATTCCGAAGAAAAACACCTTGATTATGTTGAGTACAACGATAAAAACGGTGAGGACAAGAAAGAGGAAGAAGTTGAATTAATTGTTTTGTGCGAAGCATTGCTTCATTTTCTACTCACAGCATCCGGATATCCATCACAGAGAAAAATCACATTTAACAATCAAGAGATCGATATAGTGATTCCAGATCTACGTACATTGAAAACCAAACCAAAGAATTCTGTTATAATAAAATTTTACAAGGGTGGTTTCCCTTTAGAAGATTTGAAAAATATTGAGAGAATACAACCACATACTAATAATATTTGGATAGTCTCCACAATACCCATCCCGCCTAAATATACAAATTATGTTTTATATAGAAATAGTGATTCAGAAAAAAACAATATTCTTTATCCTGTAAATGATAACTTGAATGAAAAAGATTTTAATATTAATGCGTTTCAAAATGTTGGTCCAGATAAAGACAAGGATGATACTTTTTCATCAGAATTAGATATAAAAGATTTTAGTAACATTCTGATTGACATTTATAGCTTCTTAAAAGAGACAAATAATAAAAGTTTCAAATTTATGCATATTTAGGGATATAATCAATCTTTTAAAAAAATCATAGATCGACTAAAATAAACTAAGATCTTTATTGAATTATATATACAACTGGTTTGTTTTGATGCACAGTCATGTAGAAAATTCATTTTGTTGATTTATCGTTGTAAACATTTTACGCGATAGTATCAATTTTCATAGGTATGCAAGAAATAATATTCAACAGCTATTTTAGTTTGAAACTTCTAACGTAATAATATAAATTTGCATGGGTTAAAAATTCTGAATTAATTTTATAGATCTCCTTCATATTCTAGTTAAAGTTTTATGAAATATCTTGAGAACAAATAGCTATTATCAAAACTTTTATCTAGTAAAAAAAGAATAATAAAGATAATAATGATAGTATTTACACGAATCTCTGTTAGTAACATTAAATCTCATTCTTTCAAATTATATAGTACTAATAATTCATCTGAAATTATAAAAAGGAATATAATAAATACATAATTTTATGTGATTTGATTGAAAAAAGTTGCGGTTGCCGGAGCTGGATATGCAGGGTTATTTTCAGCCGCCAATTTGTTGGCTAGTGGAAATGAAGAAAAGAAATTTCACATCACGGTCTTTGATAAAAATCCTTACCATCAATTACTACAACAAATACATCTAGTTTCTGCGGGTGTTAAAAAACCTGAGGACATATCTTTTTCTATTAACGAGTTATTGAAGAACGAAATATCCTTTATCAATGAATCTGTATTGAGTTTAGATCTTGATAATAAAGTAATTACAACAACCCTGAATGACAATGCAAAAAATTCAAGAAAGCAGGAATACAAATTTGATTATATCATAATTGCTCTGGGATCGTCAAATGCTTATTTTAACATCAAAGGTGCGCAGGAAAATGCTTTTTCTTTTAGGTCACTTGATGATGCTATAACCTTGCGTAAAAAATTAGAGGAGATCCCGTCGCAATCAAATATTGTTATCTGTGGGGGAGGCGCAACTGGAATCAGTCTAGCAGGTGCTCTGACCGATGAATATATATCTTCATTCAAGGTCACAGTAATTGAAGCACAAGAAGATATCCTTCCAGGATGGGATCTCAAACTTATTTCAGAAATTAAAAATTTCTTAATAACAAGAGGAATCAGGATAGTAACTAACAATCCAATAAAAGAAGTAGGCCCCTCTTACGTTATCCTAAAAGATGACACAAAGGTAGATTCTGCAGTCTCTGTTTGGACGGCTGGAATAAAAGGACG
>DATFEP010000058.1:0-77722 GCA_035250975.1 Nitrososphaeraceae archaeon | reverse complement strand
CCCGACAATTCTTAATCTTTTCTTCCATTGAATTTATTATCTCTCCCTTGATAGTTCGTTCAAAATTTTCGTTGTCAAGATTTTTATTTTCACTGACATCTTTCGAACCTTCAACAGAGATATCTAATTGGTCAACATCTTCTATTATACGTAAAATTACTATTTCCGCCTCTGTTGAATTGGATAATGAAATAGCATAATTCAGAGCTTTATTTGATATATCTTTGCCATCATCTGTCACTAAAATTTTATTAAATGTAGGAATATCCTCTTTTGAAATAACATACTTTTCTTTCTCCTTCGATATATTTTCAGACTCTATAGTTGGTATAACACTTCCGTCTGGATTTATAACTTCTCCTTCGACGGCATTAATTTCTTTCTCATAGTTCATACTATACTATTGATAACAAAGTATATGATGATTTTATACTTTAAGTCATAACTCACTTTTTAACATATTTAACAAATAATTGAGCCTTAGGGTCCAATGTTTATAATTCTGGTCGTCTATTTTTATATCGTATTATATTAGTAAATAATAGACCCTCATAGACAATATAACATCGTTTCCTCTTATAGTTTATTTTATTATTTATTTTTTAGATATTTTTGTTATTTTTCACAACACTAATTAATATTCTATGTCATTTAAAATTCAAAATATATATTGTAGATTTTGGTACTATTTTAACGACATCTGTAATTTCTCCTTAATTAATTTGAGAAATTAACGATATTCTATTTCATTCGTACAATTCGTTTAATTTAATTAAAATATCGTATTAAATTTCTTGATCTGTCTCTAAATGTATTTTAGTTATTGAATCAATACCATTTCTTCATTTAATCTTAATTAATGATGTTGTGATATTATATGTATGCCTCGTGGTATCAAGAAGGGACTCGATTCCAAAAAGTTTGACAGGTGCGTTGAAAAAGTGGAGAGCAAATCGGGAGACAAGGCAAATCCGTACGCTGTATGTAACGCAAGCATGAGTGGAAAAATAAAAAGAAAGAATAAAAAAAGATAATAGATGATCGTTGAAAAAAGCTTTTGATGAAACTTATCGAACCTCTTTTTTTATTTTATTCATCTTTACAATGATCGAGATATTTATCTTGATTATTTTTTGAAGTTATTTTTTGTACGCTCACATTTACAGCTTAGCAAATTTGACAGGTTCCCTTCATTAAATCTGACTTCTCCTAAATTATATAAGTTATATTTATACGGCTTCTGTTTATCGATGAATTACTTTCATTTCAAATTACTTAATTATGACAATTCAACTTTGCAAATAAAACACTAATTTACTACTAATTTTAGAATCCACTTTTTATATTAAATTGGCATAACAGGTTTAAATTATGTGGTAAATATTAAAAGACCTTTTTCCTTCCATTAATGATAAAATTAGTATTTCAATTGACGAACCTATTAAATATCGATTACTACATTAGGATACATAATTCTTATAAACAATGCTGAACATATCTATCTAATGTTATTTTCCAATCATTCTGGCATTGGCTTATTCCTGGCATCAGTTTTCATGCTTTTCTCGGTAGCAATTGTCATGTCTTATACAGAGGAAATTTATACCACACCCCTTGTTGGCTTTGAAGAAGTACCACCAGTAACAACAAATTCTAGCGGGTTTGCAGTACTAAAATATGATAACAACACCTTGAAATATCAAATAAACGTAACAAATTTGGATCAAATTAAAGCTTCTCATATACATTTAGGTGGTTTTGGAGAAAATGGTGATGTGATTGCGACGTTGTTTAATTCAAGTACTCCAACCGATGTCATTAACGGAACTCTAATCGAAGGAACAATAACGGCAAGCGACTTGGAAGGACCATTCGCTGGAAAATCTATGCAGGATGTGGTGAGTCAGATAAAACAATTGAAGACTTATATCAATGTTCACACCGTAGATTATCCTAATGGAGAAATAAGAGGACAAATTGCAAATGCCACAGCTATAAATTCGACATCGTTCAGTTAGTTAAATAAAATCTAGTTAAATACAAAATATGAAGGAGGTTCTAGAATGTCAATTATAAATTTTCCTCCAATGTTTTCTAAATTGTATAATTAAACTCCTTACAGAATCGGCTAAATGTAGTTTCAAAACATTTTCTATTTGATAATTCTTCGATCTCTTATCCTTACAAAGATTCTTATTTTGAATGATTTTTTCCATGATCTGGTAATTATATAAGCCAAGCGGGAATTAACCTTGCTCTTTATGATTATTGAATATCCTAGTGTTTCTATTGATATTTTTTATTATTATGATAAATTATGTTATCTGTATTAAAATATAGCTTTACCAAAGTTTTTTTATAAATCTTATTTAATTATTATTTTCACCTACTCGTTTATTTTGCAATCTTGTTACCACTCTTTATGAATATCTTTTATGAATTTGAGTATTTGCTTCGTCAACTTTTAAAGATTGTGTAGGGCATAAGGTAACGCGCTCCATATAATATATGCAATTACGTTCTCTTATCGGGTCAGATTTGTTACGTGGATACATATAGGTAAGTATTGTTCCCCTCTTTCTTTGTATGCCTTTTGAACTTGTTCATCTGCATCAGAACGCCCTGGAACCCATACCAAATGAAAATTCTTTCCATTAGAAAGAGAGTGCTTCCCAATTACATGATGATTTCTAGGAAATTCTAAATCTATTGGCATACATCTATTTCTGATCAATGCTTAATAACCATCGTATTTCATATATCGTTCTTATGAAAATATTAGATTTTCTGTTTTTTTATGATTGGGAAAAATAATATATTTTAATGACGTCCAATAAATTGAGATATTTTGCATCAATCAGATTGAATAATATATCAAGATGCAGATTTTAAACTTATCTTTAGATAGTAAGATACAAGCGATTGGCTCCTAAATTTGTGTAATTAAAGTAAATTTAGTTGATGTATATATTAATAATTTTAAAAAATACTTCAATGAAATATTGAATTTTTTCACAGTCTTAATTTCTTTTTTTATGGAGGATCTTTTCATTTGAAAATAAATTTGAAATTAACACACACACCCTTTAACCTAACATTCATTTAAAAATAAATTAAATAAATTAAATGAGAATTTTTATTTAATCATTTTTATGTTCTAGACCAGTAGACATGTCCTTATCCTCTGTTGGCACATCTTGTAAAGTCTGATTGGTGACGTTTTTCGGATCTACTAATACAATTCCTTTTTCCTGGAATGATTCGTCTACATGATGGTTTATCAAAAATAGTACTGTACTTATGATAATTATGCTTATTTTAATTATTGGTAATCTTTTAAATTCAGTTTTTAAAATTTTTTCTCTTTTTATTGTCATTTTCCATTTATAATTGTACAACATAATATATCAATCTTTAAAATGTGAATACTTTGTAAAAATGATCAATATAACCACCATCTTTATCGTGCTATCAATTCATAATAAAAACTAAAGTTACAAAATATACAAATTGTTATAAAAATAAGTCCTACTAAATTGTAGATAAAAATCTATAGAAAAAAATCCTTTCAGACCAGCTATGATGAATCACACAATAAGAAAAGAAATGCTAAAAATTTGAAGACATTATAGATTTAAGAAAACAGAATACAACGTTAACAGGAATAGCTGAAATAAACAAAACCCTCGACATTTGTTCTTGGAATAAAAATTTATCATTGCAGTGTCAACAAAACATCACAAAAGACAATCAGACAGAAGAACCTTCTTTGTTTACATGTAATATCCCTTTTATATCTAGCATAGGTTCTGCTGATTATGAACAGTTTGATATGATAATTAAATCAGGCAAAAAATTAACTGACCAAATTGAGTTCAGTTTAAATAAAAAATAATCGAAGGTAACGTTAATTGATCCATCACTTAAAATTAGTTGTATGAAAATTGATTATTAAATGGTAAAAGCGAAACCCTCTTTACCTTTGCAATCCTTTTAAGTAATATTGAATAATGTATCAGCGAAAATAAAATTTCATGGAATAGAAGTAAAAAATATAGTAATCCGCTTTATAGAAAAAAGTGCAGATCCACTAATTGAATCAGTTAAAATTTTAGATGTCTCTAGTTTGGATAAAACATGTGAAACTATAAACGTACAGGTAGTTTCAGATTACGTGACTGTTACTCTATATAAAAAAGAGAGTTCAAATAATATTCTAAGAAGAGAATTGATTCCAGCGCATTTGATACAACGGATTTGGATAGATGACATATCAACGGATTAATGATTGGCAGGATATGAAATTAGCCAATCCATTATTTGATTTTATAGTAACAGCCGTTAAGCAAAATCTGTTTAGGTCCTACTTTCATTTTTGCTGTTAACTTTAATTTTATAAGCATCAGCTGGGATTTCCCGCTTTCGTAAAATCCATTGTTTTTTTCTAAAAAATAAAATAAGAATTGACAGGATTATTCCCATGGTGATTGATACCAAAATCGTTCCAAAAGGTAAACTAGAAAAATTGTTCAAATCCAGTCCATTCATCCCATAAAAACTAGTGATGAACGTTAATGGTAAAAGTATCGCAGAGAATATTGTTAATGTCTTTACTGTGTCGTTCATTTGTAGAGAAACATTTGCTATATAAAGCTCTCTTATGGAGTTTATTGTATCTTTATATGATTCAATTAAATGTACTAATTCGTCTACATTATTGTAAAGTATTTTTAAATATTTTATATTTTGTTTTGCTTCGATTTCCTGCTCCTGATATGTTAAAAAGCTAAAAATTTCTCTCACTTTCCAGAAATATCTTCTTAGCATAATCAACTGGTGTGATAAATCCTTTAGTTGTCGTAATACTTCAATAGAATAATTAAATAATGATTTTTCCTCAAAATCAGTCAGGGCAATTTCGATGGCAGTAAGTAAGTGCTCATAATTTTCTATAATTTTTGTAAGAATATTGTAATACAGTATCTTTATCGAGGATTCGGCTATTGTTTTATCATTATCAAACATTTGATGTACTTTTTCGTTTAAATTAATTTCTGATGAATGAACTGTTATCAACCAATTTTTTCCAAGAAATATATAAATTGGCTGCGTAGTCAATGTCTGCAAATTCTTGAACTTTACATTTACTATTGAAGTAAACGTATATTCTTCCAAGATTCTAATTTGTGATTTTTTTGACCCAGCTAAATATTGCTTGACAATTTTGTTATCTATATTAAAAGTATCCTCAATCCATGATATTTCTTTTGAAGTGGGATTTTCTATATCGATCCATACTTTATTTTCATTTTGTAAATCATCAAGACTGAATTGGTCTATTACTTGTAGATTATGTTTGTTATAAGAGAAAATTTTATGCATTGTTCTATCTTTACCTCGTTATTCATTATAATATGTTATATTTTGATTCGATAGAGCAACATGAAATGAGAGATAAAATATAATACTAATAGTAATATTAGATAACAAAAAGGATATATAATTTTGATTCTTTTTCATAAATTTTTATGCTCATTAGCTCGTTAGGAGGAATTTGAAGCGATCCATCGGAATGATATTCTGGATAAATAGTCGTTGTATTTGTATTGATTCCAACATTTAATTATCGTCCTCTGAGTGTGAATCGAAGATTGCGAAATATGAAATAGTAAAGTGAACTAACTTTAAAAATCTGTCAGGTTTTTGTTTATACAAAGTAGGAAGGTCTAGTTTTATCATTTCTATTCTGAAAGTACGCCTCATAGTATTTAAAAGTGATATTGGAGACAATCTGATCATAGAATAGCTCTCCACTTATCGAAAGAAAAATTCCAATATTCATTTTTTGTGGTATTTATTTGAACTGCGTTTTTGCATTCTAAATTAGGCAATGATAGAAACAAAATTCAAATCACATTTAATAGAAAGTACACATGTTGTCAGACGCATGATAGAGGGTAAACAACATATCGTAAATTTAGAAAAACAAATCATGAGCATGGACTTCAAACGGTAAAAGAGATTTAGAAAGAAAAACTGGTAGAAAATATTCAATTAAAAAGATGTGGAGGAAAAAAATGAAAGAAATTAGTTAATAGTAGCAATAAATCCATTTTAGATGGATGATGGATCTAATATGCAAAAATTTAGGAGCATTGATTTATGAAGATCCTATGTGCCACCTATCAAACAAGTCTATTTTTACTCCAAGACAACAAAAGAACAGATTTGTAAATACCGTTTCGGTATCAGAAATGTAAATTCAAAAACCAAGAAAAATGCATGTTTGACAATTTGAACTTAAAATTTAACTGTCCTGGTATAGGATAAGTCACTTTTTGCGTGCGATCAAGCAATCAGAAGAACGAATGCGTCTGTACAGGAATAGATCCTTAGGAATGCAACAAACCATTATCTAAAATGATTATTAACTAAAAGGTCCTAATATTATCAAATAATGTATGAGAAGTATTGAAACCAATATTTGTTTTGAAACACAAATTATAAAAGGAAAAGAAGATATTTTAAAAAGAATAGAAGATGTAATACAAAACGCATCTGAAAAACTAGATATTTGTATAAGTCATCATATTCTAGAGGATTCTTCTCATAAAAACCATTTATTGAATAGTTGTAAACAAGCTTACGAAAGAGGAGTGAAGATTAGGTACATTACAAAAATAAAAAAAGAGAATTTATTATATGTTAAACAATTCTTGCCCGTCGCAAAAGTAAGACATTTGCCCAATATTGTTGACGCTTTAGTACTAAATGAGAATGAAATTCTTTGTAATATTGGAGCAATATCTTCATACTTTATTTTTGCTCCATTCTTATATAGTAAGACAAAACAGATATTAAAAAAACAGGAACATATTTTTGAAACTCTGTGGATGAACGCGAGAGATATCAACGAGGAAAGAAAAGAGATCCAGGAAAAAGGAGATGAATTCTACTTCAAACGGGTAAAATCTCTAACGCAGGCTTTAGCATTTTTTAAAACAGATTATAATGTTTCTGAACAATTGGATATATATTTACCTAGACTTGACGCTAAAAATTTATCTAAATATACGTCTGTCATAATAGAGTGTGCATTTAAAAATCATGGAGAATTAAATTTTAGAAATATTAGATACATCTCATCCATAAATAAGAACAATGTTCGTTGGGCTGAAAAATTTCTTCATAGTGGAATACAGATAAAACATTCAAATATGCTTCCTCCACTAAATTTTATAATATCTGACTACATGGTTAGTATTTTTATGGATCCTTTTTTTACAAATAATGAATCATCCCAAAATATTATTATTACTAATGAGCCAAATTTACTTAAGCAATATAAAAAAGTTTTTGAAGATTTTTGGACTCGAGGTTTGGATGGTTCTCTAAGGGTAAACGATGTCAAATCCCATATGCAACGGGGTAAAGAAGAATATCAGGAGGAAGAATTTACACAAATAATAGAAAATACACACAAGACTCAAGAGTTGCTATTCAAGCTTATTAACAATGCTACCTTTGAGGTTTTATTAATTTTGCCGTCTGTAAATGCATTTCTTAGAGAATATAATCTAAAAATTTGGGAAACCCTCACTAAAAGATCAAATGTAAATATAAGAAATGGTATTAATACAAAATTTTATTTTAGAGTCTTGACTCCTACTAATAAGATTGTAGATCAACGAATAAAGAATATTTTAGAGACAAATAAGAATAAAAAAAGTCACAAACAAAAATTGAATATTGAATTTAAAAAAATTGAATCTGTTACAAAAATTAAAACGACTTGTGTTATTGTGGATAGAAAAAAACTTTTGGCGATAGAAACAAAAGACGATTCTCAAAAAGAGGTCTGGCGAGCAATAGGATCTGCAACATACACAAATGCAAAATCAACAATTTTTTCATATATTTCTATTTTTGATACAATTTGGAGACAAAAGAAGTTGTTTGAAAATATAAGAACTACAAATGAGGAACTTTCTGATGCCACGATTGACCTAAAAAAAGCACTCGAAGAAATTACAACAATAAATAAAAGACTTACAGAAGCAAATGAGCAACTTCAAGTTCATGATAAGATGCAAAAGGAATTCATCAATATAGCAGCTCATGAACTTAGGACACCAACACAGTCGATAGTAGGATATATGGAACTGATAAAAATGAGACCGGAAAACTTTAAAAAGTACTTGGATCCTTTAGATAGAAATTCAGAAAGGCTTTATAGATTAACAGAACACATTTTAGAGATAGCAAGAATCGAAAGCGATACTTTAAAACTAGAAAAGGAACAATTCGACATATATGATTTGATCAAAGAAACAATAAACGATTTTACAAATAAATCCCGAAATAAAAATAATAATGATTTTAGATTAGTCTATAATGATAATAATAAAGATTGTAATTTAGATGATGACAAAGGAGAAAGAGACAAACTATCGATACATGCAGACAAAAATAGAATACAGCAAGTAGTATCTAATCTATTAAGCAACGCTTATAAGTTTACAGAGAACGGTACAATAACTACTGAAATAAAAAATCGTCCGGAGGGTCAAATAATAATTAGTATCCAAGATACTGGTAAAGGAATAGATCCAACGATATTACCGAGATTGTTTAAAAAATTCGTAACTAGATCCGAAAAAGGAACTGGCCTTGGATTGTATATCTCTAAAAATATTGTTCAAGCTCACGGGGGCAAAATATGGGGTGAGAATAATGGAAATGGTAAAGGGGCAAATTTTGTGTTCACTTTACCTATTAATCAGCATATTGTGAATTAATGTTATATTGAATTCTAAGATGTAGACTTTTTTAAAAAAAGAATTTTTATCCATACAAATTCAATGAAATAAGAAGATATCAAATAGAACGTAAAAACCAATCTGACTTAATGTATTGTCTTAAAGTTAAATGACCAGATCAAAGGGTACCTTTAATTGCGATAATTTTAATATGCGAGAACAAACAAAATTGGATTATATTTTCTTTTGTTTCTATTTTAGATCCCTTATATTCTTATAGTGCTGTTTTGAACCGTGTTGTTGAGTAACAGATGAATCTTTGTTTTTGGCAACAGGTATCTTTTCATATGAATCAGCTGTTTTATTAATCCCATATCTTGTGTTAAAGGTAGAAACATCTGTTTGATGTCGTAGAATTTCAGGTTCTTCGTCATAATAAAAAGCGTCAATTATGTCTTTTTTTTCTATATTTAGCCATAAACATTGACCGTCGTATACGTCGGCCAGAAATTTTGGAATCCAGAATTTGGTCTTTTTAGTTAATCCTTTTTCCACCATGAAGTGATTTTGAGAAATGACTTTTATTTTCCCCATATCTTTGCCATCTACAGATTTTACTTTTTGATCTTTTATTTCACTCCATAATATTGTCGGACCAGGAATGGAATTATCTTTATTCATTTACAATCTTTATTGGTCCACAAAGGATATAAGGCTTAAATTTTCTAAATATCACGAATATTGTTAGTATTCTTAAACTAATATATCATATGTTGCATAACAAAGATCAGATAAATTGGTAGTTAATCTTTCATGGGAAAAAGCGAAAGACAAAAAAATAAAATCTGTTGATGATAGAGATTTAGGAAAAATAAAAAATGTATTAAATCATTTTGTTGAGGTCGAAAAAGGAACAATAGGGAAGGACCATTTTTTTATACCAAAGTATTATTTTGACAGTTATGATGGTGACGATGTTTGGATTTCTTTAACAGAGAATGAAGTCAAAGAAAAATTTCAAAATCAAGATCATCCTCCTACATCCGACGTCTTTATTGACGATGTATCGTACCAAGAAAGAAAGGCGTATGTTGAAGAAAAATATCCTGATTTCAACCAAGGAATTCATCCTCGCTATGAAAAAACAGAAAATCTGAACTCCCAGGGTGGAAAATCAGTATCAAAACAGGAGATGGGTGTGAGCTGGACTGAGCTATTGAATAAGGAAGTAAAAACCAGCGATGATAAAGAGGTCGGAGAAATCAAGAGCGTTGCCCAACATTTTGTTGAAGTTGAAGAGGGATTAGTCCACAAGAATAGATATTTTATTCCAAAAAAATATCTCAAAGAATATGATGGTGAACATGTATACTCATCTCTCAGTAAGGACGAAATCGAATCCAAATATGAAAGAGACAGTCCGCCCCTAGAATCTGATTTGTCATATGAAAAAGGTGACTATTCTGAATTAATACCATTTATGGCAAAAGAGCCGGGCATAGAAGTCCAGGGCGAAAACAAATCCAAGGAATTATTAGATGTGCCTTGGGAAGAGGTTATCCATAAAAAAGTGAGAGCTAGCGACGATGTCGACGTGGGTGACGTGGACCGAGTAGGTAACGATGTCCTAATAGTGAGGGATGGAGTTGTGAATGTTCATATGTATTATATCCCAAAAAAGCATATTGTGAATTACGATGGTAGTTATATATGGTTGAAATTACCGTCAACACTGCTATCTGCAAAATACGAAAGAAAAACAGAACCTTCTCCAGCAGAGCTTCAATTATTGCTAGATGAATAATCTATATAATTAAATCAGTTCCTTCTTCATTGAAAGGCAATATTGTTTTTAGAACATATTATTTACAATTTAAAAATGGATGATTGAATTATTTAATCATCATTTTGTTTCACCTATTATTAATTAGTAGGTTATTTAGTCAAATATTTTTGTCACAGCTTTATAACCTTTGTTGCATATATAATATCAATGAGTGATATATATTCTGAAAAGAACAACCAAGATAAAAGATTTAAAAAAGACGAAGATTTAGATTCTATTCAAAATGATCAAAACGAAGTAGGAGCAGCAGAGTCTGATCCTTCGACAACTGGACCGGCAGAGAATTTGAGAGCAGAAGCTGCTGAAACAGTAGATGAAACAGAATCCGATAGAGATTCTGTTTAAACAATTTTTTTTATTAATATTTTATTTTAAGATATATTATTTTTAATTTGCCATTGTTTGAACGATTTAAAATGACTCAATTAATTCTAATCTTCTCGAATTATAGTTTGATCTAATTTGAAGTAAAATGAATTTACCAACCTGTATTAAAGAGTAATGTGATAAAAACTAAATAGGTATATTTTTCAATTCTTTTTTATGCCTTGAAAATGTACACGCACAGATATCTGATTTTAACAGAAGGCGTTAGCCAACTCCGTGTTTGGCTTGCCTTCTCCCCTAGTCACAAGGAACGGAGTCAAAACTTGGACTATTTGTTTGGGTAAACGAAAGTAGGCCTTATCGTTTAAATAAGTTATAACAAATACGGATAAGGTCATCTGTTTAAACAACTGTTCCGGATTTTTCCTAATAGCGAAGGCAACAATAGAAGATTCCTGGAAAGTCGTTGTTATAACTACATGAAAAATTCAGAGAATAAGAACTTAAATGAATAAAAATATATGTATTTTTTAGGAAAACAGGTTGTTCTAAAAATTACATTAATTACAATGTGCAATTTTTCTTAAAAATAATGGAAAAAAGATCTAAAATTTATATATTATGGATTACTAATTCTTTACATTTCAATGTGATATTATCAAGAAATCAACGCCAAAAGCTAATCATAATAATTCATTTGATCTTTATCGATTGACAGTCTTTAGTCCTAAATGTAAAGTATTCATAATAAAAAATGTAATCTTGTAGCTATCTGATAATTTATATACGTAATAAAATCTAGCAAGATTATTTAACAAATATAATGGTTATATTGAATGTTGAATATTGATTTATATGCAATCGATATTTTTATGTCTAGTTTTGAGTATTTTTGCCGTGTGGTCAACCTTTGCGTTCCATTCTGCGTTTGCTGGATCGGAAGAGGTAGAAATGTGGGAGCTGAAGTCACCAGTTTTACAAAAGAATTCAACAGATGACATTCTTAATATTCAATTGAAATCGTCTCCATCTCATGATGTAAATAATTTTCCAATAGAAATCGCTTTTTTGAATGGAACACTGCCAGAACATACTACGGAAACTATATCTCCAATGGAGTCAAATAATACAGGAGATACGTTAGGAAGTTGGGGATTGTCTGTTCCCTCAACATTGGAGAGAGTAGTTCCGATTAAAAATTTTGACCTAATTATTTATGATTCTCAAGGTGATGAGTTGTGGAAGAAAATCAATCAAACTGCATTAAATGGCAGAGGATTTTATGATGTCAACTTTAATGAATATAGAGGAAATCTTACTATCCTAGTAGACAATATTGTTCTTGAGAATAATACGATAAATGATGCAATCGTCCCCGTAAAATTCACGTCATCTCTTGTGGAGAAATAAATTTAACGCCATACTTGTCTGCCCTCCAAGATTTTATAATCGATTTATATTAATACAATTCTACAGCTTGCAGGATACATGATTGTAGCAAATACAAATAAGATCCAAAAAGTAGAATTCTAAATCCATCCTGAGAGATGGCGTTTTTTACTATAAAGTAAAAAAATTATTATAAGAATTTATTTAGTTGATTTAATAATTTGTTGCTTTTAGTAAAAATAAACATCTTTTGATATTTCATTCACTCCAGAATGTCCGTAGTATATTCAAGAATGGTGTTTGATTGTTCTGTATTATTTTTTCAGTATCTGATTAATTGAAATTCAATTTGTCTGTATAATAGATGTTTGCTTATCCAAGTATCCTTTCTATTTATATTTTATATTGCTAGTCATTTAAATTTAAAATCTGCTTTGATTATCTTTATTTCAACATAATTTTTATTCTCCATCTTAAAATTGCTTACTTTTTGCTTTCAATAATAAAGATCAGGAGCATGCGAATTTATTATACTCATGGATAGGTTTCTGATAAAAAATATAAGATTATATCATTTAATACCATCATATTAAGCCTTTAAATAAAATTAGTATCTTTCAGGACTTCAGGACTTGGGTTAAATATGCTGAAAAAATATTTTTATTGTAAATGCAATAAAATACAAATTGGACAATTTGTTTTCATTTTCAGGTTATGAATAGTGTTTATAAATCTTTGATTACATAAAATGGATTATAATTTATTTTTAGTAATGTTCACATATAGTCTAATCTTATTCCTATATAATCATTTTATTAAGTACAAAATAAATTTTTTATTTCTTTTCTTAGAACTTAATCATTTACTCTAACCCAGACCTAATTTCGCCACTTATATTAGACAACACATCCGCTCCACCTAAGGCTATACTTCTAGCTGCGTCACCCAACTGAATTAGAATTTTTTTTGCTTCTTCTGTATCAATATCATCACTAGTATTGCTAGCTACCTTCGAAGCCAGATCCTTTATCTGTTGTGCAGTACTTTTGATTTGTTCCGTAGTACTATTATCTGATTGTGAATAAATCGTAATTGGACTTGACATACAAGTAATAACAACTAAAAAAATAATAAAAATCCTTGATGTAATCATACAACTATATATGTACGTTATACTTTTTATACTTTATCAGTAATGATTTTTAAAAAAGCGCTTCGATATTTGGTTCCCTTTTACTCAATGATATAAAAATAAAAAAATTGTTAGCTGTAGATTAGCCAGCTGAATGATATGCTATATTCGAATTCAGGAATACAAATAATACCTTATATGATTGTGAAGAACAGTTACAAATGGAATCTATTATCTTCATGGCTTTCGCCAAGATATTACGTTTACCAAATCCTTCAATTGGCACATTCCGGAAACCATTTGAAGGATCCTTCCGACATTCTGTACGATGGTAATGTCATAGAAATTATATTTTAATAGGGTTTAAAACTTATGGCTAAGTTATGGGTATTCTTTCATATAAATATTGAATTAGCTGTATGAATATTTTAGTTTGATAAATACAACCTGGTTGTTTTGCATTTGCTTTTAATTCAAGTGGAATACAAAAAGAGGCAGTAGTCAACTAATTATTTTCCGAGAAATAGGTATGAATCATTATATTCTATGATGTGTTAATATAGTTATGATTTGGACCATAATATCAATTGTTGTCGGAATAATCGTTCTAGTTTTACTTCTAAGATTTTTGTTCGGAATAATATAAGTAAACCTACGTTTTATTTTAGACACTTTTTTTTGAAATTACAGCTAATTTTATGTGAGGTTATTAAAGGATGTTGTACAGATAATATTATGACTAATTATCCCGTTTATAAAAAAGATAGTTCAAATGACAGCAAGGAAGGACAATAAATGTTCAATAACATATTTACCCAAAAAATAGTAGAATCTGTTATTTCATTTTATACTCCTCTTGCAGAAGGATTAAAAAGCAATAGAATTGATCAATTACAATATATAAAATCCAGAATTAGGGAGAATCCTTCAGAGGTGGAAGAATGGTTCGATAACGAGATAAATCGAATTAAAAATTTTAAATTGCGTAATCTATCAAGTGAATTCAAATAATTTGAAAACAATTATTAACAAATTGAATGATATAGAGATAGACTTTTAAAACTTTTTTGGTGTAACTTTAGTACAAAGTAATATTTAAGTTCAAATTACAAAAACCCATCTTTTTTAAGAGTAAATAATTAGTAAGTAAAATATTTTATCCAATTTTATATTCTGATGAATGAAATCTAATATAAAAATACTCATAGCTAATATTAATATGAATACTAATATAGGCAAATAAATAACTTAAAGATCTAATCTGTTAGTTGAATTCACTGATATTATTTCTTTATAGCCATCATAATATTTTTTTTTATATCTGTACTGAATATTAATTTTTAATAAATAAATTATTTTATTAATAGAAATAATGATGTATATTGGAAATCATAATTCAAAAATAAAATCATTTCTTGAGAATTTGTGGAGGAAATGAAATTTTTATTGGATGTCTAAAGGATGGATGGATCATAACTAATTCTCCTTTATTTAGTCTACTGATATTTTTCTTGGTCCTTTTATCAATCATTGAATAAGGATCTTTGGATAATTCCGGATCGCCAAGTTTTGCTACTACGTGTAATCCAATATTTTCATGGAGTCGGTAATCTGTTTGGCTCTTAAATTGCTGAGCTGAAAATAATATCGTACCTCGTGATTTTCCTGCAATGAGAGTTTTCATAACCTGATCTTGGACTGCATTAATTCTATCATTGAAGGATTTCGGCATAAATCTATTAATTTCATCTATAAAAATAAGCACATATTTTGGTTTCTCGTTAATTTGTTTTTTCTTTTTTTTCCTTTGATTGCTTTTAATATGCTCATCTGGGTATTGGTCATAAAACTCAGTAGATCCTGATGAATATATTTCGTCTATAGCTTTCATGACATCTCCTACTACAAATTCTTGTTCACATAACGAAGAAATTTTTGCGATATCCACAACAAATACTTGACTGGTACTAATGTTTCGTATTTCTTTTCCTAGGTAAGTACTCGTTACTTTTTTATCTATAAATAAAGAAGATTTTCTAAATCTTTGTAAATGTCCCAAAAATCTCAGAAGTGAGGATTTGTGACTGACAATGTATTCTGGATATCCTATAAATTCACTTAAATCTGTCCAATTCTTGATGTTTTCTTTAGAGCTTATTTGAATCGGCCATGACTCTGAAATGTAATCTGTAATTGAGGTCAAGTTATATTTTGGATCAAAAATTTCAGGAAACAACAAATCTAATCTGTCATAAATATCCTTCAATTCGTATGAAAATGTTTTATGGTTCTTGGGTATATGGTTAGAATTAGGTTTTCCGTCTCGTCCTCTGGGAAGAAAATAAGTGACGTTTTTAAATGGCTCTGTCTTTAAACCAAGGAGATCAAACAACAATTTTGTTGAATTCTTAATTTTTCGATTGTTTTCATGTATATGTAGCAGGTCATCCTCCTTTGTGTTAAAAATAATTACCGAAACATTACCATGTTTTTTTAACGTTTGATATGTCGAAAATAGAAGAAAAAGCAGGTAACTTGTCTTTCTATTTCCAGATATTCCTGAGGCATTTACATGTGCAGTATCAGGACCTGCAACATATGATATATCCAATGAGATAGGAACTTGTAATCCATCTGTACTGTTTATTATCCCTACCGGTATCGGATTATTCATTTTAGGGGTTCCTAAGGCAAATATTATTTCATCTTTTTTAGCATATTTTACAGGTTTACCTGCTTCCACTGGAAAATTGATGGCAATTTTTCTATTTTCCAATTCAGCTATTGTATTTGCCATTATTGAAACGCTTGCAAGTACTGCTGCTTTTGATTCAAAGCCTGAATCAATAACAAAAGGATATCTATTTTGTTCCTTCTTATGATTCTGTACTTTCTCGAAATCATTATAATTACTCCTTATAAACGATGATTGTAAGTGCTTTACAATTCCTATAGTCTTGGTTTTATATGTATTTTCTACAGAAACAAAATCAAAAGGATTGATAATTACATTAGGGTTAATCACGAACCAAAAATCATCTATTGTATTCGGAAATTTATCCGAGGCAATTGTTTTTCCTATCTCTCTATTCGAGAGATGGCTATCGAATTTACCTGATTTGTCAACGGAGGAAGGAGATCTATTTCTGCTAGTAATTTTTTGCATTCTAATGTAATTTAATCATCAATTTAGATAACCGTTACAACTGATAAATAATAAATTCGTGAACAAGATTTCTAGCTAGCTGTTTAATAGTTATTCAAATTAGATTATTTTATGCAAAAAAGTCTATGAGATATATAAACCAAAGTATAACTATAGAAATATTTTTTAGCAATTTCTGATATATTCTACCCTTTCATTAAATCAAGATTAACAAATGAACAGGTCTTCACAGGAACCTCTTTAATAGCCTTTTAAAGTTTGTAGCTTATATATAATTATAATGGCTAGCAGAAATCTATGGAGAGGAAGTATATCTTTTGGGCTAGTAAATATACCTGTTCAGGTTTTTGTAGCTACACAAAACGAATACTCCTCTTTTAACCAACTAGATGACAAGGGACACAGAATTAGGTACAAGAAATGGTGTCCTGTGGAGGAACGAGAAGTTCCATGGAGCGAAATAAAAAAAGGATATGAAATTTCAAAAGATAATTATGTAATTTTGGAAAAGGAAGATTTAGAAAAAATTAAGTTAAAAACAACTCATACTATAGATATCAATGAATTTATAAACTCTGACGATTTGGATCCACTGTATATAGAAAAAAATTATTACATCGGTCCTGACGATGGAAGGAATAAGAAGAACAAGGCAAATTCGTCACAAATGACCAATAAAGCATATTCTTTATTTGTTAAAATACTAAATGAAACCAATAAAATTGCGATAGGCAAGGTTGTCTTAAAAGATAAGGAACACCTTGTTGCTTTAAGACCATATCAGAGAGGTCTTGTGATGCATCAGCTAAAGTATCTTGATGAAATAAGGCCAATGGATGAAATCCAGGGCATTTCTACTGATAAACAACCTAAAGTTGAGGAAAGAGAATTAAGTTTAGGAAAGACTCTGGTCGAAAACCTGACAAATGACCAATTTGATATAGGTAAATATTCGGATGTCTATATCAGAGAATTAGAAAAATTAATAGCAACAAAATCAAAGGGACAGAAATTTAAGGCTACGAGAGAAGAAAAAATACAAGAAACTACCGATCTAGTTGAGGCTCTTAAAGCTAGTATCAATGTAAAACAGAAGTCAAAAGCAAATTAAATTAAACAAGTGAATGAAAAGAATAGGCATATGGTAAAATATTAATACAATTAATCGTTTGCAAAAAATAATATATGTGAGCATAATGAAATCGAATTGTAACACTTCCAATAATGTTACCGAAAGATGTCACCAATATCCATGACATATTGTTCAAAATTGTATTTTGATAAGAGAGATAATATAAAGGAAATAACCAACGAATCGTATTGCGAGATCCAAGATATAATGAGGAAATACAAGAGAAATCAATTAACAGTTATGATCATCTCGAACTTTAAAACATTAGTCAACGAATTCACCATACGACGACAGCTCGCAATTCCGATTATAATAAATTTTATTATTTATTCTATTCCTTCCTTATTGTTGTTAGTTGTTGTAATTTGATTGCAATGTTCGTTTTTCTATGGTTTTACTGGTGATGTAAAATAATATTAGAAAAATATAATGAAAAAAGAAATTTTCATAGAACATCTGAACCGAAGGGATATCAAAAAAAATATGAATACAATAAAGCTTCTAGATTTGTGGTACAAAAACACAACGCTAGTAGATTACATTATGATTTTAGACTTGAAGATAAATTAGAAGGTGTATTAAAATCTTGGGCAGTACCAAAAGAGATTTCAGTCGACCCAAAAATAAAAAGACTGGCAGTTCTAACAGAAGACCATCCACTGGATTATTTGCACTTTGAAGGCTTGATCCCCGAAGGAGAATATGGAGGCGGATCTGTAACTGTTTGGGATAGGGGAACCTTCATATCAGAATCGGATATATCGGAACAATTCAAAAAAGGGAAAATTACTTTTGTTCTATCAGGTCAGAAATTAAAGGGAAAATTTTATCTAGTAAGAATGAATCTACAGAATGAAAAGGAAGGAAGGCACTGGCTTCTAATGAAAGCCCCAGATGTGTTCGAACCTAATGAAGATTTAACTATGACTAAATCAGGATCTGTTTTGTCCGGAATATTAAAAACAAAGAAAAAGAAGCAAGATAAACGGAAACAGAAAGATGTACAACAACAAAAAGAGACATTTCAGAGTAAAAAATTACCTTTTAAAATAAGGGTAAAATCAGGGGGACCCTATCAAAAAATGTTAGCTAATCGTAACAATCAGTTACATAACTTTTCAACGATTAAACCAATGTTATCTACATTAGTAAACCGTCCTTTTAACAATAAAGAATGGGTCTTTGAAATCAAATGGGATGGGGTCCGTTCTATCATGTTTATTGACAATACAAAAGAAATAGTTCAATTACAATCACGAAGTGGTAATATAATTACTCATAGATATCCAGAAATAGTAAGAGCATTAAAATCGCCTGTTTCCATAAAATCTTTGACACAGTCGGTTGTAAGATGTAAATCAGCAGTTTTGGATGGTGAAATTGTCGTACTGGATAACAAAACGGGACTACCCAGTTTTCAGAACCATCAAAGAAGAATGAATCTTGACCATGAAAAGGATATTGAAAACCTATCTAGACAGATCCCGGGAACTTATTATCTCTTTGATATTCTTTATCTTGATGGAACAAACGTCCAGAATCTGTCTTTTTTGCAAAGACGAAAAATTTTGTCTCAGATCGTCAACGAAAACACCAGGATCAAAATTTCGGATTTCATTGAAGAAATTGGCGAGGAAGTTTATAAAACTACGAAAAGTATGGGATTAGAAGGACTGGTAGCAAAAAATAAATCAAGTAAATACGTACAAGGTAAACGATCTAGCGATTGGTTAAAAATAAAACATATTAGAACTCAAGATTGCGTAATTATAGGTTATAATAAAGGTGAAGGAACACGAGAAAAATACTTTGGATCACTTTTACTCGCAGTTAGAGATATTGAAGGTCAATTTCAGTTTGTTGGACATACAGGAAGTGGATTTGATTCTATAAGTTTAGCACAAATATATGAAAAAGTTCAAAATCTACGAACAGAAAAATGTGCCATTGATTATGTTCCGTATACTAACCGAGAACCTATCTGGGTAAAACCAGAAATTGTTGCAGAAATAAAATTTAGTGATTGGACAAGAGATAATATAATGAAGTCTCCTATCTTTTTGAGACTCAGAGAAGATAAAAAACCTGAAGAATGTTTTATAGAAAAAGAAAGATATACGAAAAAAGTAATCGACACAAGGATAAAAGAAAGATCCAATCAGAATGCGAAGGTTAACATTATGAATACGGCGAATAACAGTCATAATGACTTTAATAATCATGCTTATTCTTATTTCTCAAATCTTGATAAGGTTTATTGGAATAAAACATCAACCCATCGACAATTTACAAAAAAAGATTTGATTGAATACTATGATAAAATCAGTAAATATATTTTACCTTATCTTAAAGATAGACCCCTAAGCCTAAGTAGATATCCAGATGGAATCAAAGGAAAATCATTTTATCAGAAAAATTGGGATCAAAATAAACCCTCCTTTGTACAGACAGTGAAAATTTATTCTAAATCCGAAGATGAAGGTGTTATTAACTATGTTTTATGTAATAACAAAGAAACACTCCTTTGGTTAGCTAATTTAGGCTGTATAGAGATTCACCCATGGTATAGTAGAATTACCGACTTTGATGAAGGTGTAGAGGAAGATAATGCATTATTATACCCCGAAAAATGTAGTTTAAATTTCCCTGATTTTATTATTTTTGATTTAGATCCTTATATATTTTTAAACGTGCAAGATAATGTAACAAATCAGAAAGAACCAGAATATAGTCTTAAAGGGTTTAAAGCAACAGCTGAGGTGGCATTAGGTCTAAAAGAATTATTTGATGAGCTGAAAATACAATCCTATGTGAAAACTTCGGGCAAAACAGGATTACACATTTTGGTTCCTATAGATAATTTGTATACTTATGATCAGACGCGATCATTTGCACGAGTAATAGGCAGCAGTATGTCCAGACGCTACCCCAACAAAATTACTATGGAATGGGACACATCAAAAAGGAATGGCAAGGTATTCTTTGATTATAATCAAAATAGTAAAGGAAAAACCATAGCATCAATTTTTTCCGCACGTCCTGTAGAATCTGCTGCAGTGTCTTTTCCTGTTAATTGGGTGGATCTATTAGATGTGGATCCAACAGATTTTATGCTTCTCAATGTTCCTGATATATTAGAAAGTAATACACATAACCCATGGAGCAACTTGATGGAAAATAAACAAAATTTGAATGAAATTTTAGAAAAAGCCTCGCATGTTCTATAAAACTATATTATCCCACCACATGTATTACACCTCGTTTCGAGTACTTCTGTTGATGTCATCTAGTTCAATGACATCTGTCCTTTGTTATTTCAACATTTAATAAATCGCTCAATGTATATTGAATCTGGTCTTTCTATTTGGTCTTATTGTATACTTGAATGTTTATGAAACTGGTTTTACGAAGAAATCATAAAGAAGATTTTTGTCGTCACTATTGCATGAATTTTGTTGTTTATATCAGTCAATTTTTTGTTGTTTATATCTATTAGATGAGGTTCTATCAGTAATTTTTAATAAATATTCTATGAATCAATCAAAGTCAAACAAAAAGCAGTATTAACCCATCATATTTTATTTCAAAATGTGATATGTGTGAGGATGTAATCCTGGACATTGTATTTATGCTATTTGTATCACAAAAAACCATTAATTGAATAAAGGGAATACAATAGACAGAGACAACATAAATCTTGCAACTATTTCTTTTAATGAGATTGATTCTATCTTTACGTAAAATTTTATTGTTTTATCTTGAAAACTAATTTGAGAATAACATACTTACATTCAATTTTTTTATCTAAAAAATACAGAGTATCTATTACAGTATCTTTCTAAATGTCCTGCCAACTATGGTAAGGTGATAGAGGGACAGAGCTTTTGGTATATATATACGGTTTTTAATTGGGGTTTGATGGAAAATACCATTAAAAATGAGCTAGAAATACCATTAAAAATGAGCTAGAAATACCATTAAAAATGAGCTAGATATAAACAAAAAAAATTGACTGATATAAACAACAAAATTCATGTAATAATTGTCATTTGTCGTATTTTTATTAATGCAGTGACTACACTGCTGATGCTTCAATTTCAATCAATTTTTTTACTATACTTGTTAATTCTGTAATCTTTAACGGTTTCTCTAGGATTTTATCAATTTTCAGATTTTCTAATTCATTGGCACTATATCTGCTAGTGATTCCGTCCTCTAAATATGCACTAATTAATATTAATTTTATTTTAAACTCTTTATCAATTTCTCTAATTTTTTTTATCAAATCTATTCCTCCCATTTCAGGCATTTTATAATCTGTTATTATAACCGAGCAGTTAGGATTATCGTAAAAATATTTTAATAGTTCACTGGGTTCTGTAAAAAGTTGTACATTATAACCTTCTGATCTCAGAAACTCTCCGAATAGTTCCAAGATATCTACCTCATCATCCACCATCAAAATAACTTGATTATTATTTTCTAGTGGTTTCATTTGAAATCCTTATATAATATGTGGTACTCCTATTTAGACATTCTTTATTATATTCATTTTCTTAGAAAACAATAGTTCTCATCAATTTTTTGACAAAAAAAATGATCGGGCCTATTTCAGTAATTTTTTAGGTTAGTAAGAGATATCTTAAACCCTTATCCATCCGTCTTTTATCCATATACATCACCTGAAATCTGCGAGGCTTTTTATATTATTGAATAATGGTTTAAGATGCAAAATCTCGATTTTACAATCATTATATAAGTAAAAGTACAAACAATTATTACGGAAATAACCTTTATTTAAATCAGCATTCTTAAATAGATCTACCTCCAGATATCCTGATGTCGCTTTTGAAATTTTTAGGTACTTTTTACTTTGATCGATCGGTTTTGTTAGAGACATCCGTTTACTAATATTCTTTATTACTTAACTAAGTTATGGACAAAAAAGTATATTTGAAATAATAATAACTATTATTTACATAGAACGAATTTATAAACTATAAATCATCAATTTTATACGAATTGGAGTAAACTAACATTTCTCACTCAATTCGTAGCAGCACATAACAAAATGATTTCAAGATACTTTTTATATATCATAAATAGAAATTTGGAGAACTGAATTCATAATGTCGTAATATCGGTTTAAAGATATATTTTATTATTAGATTACTATAAGAAGGCATCATTAAAAAACGAAGGTGATTTTAATGTGTGAGTTTGTTAAAAATATAAAAAATGAAATCACCAAAATCAATGACAATCACTATATTAGTAAAGCATCCAATTCTATCAAATTCATTCTTATAACGTGATGATTCTTTTTTTTAGCTTGGCTGAAATTCAATGATCGATAGAGATTATGAAAATTATACCACAAACTATTTAATAATACCAACTTTTTAAATTCATTATGACTTTTTCTTTTCTTAAATCGGTCTCCTCTGTTCGATCCCTTATTGTAGTAATTACCATGATGTTGCTGTTTACATCCATTTCTACCTATTCCTTCTTTCTAAATAATTCTGTTAGGATAGACACTATTGCAGTACAAAATATTAAAACAAATATAGACAGTCAGACGAAGCAATTAGCAGAAGCTTTAACATATCGGTTAGAAGATATTTCTAACCAGCTCAATCTGTTGAGCAATACTCCTGCACTAAAAGGAAATAAATTAACCTCAATAACAATCTTGGAAGCTTCACAAGGCGCTACGAAGTCATTGACTTCTTACTATGGTTGGAGCGATGAAATAGGAAATATAAAATGGTCAACTAATTTTCATGATAAGGATATCTATAATAAATTTTTGGGTTCTAAGGTTGCATTCAGCAAATATTTTGAACAGATAAGATCCACATCAGGAACGTATTTTACACCATTTATACCTTCTTTATTAAACGTGTCCACAATGTTTCTTTCGTATCCAATTTTTTTAACTTCCACAAATACCACTCTATTAGATTTTAGTTATAGTTACACAACCAAAGATCTTTATGAAATGGTAAGAACCCAGCAAGATGAAGAAGCAACATCTCAAAAAAATTTCATAGGTACAACATATGCGGCAATAGATATATCTAAAATGGGCGAACTAATGAAGAATCAAATTTCATTAAAAAATAATCCGTCAGTATCTATTCTTGACAGGGATGGCAAACTAATTTATTCTTCCAGCGAAAAATTTTACAACCTTTTACAGGATGGCAAAATAAACGGGAAACTTACCCAAAGTCAATATGATCCTCCTAACTCTATACTTTTACCTAAAATAAAAGACTTGGTACTATCTGGAAAATCAGGTAATACAGATTTAATCGATAAAAATGGAAATATGTCGACAATATCATACACTCCCGTGCGTATTGATGATCAAAATGTATTTTACGTTGTACTTTCTATACCCCATGTTTTCGCTCATGAAGTTAATGATCTTATTTCACAGCAACAAAACTTTACCATGGGATCGCTAATTTTAACTGTAAGTATAGTAATTATTCTCGTTGTTATGCAAGGATTATTCAATAATACCTTGAAAAAAGTAGTAGCAAAAAAAACGGCTGACCTAAAAAATACAATCTTATTATTAGAAAAAAGTAATGAGCGATTAAAACAACATGACATACTGCAAAAAGAATTTATTAACATAGCAGCCCATGAATTAAGAACACCTACTCAATCGGTAACAGGATATATCGAAATGATAGACACTTTTCCTGAAAATTTTAAAAAATATCTTGGACCACTGAAAAGAAATGCAAAGAGATTGTCTATACTCATTGAAGATATATTAGATGTTACAAGAATTGAAGCTGGAACTTTAAAACTTGATAGGTCTAAATTTGACTTGAATGAAAAAGTAAATAACGTAATAAATGATTTAACAGTAGGTATAGAATCAGTAAGAAATCATAAAATAAATCTTATTTTTCTGCAGCCGAAAGAACCTATCATGGTGTTTGCTGACAAGGTAAGGATCTATCAAGTGGTCAATAATTTATTAACAAATGCAGTAAAGTTTACACAAGAAGGAACTGTTATAACAACAATAGAAAAAGAACATGACAAAGAACAAAATAAAGAATTTGCTGTTGTAAGGATAAAGGATACAGGTCATGGAATACATTCCGACATTCTACCTAGGCTCTTTCAGAAATTTGCTTCCAAATCAATTTCTGGGACTGGACTTGGCTTATATATTGCAAAAAGTATTGTTGAAGCTCATGGTGGAAGAATATGGGGCATGAATAACAAAGATGGAAAAGGAGCAGAATTTGGATTTTCTTTGGAAATAAAATCATAAAAGAAAGTTGAGGATCCATAATATCGATCATCAACTAGTATGAACTTAGTCGGTGCTGATCATTGGTAATATAATATAATCTTCATTATTTAATAAGATTATATTTTAGTGCCAGGTAATCTCTCTGGGCGAGGTCTATGGTTTTCTTCGATGGTCCTTTTGCAGCAATGTTAACAGGACGTTATTCTTTATTAGGCTGTCCACACGAGCGAGGAGCGTTTTAGCTCATGTGGACAGAAAAAGATCGACCGCTTGTGGTCAATATTAAATAGACGATATTGTTTATTAGCATTATAATTACAAAATAATAGGGTAAAAGAGCTAGTGTAATGATTACGGGATGGCAACCATTATTTACAGATTTCACAAATAAGATCCTTGTGTTTTAAAACAAAAAATTGGATCTTGATATTAGAAACTACTTGTTAGAACGTATTAGCTCAAATGTCCTGATGTAATCCCTTGATAAAATGCTTGAAAATTATCATCTATAGTATTTACATGGAGATATATCAAAAGATGTTTATAATCTAACATCCTGACATTGGTATTTCAACAATTATAAATGTTTATGTACATATATTACTATGAGTCATAAATATAAAAGTAAAATCAGTATCATTTTTTCAATTCTTGAGGCTTGTATCGATGGAAAAAGAAGATCTCATATAATAAGTAAATTTGCTTTATCTCATTCTAAATTTAAATTTTATTCTGATTTTCTGTTAGAGAAAGGATTTTTATTTATTGACGATGAAGGATTAATGAAAGTTTCAAAGATGGGAAAGTCTTTTTTGGAAAGGTTGATGAATTAAATGTGAATGGATAAAAAAGCTTCAGACAGCTTTTGAACAGATCGAAATTATAAAGAAATTATCTCAAATTCCTTAAGATTTTTTATTTTGTTTTTAATGTTATACGGCATATATTAAAAAGAATAGAATTTCTCTGCCCCTGGTAAATTGCTTCTAACTTTTACATTAATTGTACTAAATAATTTCGTACATTAGTTGAATATATTTCCTATAGTGTGTATGTGGTACATGAATGATTTTTGGTAAGTAACATTTTAAAAGTTAAAAACTTAAATTGTAAATCATGAACATCGTCCACATGAAGAAAAAATTTTTTTAACTAGATGTCTTGTGATTTCAAAAAAATTTCATTTCGAGTTACATGGGGAAGCGCATATCAACGAAAATTATGTGCAAAGATAAAAGAAAATAAATGAATAGTTATATCAACATGGGATAACATATCTATACTGATACAGGGTAATTAGAAAAAGTAGAAAAAAATCTAAATACAACAACTCTATCTACAATCAAGAAATATAGTTAAGAACATTCTATCTATATAAAAAACTATTTGCAGAACATATCATATGCAAAGTTCTAGCGCTGGAGAGCAGGGAAATAGTACTTAGCGCTATAAAATAATGCTGACAGAATTATAAATCAATAGATTATTCTAGCATATTTTCATATTTTCTATAAAACCATGATATTATCACACAGTAGTAGCATTCATTACTATGAAACAAAAACATGCTTAAATTCGATTATGTTCATTATATTTTATGAAAGTATGGGTAATATGGAACGAATCTGATAGAATAACCATTGACGGAATTTTTTCAACAGAAAAAAAAGCACTAGATTATGTTAATTCCGTCAAAGATTACAACAAATCAGAAAAAAATATAGAAGAATTCGAAGTAGATCAGCTTATTGGTTAAGATACATGATCAGTTTTCGTTCATCGTCTGGTGCATGTTATATCTATGCCACGTTAACATGCAAATCTAGCTTAGTTGTAAAATCGTCAGGCAATATACTGATATAAATAAAATCATATCTGCCTAATTATGGCTTTCAATTATTCCAACATTTAGTCCTTATCAAATTAGTACATATGATTATTTGACCTAACAATAAAATTCTTGAAATATGGATTATTTCAAGTAATTCGCATTAATCTGTTATTCTGTATAAATAGAATGTTGTATTATTTTCTTTATGGAAAAAGAATCTGTTCCTGCAAATAGTCCTTCCATAAGTGAACAAAATCAGAAAGATACAATAGCAGAAGATACAATAGCAGAAAATAATGAAAAAAAATCAGAATCAAAGGAAGGTGGTTTTTTTAAAAAGGTAAATAGTTTACAGGAAAAATTAGAAAGTAATGAATTTGATAAAGGCTATTTGAAAGGGGTAAGCAATTTGAGACTTATCATCTTAGGGTTATTCTCATTAATTGGATTTATTGTAGTGGTTTATGCGATACTTGTTGCAGTTGTTGGGGAACAGGTGGTTCAAGTAGCCAATGTCTTCTTCGTAGTGACTATTGTAAGTATTTCGATATTGGTAGGCACATTAGTTTACCAAATACGTGGCAGTGCCATTCTTAACAATAAACAATAATGATCTAAAATTGATAGTTCATTTTAGTATTTTTGGAAATAGATTGCTAATAAGAAGCAGGTAACCAAAAGAAATTTTGAGGCTATCAATAGATAAAATGACTAAAATATTGGTTCTAAATTTGCTTGTTGTTGAATATTGGATTTATTTTATCTGAAATTGAAAATAACAAATTTGATGGATTGGGGCTCAATTAATGAGTACAATTTCACTAAAGCCTAATTCCACATATTTTTCCAATTTTTTTATTCCTTCATCTAAAGTAATAAATACTAGAAAATTTTTTCCATGTAATCATCTCCTACTAGTTTCCATTTTTTTCTATTTCTCTTGGATCATGTATATCGACTTCAAAAATGCTGGTATTTGTACACCCTTCCAAAATTGAATAGATTTAACCGCCATCTGCCTGTCCTCGTCGTAGGATGCGGGCAAAGATAATATCTTCTCAAAATTTCTATGATCCCGAAGCAGCTAGTATATTTTTTATTTCTGAAAAAAGATTTTCATCTATAATATTCTGTTCTGTGGTAATGAATCCATGTGCCTCTGATACAGCTAGTCGGGCTGATTGTTTACCCATTCCAGCCACATAAATCGCTATCGTACTTTGCGGTTTTGTATAGAGATTGGAATCTATAATTGAATAATACTTTCCTACACAATTTATCTACTAATCGTTCCAACCTTTTTAATTATTATATATTATATATAATTTTGTTATTATTGTCCAAAAAATTAAGAGCTAAATTTGGCTTTAATATGAGATATTTTTTTACTATTTTCGTTATTACACCAACTTCTTAAATAATTATAAACGGAATGCGTGTTTTCAAAAATATTTTCTTCATCAATAAAATTTTTGAATTCAGATGAATCTAGGGGACTATTATTTAAGGTTAAAATACATCTCATTTTAGAATTCCTTGCGGCTTGTACTCCTAGCGGAGAATTTTCTACAACTATAACTTCTTCTGGTTTCAAGCCAGTTTTCCTCAAAAAGAGATTAAATGCTTGTGGGTCGGGTTTACCTTTCTTAACGTTATCTCCTGTTATTATCTGCTCAAATTTACTATTCGTTAAAATTTTTTTTAATATCAAATCTGTTTCTTTTTTTGTAGAACCAGTGACCAAACCCTTTGTACAACGAAGATTGTTGATCATTGTTTTAACCGAAGGAAAGCATTTAAAATTTAAGTCCCCAAGAAATAATTCTTTTTTCTTCCTGTTTATTTGTTCGATTTTCGAATTATTCGTAAATTCTTTTAATTGAAATACTTTTTTAATCAATTGTTTTCCAGGCATACCTTCTAAAGAATAGATCAGTTTTTTATCAACATCAATCGATGCTATTTCTTTAAATGCTTTTTTCCAAGCTCGATAATGAAATGGCATTGAATCTACTAGAACTCCATCAAGATCAAAAATAATTCCTTTCAATATTATTATAAGGATAAAATCATATTTAGTAATTGTATTTAATTCTAGATAATTTGGAAAATGTGCTACTGGGTTAGAATACTGTAATTAATTTATTCGATATTGTGCTAGTATATTATATGAACAACGATAGTTCACAACAAAACTCTAATAACTATTCATTGAAATGTGATGTTTGTAACATATTATTTGCAACTCCGCAAGAGAAAGAACAGCATATCAAATTAGAACACAAAAAAGAACAGGAACCAACTGGCGTTCAATGATTTCTTTTTTTTTAAAAACATCTATTTCTATAAGTTTGAATATTTTTAATTAGAACTTTAGTAAAGGTGTTTCATATTAATTTTGATATTGATTCTTTGCATTTCCTTCAACAAACAAGTTGATTCATTTATGATTGACAGAATGTTATGTCAGAACTATTATGATCTATAATACAACCTTAATTACAGTTAATAAATATATGATTCTTTTTATTTGATATTAATAACTTCATATTTTTTCTTGAACAGTTAGTTATCCTCAATTGATAAATTAGTTCTTTAAGTAGAATTCTAAAAGTAACTTAAACTAGAATACGAAGCTGCATCATTTGGTAGTTTTTTAAATTTTTTCAATGAAAATATATCTTTTACTTATTCATAACTTCAGACTATCTTGTCCTAATTTCTTAGCTTTTCCTGTTATATCTTTGTATGTTTTTTTGATTAATCATGTTAAGCGTCAGTTCTATAATTCAGATACGTATTACTCACCTTGTAGCATGTATTATTAGACTATTATATCTATAATACATATCAGTTACATATGTGCAATACGCTATTTTGAGTCAGTTAAATTAAATCATATTCGAACTTGTTCGCATTACTAAATTTTATATACTTCTACCAAGACTTGAACGTATATGCACTGTTTCTAACTGAATTATAATCTATATCCCCAAGTAAATCAATCACCACTAATAAAAAAGTATAAAAAATTATTTAAATAGACCACCTATTGCTTCCCCTATTTTTGAAATTGGATTATCAGTTTGATTTACGTTGTTTCCTTCTCCATTGCCTGATTGATTGCTACTTACAGCTGATTGATTGCTACTTACAGCTGATTCATTAGTTTCTTGACCTAATTGCTGGAAAATAGATGTATTGTCATTTTTAAGACTGGACCCGTTAGTCAACATTTCAGTGTTATTTCCCAACACCTTATTCAACTCCTCTACGCTGCCTATTCCTGGTTCGCCTGTAATGTATGGACTAGAATCTGCGTTAGTTCCGTTTTGTGCCTGAGCTATTACTGTATTTATTCCAACAGTTGCAATCCCTAACATCAAGATAAGGAAAGATATGCCTAAATTTGCAATTTTTTTCATAATTATATATGTATGTTAAACTATAAATTAATTATAGCCAAATAATTTAATTATTAAAAAAATTTATTAAACAGTTTTTTCTTACAGTCTATTTTTAAAAGATGATTTAACAAGAGATGTCTTTGCAAATCTCCAAGACAATCGAAGAAATTCTCGCACATTTTACATTCATAATATGTTTTTACTGCTTTCATCTCTATATTTATAATATCATCATCAAATTAATTAACTGTTTTCTATACAAGCTTCAATAAGGATAAATAATTAATGTCATATCGATCTTTAGTAACTAGTAATCAGATAATTACAAAAAAAAAATTTTGAATAAAGGTAGTATGATTCCTTATTTGATGTAAATTCGGAGTCATACTTTACATATAAACTAAAACTCTTATGTAGATGTTGAACACAATAAAAATTTAAGATAGAAAATCAATTACATGACAAAGTCGTCAGCTATATTTTCATAAATATTTTTAAAGATTATTCACATCAAGGAGTACAGATGGTACTACAATTTATTATACAAATAAAAACTCAAGAGATCTTATCTGCTTTTAAAAGATATAAGTGTAATGAAGATCAAAAGAACGTACCAAGTTAAGAAAATATATGCTAAAATATTACCAGTTAAATGATTAATAATATAGATACGATATTAAATTTTAAATTGAAAAAAGAATGCAACCAGCAAATCTTACTTTATAATCTGGTAATAAAGGATGAAGTATATTTAATAGTATGAAAAGATTCGCAAAAATAATCCATGAGGATTTAAATGCCGGTGGAGGCAGCGAACGTTTCACCTTTACTTTGATTGAAGCATTACAAGAAATGGGTTTTATTATTGACCTAGAGACCATAACATGTCCTGACTGGGAATGGATTAGGAAATCATTTGGAAATAGCTACAGTCCATTGATAAGAGATATAAATGTTGTAAATTTGAAGGATATATTAGGATCATCTATAAAATGGAATCCAAAATTCCCGTTACAAAAGTCAAATTATGAAAATAGCGAAAATGAATACGATCTAATTATAAACGCTCATGGAGATATTTTTCCTTATTTTAAGTACGGTTCAGAAAATGTGGATAATCGGTCAAAAACAAAAATGATAACATACTGTCACTATCCATTGGTTCCACAGCTAGTAAAAAATAATTCTTATTCTAATTATCTAAAAAAAATACTAAGACATTATTTTCCAGAAGTTAAAAAAGAATATGGAAATTTACCGTTCGAAAAAATTATTTCCTGTGCTTTAAGCAACTTTAATCAGATGATGAAAAATACTCTTGTATTGACAAATTCTTACTTCAGCAAAAAAGCAATTGAAAATATTTATGGAGATAGAGTATTCTCTGTACTTTATCCCCCTGTAGATGTTCAGTATTTTCGTGAAAATACATCTTATTCCAAAGATAGAGAAAACAGAATAATTGTTATAGCTAGGTATAGTCCAGATAAAGAGATAGAAAGTGCCCTTAAAATTGCAAATATTTTAAAGGACATGAAAGTCGATTTTGAAATGGTAATTGTAGGAAACCTATCAGAAGACAATTATGATTATTATCTAAGTTTGGAAAAAGCCAAATACGTTATGGGATTAGATAAAAAAGTTAAACTATTTAAGAACACTCACCTTACGGATCTAATAAGTATAATGAATAATTGTAAATTCTTGCTACATCCAACAAAATTGGAGCCTTTTGGAATATCGATAGTTGAAGGAATGAGCAGTGGATTGATCCCTATTGTACCATTTATTGGAGGAAATACTGAATTCGTTCCTCCACATTTACGCTATAGAAATGAAACGGAAGCCGCATCTATAATTGCCAAGAATATGGATGTACCTCATAAAGTAAGAGTAGATATAAGTAGATCCGTAGAAATATTTTCCAAAAAGAATTTTAAGAGAAATGTTAGGGATATAATAGAACGAATATTAGGAGAAGTCTATGTCTATCCAACGTTGCCGGTTGATACTAAAAATAGCAAATTACAAAACGATTACAAGAAATGAACCTGCATTAACAACGAGCTTTGAATCTAATTAATAAATTTATAGGCAGTAACATAACATTCATTATTGCTTATCGATAGTCACTAGTTAAATTTACATGCAATTTCGTACAAACTAAATTATTATTATAATAGGTAACGCGATTACTTATGTCGAAGTCGATACTTTTAATATATTTCAGAATAATAACTACTTCAGTAACCTCTTTCAATTTTAAATATCTATATTAATTTTATATTATTTTGTCTAATTTTATTAAAATCTTGTGAATTGTAATCTCTATTCAAAAATTGTATTGTGGAATAAATTAGATGATATATTGGGAATTGAAATTTTCCTTTTTGAGTCACGATTGTTTGTTATCTTATTAAAACAATGATATTTTCGGGTCATTGATAAATCAAGACCATATCTATTCAGTCCCGCGATTATTTCATTGATTGTATCTAATTATCAATTTCAAATTGTATACTTTCGAATAATGTCGATAATTTTACTTTATTATTACAAATATTCATTGATTGAGGTAGTTTCAGACTTCTCAATTTAGATACCTTAACAACGATTGTTAATTTGATTTTATAAATGATCTATTTTAATTGAAAATATCCAACTTATAGTATTATTCTACCAAAAGCATTTATAAATCGAAATCCATCTGATTGGCGATCATTCCTGATGGCAATTGGACTCTTGAAACATGTGGAAACATTAGATATGTTTGTGACAAATACTACTCAATATATTAGCAAAAGTTCTGAACCAGGAGGATACTATACTGCAACATGGATGCGAGATGCCTCATATATTTTAAAAGATCAATTTATTTCCGGATATATTTCCCAAACAATTGAAGAACTAAGGTATATTTGGTCAAACCAAATCGATTATAATACTTCTAGATTGATTTATGGCCGAGGATCTCCTACCAATAATTTCACTCCTATCAGATGTGACCCCGATTCAATCAAAAAGTATTATGGCGCCTTACCAACTACTATATATTCTTCATTTTCAGAAATTTATGCTACTGAACCTGATATAGATTCTACCGCACTAATGATATATACCTCTTCATGGATTCTTGCACTCATTTATAAACATATCAATTCCATCAAAAATGATTATAGTTTTGATATAAAGCCTGTGAACCATGAAAGTTATCTAAAGACAGAATTTTCTCAATTGACGGTTGAACTGATCCCTAAGATATTTAAGGCAATAGACTATCTCGCGACAAAAGATATTGATAATGATGGCATACTGGAACAAAATCCAAATGAAGATTGGATGGATACTGCTTTAAGGGATGGAAAAATTGTATATAGTCAAGCTTGTTGGATATTAGCTTTGAAAAGTTTTGTACTCCTCCTAAACTGCTTAGGGAAGTTTGAAGATGCGAAAAAATTAGACAGAATAGCACAAAATTCTATTGCATCAATTGAGAAACAACTTTGGTCTGATAAACAAGAATGTTACGTAGATAAAATTCGTGATAATGAAACTTATTATGTTGAAAATATGGTGACTCAAGATTCCCTTCTTTATCCATTTGCACTGGTTAATGATAATTTTTTGAGCAAATCCAATTTATTGTATAACTTTGATGCTACTGAATTTAATAAATGGTGTACCATCAGTAAAGAAAATCTATTAAAATGCAATAAGATGCTTCACTCAGTAAAAAGAAAAATTTGGAATCGAATTCCCACTATAACGGAGAAGCCTTTGTTAAAAACTGGCCCCTATATTCACAAGCCCTATAATTATCACAATCACACGTTTTGGCCATGGATTACTGGTATTGAACTGATGACAAGGATCAGATTTAATCAAATAGACGAATGCGAAAAAATGATATCAAAACTTTTTTTAAGTAATTCAAATAATGATAATCTTCTTTTTGAATGGGTGAATCCATTAACACATGTAGGATATGGTGCTTATCCTTTTAGGACAGGTATTTCATCATTACGTCTTGTTATTTTCGATATTTTTCGCATTCTTGGTGTTAAGCTTGGTGAAATAAGAACAAATTGATAATTGATTAGTAATATCTAGCATTTAATTATTTTATTGTCTACTTTCATCAATATAAAAATATAATCTTGACAAAAAAATATGAGTTCACCTAGATTTAGTGTTTGTAAGGATCTAATGTGATAGCTGATGCTATTATCTATATTTCTCTTGATATGATGTTAAAAAAATGAAGAAAAAAATACACAAACTAAATTAGCTGACGCATCGCGGTATTTGAATAACTATTAGATTCATATCCACAGGAATTTCCAAGAAGCCTAATTTCGAATAGTGGTTTCTACTTAATTGGAATCAATATATACAGAAAGACCTAATATAGATGTTGTATATAATTTAGTCAGAGAATTTGGAAACCAATACAATTGAAATGTTAATTCTTATCAAATATGATGGAGATTTATTAAGAGAAAAAAAATTATTAACAACATGCTGCCCTTTGTTTAAACAGGCTTTAAAAAAAAATCTGATCGGTGTTTCCAATTATGATGTAAAAGACTTAAAAATATACCTTATCGATACTTTAGGATATGCTGGAGAGAATAATTTAGAATTGTACGAACTTCCAATTTCATACTGTCCATTTTGCGGAATAAAGTTTCATATTAAATCTGTTCTAGAAAATTAAAAGATAAAAGGATAAGCTTATGTGACAATATTTATTCATTGCAAATGTAATATATACTTCATATTAGAATTTCACATATACATAATCTAAATAATAACTGACATACTATAATTATACATATTCTGTAATTACAAATTCTTAGCTACTAAAACTTCATTAATAATTTCTTGTGCAAAATTTGAAAAGTCGCTGGAAGAATTCCTATTGGTTCACCATCAACACTAATGCTTACACTTCTTTCTTTAGATTTTATATGGATTTTCTTGGCTTTAAAATACAGAATGTTATCTTTTTCAAAATAATTGCCACTTTTCATCCGGACGATCCCGTCTAACATCATCAAACTTCCAGAATCTAAAAGAAGTATTACATCTAAATAACCATCTGAAATACTTGACTGAGGTGCGACTTTAATTTGTCCCCCTAAATATTTTCCATTTGCAATAATACAAATTGTAACATTTTGATTTATAGTTATTTTATCGTCAATTGTGATCTCGAACATATTGCTTGTATAAGTCGGTACGGTTGAAATAATACCTGTTATAGTCGATATTAATCTGCTGTTTATTTTACTTCTGATTTTCTTTGATCTTTGTATTATTTCAGCTGCCGCCCCGATCTCTACGGCATTAAAACAAATTCGAGGTCTTGTAGGTTTTTTTGAAATGGGGTTAGTAACAATAGCTGTGATGACATCAATTTTTTTTGGTTTTAATTTACTTAATGAATCAACACATTGTTCAAACTCTTGTGGCAGACCAAGTGAATTTGCAAAGACATTTCTCGTTCCAGCAGGCAGTATAGAAAATATTGCCTTAGGATTTATATTTTTTATCAGATCTGGTTTGTCTCCATTAATAATTTCAAAAAACCCGTTACCTACCTCGTTTATGGTTCCATCACCTCCAACAGCAAGAATCTCTTTGTATCCTTTGTTCAAGTACTGCCTGGCCAATTTTTTACCATCACCTGGTTTCTTTGTGAAAATTATTTTGGAATTTTTAAATGATTCCGTTAGAGCATTAAAAAGGATCTCCTTATTTTTTCCAGTACGTCCACTCTGAGAACTAGGATTTATAATAATTATTCTACTAATTTCCAAATTCTTCAAATAACCAAATAACCACTTTCAACAATTATTCATCTAGTCGCTTATAATACTTTTGAGCTCGTTAATCTTGAAAAATTTCATTTTTATCCCTACTGTCTTTTTGCCAATTTTTGTCCTATTTTATATTGCTTATCATATTGTATATTAGCCATTTCATTTTTTTCCTTTCATTATTTTTGATTTAACCATGTTTTGGAGGAGATGAGTATTTTCTTCTAATTTGCTCTTTGCATTTTCTTCATTGGTCGCCGCAACTATGATTTCTGACGGACCAAATTTACAGCCATTCAAATGAAAAGGAATTTCTAATTCAAGCAGTTCACTCAGAAATTCAAACGTGTTCGTGAATGTTTTATTACCTTTGTATACAAAAGAAGCACTATTGTCATTTATTAGAACTTTTTTTTCCACAGGAAAAATGAAATTTTCACTTAATATAAAATCTATAATTTTTCCTTCTAGTTTTTTTAATTTCCCCTCTTTGCTAGCATTTCTTGCCTGCTTTACTGAATAAATGCATTCATCTAGTTGATCAAAATTCATTTTAATATGTATCTAAGATATTAATTAATAATCATATATTTGTATATACTACAAGCAGAATAATAATGATATGCAATAATCAAAGTGATCCACCAATGTCTTAGTTTTTTGGCGAATTTATATAACTTGAGTATTCGTATATAGATTTTTCTTGTATTTTTGTTTGGATTGAGCCAGGTCTAATTTCTCTGATCTTTTTGATTGCTTGTTCCGGCGACAGTTTTTCTTTTTTTAATAGATAAGCTGCCAGTATTGTACCCGTCCTTCCCCTACCTGCTGCACAATGAACCATTACGGGTCTCTTCACTTTGATTTCATTTTCAATAAATTCAACGGTGGAATCCATCTTTTGAATTGATGGTACTTTATAATCTTCTACGTATAGATGTAAATAATTCATTTTATTTTCTTGAGAATTTTTTATACGGTCTAACTTGTTATTGTTGTTTAAATTTTCTAAAGTGTCAAACCATTTCGGGGGCAATGAAATCTCTCTTAATGTTATAATAGTTTGGATACCTTCACTTTCTATCCATTGAAACTGCTTAAATGTTAGTGGCAATCCACTTCCCGCTAATTGATCTTTTATGACCCAGCTAAAATTGGTAGGACGAGAAGAAATCTTGCTACTAAACCATCTATAAAAATCCCCAATTAAGGTCATCAGCTATTTATTATAATCACATCATAATTTAAATAATGTTACTTCTCAATGTCGATACTAAATATTTTGGTTTATTAGTTTGATACCCTTAATTTATTGCATCTCAAAGGATTGTCTAATTTTTTCAATTCAAGATGTTTGCCGATAACGTCTGTATTAAAAAATATTTTTAAAAAGGATTTATAGGCGAGTTTTATGTCTAGTAATTTCTAATTTTTATTTAGGAAGGAATATAGTTCTTTAAGACTTCGAAGTCAAAACCTTTTTAGAGGTATTTGTATTAATAAATTCATCTCCAATCTTGTGATTTTACCAACAAAGTAATAAAAAGTAATACTAATTTTATACACTGATTTTAATATGTACTACAAGAACAACAATTGTTTAATACCGAAATTGTAATATTTTCTGTTTATCTTCTAATTTTTCAGCGTTGACACATAGTCAAGTCGGATAATTCCTTCGATGAATCTTACAATTGGTTTAATTTTTGGCAGTATATAGTAGCAAATAGTTATCGTATGGGAGTAAATAATATTTTAATCAGGTTTATCTCTTGATATTAATTTTTCATTTATTTTTAACTTATTCGAAAGAATTTATTCAACAATCAGTTCCTTCTAATAATTCAATTAGACATTAACTATATGAGCCTGGTTTAGTTATAATAAAAATATGTTGGTAGAATTATTCTCATTAGGAATAATATCGGATGCATTTAAGACGGACAATGTAATTATTTCATCAATAATTTTTAGGACAGCAATTATAACCATATTTATTTTATTTGCGATAAAACTTCTAGGTAACAAGGGATTAGGTCAACTTACTACTACGGAACTAATAATACTGTTGGGACTTGGTTCTGCAATAGGAGATCCAATGATTTCAGAGATATCAATACCACACGCTTTTACCGCAGTTCTAATTGTTATAGGAATGTTTAAGCTTTATGATTACTTAACTACGAAAAGCAAGATATTCAATAAAATGATCACGCCTGAACCTATTTTGTTGGTTAAGAATGGAAAGTTTCTAGAAGGTTCATTAGAAAAAGCTAAAATTGCGAAGAATGAGTTCGAATCGCACATGCGATTGCACGGTACGGATGACCTATCCGATGTACGATTATCTTATCTAGAGATTAATGGACAGATAAGCTTTATTATGAATAAATAATCATTTTAAGATACAAAAAGTATAAGGAATGTTAAAAGTAAAGGCAAATAACATAGCTGTCTTTGTTAAACCAATAACTTCAAGCAGAATTTAAATGTTAAAATGGACAGATTTGAGATAAATAGAAATGTATGTTCGATATTTTCAATTCTAATTTCAATTGACTATACTTGTAATAACAGTTAAAACTTCGTGATTTTGACAAATTATTTTTGTAACCTTCCGATTTTCTATCCTTATTTTTGACGAGATAGTTATAAATTAAAAAATATTAAGATAAATGAAAATCCATTATAAAACAATAGTGGCAAATTATCTAGGTAACTATTATATTGTAAGATAGGAAAATCGGGGCACGAAATAAAAAAAATTATAGAAGCTCCTATACTACCGCATATACTAAATAGACGATAACTAGTATTATTCCAATGACAAGAAGGATCGAACCTATCACATACATGATACGAGCGGGGAGTGAAGGTAGCAGTCGGTTTAGAAATAATACAATAATTCCCACTATTATTAGAGCAATACCACTTTCTAAAGAAACCATTTAACAATATAATAAATGATCATGCTAATATATTTTGTTGACCAAATTTAGGCATTTTAGGATTATATGAATAAATCTCAATATTAAGTCATTTTTTAAAAAAGAAGGATGATGTTAATATAGTTTAATGTGTAGTATAATATAATGGTAGAAATAAAAAAAGAAACAGAGTATAAAGTAGATACAGATAGCGAAACTGATTATAGCGATTCGGATGAAGGTGCAGGAGATAAAATAAAGGCTGGATTAAAGGCGGTAGGTAAAAAAATACAAGATCATGATAGAGATTTAGAAACTGAATACGAAAAAGAAAAGACAAAAGAGGCACCATTAGATTGACAAATCATCTTCAAAACGGAATATTACTCTCTCTCACATTTGTACTGTCAGCTTTAGTAGGATCGGTCGTAATTCCAGTTTTTGGAATTTCCGAAGAAACAAATCAAACTGTTAAAGATACCGCACAATCAATTAATAAAACGGCAGAAGAAGCGGGAGAGAATGCATCTGAAGTTGGTTCAGAAATATTAGATAAAACTGGAGAAGCCGCTAAAGGACTTGCTAAGGGTACAGGAGAAGTCTTATCCGATATAGGCGAAGGTATGAAAGATTTAGGAAAATAGAGTAAAATAGATTATCCTTCCTAACATTTATTTTTTATATTTTTTTGATACTAAAGTATGTAAAATAAATCTAAATTGTCTAATTGTTATATCTTTTAATTTAGTCATGTAATTTAATAATACGTCATTCTTATTTTTAATACCAAATAATTCTAATATCTTTAGCTGATATAATCATTAGATCTACTGGAAACTGTGTGTCTGACTAACTTGATTCATTTTTTATTGTAAAAAGAGTTATAATTATATTCTGTAATTTTCGAACGTTTTGATTTGTGGTTGAGACATATTGTTTTAACTACAAGATTACGAGAATAATAGAAAAGGAAAATTAATTACACTTTTGAATTAAAATCAACAACTTAATTAATTCACACAATAATAGGTAAATAATGAGTTAAAATATAATTCTCTTTGACTTTTTCGTATCCTGGGCTGGTTGTTATTCTAATCTTGAACCTTCACCGCAGAATTAATAATTATTTTAATCGGCATATGATAGCAAACAGTTTTTCGTTATATTGAATCTAATTATCGATCGTAAAAATCATTTGGTAGTACATTTGTTTTTAAAAGATACCTAAAACTACTTCTATTCTTCTTTGTTGGGATCATTGTTGACATTAATACGTTAATTTCTATCTTTATTGTAAAAATGACATACAATAACATGTGATAAAGCTCTCCAAATAAGCATATAAATAAGTAATAATATAACCACAATGAAGTCAATGCAAGAATTAGTATAATTAAATCAAGCAAGATTTGAGAGGAAAATTGTCAGATATTTAAGGATTCCTTAAAATTGGGTATACGATATAATAAAAATGTATATAATATTGTTAATTATTCATTATGCCTCAAAGGGCAATATTTATAAAAAAAATAAAATTTTATTGTCCAAAAGGACTTTCTAATTTTGCTCCTGCAGCTACGTCAGATCCAAGTGGGTCCACATCGTCATTTGGTTCCTCGGTTATCACGAATTGGGAGTAGGTATATGGATTGACCATTTTCTGAGTAAAATTTAATTCATTATTGTCAAATTCACCTAAGCTCAATTTGTACCCTGATCCACTGGCATCTTCTAACCATCCTTCATATACTCTATCTTGGGATGCAGCTACATCAATTTCGGCCTGCAAGTTTAGATTATTATCTTGTGTAGAAATCAATAAGGTTCCTCTTTTTTCTCCTCCATAAGGAGTAGATGCTTCTGGGGCAGTAAGGTCTATCTGTGTTTCCTGTGCTAAAACAAGAGGGAATAATATTGGGCTCGTCAAAGCTAAAGATGTTATAATTGCTATTGAATAGCTAATCGTATTCACGTTCGACGCTTTTATACATAAGTAACTTTTCTCTTTCATAATTCTATTTGTACAATAAACTATAAATCTGATTATGTACTTAATTGTAGTGTAAATATGTGTCTACACCACATAATTATAAACTGAAGTAAATGAATCCCATAATAAGGCGTTTTATCTCTTTGTTCTCCCTTATTGTTATGACGGATTAAACTCAGGACATTTACATTCCGTAATTACTTCGAAACTTTCATTTTTCAGATAACGATCTAATTCGTGCGCTATCTCCTCTTGTCTAACAAAAATAGCTTTCAAGATATGCTCCGTGGCATAGTCTTGGTTTTCAGTAGTAACTTAATTTTTTCTCGGATTTCTCTAATGACCTTTTCCTCTGTTTCTAAATCATGGTCTAGCATTGATCTTAAATTTATGTTATCTTCTACTTCAAATTTTACTCTTGAAATCCCTTCAAATTTAGATGGATCTGATGTCGGTATGCCTCCAATGGCTACGATTCTCTCAGAATTGGAGTCTGCTTGTGCGGAAATAGAATTTGAATATTATTCTAATGCCAGATGTATATGCTTCCAGTCAGTCCCTTCAACTAACCAGAGATGCTTATTATTTGAAAAAAATCAGATAAAAAGTTGTAAGATTTCCATTCAACTGTTCTACTATTTGTTTTGCTTACGAATGAGGTAATTCTACTGGGTTTTCCCCCCATTTGTTCATATTTTAGTTTATTTGATTTTTTCTGTTGTATTATGACTAATAATATTCTAAACAAAATATATATGGATTAAACATAAGTAAAAACAAGACAAATATGTCATTTTAATAACTTAATAGATTATTGAATTAAAGGTATTTTTTTAAATGTAAGTAATTGAGACGTGAACTGACTAATATGTATATAAGAAATAAGAGCTTATCAGTATTAAATTGTTTAAGGATAAAAATGATCATATTGCTGTGATTAATACGATAGTGAATTTTATAAGAGAAGAAGTACAAAAAAGAAAATCAAAGGGCATAGTTGTAGGTTTGAGCGGTGGAATAGACTCATCTCTGGTCGTAGTATTAGCAGTGGAAGCCTTAGGAAACAAAAAGGTATTTGGATTAATTCTTCCAGATTCTTCCGTCACTCCAGAAGATGATACAAAGGACGCTATTAAATTAGCAAAGAATTTAAAAATAAATTATAAAGTAATACAGCTAAAAAAGATCAAAAAAGAGTTAGCCAAAAATCTTCCCAAAAATAAATTGGCAGTCGCAAATCTTTTAGTGAGGCTAAGAATGTCAGTCCTTTACTATTATGCAACTGTAAAGCACAGCTTGGTTTTAGGTACAGGAGATAAAAGTGAAATCATGCTAGGGTATTATACAAAATACGGAGATGGAGCTGTTGATCTATTTCCTATTGGGGACCTTTACAAAACGGAGGTAAGGTCCCTTGCTGAATATTTGCCGATTCCTATCAAAATAATCAATAAAAGAAGTAGTGCTCGTCTGTGGAAGGGTCAGACTGCCGAGAAAGAATTAGGTCTAGAATATGAAGAAATTGACAAGATTTTGCAATTCTTAGAAAATAAAAACTCAAAACCTTCTATATCTCCGAGCCCTAATATTACTAAAAGAAAAATTTTAAAAGTAAAGTTACTTATTGAAAAAAATCAGCATAAGCATGAACTGCCACCCCTATGTAAATTAAAATAAATTTAAAATAAATGTATAATGGGTTTTCTTACTGCCTGCTAATATTTTGCTTGGCTAATTTCGTACATAAATTCAAATGGTTTGTTTCTTCTTTCAGTATGGACCTAACGGTTGTCGCAAATTTTCTGCTCTTTATATCTTTTGCAATAGAAGACAGAACCTCGTAATGAGTAACCTCTGCTCCTTCTGCTAAACATAAAAATTCTAATGCTTCTTGCTCGTCTGGTGATTCCCCCAAATAAGTATCCATTATCTTGGATGCTTTTTCAGCCGTTTCCTCAGTAACGGAACTGATATTATCTAAATCTAATCCCTCGCTCTCAGCGATATTCTGGATGAGTCCTTCCATCTTAATCTGTTGCTCATTTGCCTCTTTCTTCATAGTCATTAGTTTTTTTTCATGCTCTGCTTTTATCAATCCTTTTGCTTTTAGTTCTTCAACTGCTTTTTGAGCTGCTTTCTCTAAACCTATTGCTTCTCCAATTTTTTGTTCTATTATGGTTTTAGCTGCCATTATATCTACTTATTAATGATACAATATCGTTTATAACCATTAACAAAAACTAATTAAGAGGCTAGAGTAATCGCTTAAACTTTCATTCAGCTTACCGTAGTTAAATTAAAAATATAATCAGTATGCATGTAATGGGTATATAATAAAATGAGTATTCTTATTTAATATGAAAGAAAAAAAATTATTATAGAGGAAAAGATCCCATGTCCCCATAAAAGATAGCCACACATAAACCAACTGCAGTTAACAGGAATAAAGATGATAAAGAAATCATTGTAATGTAATAATCATGATCGTAATGATCAGAATAATTCTAGTGATCTGTATGGATATTGTAAATACATTTCATATCCTTCATGTCGCCAATAGGACCATAACCGCTTAAAGTAGCCCAGTTATTCTTTGTTCTGAAAGCTATGACATACATAATGAGAATCTTGAAATAGATCTATAACACTATTGAGTAGATCTTCACCAAATTTTTCTTTGGTCTGTCAGCAATTTACCAACTCTCTTTCCATCATGTTCCCGATTTTGGACAAAAATCTATGAATATTATTCTACAAAAATTCTTTTTTTAATACTTATAACATTCAGAAGTGTATGAACTACAAGGAACGTTAAGACCAAGAAATATAAAATAAAAGGTATAAAGTAATGCATCCGGCTGTCCTATCACCACTGATTTTTAACTTTTATTTTATACCTCTACAACCAATAAATATCACTTTTTGCCTCAAAACAAATCCCGAGTAATTAAATAATAATAGTGAAAGCTACTAATATTTTAGTTTGTCCGTTCTAGAGTCAAAAGATTGGACGCCTAATAAAATAGAAACAGACTTTACGTTAGAAGAAGAACACTCGTACATCTAAAAACCTAAAATGTAATTATTGAATATATTATATACCAACGGGGCCAAAATGCTTTTCCAATCTGTGCTGTTCTAAATTTTGACCATTTTTAAACTCTTCGGAACAGCTATCACACAAAAATTTACTTGGCATCTCCTTTTTAACTTCCTTTGTAGTTTTAGATGTAGGAAATGCTTCATATCGAATTATCTCTTTTTCGAAAGGATTAGCAAATGTTGGATATGATTTTCCTTTTACGAGATCTGATGGTTTATGTTTTTTTAGTAATTCGTGCCCATGTTTTAGTTGTGATTCTTTCAAATTTAAAAAAATCTTATTATCGAGTTTTGCTTTTCGAATTATAGCCTCAATAGGTATATGAAATTCCTCATCATTAAAAAGACCTTTTTTAAAGACAATAAAGTAGTTCCTATTTTTTTTATCTATGCCTTTTACCTTACCAATATTTTTATCATCTAAAGTAATTGTTTGCAACCCTTTAATAATATGAATCATTTATGTATCTCTTTCTCTAATGCCTCTTTCAATATATGTAAATGTCTTAGTCTATCTTTTTTTATTTCTTCCCATAGATTTACCAAATCATCTCTATTGGATTTTTTTGCATCATCACGATATTTATTAATAGTATCATATAGAAAATTCGCGTCATGTCCTAAAGATATTAAAATATTGTATGTATTATTGTCTAATTCAATATTTTCACTCATAGTTAGATCTATACTTTATAGTATAAAACGGTTTTACGAAGTTAAATATTGAGGAATGTTTAAGAAGACAGATAATCAATAATTCGAACTAGTGCCATTCAATGACTTATCGTGCAATATATAGAAATATCTATCATTATTTGCATTTTATTATAGTTACCATATTATGAATAGATTTTTAGAAAAGCGGTTTAATAGGCATCAAAAATAAAAAAAGAAAAAATAAATAAATAAATCAAAAATAAAATAGATAGTATTGTAGAGTATTTATGGTTAAATTTCTTTCTCGAAGCCGGTTTTAAATAGATTAAAAAGATTCAATTCTCTGTCAGCAGACGACAAATGATTTGAATATTAATTTATTTAATATAAATGATAAGTGATTATATTATCCTAGGATTACAAAATGACCTGACCTTATCCTGTTCACACACAATAAAATATATTTAATTTCAGCAAAAAGTCTAAATTTACCCATTAGAGATTTTATAAAGATTATTTTTAAAATGATTTTATTCGGAACCCGAAAAAACAAGAATTAGAAATAATACCTGAGATTCTATCTATTTCTAACCAATCAATTCTATCAATAATATGTATCCACACTTACTATTTATCACGTGGCATTTTTCATTATTTTAAATAGGACTAAAACCTTGTCAAAAGATTTAAGAGGTAATGATTGGATAATGCTTATAAAAAATGAAAAACATTATTTTTTATGAGCAAAAAACCTAAAAAAAAGATTGAAAAGAAAAAAACCGAAGAGGATTTAAAAAATCAAAGCCTACAAGAAATTAAAAAGGAATTTGAACCGTTCGAAGTTGAATCTACAGGAGGAGGCGAGGGAGCAGGAGGCGGCTGACAAATCATTACCAAACTCGATCGGGATCTATCTTAGAACTAATCTAGAATTTTAATCTCGATCATCATTTAATTGAATGATCAACTCATAGAGGAAGATCATAGTAGTTATTTTATTAAAATTCTACTTCGTTGCAATATTATGTTGCAATATATTGACAAATAATTCTATCCATCCTTGAAGTGATTCGATGGCAGATGTTTAATCAGATACGTTCGTTAGTTTAAAAGCTTCAATCTATCTAGTTTCTGAGCTTGTTATTCTTGCAATTGATCAAAAACAGGATTTAATGTTGACATATCGATTAAAAATACATGCGCTGGTATAACTATTGCTAAATTATTAAGCAGGTCAAGATATCGTTGATAGCTGAACTAAATTTCGGAATTTACCTGCAATTCCACACACATCAATTGACCATCCATTTATTGTTTATAAAGTAGTTAGTTGGATTAGCAGATGAAGAAAAATATTGAACATCAAAAACCCCATTGATTTTATATTCAAATAGGTCACGTTCTGATAACATAAACCAAAAATTCATTCCATCAAATCCGTAAACGCTCTTATTTGGTAAATAAAATATTTCACCATTGTCTCTTTGTGTAATTATATTTTTATCTAATATTTTTTTTACCTTTCCAATACTTTTTCCCCCTATTAGTCTAGCAATCTTACCTATGGGATCATAGCAATAAATATTATGGATACTTTCCATAATGTTTATAGTAATACATAATATATTAAAATTTGTAAGTATATTATAACGTATACGAGTAAATACACATATTGAATATTAACTATATCGATTAAGATACGAATCTTGGGAAAACCTCAAATGTAAATGAAAACCCGATACAAATTCAGAATTTATTAAATTAATTAATCTTTCTTAACTTATCGATTGGTAATTAAGTCAACTCTTATTTTTTTAAAACTAAATATTAATAAAATTGTAATGTTTATAATTCAAGTTATTCTTAAATAATATATATTAATTACAATGCAATGATAGTAAAGAAGGTTTGAAAAAAATAGGTGAAGATTAGTTAATATTTTTGCTAGTTTTTGTCTTCATTATCGTCGTCATCATTCTGCTGGTTGTCATCATTATTAGCATTTTGACCCATCATCATTTGGGGGTTTCCTTGGTTTGCTTTCATCATATCAGTCTCGGCTTTTAATAGTTCAATTTGAACATTTGTTATTCCATCAAGTGTCTTTGGAGCATCAGAATTTGCTATCGATTCTTTTATAGCCTGGATATCACTTACAAATGGTGGTTGTTCTCCTTTAACAAGTAATAGTTGATTTTCGACATTTGTGACTTCTGTCAATGCATTTTCAAAATTTCCTGTTGAAACAGCATCTTTTGCATTCACAAGCGAGTCTTTGAGTTCTCCTATATTTAATGACATTAAAGACATCGTTTCATTGGATGCAGTCTGAGATTGACCTTGGCTTGATGAAAATTCAGTATTGTTTTGTGCCTGGACGTTGGGAACCAGTATTGAAATTGCAACTAATCCAGCAGCCATTATTACATATTTAGACAGATTTTTCATTCCATTATATAATATACATAATACTTAATATAGAAGCAAAAATAATAAATAAATACAAAAGAGCCTGTACCTAAATACTTATTTTTCAACACATTTTAATCTGCTTATTTAGACCATTTTAAATTATACGTTCATTATTGGATTAAAAAAGTTACTGCAATAAACCTATCTCAGACCTACTAAAATATCTAAACTATTGAATCTCTTCAAACAACTTCTAGTCCAAAAATAAATAATAGAAAGAAAAACGTGCTGTCGCATGTTAGTGTACGATTGCTACCTGTTATCCAGTATAGCTTCCCTTGAAATTAACATAAATACCTTATCTGCCACATTCTCGGGACTCATTGGTTTTAAGGTAAATTCATCTGCTCCGTAACCCAAGAGTCTAGTCTTTTCAGAATCTTCCTCAGCAATCACCAAGATTTTGATATTATTATTTATCTGTTTAATGGTTAATACAATCTTTAGATATCTATCGGACGCGATATCGCCACTAATTATTACTACATCCACCTTTCCTTTGAATTCTCTTATTTTTTTAATGCAATCTTCTCCTGTGGTGAACTTGAGTGCCTCAATACCCTTTAAACATAACATCCCAGATAATATTATGTTGGCATCTTCATCTTCCTGAACTATGAAAACTCTTGGTTTTTGCATATGTTCATTTATCAATTTACTAATATAAACACTGTCAAAATATAATTATTTAATCGTCATTTTACAGTTCAAATTTTATTAAGACTCACAATAAAATGAAACTGCAGTTTGAGTTTGGTGCCACAAGTCAAATTTTTACATAATAATTATCTGGAAGTCAAATCAGAGGAGAGTATGTAATATAAATAAAATAATAATTTTTTCCTTATTTACAGATAAGATTCTGAAGGTATAATTCTAAACACATCACTATAACACGTATTTTCGAATAATTCATATTTATCTTGGGGTCAATTTAACATTTATAGTAACATCAAATTCGACACATTTACTCTGGTATTAGAAATTTTTAATTACTAATGATCCAAATTGTTTTTCTACCTTGCTGCCTTAATAATGATGATGGTGGATGGAAAGTTATAAAATGAGCGAGCACTTGATTAAAGAAAATGCTAAGAGTACTTTAGAGATTTTTATGGATATGAAATCTGATTCCACAATTATAGTAGAGCACTTTCCAGGTTATTCTCTGTACTCTATTCAGGATGATGCTGATGCTATAGAAGAACACTTCAGCAGTAAAAGAGATTTTGAAAATATGATAGTTGAAAACAAATGGATGAAATATGATTTATGATCTGTACATATACTTAATTTTTGAAATGATTATTAGCTGCAAATGAAACCGATCTAGCAACATATCATTTTATCTTTGCCATTTAATTTCAATATCCTCTATTGCACTAATCAAGTTCTAAATTATGATTTTACATCTTCATCTTGTCCAAGTCGACCTCGCAAAAATTTTTCATAATTCTCATAATCTGTAATAAGACTTACAGTATTAAACATGCGGTCATAAAACCAAATATCGTTTGTTAAAAATTCAATTAGAGACAAAATTTCCATGATAGCTAGTAGTATTAGACTTTCGAACTAAGATTAGTGCTTCTTTCATTGGTGCTATTTTGATTTATCTTCTTTTATTGTAGATGTATAAGAATCAATTGCACTTTCGGATTAAACTTCTCTAATATTCACTATATTTTAATTTGAATTTTCACAGATGATTCGGTCAATTCTACTGAAGTATCTAATCCTAAGGTATTTTTCAATGTAGATTTCAAATAACCGTTGAAAAAGACCGAACCCTTTTTTCCAAGTCTGTGCCGTATAACAATTGTTTTTATGTCATTTTGGAACATCTCATCATAAGTTCCTAACAAACCATATCTACATACGATTTTTTCAAGGTATTCAAAGACGGTATGATTGGTTAGTTCTTTTTTCCAAAATAATATTGTATCTTTTGGTATACTGCTTCCAAATAAAATTGCAATATCATAGATCTCCTTCTCTTCTAAGGATTCTAACAAAACCCTCAAGAGCTCTCTGTTGATGATAACCATGTCTATTTTGGACAAGTAGCGCGTGAAATCCAAATATTGCTTAATAATTATATTAACTAATGCATTGATTGAAATTCCCATTCTGTCGGCTTCTTCATCTAGAATCTTAGATAGAGAATCTTCAAGTCTAAAGGACCGTGTAACAGATTTCACTATATTGAGAACGCTAAGCGCTTATAATTGTGTTTCTTTGTGTTCGTTTGTAGTTATTTGTAATTATTATAATTTTTTTCGTACTATGTAAACCTATCCTTTATTAATTCCAAAAATAAGTTCCATCTGTGAGTAAATTAGTAGAAAAATTACAGAAACCAGATACAACAAAAGACATTTGCTTTAATTGTAAAAATTCAAATCTAGTTTTTGACAGTATTAGCAGTGAGATAATTTGTACCAAATGTGGTGTAGTAAATTGCGAGCAGTTTGTTACTGATGATATTTCAGCTGATAGATCGCAAAACTTGGAAAAAAATTCATTGCTTATTTTTGATAAAGGATTGTCCACAACAATTTCTCAGGAAAATGTAGATGCATATGGTAATCAACTAAATGTTAAACAAATCTCAAAAGCAGTTAAGATACGTCATTGGAACAAGATATCAAATAGTAACAGAAGCTATCATAGAAATTTAAAGAAAGCATTTAGCATTCTAATGAGAATAAAAGATAAGTTATCATTAAGCGAAACTATTATCGAAAAATCAGCATATTATTACCGTAAAGTAGTAGACTTAAAAATAATAAAAGGTCGTTCTATTAAAGAATTCATTGTTGCTTGCGTATATGTCGTTTGTAGAGAATTGAAAGTTCCTCGTACAATCAGTGAAATTTCTAATTCTGTTAATGCTGATAAAGTATTTGCAGGGCGTTGTTATCGTCTACTTCTGAGACACCTGACGATCAATTTACCGTTAATTGACTCTACCACCCACATGACAAAAATTGCTGGAATAGCAGGTATAACTCGACAAACTATGGTTAGGGCATTAGAAATGATGACGTTAATTAACGACGATCCCATTTCATATGGAAAAGATCCAACAGCTTTATCTGTTGCTACCTTATATGGTGCTTGTCTAGAAAAAGGGGAAAAAATAACTCAGTCAAAAATTGCAAATGCAGGAAATATGAGTGTTGTAACACTACGAAAAAGATTTCTTGACGTGAAGCAAATTTTCCCTCACTTGCCAGATAATGCATTATCAAAAAACGAGTAAAAAGTCTTACATTAAAAATGAACTACTTTTGTTTTGGTTTTGATTAAAATGATTCTCACAACTGAAATAAATTTTGGGGAAATTGTAAATAAGGTAACCAAAGACTATGACAATAGTTCAAGTAATATTAAATATCATGAATCAGTCGAGAAAGCAATCCTGATGTGGATCAAATTTGTGAGTAAAAAAGTTGATGACTTGTATTCTTTAAGAGCAATAATTCAAGATGCCACAATTGAATTAAGCTACGAGCTGAAAAATACCAAAGATGTACTGGATATTTGTAGGCTTTCGTATACTGTAGATATATTAAAAACATGTTTATTCATAATAGATGTAGACCTAGAGAAGAAGAAAGCATCAGAAGTGTACGTCTTCTAAGACTATTAGATTTAGGTCGGCGAGATAGTCAAATATATAAATTTTTTGATGATAATTATGTTTATACGATAAAATTCTAGATATATTGAGTGCACATATAAGATATAAAACATAATCTGATTTTATTATTTGCTCTTGTTTTTTGGTAAAATATTCCCCAAGTTTCTTATATGTTTTTCAAGTAAGTTCAATCTAACCGGTTTAATAAGTACTGATATTTTTTTACTAGAAAAGAAAGGATCCTTATTTATCTCCTTCTTTACCTCATCAAAAGCAGTAACCAGTATTATGGATAAATCCGTCTTTTTCTGCAAGAGCATTTTAGCTGCATCGAGACCATTCATATTTCCTGGTAATTTATAATCTAACATAACAATATCTGGAAGAGAATTTTCATAATCCTTCAGAATTTCATTTGCGGTCGTAGAGGTTCCAATTACCTCATACCCCTTGTTTGCCAAATAGTCTTTATACAATAATAAAATATCTAATTCATCTTCTATAATCATAATTTTTTTCGCTCTCAAATGATTCGCATTATAATAACTCTATAGCTGTTAAAATTGTTTATTATCCTTCTAAGATGTTTATAATAATCTAAACTGGTTTTAAACAGGAAATTTAGTGATATTTTAGTAAATATTTTGAATTATAAAATATATAACAAGAATTCTAGATCAGGAAAAATCATTTTTTATTATTAGTCGTGGATATCATAAGATTGTAGCATAATTCTAGATTAAAATTCAGGGCGATTACAGTGAAATACTGTATTGTTATGCTATATTTCATATTAACTTTTGATATTCTATCTTCTTTTCTAGCTCATTTAAAATCATATCGATATAGTCTCTTGTCACATATGAAGGAATTTTTAATTTATTTTTGTTAGGCAACAAATTATCGATCGAAAGTAACAGCACAACTTTTTTATCTACATCGTCTTCATATCTGCAAATTCTTATAATGTTTTCCAATTTTTCTGTAATTCCCAATAAATAATATTAACTAACAAACTTTATTAGCATTGTAATGTCTTTCAATCACGGCATTATGATATGTGGGTAACGTCTTTACAAGTTTTTCACAATGTACTTGCTCGTTATTTTGTTAATCCTTTACCCTTTTTTCTCCATCTTGTTGGTAAGAAAAAAATGTGTCAAAAGATTAAAACATCCTTCTTTTACAAATTATGTTTGCGTGTGAAATTCAAGGATTAGAAATAACTCGGTTTGATTTATAAAATTAGGATAACGTTGGCATATCATTTATTACGCGATGATTCTTGTCTGAAATGAAAAATTTCCATTATGGATCTGCTTTAAAAACATAGGTAAAAAATATTTTAAATATATTTTTTAAAGCGACGAAACAAAATTATTAGCGCCTGAATTCAAGCCGAAATGTATGAAAATATTCAAATTTTATTAGATCCTTCTATGAATATAAAAGATAATATATGATTAGATTCAGAAATTTATTATGAATCAAGGAATTACATTGATTATCTTTGCAAGTCTGGTGGTTCTGACGTCAACTACTCACGTTTTTGCACAGAACGCCTCCCAAGATGTTAACGCAGTAGGGAGCATAGAAGAACTGGAAAAGTTGACAGGTGATAACCCGCTGGAGAATTTTTCATTCGTTGAATCTATTGGAAATACAACAGAAACTATTGTTAACGCGACTGCAAGTGCTCTTGCAAATATAACTTCTAATCAAACAGATGCTGCGCAAAATTTGACTAAGTAATTTGATGGAAATGCTTGTGAATTTATTGTTAATTCGACCGAATCTGCAGTCGAATGAACAACCAATTTTTAGTAATGTTTTACATAAAATGACCATGTAACCAACAATTAAATTTTTTTTGTATACTATTGAATATTAGATCAAACTCAAATATTTAGCAAAAAAATTAACAAACCATTCATAAATTATCGGTAACATGTATATTTGATAGTAGTGTAAATCCCAATATCAATTCTTGGTTGATCAACTTCGCGTTGAAAATTACGTCGAACTATTAATGAAATTTATGAAATCAGAATGAGCAGAGAAAATTTAACAATGAGCAAGCTGACTTTTTTATATGATACTAAGTATAATAGAAGAATCTATTGAATCTCAGTTATCTCCAAATCTACCTATTACTTTTTATTTCATGGAGATGATTGAGTATTTTTTGGTCAAATATCTTATCAAATTTCCATATGATATAGGAGTTAGAAAATGCAATCTGTTATACTTTAGTTGAAATTAATTGAAAAAACAATACTATTATTTCATAGGTTGCGTACAAATTCTTAGGAAATTTGGAGAAAACTCTTAATATAACCATATAATTAACCATATCTAGTAATGATGAGATATAATGGTTCAAAATTGTCAATTATTACTATAATTGCAGGATTGGCAATTGCTGCTTTTACATTATCTACTACACAAGTGTTTGCCCAAGAGACAGCGAAAGCAGCTAGTTCAGATTTGACGAAGCCATTATTGGCAATTGCGGCAGCAATAGCAATTGCAGGTGGTCTTATAGGTACTGGAAATGCTCAGCAAGGTATAGGTGCGGCAGGAATGGGGATAATAGCAGAGAAACCAGAAAAGTTTGGACAGGTTCTATTCTTCTTCGTGATCCCTGAGACTCTTTGGATTATTGGTTTCGTGCTAGGAATAATTCTACTGTTAGGAATACTCTAAGTGGCGACTTGTTAGATGACAAGCCTGTTCACTTTCATGCGAGAGATTGATGAGAGGAAACAAAGAAAAATAGATATTATTGATACTTCTTTTGCTGAAAAGAAAGCAGCCATTGAAATATCAAAGGAAACTACAATAAAAGAGCTCAAAGAGTTTTATGCTAATGAAGCAAAAGTAAGGTCTCAAAGAGATGCGGCTAGGATAGTGGAGACGGCTAAGTTAGACGCAAAAAAGGTCCTTTTTGATGCAATTAATGAAAACATGGATTCCACCTTTAATACAATAAGACAAGAATTAAAAAATTATACCAAGAAACCAGAATACAAAAAAACTCTGGAAAGGATGGTCAACCATGCAAAAAAGAATTTGGGTAAGAACGTAGTAATTCATTCTAATGTTGATGATAGTATGGCTATTAAAGCTATGAACGTAACACTCGGAGCAACTATCGATACTATAGGTGGAATTCTAGCAGAGGATAATAATGGAACTAGAGAGATCGATCTGACCTTTGAAGAGTTGTTAAGAACTCATGAAGATGATGTAAAAAGTTTTCTTCTTGAGAGAATGATAAAGTAGTAATGACGACCTCATCATATTCCTCTTCTTTTGGAAGATTGCAGGCACTCTCGATGAGCTTTCTATCTAAGGATTTTATTCTAAGTCTCGCTCAGGCCAAAGATGTTGCTGAAATTATTAGGATGCTTGAACCTACGTCCTACGGTCCAGAAATAGAAAAAGCAGCAGCTGTATATTCGCCACCAGAACTTTTAGAAGTAGCTCTCAATAGACATATGGTTGATATAAACAAAATTGCTCTTGAAGCTACACCGTTCAGTGGAAGGGCTGCGGTCAGAGCCTATCTTTTAAAGTGGGATATTCATAATATAGAATTAATTTTATCTTCTAAATTAATAGGACGTGCAATAACGGAAACAGAACATTTTCTGGTATCTAGTAGAAATGTTCCTGCAGGAATCTCAGCAGGAAATATTGCACATGATGAAATGAAAATTATTTTGTCGCAAACCAACGTAGAGGGTGTCGTGAATCAACTCATAAAGTATAGATATGGAACCATATTGATGCAACATCTTGATGCTTATCAAAAAACAGCCGACCTTGGTCCTATGATGGCTGATCTTCAATCATATTATTACAAGTCATTACTTGAATCCTTAAAGTTTTTTCAAGGTGATGAGGGAGTAATTAGAGAGTTATTTAGAGCACAAATAGATAAAAAGAACATTTTAAATGTATTAAAAGCTAGGGATTCCAATCTGGATCGAGAATTATTAAATAAACATCTTATCGAAGGGGGGAACATTCCATTGAATATCTTGCTTGATATTTTTGGATCAAAAAATATTAATGAATTTATAGGGAAAATACAAGATTACTACAAGTTAGATGATTTATTGGATAACTTTATCAAGACCAACAATCTAATAGATTTTGAGGTGGCCTTGGATAAATTTATTATTAAAACATATGTAAAAAGATTGAAAAATATATCACTCTCAATAGGAACAATTTTTCATTTTATCTTAACTGCAGAATCTGAATGGGACAACATTAAAAGAATAGCGTATGGAAAACGTTATGATATCCCCGTTGAACGTATTAAATCAATGCTACTTTTGGAGTGATATAAAATGTCAACTAAACAAAAATCAGAATCAGATGGTGCAATTGCTATCATAGGTGAAAGAGAACTTGTAATGGGCTATCGCCTATTGGGGATAGACGATACATATATAGTTAACCAAGCAGATGAGGCTCTGAAAACTATGGAAAGCATTTTTTTCTCTCGAAAGTTTAACTTGATAATCGCTAGTCAGTTTGTCAGTGCTTCTCTTCCACACTTATTTAGAACAAGAGTCGAAGCATCTATCGAACCATTGGTTTTGTTTATGCCCTCCTTAAAAGGAAATGTTCAGGAGGAATCGATCGCGACGTTGGCTAAACGTGTACTTGGGATAAGTATTAAAATGGGTTGATGAAGGAGTGAAATATTAGTATGTCAACTGCTATTGTTTCGAGAATTTCGGGTCCAGTTGTTGTAGCGACAGATGTTGAAGCTGCAAAAATGTATGATGTTGTAAGAATTGGAGAATTGGGTTTGCTCGGAGAAATTATCCGTCTTGAAGGTAATAAGGCCACAATACAAGTATACGAAGATACTACAGGACTTAGACCGGGAGAAAAAGTTATCAACACAAAGAGACCACTATCAATGCAGCTTGGACCAGGATTGTTGACGTCAATTTATGATGGAATTCAACGCCCGCTCGATGTATTAAGGGAGAAAAGCGGTGATTTTATCAGCAGAGGCAATATTATTCCCGCTTTAGACGAACATAAGAAATGGGATTTTGTCCCAATCAAGAAAAATGGTGAAAACGTTTCTCCAGGTGAAATAATTGGAGAGGTTCAAGAAACGCCATTGATAAGTCACAAAATAATGATTCCCTTTGGTATTAATGGTCAACTTTCCGAAATAACAGAAGGGAAATACACAGTTAATGAAAATGTTGCACAAGTGAAAACAAATACGGGTACTAAGGATATTGGTTTATCAAGTTGGTGGATGGTAAGAATGGCAAGACCTGTTCTTCGCAAACTTCCACCAGAGTCACCCTTGCTTACAGGACAGCGTGTTCTTGATACCTTTTTTCCAGTAGCAAAGGGTGGGACAGCAGCTATTCCAGGACCCTTTGGAAGTGGAAAAACAGTAACTCAACAACAACTTGCAAAGTGGGCAGACAGTAGTGTTATCGTTTACATTGGATGCGGTGAAAGAGGAAACGAAATGACAGAGATTCTCACTACCTTTCCAGAATTAGAAGATCCAAAATCAAAAAGACCATTAATGGAGAGAACTATTCTTGTTGCAAATACATCGAACATGCCCGTTGCAGCTCGTGAAGCAAGTATCTATACCGGTATTACCATGGGTGAATATTATAGAGACATGGGATATGATGTGGCCTTGATGGCTGATAGTACGTCAAGGTGGGCCGAAGCATTGAGAGAAATCTCAGGCAGGCTGGAAGAAATGCCTGGAGAGGAAGGATATCCAGCTTACCTTGGAAGAAGATTAGCGGAATTTTATGAAAGGGGAGGAAAGGCAGTAGTAATATCTCCCGAAGAGCGGGTCGGTTCTCTGACTTTAGTTGGTGCAGTATCTCCACCAGGAGGAGACTTTTCTGAACCTGTTTCTCAAAATACTTTAAGAGTTACAAGAGTATTTTGGGCACTCGATGCTAATTTAGCGTCAAGAAGGCACTTTCCCTCTATAAACTGGCTAACAAGTTATTCCTTGTATGCTGATGATATGACTAACTGGTACAACAACAATGTCTCTTCTGAATGGATTCCGCAGAGGAAGGAAGCTTTAGAAATTTTACAAAGGGAGTCAGAATTACAAGAAATTGTTCAACTGATAGGATATGATGCATTACCTGAACCTGAAAAAGGTATTTTGGATACTGCACGATCTATTCGAGAAGACTATCTTCAGCAAAGTGCTTACGATGAAGTCGATACTTACACCTCTATCAAAAAACAGAATTTGATGCTCTCTATGATATTAGAATTCGGAAGAATGGAAGCTGAAGCTATAAAGAAAGGGGTTCCATCCTCAAAGGTTGGTGCCCTTGAGGCACGAAAACTTTTATCAAAGATGAAATGGACAAAAGAAGAAGAAGTTGAACAATTACTTAATGAGATCAAGATAAATATGAAACAACAATATGATAATTTGTTGCTGGAGGTAACAATTTAAAAATGTCTAATGTAGCGTTTAAAACCTTATCCAAGATAGCTGGTCCTTTGATTTTTGTTGAAGGTGTTGATAATGCAGCCTACGGAGAGATGGTGGAGATAAAGTTAGCAGATGGAGAACATCGTTTAGGACAAGTACTTGATACAAAACAAGGCTTGGCAGTTGTCCAAGTATTTGGAGCAACATATGGACTTGGTACTAGTGGAACTTCAACAAAATTCTTGGGTGAAACCGCCATGATTTCTGTATCTGACGAAATGCTCGGAAGAACTTTTGACGGATTGGGAAAACCAAGAGATAATGGACCAAAGATTATATCTAAACAAAAATACGATTTGGTAGGTTCTGGAATAAATCCCTATTCTAGAGAAGAACCGTCTGAATTTATCCAGACCGGCATGTCTAATATAGATGGGATGAATACTCTTGTCAGAGGACAGAAACTTCCTATTTTTTCCGGTGCTGGCTTGCCACATAATTTACTAGCAACACAGATTGCTAGACAAGCCAAAGTTCTTGGGACCTCAGAAAATTTTTCTGTAGTATTTGCTGCAATGGGTATTACAAGTGAAGAAGCTAATTTCTTCGTGAATGAGTTTGAAGAAAGTGGAGCACTTGGTAGAAGTGTTCTTTTCCTAAATCTATCATCTGATCCTTCAATGGAACGTATACTTACTCCAAGACTTGCCCTAACAACAGCAGAATTCCTAGCCTATGAACGAGAGATGCATGTGCTAGTTATACTCACTGACATGACCAATTATTGTGAAGCTCTAAGGGAAATTTCCGCAGCACGTGAAGAGGTCCCTGGAAGAAGGGGATACCCGGGTTATATGTATACAGATCTGTCCTCAATTTATGAACGTGCAGGAAAAATTAAAGGTAGAAAGGGTTCTGTTACTCAAATTCCAATTCTTGCTATGCCAGCAGATGATATTACACATCCTATACCCGATCTAACTGGATATATTACAGAAGGTCAGATAGTTTTGAGTAGAGATCTGAACAGATTGAATATTCAACCTCCAGTTGATGTACTAACAAGTCTCTCAAGATTAATGAATCAAGGGATCGGTAGTGGTAGAACAAGGGAAGATCACAGAAATCTTGCTGATCAGCTCTATGCAACATATGCCCAAGGAAAAGATGCTAGGGGATTGGCCGCAATAGTCGGAGAGGAAGCATTAAGTGATACTGATAGAAAATTTGTTAAAATTGCTAATAATTTTGAACGAAAATTCGTAAATCAGGGAGTAAATGAAAATAGATCGATTGAACAGACGCTAGATATCGGGTGGGACCTCTTAAGTGATCTGCCAGAATCCGAATTGAAACGTATAAAGGCGGAATTTATTACAAAATATAGAAAGAAGGCTCTTGTAGAAACAGGGACAGAAGGAGCATGATTGGTGCATAATGGGCGTCGCTAGTGATATTAGACCAACTCGCCTTGAATATATACGTACAAAACGTCGAATTTTGGTTGCAAAGAAAGGCTTGAATCTGCTAAAACTAAAACGTCAAGCTTTAATTCTTGAATTCTTTAATACAAGCAAGACTGCAGCGGCTTTAAGAGGTAGTTTACAGTCTGAACTGATAAAAGGCTATGAAAGTATCAGAATGGCTGAGATGCTGGCTGGTACAATGCAACTCGAAAATGAGGCGATGAAAATATCGCAAATGAGAAATTTACAGATAGAATCAAAGAGTATAATGGGCGTTCACATCCCCAAGCTAACTGGTGGGGAAAGAGAGTTGCTTGCTGAACATTTACTTGAACTCCCAGCATCTATCAACGAAGCAATAAGAGCCTTCCAAAAGGTTCACAAAATTGTTTTAGAGGTAGCAGAGAAAGAAACTGCATTGAGGAAATTGCTTTATGAAATAGAGAGAACAAAGCGCAAATATAATGCAATAGAAAATGTCTTGATTCCTAAATTATTAGCTGCAGTGAAATTCATTACTTTTAGACTTGATGAGATGGAACGGGATACATTCATTATGTTGAAAACTGTAAAGAGGAAAATGGGAGAAAGAGAAGAAATGATTCAAAAGAAGGAGGAAATAGAGATTCATGCATAATAGTTATAATAATAAAGACAATAATAAAAATAATAACACTAAAGGAAATTTTGCAAACGACAAGCAAAAAAAATTTTATATCATTGGAAGAGCCTTTAAGATTGGAAATATCATAGGGACAACAGTTTTGTTATTCATTATAGGTAAACAATTTTTAGGAGCTTAAATATGTCAGATTCCCAGCAAGATTATATATCTATACTAAAGCGAATTAAAGAAAAGGAAGATCAAGTACAGGTGGAAATTGAGAAACATAGACGTTCTATTGAGAAAGATATAAAAAATTTACAAGACGAGCTAGAAAACGTGATCTCTGAAACAAAAATAGAAGGAAAAAAAATGGTTGAAGAAAGTGTTAAACATGCTAAGCAGGAAGCTTCTAAAGAGGCTGAGCAGATTCTAGCGGATGCAGAAAAAAAATCCAAGTCAATCTCTTTCAATTCTGACAAACAGAATATAATGAATATAATAGAAATCCTGCTTTCTAAGATATGAATAGGATGAGAGAATAACATGTCTACGATACTTAAACCAGTTCCTATGGTTCGAGTAGCTATAATAGGGCTAAAAAAATTTAGACAACAAATTCTTACTATCTTACATGAAATGAATGTAATACACCTCGAACCTCTTTCAAAAACAACAGAATCCTTTCTTGCTAGAGAACGTGAAAGTGAATTTCATAATGAAATTTCTGATCAACTACTGAGGATTAAAGGATTACTTGGTTCTCTTCCACCAACAAAAATAGTCGGAAAATCTGGATTTTTGTCATTAAATGAATTGATTTCGACCTTAAAGTCTCTTGATATTGATAGTAAAATTGCGTCTCTGGAAAGGGAAAAGGATAATCTAACCACACAGAAAAGAGAGGCAGAGAACAATATCAAACTGGTTGAAGAGTTTTCTTTCTTTCATGAAGATTTCAATATTTTAGATCTATCCTTCGCCCGTTCGTACTTTGGACGTGTTGCCTCTGAAAAATTTCCAGAATTTAGGAAGGAATTACAATCTGAAAGTCCGGACATCATTATATATCCTAAAGAGGCTAACAAAGTAACACATTTTGTTCTTATTACTACTCCAACCTTTAGATCGGCATCCTTGGCATCAGCGGTTAATTCACATAATGTACATTTAGAGGTCGTACCAAAACTTAAAGGCAAACCAGAAATTATTATTCAAAATCAGAAAAATATTAGCAATACTCTATCATCAAAATTAAATCAAATTAATAATCAGATGACTGAAATTTCCAGAATGCATTACAAATTTCTGAAAGGGGCAGAAGAACAACTTGAGATAGAAAATAGAAAACTAGAGATCATTGATCATCTAGGAGTAACAGAAGATGCTTTTGCGTTGGAAGGATGGGTCCCAAAACCAAAAATAGAAAACCTAAAAACAGCTTTTAAAAAACATTCTGAGGGAACAATTTTGTCTGATTTGGAGAGTAAAGAGAATCCTCCAACTCTTCTTGCCACCCCAAAAAAAATGAAGGTTTATGAATCATTTATTAGGTTTTACTCTTTGCCTTCTGGTAGAGAGTTCGATCCAACGATAATGTTCGCCTTAATTTTTCCATTTTTTTATGGTATGATGATAGGTGATGTAGGATACGGTATCGTTATATTACTTGTCTCTAAATGGGTCATAAGAAGGGTAGAAGGTGGTAAGCGTAATTTTACTATAATGCCAAAATTTTTACGGAATTTTGCAAAGACAATCTTAAGACCTACACAAATGGTGAAGCTAGCCAAGGCAATAATTCCTGGATGTATTTTTACAATTATACTTGGATTCTGTTTTAATCTTTATTTTGGATTTCACTTAAATCAATACCTATTCTCATTTCTAAATGAAACATTTGGATTCAGCTTGCCGCCTGACGGTGCGCTGCTCGACCCTATTAGTACATTTGGACTACGTAAATTATTGCTAATAAGTGGGTATATAGGTCTGGGTATGGTTTCATTTGGGCTTGTACTAGGAATAATAAATGCTCTAAGGGAAGGACAGAAAAAACATGCAATCGGCAAAATTGGATGGCTTGCGTTTGGCTGGGGAATATCTCTTTTAGGATTGGCACTCATAGGACATCAAAATATAAACCCAACAGGTAGTATCACGGGAGCTGTTTATTTTGCGCTGATACTTGGGGGGTTAGGATTGATGTTTTACGGTGAAGGTGTTAGGGCTATGATGGAATTACCTTCCATAATTAGTCATATACTTTCCTATACTAGAATTGTAGGAATAATGCTTGCATCAATTATACTCGCTGACGTAATTGATCATATTTTTCTTAGAACCATAGATAACCCACTTCCGCATGTTATTCTAGGAATATCAATATTCTTTATAGGTCACATTTTTAATATCGTCCTTGGTGTATTCGAACCAGGTATTCAGGGTGCTAGGTTGATTTACGTTGAATTCTTTTCAAAATTTTATCATGGTAACGGAAAACCTTTCAAGCCTTTTGGTAGAAAAAGAAAATTTACATTTGATCAATATAATGTTGAAACGACCACAGGATAATATTTTTTGAAAAGGTAACGGTTATCTTATTTGACTGTGTTATTTTTTAATCAAAATTTCAAACAATAGATGTCTTTCCAAAGTATATTTTTTACGATTTTATATATTCGTATGTAACAGGAACCATTTGGAACGAAATAACATATCAAATTAAAATACAAATATAAATAAATATAAAATGAGAATTTGATGTTAAAATAAAAGATACTAAAAAGCCGATATAAAATATGTACATAAATACAAGGTATTCTAAGAATTAATAATATCATTAATTCCCTAATAAAACTTATTCAACATAAGAGTAATCTAGTTTTTAATATCTTGCATATAATTTCCTGTATATTATACCATGAATTTGTTCTTTCCGAAAGTACTAATCTTGTAGGATGTTTGTCTCAACATATTTTTTCTTGTCTTTCTCATTTTATGGTATTGATTGCCTTTAATTATTTTATGTTCTATTCGCTTACAGCATTATGTCTTATCAGGATTTACGAATTAAAGTACTTCGTTTAATTGACATATGTAAATATTTGGATTGTTCTTTGTTGAATCAGTATAATTAGTACCATATAGGTTCCGAAATAACTACTAAGTATATCTCATAAAATTGACACTCGATTTAATCATTAGTACATCTCTATGCAATCTGAATAATATTTTTTCAGCTTGTGCCAAAACAATTTTTTAATAAGAATATGAATAAGATTTAGAGTTCACGTCTGCCAGTTTTTATAACTATGTAGTGTTATGATGGTACAAATTATTTGTATTATTTGGGTATACTAGTAAATACTCTGTCTTGATTGTTAATCACAATTTTCTTTCATTTTGTATATTCTCTTAAATATTACTTTAGCTAATATATTATAAGATGATAGAGGTTAGCCCTATCAGAGAGGGTTATCATACAGTAACTCCATGTTTGGTCGTAAAAAATGGGAATGAAGCTATAGAATTTTACAAACGAGCGTTCAATATTGTTGAAAGCTTTAGAAATTATGCACCAGATGGAAAGAGAATAATGTATGCAGAGTTAAAACTTGGTGACTCTATAATTATATTATCTGACGAATTTCCTGACATGGGTTGTTACTCTCCGTTATCTATTGGTGGAAGTGCTGTATCTCTATATGTTTACGTTCTTGATGCAGATAAAGTATTTAATCAGGCATTATTAGCTGGTGCACAGGAAATCGTACATGTAATGGACGCACCTTGGGGGGACAGATGTGGACAGTTAAAAGACCCTTATGGTCATATTTGGTCGATAGCTACACATATAATGGATATGTCTCCAGAGGAAATGGAAAAAGAATGTAGAAAGTCACTCTTAAAGCTACAAAGGCCTCTAAAAAATCAGCAACAATATGAATGAACAAATAAATGGTGCCCGCTCTTATTCATGAATCTTTCGGCCATGCTTAAAAATTTAATACACACATTCAAGACATGTTTACGTTAACATAATCTATTCCTTATGACAGTTGATTTTCATGCATAGTTTGAGGTAAGAGGGAAGAATATATTAAGTCCAAGCTGTCAGTCTTATGACGCAGAATGGGATGATAAATACCATTCATACCAACAGTACTTTTGCAAGCAATCTGAAAGAGATTTCAATGACAAAACAGCAGGTACGATTCAGATCATTGGATACTCTAACAAATTAGTTTTCTTTATGTTGATTATGATTGGAAGCGTATAATTGTATGACATTTATTCATATATTGCTTAAATTTTCTCCTAAAAACAAATATAATTGATGTACAAAAGATCAAAGAGAAAACCTGACCTAAAAAAATAAGATATTGAAACAATTTATAAGAAATCAATGCTTCCAATGCAACTATTTTCTTTTCCTAGCTCACGAACGATTTTATTTGTCCAGCATTTTTCTAATTTCTTCGACTGCTATTTTTTCCTGCATGATGGTGAGGTGAATTTCTGATATCATTTGATTTTGGTTTTGAATAATTTCATGAAAGTGAAGATCTTGTCGTTTGTCTAATACCATTATTAATAATCCAATTCCTAATGCAATAATTATCTGAATATCGGTATCTTCAATTGTCTCAGGCATATTTGTAAACCATAATATAATTGCCAACATACCCAAGATTGCTAGACCTACAATAACATAACCCATCTCTTTCATAGCTTCTGTTGGGATTGTCAGATATTTATAGAATGTACCTTTGTCAAAAGTAAAATTTTAATAATTCAAATTTGTACGTATGTGGTTAAATATCCCATCTAGATAATATTTTGAATATTACAATATTTCAATATAATCCACACTTGTCTGCATGTTGAAAGGATAGAATCTAAATATCATCTTTTTAATACATTTGATCGTACTTATAACTGGTAACCAATTCTAGAATGTTTCGTAGACTAATTAATTTATGAATTAAAATTGTTTGAATGGTTACGATATGATATTTAGTTATCTAGGATCAAATAATTATTGTACTGAAGAACTATTTGTTTTTTTTACATTATATTTCTAATAAAATAAAAATTGAATAAATAGGATAAATAGAAAAAAATATTACCCTTCTTATTGTTCTGTAGTCTGTTCTGTAGTCTGTTCTGTAGTCTGTTCTAATGCAGGACTTACTATTTCTCCTATAGCATGTCCTCTACCTATCTTTTTAATTTTTATTCTTACATTATCGTCGACTTTAGTTCCATCTACAAAAATAACTAAACCTTGGATTCTTGCAATACCTGCATTGCCTTGTCTACTCATCGCTTCAATTTTTACGTCGTATTCTTGATCTATTTCAACTGGAGCAGGGGGATATCTTCTATATGGAGAAAAACTGCGGTTACCATAACTTCGGTTGGAACCTCCTCCGCCATATGATCCTTCATTACTTCTAACAAAGAACTCTGTTCTCAAACTTGGATTTTTCAAAGTTAATCATAATAAATATTTGAGATATTTCAACCTTCACTTTTTAAAAAGAAACCGGTTACTCTCGGGAATGAATAATATTATGTCAGACCTGTTATTCATAATCTACTACTATTTTCTTCGAGGCTATTGTATATATTGAAAAAAATTAGCTTTTTCTCAACTCGCATTAAATCTTTTATTGATTATTTGCCTGAATGTAATCCCAAATCTTTTTTCACATATAACACTCAAAAAGGTCCTAATATATATGCCCCCATCCTATAATAATACGATCATTTTGAATCCAAACAGATATCCTATGAGGGATTGGCATGTCAAAAACATGCAAAATACTATTGTAAAATATTTGACCGGTCTTCCTGAAAATCCAACTCGATATCAAAGAATGTTACACAAAAGATACGGTGGATTGGACAAGGTATGTAATCGAATCAGGTATGATTTAAAACATGGAGTAAAGAATGAAGAAATTTTCTCTTTTTTTGACAAGGTAAAAACAGATTCTGATTTTTCTGATCTCCGAAAAATAGATGGATACTCTTTTCGTTTAAATGAGATAGAGGGACGTTTTACAGGAATAACTTGACAAAAATCTTTTCCACTATTTTCTTTTACTTATTTTTTTTAACCTTTTTGTTTTTAGAAATACAGAATTTATCCATATCAATTCATTCAAAGTCATGACAATATTTGACTTGGTAATGGTAAGAAATTATTGATGGGGATATTTAAGCTGTTTCAAAAACTACTCCGTATATTGTATTCAATTATTCTATAAATATACTAATTTGCTCTAATTTTTAATTTTATTTATAATCTAATCTCTCTTTATAGTTTGATATTATATATTAATTTTCAAAAACGATCATGTTAATAATTGTCGAGTATCTTTATGATATGATCTTTTAGGTAGGGAAACTTTATCTATCCATTCGCCAATACTTCCCCCACACTTGCCACATTTTAATATAGTCAAGTGGCTTGATACCTTGAAAACCTCCATTACTTTATTGATATGAGAATTATTACAGCTGCATTCTTGCATTGCCACACATTATATATGCTTAGGAATAAAAAAGTAATTTGATAATCTTCTCTTTATATATGTAATAAATGATTTAATTAGGAATAATTTATAGAACAAAAAGCAAAAAATATCAATATTATATTCCAATTTTGTAAAAAATATTTCTTCTTGTTACTGGGCCTAAAGCAATAATTCAAATATTCTTTAGGAATTAGTATTTTCTAGGATTTGAAAATAATCAATTACCTGATTATATCTGCAATTTTATTAGCCTGCTTAATAATTCTGTTCCTTATTTATAAGGAACAAAATAAACCACCTTATGCGTTAGAAATAGATGCAATTAAGGATAAAACTGACATTTCAGGAACTTTTTACAGAGTTAAGGTTTCTAATACTGGTCTGCAGCCATTAACAGGTATTCAAGTGATATTAGGAAAGAATGATATCCAGAAAATGAATATTCTCAAACCAGGAGAATTTTTCTTTTTCTACCCAAGACCAGATACCCAAATCGATGACGTTAAAGTAACTACTAAAGAGGGTGTAATAAAAGAGAGTGAATATCGATCACCATTAAAAGGTATAGGTTTACCTGGAAGCGGTCGTTAATATTTTTCATGTCCGGTGAATAAAATTGTTACCAAGCCAACAGCTTCTATTATTATTTATTGTTGTTACGATGTAATTCATCTTTTATGATTTTTCCATTCGCTTTTTACTTGCTCTTTTTTATTATGGGTGTTTTATTATTACCAATGTCATACCCTTTCTGCCTAAGGTATTTTAAAGTTAATTTGTAAATGAGTTCATCATGATCTACATATACAAGTACTTTAGACCATGAGATCTCCTTATTGGTTTCAATTTCTTTAGATAAATGTTCTGTAGCAGAAACTGCAACCTCTTTGCATTCCTCGAAAGTTTTCCCATTTCTATATGCAGTATTGTGAATTTTACAGATATTGTCTTTATTCATATTATCTGAACTCACTATTGATATGTAAGATACATGTTATTTAATTTGATCTATTCTATCGTAGAATATCATAACGACGATTTATTATAAATGAACAGATCATCATTTGCTTTCAAAAATTAACTTTAAATTTCACACATGCTAGAACTATTGTAGTACTAGAGGAAACTGGAAACGAATATTTCATTTAGTTTCTATCTTATACGTGTGAAATTACATCATATTAGCTCTATACCGATCCTTTGATTTGGATAGGTTAAATTCAACGGTATTTAGGAGGAAATATAATAAAAGGATCGTAAATATGATTTTTAAATTCCTTCAGACGATATGAAGTATATAAATACTTATTTAGATCACATTTTGTTTTTAATATATTCGTTTGCCAGTTTAAGTCTTGGAAAGTCAAAATCGATTCATACTTTTAAAATTGCTTATTAGTCACACATTTTATTAAACGTTTAAAAATATAAAATTTAATTATTTTAATCTAATTAGAATAAGTCAATATTTGTTGAAAAAATATTTTTAGTAGAAATGTACAGTATATATTGGCTACTTCTCAAACATCAATCACTTTAAAAAGCTTTTATCTACCATTTTTTTAAGAATAAATATGAGCTATCCAAGTAGACTACATTCCTATGTTCCACTTAACAGACTTTCTCGATTTTTAACTATTGTTCTTTGTATTGGTATCCTATTTAATCTGATTTCTATAGCAATGAGCGTTATTTTATTCACTACTTCAGAAGACGGCAATCTTGGCCTAAACTCAAATACGGCTAAGCCTTCTGGTCAGGTATCAATTTTTTCTTCAGATTTTACCTACTTGTATGGCGCCTTATATTCAATGGTATTTCTAACGATATCTATTATCTTTCTATATTGGTTCTATAGATCTTACAGCAATCTTTATTCATTAGAGGTAAATGGTCTGAAATTTTCACCAATAAAGGCCGTAGGCTATTGTATCATTCCTATTATTAATCTCTGGAAACCTTATTACATCATGAAAGAAATTTGGACTTTTAGCCAAATTGCCAGTGTTTCAAATGAATTCTCTTTAAGGGATTCGAACTCTAATGTTAAACGCTGGTGGGTTTTGTTTCTTTTTTCGATATTTTTCCCTCTCATAGGCGGATCGCTATTATCACAACCAATTTCAAACGTTATAACAAATATAGCTTTAATTTTGGCATCCGTCATGCTTATTTCAATATTAAAAGAAATAACAATAGGACAAGAAAAAAGATATAATAGTGTGAATAATACTAGGTAGGTCAACAAATTAAAAACAAGATAGATACTTATCCATAAGTGTCTTTTTTAGCGTAATATACAAATATTGTGAATTTATTATTAAAAAATAAAGAATCAATTATTGATTTATTTTCACATTAGTTTTTCGGATTTGATATATACTTGATAGATATGTTAAACTTTCCTAGGACTAAATAAGGATGTCGTATATTTATTAAATCTTTAAATTATCTGAATAATTATAGAGAATTTTTTTACAGGTTAATCTTACTGTATTCATATAAATGTTAAACTGTTGTTATTATCTGTGGCGAACAGGTTATCGATATCCGAAGACAACCAAGTATTGAAAAAGGTTAGTCCAGAAGCTAGATATCAGGAATATAAATCACAATGGTATTTTCACAAAAGCTCATGGTACAGAAGAAATAATGGTCAGGGTAGTTATGATGGAATTGGATGTAACCAATTTACTGGTTGTATACCAGAATGTAAATTTTACAACAGTTTTGGTATGCTGAATGAACATGAAGACTTTGACTAAAAGAACAACGGTAATTTTTTTTCTGTCTTGGGTTCCTAAAAGAAATTTAATAGAGATTTCTACAATAGACTTATGTTACTTGTTATAGAGATTGGTTTGTCATGTGATGATCTACAAAATAAAATCTATTGAAAATAATTTGCGTTTACTTTTCGTGTCAAAAAACTCTATTTCGGTATAATACTTAATAATTTCGTTTCTTGGTTTTCATATAATATTTAAGATTGGTCAAAAAATAAATTTTATCATACGAAAATACCTTTCCTAAATGATATCTAATGAATATTTCTATGCATTTTACGTTACAATTTTTTTGATCTATTCACATCTACATAAATAAAGAAGCTATAAAACAGATGTGCTTATGAATATAAAATTTATTCAATATTTTTCATGTATTTTGTAAGACTTTTGTATAAAATATAATTTATTTTAGTCGGACCCTTCTTTTTCTTTTTGAAAGAAAGATTTTGAATAATCTACCCAATATCTGGTCATTCTTTCTGTAATTTTTACAGATTCTTTATATAATAGATTCATATTTTCGACGGTACCTACTAATTCTTTATATAATTCACTCATCCTTTGAGTATTTTTCAATGATTCTTTCTGTAACTCCCCAATCCGTTGGATGTCTTTTATAAATTCTCCATATTGTTCCATCCAATTTGTTGAATATTTTTGCCAAAATTCTATCATGGAAGTAAAGGGATTAGGAAGAGGACTGTCTTGTGACTGTTCATCATTTTTTTCATCATTTTTTTTAGTTTTACCGGTCATATCTCAATACGTCAAGACATTATAGACATCCAAGATTTAATTCTTTTTTTAAGAAATTTAAAAAAAGTAGATCAAAAATACTGCTAAAATCTTGAAATTATCTCTTTTGTCGAAGACAATATTACAGGAAAATTTAAGAGGCTATCTCAGACTACCAAAAACGGATGGTTTCATGCATCTAGTCAATCCACATATCGATATGAACAAAAGTGTCTGTATTTTTATCAAATTTACTTATCATTCCATATCCGCTTTTTCCACCAGCAAAGTCATAGGAAAAGTAAAATAATATAAATAGATCGGATGTTCCTTCTTTTGCGTTTTTTATCATTGCTTCTTTTATGAAAATCCAGTATCTTTTCTCCATACCGGGAAGGAGAGGTCCAATACTGAATTTATTAATATTATTTTCTTTATTTTTACTATCGAAAGAATTGTTTTTGGTTAAGGTCGACAAAAAATCTTTTTTCGGGACCGAATCTGCTACTATGGAAATTGCTGTAACATTAGATGCGGGTATTTCTCCAAAATTTTTTATTTTAATAAAATACTGCTTGTTATCATTATCACTTCTCATAAATTCTATTCCACCATGAGGACCTACCCATGGTCTAAACCTTACTTCTGTTTGTAATTTACTCCCTTTAGCTAACTCTGCGAAATCTTTTACCGTTTTCGCTAAAAGTATGATAATTATTACTTCAAGAAAAATACTTATTACTTCTGCATATTCCTTTATAGTTCCTATTGTTACTCCTTTATCATGTTCAGTTTCAGAATACTTAGTTTCCATATTGTCTGGGTTTGTGTTTTCTATGGTCTTGGGTGTGTTGTTTTGACCGAATAGTTCAAGCGGCAACAAAAGAATCAAAAGTATAGTTGATTGTATAACAATCAAACAAATTAATATAATCCAATTTTTTTGGTTATAGTCAGTTAACAACAGCTTTATTCATTGTTGGTATCAAGTTTCCTTACTTATTTTTTTCCAAATTTCGTTCAAATCTTTCATTTCTATATGTAAATCGTTTCGCGCAGAAAATTCTTAAGATGCAGGAACAATGATAGAATGATAAAGCATGAAACTGTGACAAAAGAACCATCGATTTTTATAAAAAAATTTTGCTGCTGACTATTTTAATATCGTATTCCACTTTAATATATGCAATCTAAATTATCTTTTAAGATGTTTTGATGTAATAATGCGAATACCAATCTGGTTTATTTTTTTGGCGTATTTTAACGAATTTTTATTAAATTTATTTATAGATCATAGTTTGTATACTTGATCTTTTTGCATAATTAGAAAGCTATAGCCATATTCCTCTTATCTAGGGCAATTCTTTATATATTTGCTAAATTACGGCATATTATCTGAAAAGCCGTTATTGTTCAGGTCTTTTACTGGATTGCAATTATCGAAATTGATTCAATATACAAGTAATTAGAATAAAAATATCCAAAATATTAGATAAAATATTTATCCAGAAAGAAGAGAATCAGATGTATACATTCAGGAGGAAGACATTTCAAAAATTCAGAAAAAGACAGATTTCTAATACTTGTTGTATATTACAAATCATACACAAGTAACTAATTCATTATCATGATTTTTGTTTGACCTAGATCATAGGAACATATATAGAGATGTACGATGTATGAACCTAGTAAAAAGTTATGTTTCACTACCTCAAAAGTTATACCATCTTACAGGAAGATTAGGAACTTTAGATAGAGGAAGTAGAGATTTGCTTTGCAGGATTTAAAGATAGTAAATTATTGAATAAAACACTAGGAGATGACGGTAGTTAATTACATTGAAAATAAAGTGTGTATTTTATCTAATTGCAAAAAGATGTACTGGTATTATATTTTTGAACGAGACTGTTATATAAGATTTAAAGTAATTATTTTACTACGAGAAAACCTTTAAAAAATATAGCAACCACAATTTTATTTCAAAATTATATTCTTAAACTAATAACTTAACTATAAATATTCAGGTCAATCTCTGATAATTATGCCTATTCCTGGTATTGATGTCTTATTGGGAAGAAAAATATCAAATAAAGAGATAGAGGACAATAATCTTTTCTTACTGATAGGCCCAAGGGCTGTCGGCAAGACAACTTATTGTAAAACTTTTTTGGCTGAATCCCTGGCTAACAATAACCATGTGATTTACATAAGTTCCAATATTATGTTAAAACAATTTCGAAATTTCTTTCCTAATGTTAAATCAGATACAATTCTTTCTAATTCTCTTTTTGTCAATCCTTTTCTAAAAGAGGATACAGATGATTTAAATATTCACAATAAATTAAATATAGATAATAAATTATTCTCAACTCTTAAAGAAGTCGAGCAAAGATTTTTAGAAATAGATAAAGATAGTAAAAATAATAAAGAACAAAACTCCCGTAATCCTGATCATCTGAAAACATCAAAAGATAAGGAAAATCTGGCCTATATTGATAGTTCAACAAGTAAAGATAGTTATAGTAATGATACTGTTTTAGTACTAGATTCAATTTCACATCTATGTACAATTTTTGATGAAAAAGACGTATTACGTTTTATTAATCTATTATCTCTCTTTCTAAAAAGCAAAGGAATTAAATCCATATTTACGGTAAATAATTTAACACTTGATGAGAACATTATTGAAAAAGTGAGTACCTTATTTGATACAATACTGGAAATGAAGATAGACGAAGGTAAAAATACTGAAGATAGTAAAAGAATGATCCGAATAGCCTCTTTCACAGGAGAAAAAATACCTTCAAAATGGGTCAATATCAATACTAACGGTAATGGAAGATTGCTTTTTCAAGGACCGTCTTCATCAAAGAAAGTATCCCTAATCTGTAGCGTGTGCAAGAAACCTATTACTGAAAATCCAGTTTTTCACCAAGATATGGCTTTTCATAAAAATCATTTAGAAGTCTATGCTAAATTGCATGGAATTTATGGAGACTCTGGAATGACCAACATAGGACAGTCCACAGTTCTGAATGCAAACTTTTTCTTTATAGATATAGTAGGACTTTCAAATCCGTTGTTATCTGTAAGAAAGCAGATACAGAAGATAGAATTACTAAACAATTTGATATCTATCTGTCCTGCTTTTCGAAAAAATACTGAAAAAAAAGTGTTGGCAACGGGTGATGGTATGGCAATAGGATTCATCTCAAACCCTGAAGCTCCTCTTGAACTAAGTATCCAGTTGCATAATGAACTACGCAAGCACAATGAAAATGCTTTTGATGATGATTCCAAACTTGGGATCAGAATTGGCTTGGCGTCTGGGTCCGTGTTTATTGTCAATGATATTAACAATAATCAGAATATTTGGGGTCCTGGTATTATATTTGCGAGAAGAGTTATGGATATAGGTGATGGATGGCATATTTTGTTAGAAGGAGCACTGGCAGAAAATTTAATACTACTAGATCATAAATATAAAGAAATCATTCATTATATCGGAGACCATCAGATAAAACATGGTCAGGTGATAAAAATGTATTCTGCATATGATGACAAAAATTTTGGGAATTCTGAATTACCTCAAAAGTTCCAGTCTTTGACAAAAAAAGTAACATTTTAATTTAAAAATGATTATAAAACAAACATCACAATATTGAAAGAAGATTGTACCTATTAAATAAGATTACGTATACCAATAAGCCTATTTTTTCTAACCAAATTTGCTAATTATCTTATCTTACAGAGTAAAATCTATCTACCACCGAGTTTATGTATAATGTCAAACTATAGCCACTAACTAATTTTCTTATATATTCTGAAAAAAATGGAAAATATGTTTTCAAATGTCTAATCTATTTATGAGTCAAATTTATTCCTAACCATCCTAATATATGAAAATTTTAATAAACACGACATAATTACAATTTTATTGAAAAAATGCATTGCCTTCCATTCCTACAAGGGTGGTACAGGAAAGTCTACTATGAGTTCAAATATCGCAGCTCTACTGACTCGTAGAGGACTGAACGTTTTGCTTTTGGATATGGATGTTTACGCGCCGAGCCTGCAAACTTATTTTAACACATCTCCGGATAAATGGATCAATGACTTTCTTTTTGAAGTAGCTGATTTTGATGAGGTTGTATATGATCTTACCAACAAAGTAGAGAATTTCTCTGAGCAATTCAACCATAATGAAAATTTAAGAATGGGTAAACTTTTTGTTTCCTTCTCTAATTCTTCAAAAAACGAGATAGCAAAACTTGATGGTGCTATACGTAGCGACTCATCAAAAGTAGAATTATTGAGAAAATTTATTCATATTAAAGAAGAAATGGCATCAAAAAAGAATATTGACTATATCATAATTGATACAAGCCCAGGAATAAGATATTGGTCAATAAATTCTTTGGCTATTGCAGATATGATTTTACTCTCTTTAAAAATGGATGGTATAGATATAGCGGGAACTAGAAGAATGGCTAGTGAAATTTATTCCACATTCATGAAATTAGGAGTTAAATCATATCTTCTTTTGAATAGAGTTGCAGGCTATTGTCTTCCCCCAAATCTTCAAGGGTATTCATATACACCAGAGAGCAATTATGCTGTGGTTCTAAATGAACAATCTGAAACCATCGAGAAATTGAAAAAAGACCTTGCTATGGATGTAATGAGTAGTGTGCCGTGTTATTGTGATATTCAATTTGATAGTAGAGAATTTATGACTGTATTGAAACATCCAAAACACCCTTTCACGGCCAAGATGAACGAACTGATAGATAAAATAGAAAATCTTGAATTGAAAGGGGATAACGAATAAATCCAATTTATAATTCTTTTAAAAAATTATTCATCCCGAAAAAAATAAATAAAAAATTGATGTCAATAGTCAAATAAACCTACACTTTATAGAATTAGGAATTCTACACCGAATTTTCTAGTTATTTTATATTCAAGTTCTTTTATTATTTTCTTTTCCTTTTTTTTTGTTATCCATGAATTATTAAAATTTTTGCTACCGTTAAACCTGTGCCTTGGAAATCAAGTTTGATACCATTGTTTGTACTCTATTTTATTTTTGAGTTAAAAACGGTAAGATGAGTTTAACATGTTCTAAATACCAATATCTTGTTTGTCTCTAACGTATCAAACCTTATTAAATACTCGATCTTAACTGCTAAAAAATATAAATTAACAAAAAGTAGAAAAATATAATAATATTTTTGAAATATTTGCATTATTGAAATGAATTTATGAAGTTATTATGATATAAAAATTCGAAAAAATTTTAGTATTAACAAAAAAAAGTACAGTATTAAACCCGAAAATATCGAGACGAGTCATCAAATTTTCTGAACCAAAAATAGGAAAAATATGTTTTCCACATATCCGGTAATTACATTGAATGTAGGATTAAATGAAATTGATTATCCAATGAACTTTATAAAATGACGTAATATTCATTCAAAAAATACTTTTTAAAATTTCTGAAGCAGCAACGTTGTCAGCAGGAACAACAGGAGGAACAACAACAGAAGTACTGGCATAACAAGAACAGCTCCTGAAGCTGAATAGGAATAGGAACAAGAATACTTCGAATCACCCCATGATGATCTAGAAATCTGCCAGATTATGACGAAAGAATATATTGAAATATTTCGGAAGAGGTGATGTGAAACGAAGTCAAATGTTTAATTTAGACCTATTTGGTGCTTAAAAGATATTTAAATTAAATTTAATTTATTTATAAGAAATAATGAATTCATAAAGAGTATAATAATATCTTACATCGCTATATCATTAGAATCGAATGTTCTGTTTCACTAGTGTTAAGATAATAAATCTCTAATCTTCTCCCCATTCAGTTTTGTAAAACAAAGACTACAACCATATCTCTCCATCAAAAGACCACCTTCTATATTTACATCTCTTGCTTTATTGATCAAACTTTTACTTATCTTGAGTGCAAAAGAATTATTTTTGGTTATCAATTCACATAAAGAAATACATCTAAAGATAAATGATTCTTGTTTTAATTTTTTTTTCTGATCAATTTTACTTTTATTTGATTGATTCATTTCGAACTTAACTAATTCATTTACTAAGCCGATATCTTTTGCTTCATGTGCTGAGATTATTCTACCAGTATAAATTAATTCTTTAGCTTTTGAGATTCCAACAATTCTAGCCAATCTCTGAGTTCCACCCCAACCTGGAGGAATTCCGATTGTTACCTCTGTTTGCCCAATTTTGGCGTTATTCGAAGCAAATCTTAGATCACATGCTAAGGCCAATTGACATCCTCCTCCTAGAGCATATCCGTTTATTGCTGCTATCACTGGCATATCAAAATTTTCAATTTTGTTTAGTAGTTTATGTACATGCATCGCATATAATTCGGCTTCATTAGGGCTCAAATTAGACACATATTTCAGATCTCCCCCTACACAAAATGACTTTTCTCCTTCACCAGTGATAATAATTGCTTTTATTTCTTCATCTGCAGAAATAGAATCAAGAGTCTCAGATATTTCAGAAACTACCTCAAAATTCAAGGCGTTTAAAACTTCAGGTCGATTGATTTTAATAATTAGGGTATTTAATTGTGTTTCTGTAAGCAGAAATTTCAATCTAATAAATTAAATCCGAGTGGAAATAAATACTTATAATAAATTAAGCTTGGAAACTTCACGAATATATGATTACATCTATAGTAACTAACTAAATTTTTATATATTTTATAAATATCAAAAATATCATTTTCAGTTGTAATAAACATTTTTTTCTGAAAAGTATATGTAAATGAATTTTTGTTAGTCAGGATCTTTCATATGTTAAATTATAATATTATATTCAAATTCCATCCTAAGCTTTATAACATCTCATTTCTAAGTAGAAATATATTCCATTTTTGGTATGTAAAAACAATTGCTATCACTTCTGAGATTCTAATATAAAATTTTATTTTAAGAATGTTATTAAAAATATATTCGAAAAGAAAAATAGTTTAAAGAGCTATAATTTTACGTGCAGACAAAGACAACAGATAAATCAAGAAGATTTAACTATGCTTTATTTAAAAATAAGATAATTCCTTTTGGTTTTTCATTGATCTCGTTAGGATTTGCTCTTTACTTATTTATCGGAATGATTTTTGATCATCTAATATAATTTACCGAATTTGACGGTTATAATATGTATAAAAGTATAAATTAAATGAGGAGTTATTTTGACAATGAAAATTTTTATCATACATTAATTAATTGAAAATCTACATCTTCTCTTTTCTCTATTTTATATTTTGAATTCCTGTCTATAAAGTTGGAAATTGTTTTGAAACTATATATGAATATTTAAAAAAGTAGTTGTGCTATTACTTATCACATATTAGTACATATCTTGATTTTATATTAGATCTAAACTATACAAAATTAATTTCTGTTTTTAATTCGCAAAAAAAATGATTTGCATTTTTCAGATTTTAAGTACATGTTGATGTTTCGAAATATTATTAATTCTTTTAGTTATATAATATCGATGAAAAATTTTTTTTAAAATATATGGCAATAATATTAATAATTTCATCAATATCCTTGGCTGGTATTATTAATTTAATGAAAATAGCTTCTGCTTCTGGGAACATATATCAAGGAACATACAGTTCAAATCAATTTAATGGAACTGTGAATAATGAGCTCATCCAATGGATCGCTGGCAATGACATTATTACTAGTGATATAGCTATAGACATTTTGCTTTGGCTAAGGATATGATGTTGTTGCATATATGGTCCCAATTGAGGATTAAATGCGAGAATGTGAGAACTTTAAATTTTATTATTAGATACAATAATTTCTTGTTTTGTCTACAACTCTTAAGTAGAACTCAAGTTATAGACATATTTACTATACACAAAAACAAAATTTATTCATTAATTTAAATTAGATTAAAGAGTCATTATGTTTTGAATTAAAGGATACAGGTAATTATTATTTTAATTATACATTGTACGCTGTAAAAGATTCTATATTTTTAAGAAAAAAAATATTAATTATCTCCGCCATCCTAATCTTTGTCATTGTCTTTCTTCTTCTTGTCATCTTTGTCATTGTCTTTCTTCTTCTTGTCATCTTTGTCATTGTCTTTCTTCTTCTTGTCATCTTTGTCATTGTCTTTCTTCTTCTTGTCATCTTTGTCATTGTCT
>DATFEP010000041.1:0-34574 GCA_035250975.1 Nitrososphaeraceae archaeon | reverse complement strand
GACCATCAATTCTGATGATACCTTTTCCTTCATCTGAAGGATAAAGTGGTAAACATTTTGCAGTGGTTCTTCGCTTTCCTCTGATTTCTACAACATCACCAGTAGAAACAGCTAAAGAATCCATAGTATCATAATCAATTCGAGCAATTCCGCGACCTACATCGCGTGTGTATGCCTCTAGTACTTTAAGGGAAAGAGTATTCTTACTCAATACACTTAAATTTTATCAATTAAAATCACATAATAATCTTTGGTTGGTTTCATAATAATATATAAAATAGAAATTTATAAGATATTTTTTATTTAATATAATATAAAAAAAAATTGAATATTACTTGATATAGACATTATCAAAATATCATTTATCGTTTTAATTTTTTAAAACACAAAAGTTAAAATCACCTAAATAGATCGATTCTTTTAGATTAACTTTGGGAAAACGACCACTAGTACGTAGAAGAGGGCGAGGAGGCAAACAATTTAGAGCAATTAAGGTAGGAAAGATTGCTGCAGCTAAATATCCAAATTTTAAATTAGATGAAAAACACTCTGGTACTGTAGTTGATATAGTTCACGAAAGAGGAAGAGACGCTCCCTTAGCTAAGGTAAAATTTGATAAGGATATAATGTCTTTTATTCCAGCAGCTGAAGGTACAGCTGTAGGTAGTATTATACAAACTGGAGATGGTACTCCTGCAACTTCAAGAAATATTTTATCGTTAGAATCTATCCCAGATGGGACCATAATTTGCAATATAGAAAGGAATGCAGGAGATGGAGGAAAATTAATTAAGGCTGCTGGTTCTTCGGCTGTTGTATTTTCACATTCGACTGAAGGTGTGAAAGTAAAATTACCTTCAGGAAAATTCATGACGATTAATCAAAAGTGTCGTGCTATGATAGGAACTATAGCTGGTGCAGGAAGAACGGATAAGCCTTTCCTAAAAGCTGGAAACAAAGCAAAATACATGAAGGCACATGGTAAATTATATCCAAAAGTCAGGGGAATTGCTCAAGCAGCAGTTTATCATCCTCACGGAGGTGGAAGACATCAACATATAGGTCGTCAATCCTCTGTCAGCAGAAATACACCACCAGGTAGAAAAGTGGGAATCATAGCTCCAAGGAAAACAGGGCGCGGCCGATTAAAGGACCGTAAATGACCATTCTTTTCTTTTTTAATGAAAAATAATTTTGGTTTATGATTTTTTACAAACAAACTTTTAGTAATTATTTTTGCAATATCAAATCTATTTTTCGTAGATTAAAATTAAAAAAATTCAAAATGTAGATCCTAATATGTTGAAGCTTGTCATACATATAAGATTCATCTTTAGTTGAATTTATACGTTAGACCGTTTAACTAAATTTTATTTTTCTATAAATTTGAGATAGTTAAATGCACAGCTCTCCAAATGAATCCCATCTTTAATTGTATTCAATTGACAAAAAAATTAATATAATTTAAAAAGCTTTCATTAACATACACAATAATGCTTTTTGTACATGTATCCGATTTTCAGCTTCATCCCAAACAACAGATGATTTTCCATCTATTATTTCCGAGGTGACCTCTTGACCTCTTTTTGCAGGTAAACAATGCATAAAAATAACATCTTTTTTTGCGTACCTTAAAAGATCTGAATTTACTTGATATTTTGGAAGAAAAATTTGTTCTCTTTCGATTTTTTCATCATCCTTTCCAAGTGAAACAAAAGTATCTGTTACAACAATATCAGCATCCTTCACTGCATTAATTGGATCATTTACGACCGAAATTTGAGATCCGGTTTTTTTTGCTTCTTCTTTTGAAAGTTTTACTATCCAATTTAATGGTTCGTATCCTTTTGGACAGGCTGCCGTCATATTTATACCGATTTTGGCACAACCTATAAGAAGATCGTTACAAATATTGAAACCATCTCCTATCCACGCAAGACTTAAGCCTTTTAATATAGTTTTATGTTCTCTTATAGTTAAAAGATCTGCAAGTATTTGGCAAGGGTGAAAAAGATCTGACAGACCGTTTATAACTGGAATGATTGAAAAAATTGATAATTTTTCAATATCACTGTGATCATATACTCGTGCCATAATACAATCCAAATACAAGGACAAAGTTTTTGCAGTATCTTCTATAGTTTCTCCTTTTGCCAATTGTATATCATTTGAACTTAAAAATATTGCATGACCACCAAGTTGTAGCATACCTGTCTCAAAACTCACTCTTGTACGAGTAGAAGGTTTTTGAAAAATCATTCCCAGTATTTTTCCTTTTAGTAATGATCTGGATTTCCCTGATCTGAATTCTTTTTTAAGATCTGCTGCAACATCTAATAGTATATTGATCTCGTTTAAATCCAGATCCTGTAAACTAAGTATATTTTTATTCCTTAAGTATTTCATCTAAATCATCATCTGTAAGGTATACCACATCATTTTCTGTGTTTTCGTTTTTCTTATCATTTTTTTTATCTTTGTCATCCTTACCAAAATCATCATTTTTTCCTAAGATGGATTTGACTTCAGTTGTTTCGTTGTTACGTTGTACTTTAGGAATTTCAGAACTTGTAGACTTACGTTTTCCAAATATAGATAAAAAACTTTTCTTTTTATTCTTCTTTTCTTCAAGCTGATCGGTTTTTTTATCATATTCCTTTATAGTTTTGGAAAATTCTTTTTCAGATATTTCGCCTAAATTCTTGTCATACGACTCATTCTTAACAGAATCAGAAATTTTATAGATATTATTTTCTTTCTCTGTTTTTTTACCAGTTATTTCCTCATTGTTTTGAATTTGATGGTTGTGTGTTTGTTGTTCGGTAACAAATCCTTCAGATCTAGATGTATATGAAGATTTATCAATAGATAAATCATTTTTGGAATTAGAACTATATGTAATATTTTTAACAATTTCTTCTGAATAAATCTCCTTGTCTAAAGTTTTTGTTGGTTTTTGATCCGATAACTCTTTTCTTATATCATGATCACTAGAATTTGTATTTATAGTAGTTTTTTTGGTTTCTGCAGAAAGTGTGGAACTAAATAATGATTCGATAAATTGATCAAGATCGAAAGGAATTATATCATCATAATTCTGACCTATACCTAGATACATAATAGGTTTAGATGTTAAATATGAAATTGAGATTATTGACCCTCCTTTTGAATCTGCATCAGTCTTTGTTAATATAGCTCCATCAAATTTTGTATAAGAATAGAATTCTGTTGCTTGAAAAATAGCGTCATTTCCTGCGAGGGAATCGCCTATAAATATTTTTAAATCTGGCTTGACAACTTGCACAATTTTACTAATCTCATCCATAAGATTCTTTGCAGTTTGCATTCGGCCTGCTGTATCTATCAATATTGCATCAACTCTATGTTTTTTTCCATATTCAACTGCATCCCTTGCAACAGCTGAAGGATCTGCACCATAGCGTTGATGTATCATTTTTAATGATAGTCTTTTGGCATGTTCATGTAATTGTTCTATTGCTCCCGCTCTATGAGTATCACTAGCAGCTAAAACAACAGAAATATCGTTTTTGCGAAGAAGATTTGCAATTTTTGCAACTGTTGTTGTTTTTCCTGTTCCATTAATGCCTAAAAACACTACAATATAAGGACCTTCTTGTCTTTCTTTTTTTGTTTTAATAATCTTTACTAGATCGAGACTTCCTGATTTGGAAAGAATGTCATAAATAGCTCTCTTAAGATTTAACTCAATGATTTCTTCTGCAGTTTGACCCTTTTCTAAAGTCAATCCTAATAATTTCTCCTTAAGGCTATTAGAAATATCAGCGATGACTTCCTGAGCAACGTCACTTTCTAATAATGCAATTTCTAGGTCAAATAAAGTATTTTCAAGATCCTTTTTTGTTATTTCTTTTTTACCTATATCCGAAATAGCATTGGAAAATGCTTTTTTTAATTTATCAAACATTTTGGATCAGCTTATTCAAATTACTATATTTTTTTAAATATTTACTTTTATTTAGGAGGATGTTTGATGCAACATGGAGTTTACCTGAATTTGAATTTGTTCAAGTTGTGTAGTTATCTGTCTTTTCTGATTTGTTAATTGGTTTATTGCCATCTCGAATTCTTTCATTCTAGATTCTATATAATTTAATGTATCTGCTCGTGTTTTTTCTAAAGTAACGCCTGCACCAACATTGACTAGTAAGGTGTCTAGAGACTGAACATTGGCTTTTATAAAGACACCAATTCCAATTGGCATCAAGGCTTCATTTTCTTGTCCGGCTGGAATATTTTGAAGAGCATAAGATGCAAGACGAGCTTCTTCAATTAATTTTGTAACCGTAACTTCCCTTCCAATTATCTCGTTAAGGTATAGTTCCAAAGTCCTAGAATGTTGAGCTAGTTCGTTTATACGCTGTTCAATAGCTATTCTTTGGGAGTTGGGGTCTTCGCTCATCATTATTAAACTATTTTGAATCCACTTATAACTGTGACGAAAATATATAAAAGAGAAATAATATAAAATTATTTTGAAAATACTAACAAATAATCATACTTTTGAGACTTTCATCATATCTATTATTTTGATTTTCATTCCATAACGATCCTCGTTATTTTTCATATGATTATAAATACGAAGCAAATCGTAAGAATTCTTTACGAGACTAAAAGTTCCTCTTATTTTCATCATAATAAATTTGAAAACCAGAGAATAAATACTGAAATATTTCAAAACTTTTTTACGATATGATTCGAAATCGTTGTAGTTTTCTATAAAAAGATCTGCGCATATTGTAGATGGGATTATCCCTTCTCCAAGCAATGGATATACGGTTCCTATTGATTCTCCAACTCCAATTGTCTTTATACCATCATTGAAGGGTTCTGAGTTTGAAGGAGGACTTATTCTAACTGGTCTCCCATTTTTCTTAATAATATGACATTTGTATTGTTTGAGAAATTGTTCCAAAAAGAGGTTATGGTTTTTCCTGGTAAAATCTCCTGCTCCTATATGAGCATAGCCATTTCCTAAAGGAAAATACCAGAAATAACCTGACATTGAAGGAAAGCCTTTAAGATAAAAATCATCAAAAGGGAGATTGTTATTTTCATACTTCACTTTATATTGAACACAGGGGATCCACATCTCATAATCTAACCTTGGAAGATAATTTCTGTGAAAACCAGTCGAATCAATTATCAGATCAAATTCAGATGCTAATACTTCTTTTTTTGGAGCTTTACCGAAATGGATTTCACTTCCTTTTACCATATCTTGTATAAGTTTTAATTTATCGTAACTGATCATTCCTCTTAAACCTATATCAACATGAGTGTCTTCATTCAGGTCGACCCTCATATTTTTTCCATCATGTAGAATATAATCATCAAAATTAAGACCACATTTTTTTGCATAATTTACCATGACATTCTTACATGTCGCCCATGCACAAACTGCATCATGTTCTTCTTCTTTCATTCGTTCAAATCCAGTAATTTGAATGTCATGTGTATCATTAAATTGATTCATTAGATAGGCTCCGGCAACTCCTATACCAACCACAGCAATTTTCATTAACATACAATCTAGAATAAATCAAAAATAAAAATATATTGAGAGAAATCGATATTCTAGCACTATTGAAAAATAAAATCGAGATGTCTGGTTCTGCAAGAGCTGGAATTGGAATCTTAATAATGGGTGCATTACTTCTTGGGATAGGATATTATCAAGAGAGAGGAGCTCTTTCTCTGTATGGATTAATAATGACCATAAGTGGATTTAGTCTGTATATGATATCATCCATATACACATCAATAAAAAATAAAAGATATGGATCTAAATAGATTTCAGTCCAAATAGATTGCGGGTTTGTACGGTCTTGAAAATTTTGATCGTTGTTTTGGATCAAATCTTTGCGGATCGTTCTCTGAATAAACAATAATCTTGACAGGATTGTTTTTTGTTATTTCTGTAGATATTAACTCCTTACCATCCTCAATAATAAAAGATTCATCTAATACCTTTATTTGTAATCTATTGCTTCGCGACTCCGCAGATGCTGATAGAATATCTTCAATTATCTTCTTTACTAAAGAAGGATCATGTTTAGCTTCAGAAGTTTCAGGATTATTAATAAGATTTTTCATGATATTTCCAAAATTTGTTTGGTTTTCTATTGTTATAGATGCTAGAATTTGATTGTATATTATTTGTTTCTTAATTGAAGAACAATAAATATAAACAGTACTTGGGATCTTTTTGGTTATCTTGATTATTTTGTTAATATCATCTATCAGATTCTTGATAAATTGTTCCGATTCTTCCACAAGAGGATCAATTTTTTCTTTGTAAACTATTGGCCACCTTGATAAATTAATAGATTTCTTATTACCAAATTTTTCCCAAATTTCCTCTGAAATAAAAGGAGCGAATGGAGAAAGCATCTTTATTCTTAAAGATATAGAAAGTAAAAAAATAATATTGACATAATGGTTTTCCTTTCTTCCTTTTGAAAGTGACCATTTTTTATACCATTGAATATCCTGATCAAAAACATACAACAAATGATGTAATGCTTCTCGCACTCTTAAAGCTTCCATGGATTCAGTAACATTATGAATGAACCTCTGTAACTTATTGATGATCCATTTATCTTCTAATTCAAGAAAATTTTCTTTTTCTTCAAGATAAGAATATAAAAAATCTTCAAATTCATTATTCCTGATAGATGATTGAAATTCCTGTAATTTCTGAATAAATGTTTTATCTACAGAGCTTTTGTAGGACGAATCAAGAGCTTGATTATATAGGTCATATAGCTTAGACCGAATGGATTTCGCTGTATCAAATGAGAAATCGGCGTCTTGAAGAAGTTCAGCAGAAATAAGGATAGATAATCTTATTGTGTCTGCCCCGTAGTTTTGGATGACTGTTCTAATTGGAATTATATTTCCTAGCGACTTGGACATTTTTTTACCTTCCATAAGTACAGAACCATTTATGACCATTTGCTTTGGCCAATATTTCTTCTCAAATATAGCTACATGATTAAAAATAAAAAAAGATAGGTGATTAGGTACTAAATCACGTCCTGAATGTCTACAATCGACGGGATAAAAATAGATAAATTCTTTTCGTAGTTTTTCTAGTAACGATTTATCAATTTTACATCGTCTTTCAAAATCATTGATGTCTCCTACACCAAATAAAATAAAATCAAAGAATGATTCATCTATTTCATCAATATATTGATTTAATGAATGGTTTTCACTATTAACAAACTTCGAGATAGTATAATATGCCATATAGACCACCGAATCAGAGAGACTTTCTATTATCCAGTCGCGATCCCAAGGTAGTTTAGTACCTAATCCTGATTTTCTTGCACATGCTCGCTCTTTTAGCCAATCAACGACGTTATGAAATTCCTGTATTAGTTCTTCAGGAATTATACTCATAGAATCAATATAATTGTGAACTTTATTCTTCCATTCTGTATCTCCATAATTAATGAACCATTGGTCATTCAATAGTTTTACAACACATTCACTCCCGCATCTGCATGTGATAGGTTGATTTACAAATTCATAAAATATTTCTGCTTGGTTATTAGTAAAAAGTGATATCTTTATTTTTTCCTTGGCATCTTTGACATCCATTCCTGAATATATACCTGTATTAGGTAACATTATACCTTTATAATATTCAATACTATACAAATCGTTTGTTGCTTTTTCTAGAGCAGGATCCATTTGACTATTTATATCATATTTTGAGATCACTGTTTCAACTGAAACTGTAGGAGATGATATCGAACCTTTGTTCTCGTATTCTGATCGATTTTTATTATTATCTTCAGTATGAATAGTCTTGAGTTGTATAATTTTGATTGGCTGTATTTCATTCAAGTTTAGCTCGTTTTTGTAGATATGTGGATCTTTCTTCAGGTCTTTTATTGCTTGATAGTCAAATGGAGCATGACCCGGTACAGACATAACTATACCAGTACCGGTATCAGATAAAACAAAATTTGCGGGAAAGATCTGGATATTCTTTTCACAGATAGGACTAATGACATTTTTACCGATCAGATTTTTTCCACTCACAACATTTAAAATTTTAATATTATGGTTAAGAAATTCTAATTTTTTTGTAGCTTCTCTGGTTACAATCCATTTTTCTTGGTCAATTTCTATCTCGATATAATCAATATCTGGATTTATCCATAAATTAGTGACCCCAAAAATTGTTTCTGGTCTTAATGTTACAACTGGAAGAAAAATTTCGCTATTCAATAATCTGAACTTTATCAAAATGTATTCATTAAATTCAGGTTCTACATCACCAACTGTATCATGTTGGCTGACGGGGTTATTATCTTTAGGGCACCACCCTACAGGATGTGATCCTTGGACGATCAATCCTTTTTTTTGTAATATTTTAAACTGCCAAGTAATAAACTTAGAATATAACTTATCAATAGTTGTGAATTCCCTCCTCCAATCTATGGAATATCCCATATCTTGCATCCCTAGCTTAATTTCATTATGAAAATACCTAGCTATTTTTTCAGGATCCGAAAAAGTTTTGATAATTTCCTCTGGAACATTATAAATATTTTTAAAAGTTTGAATTAGATCTTTATCACCAGATATCACTCTTTTTGACATGGCCAAAATGGGGGTCCCAGTATAATGAAAAGCCATTGGAAACAAGACGTTGTTTCCTTTCATTCTCATATAACGAGCATGTACATCAGCTAGTGTGTATGTTCTGCCATGTCCTATATGCTGAGGAGAATTTGGATATGGAAAAGCAACCGTAATGAAATATTTTTTTATTTTGTTGTCATCGGGATCTGTTTCAAAAAGTTTTTGCTCATTCCATTTGGACTTCCATTTTGTTTCTATTTGATTCCATTCTAACTTTGATTCAGATTCATTAAAATTCATATTTTTCTCAACCTATTTCAGTGGTGTTAACATATATTTCTGCTAAATTAATTATCTCATCAATTTTATCTTTAAATTTGCCCCCTCCTTGTCCAAATTTAGAGTCTCCTCCACCAGAACCTCCTAACCTAACGGAAAAATCCTTGGCAATTTTGCCCGCATGATATCCATATCTTCTTGCTTCTGTACCTACGAATACTATTACCCGTATTCCATTTTCTTTAGATATCAGAGATATATATAACAGAAGGGGATCCAATTCTATGGATTTTTCACCAATAACAATATGATATTCTTCATCTAATTCATCATCAAAAGTAGAATATAACTTTACACCCTGATCTGATATTTGCTTCCCATTATCAGATACATTTTGTGCAAGTACTGGGGCAATTTTTCTCATAATGACTTTTAGCTTTGTTTTTAGTTTTTCAGATTCATAGAAATATCGCTGAAAGGATTCTGTCAATCTTTCTTTACTAGATCCTAATGTGTGTGTGATAAGAGAGATGTTGCGATCTTGGCTTTTGATAAAATCTATTGCAGATTGACCTGCTACAAATTCCAATCTTACAACACCATCTTGAATTCTTTCTGATTTTAGGATTTTTATTAATCCTATTTCACCAGTTTTACTAACGTGTGTACCTCCACAAGCTTCAATATCAAAATTACTTATATTCACTATTCTAACATTGTTAGATGGAACAACACCTCCTTGATATATCCTAAAAGAGAATTTTTGTTCACTTTCTCCTCTTTCATATTCTTTGATATTAACATCAAGGTTTTTCATGACTATATCATTAGCAGTATTTTCAATCCTTTCTACCTGCTCTTTAGTTAGAGCAGAATGATGTGTTATATCCAGTCGCCCATAATTTACATCCTTAAACGCTGAATTTTGCCATACCCAAGATCCAAGATTAGATCTTGATGATGAATTTAATATGTGAGTCGCAGTATGATGTTTGGTGATATAATCACGTCTTTTGGAATCAATCCTACAATTCACAATCAAACCTTCTTTAATAGAAGATAATTTTTCTAATCTATGAAGAACAAGATCTCTATGTTTAACAACCTCTAATACTTTTGAGTTAGATATAATTCCGTTATCTGGTTCTTGACCACCTCCCCTAGGATAAAATGCTGTTTTATCCAATATTACATAGTTTCCGTTAATAATTTTAACGACTTTGGCTGAAAAATCTCTTATAAGAGGATCTTCATAATATAGCAGCTTTGTTGGAGGTAATTGTTCATCAAACCCCTTTAAAGGGTCCATAGTATTTGATTTTTGAGTATAACTGTGAAGCTCTGCTAATTTGACATAAAAATTGGACGGTATTTCCGTTATGACTTTAACTTCCTTTAGAAAATCTGGTGTAATACCATCAGATTCATACAAGGTTATAAGTTCTTCTACAGTAAGTTGTTTTTGTGTCCTTTTTATATCATTAGCAATATCATTCATACGGTCTCTAGTACTACTATATCTTTCTGATTCCAACTTGAGAATTGTATGAACTTCCTTCTGATATTCTTCTAATTCAGGATACATATTTTTTAGGTATCTTATATGTAAATCCATTAATTCTTCAATTTTTATATCCCACGCAAATCTTTCAATTATTGAAAGGATTCTTCGCAAGAGAATTCTTAAATTATAGCCACCTCCTACATTTGATGGTAGAGACCCATCAGAAATAGCAAACAGAAGTGTTCTACTGTGATCAGCTATAGTATAAATTGCCTCATATGGGGAAACAATTTTATCCAGCTGTTCGAATGAAATATTCATTTCTTTGGCAATCATTTGTTTTAGAATTTTGTTCTTATTGGATTGAGAATCAGCCATATCATTAAAGTTCTTTGAGACTAACTTGAAGTAATTTGAGAGTAATTCTTTATCTTTATCCGCTCCCGTAAGATTTTCCATATATTGGATAACAGATCCGAAACAACAATCATAGCTTGTTGGTGTTCCCATAGTTATCCATGAAAATCTTTCTAGTCCTGCACCCATGTCAATAATTTTGTTCTTCATTATTCTGTAATTGTTTTCATCTCCTTCAAATTCAGTGAATACAGCATTTCCAAGTTCTAAACCGCGAACAAAATATTCTAGAGAATATCCAAAAGCTCCAGCTCCCATCCAGACATCCTCTACAAAAGTTATCTCGTTTTGATTTATTCCCAAAACTTTTGTAAGTAGATTAAAATCTAATTCAATGCATCTATCCTTCCAATAACCTCCAGGAGTATTCGCATTACATGTTTGACCTATCATACAAAAACTAGTATAATGTCTTCCACTTACCCCAACATTTTCAACGTCATTGAATCTCAAACACATTTGGGGTACAACTAGAGGATTTGATGGTAATTCAAAAATAACTTTATCGCCAATTATTCTTTGAAAATCTACGATTGACGCGATCGTGAAATAGAGATCTTCACGCCATCTACAAACTACTGGATATCTTCTGACTATAGAGTGTTTTTCTGATCGGAAATATTTTTCTACCTCCTTCCAAGCATTAACATAATCAAACCTTTTAGTAGTTGGAGAATTTCCAATAAAATCATATTTTTCATGATCTGGACATACTTCTTTATCTAAGATAGACCAGAAGAATTTTCCACAATTTACACACTTATGACGTTTGAATCCTACTGTATCAAATAATGAAACCCTATAATATTTATCAGGATCGGATGAAAATAGAGTAGATATTTCTTTCTTGCCCAACTAATGCTACGGATATAATAGTTCTATATTAATGCCTTTTTGAAAAATATTTTAAAAAAATTAAGAAATGAATTAAAAGAAAATAAGAGTAGCTAGTTCTTTGCAAGCGATTCTTCAATAAATTTTTGATAAGCTTCTTTAGGCGCCGCACCTACCGTTCTTGCAATCTCATTTCCATTTTTAAATAACAATAGGGAAGGGATGGAATGGATACCGTATTTTACAGCAATCTCTTGATTTTCATCAACGTTGACCTTTGCGATTTTAACTTTTCCATCTAGAATTTTTGAAAGTTGTTCTACTGCTGGACCGACCATTCTACATGGACCACACCATTCTGCCCAAAAATCAACAAAAACAGGTAATTGGGAATTTATCACTTCTGCTTCCCAAGAATCCTTATCTACATGAAGTAGATTCTCATTGTTTCCCATAATCTGAAAATATGAATAAGGATATTTGAACTATACTAATAAAAAAATATAATTTTAAAAATAATCTGTGATTAAAGATAGTTTTTTACTAATAATTTTGGACGACTTTAAATTTATCTTTTAATGAAAATAATTTTTGTCGGAAAAAGAAATTTGGCTAGTGAATTTATGAAATGTATAATTAAATTCTTTGATAACTACGTAAAGCACTGTATAAAAATTAAATTAGTGTTGTATAAATCTTATACAATATCTAGGTTTTGAAATTGGATGACATGTTAAAGGAAGAAGAATTGGGAAAATGGAGAAAAAATCAATATTCTTCTGACATTGATCCTTCTTTTGAAGGAAAAATTGTTACTTTGATGGGATGGGTTTCAAGTGTTAGAGATCATGGAAATATTCAATTTATAATGTTAAGAGACAAGGAAGGAGATTTACAAGTTATAGCTAAAAAAGGACAATGTTCAGACGATATATATTATCAAATATCCAAAATAAGGGAACATACTTCTATGGCCATTCGTGGAAAGGTAATATCACAGAAAAAGGCTCCAAACGGTGTAGAGATAATGCCGCTTGAGCTTAAAATATTTTCCATTCCTATTAAAGCGCCTCCATTTATGATTCAACATAAGGATCCAGCTGGTATAGATACAAGATTAGACTTTAGAGCTATTGATCTCAGAAGAAAACATCTACAAAATATTTTTATTATTCGAGATTCTGTCCTAAAATTTACTAGAGAATTTTTAGCTAATGAAAGATTTATAGAAGTTAACACTCCAAAGATTATTGCCACAGCATCTGAAGGTGGTACAGCATTATTTCCAATATTTTACTATGACAGAGAAGCATTTATGGCACAGAGTCCTCAGATATACAAAGAACAATTGACATTATCTTTTGAGAATGTTTTTGAAATAGGTCCTATCTTTAGGGCAGAACCCTCTCGTACAAATAGACACTTATCTGAAGCTACTTCTATAGATATCGAAAAAGCATTTGTGGATTATAATGATATTATGACGATGTTAGAGAAATTTATCAAATATGTAATAAAGTCATTAAAGGAAAATAACCCGAAAGAAATTGCCGAACTTGAATTAGATTCAAATATTATCAACAATGTAATGATCGATAATACTGGTACCGAATCTTTCCCCAGATACAAATATTCAGATATGATAGAAAGATTAAGAGAATCTGGTGAGAGGGTTAGATGGGGGGATGATATCTCACCACAGCTCATTAACAAACTTGAAGATGAGAAGTTAAATGGATTTTACTTTATAGTGGATTGGCCATCATCTACGAAACCATTTTATGTTAAAGAAAAGATATCAGATCCTAAAATTTGCGAGTCATTTGATCTAATGTATGGTTCTTTAGAAATATCTTCTGGAAGTACAAGAATTAGCAATAAAGATGTTCTTGTAAACAGGATGAAAAAAAAAGGCCTCAATTTGAATTCTTTTGATTATCATTTGCGTATTTTTGATTATGGAGTACCTCCTCATGCAGGATGTGGTATAGGTCTTGAAAGATTATTAATGACGATTACTAAGGTAGATAATATAAGAGATACTATATTATATCCAAGAGATATTGATAGATTATCTCCTTAATGGAAAGGATTTTTAGAATATGATCACAAAAGACGAACTTAAACATCTCAGTAAACTTTCCAAAATAGAACTATCTCAAGAAGAGTATGAAACATATTTAAAACAGATTGAAAAGATTGTTGGATATTTGGATAAATTAGATGCAATATCTTTAAATGAAATGGAGTCATATTCAATGATAAAGAAAATTTCAGATCTAAGAGAGGATAAAGTTAATGAATTTGATAGAGATATACAGAAGGTCATAAAAAATAAAAAAGACAAATTCGTCAGAGGTCCACAGATGAATTAGTATGTCAAATCTGCCGAAATTAGATGTTCAGGGTGTAGTAGAAGGTATTAGAAATGGATATTTTACTGCTGAGGAATATATTTCTTCGTTACTGGATAGAATAGAAAAGATAGACAAAAAAATTAATGCATTTATAACACTTAATAAGAGTGCAATAAACCAAGCAAAAGAGATTGATAAAAAGATAAAAAGGGGAGATCCTGTTGGATCTTTAGCTGGAATAGGCATAGGAATTAAAGATAACATAAGTACAATAAATCTAAAAACTACCTGTGCCTCAAAAATGTTATCAGAATATGTTCCCCCATATAATGCCACCGTGGTAAAAAAACTGCTAGACAAGGATGCAATAATTATAGGAAAGGTAAACTTGGATGAATTTGCTATGGGATCAACTACAGAATGGAGTTTTTTTGGTTTAACACGAAATCCATGGAACACAGGGTATGTTTGTGGAGGATCTTCTGGGGGAAGTGCAGCAAGTGTTGCAGCACAAATGTGTACTGTATCACTAGGTTCAGACACCGGGGGATCGATACGATGTCCATCCAGTTTTTGTTCTGTCGTAGGATTGAAACCTACATACGGTTTGGTTAGTAGATACGGCCTTATTTCATATTCTAACAGCTTGGAACAAATTGGTCCTATTGGTAAAAATGTTTCAGATGTTAGAGAAATATTTTCTAGCATTTCTGGAGAAGACTTTAATGATAATACTACTTTAGACAATAACATATATAATCATAATGCAGTAAATAATAAATCCTACAATAATAAGAAGATAAAAATAGGATTAATAAAAGAATTAATTGATGGAGCTGATATAGATGTTTCCAAGTGTATTTATTCTTCATTGGATGTTTTTAAGAATCTAGATTTTGAGTGTGAAGAGACTTCATTGCAATCTACAGAATATGCACTTGCCTCATATTATACTATAGCCACAGCCGAAGCTAGCAGTAACCTTGCAAGATATGATAACATACGATATGGTTTTGAATTAGATCCTGAGGAATATGAATGGAATGTTTATTTTTCAAAAGTAAGAGGAAATTTTGGAAATGAGGTTAAACGTAGAATAATAGTTGGTACATATGTATTGTCCTCTGGATACTACGGAAAATATTACCTTAAAGCCCAGAAAGCTAGGTCCATGATAAAGACAGAATTAAAGCAATTGTTCAAGAAATATGATTTATTAATATCTTCAACTGTACCTGTTCTTCCTTTTAAAATTGGAGAAAAGATAGATGATCCATTGATGATGTATCTGATAGATGTAAATACGGTTTTAGCCAATTTGTCTGGCATTCCCGCTGTATCTATTCCTGCTGGATTCAAAGATGGTCTTCCAATAGGAATTCAAATAATGGCAGATGAGTTGGAGGAAGAAAAATTATTTAACTCAGGTGAATTATTTGAAAAATCTATTAATATTAATTCATATCCAGATCTATAATGGTCCTTCCAGTTAAAATTGGTCTTGAGATACACTGCCAGCTAACAGAATTGAATAGTAAATTATTTTGTTCGTGCTATTCAAACTATCGAGGAAAAGACATCAACGAAAATATATGTCCAGTCTGTATAGGTTTACCAGGAAGTCTGCCTATTTTGAATAAAAAGGCACTAGAACATGCCATCATGACCTCGAAAGCCCTAAATTGTAAAGTACCAGAAATAACTATGTTTTCAAGGAAAAATTACTTTTATCCTGATCTGCCAAAAAATTTTCAGATTACACAATATGATTCCAATGAAACCGATACTAGTATTGGTAAAAATGGTATTGTATTCTATGGAAATAACAAAAAGACAAGAATTAGAAGAATTCAATTAGAGGAGGACCCAGGTCGGCTTATTTTTGAAGAGGGCAGACAACAAGCATTAATTGATTACAATAGATCTGGTGTTGCACTTGTAGAAATAGTAACTGAACCTGATTTTACTGACCCAAAAGATGTAAGATTATTTCTCAATAAAATGACTTCAATACTGGAACATTTAGGTGTATGTAATACAGACTTGGAAGGATCTGTTAGATGTGACGCCAATGTCTCTATTGGAGATGGAAAAAAAGTTGAAATAAAAAATGTTGGATCGTTCGGAGACGTAGAGAAAGCCCTTGCGTACGAGATAACAAGACAACAAACAATGAATTTACATGAGATTGAGATTAAGGCAGAAACTCGTCATTGGGATGATAAAAGGAAGATAACAAAGCAATCAAGATCGAAAGAAGAAGAAGAAGATTATCGGTATTTTCTAGAACCGGATATACCAAAAATCATGGTGGAAGAAAAATACATTGCTTCTCTCCAGATTCCAGAACTTCCGGATGATAGAAAATCTAGATTTATTAATAACTTCGGATTATCAGAACATGTATCTCAAATACTTATTGATAATAAGGAATTAGGAGACCTCTTTGAATCTGCGGTCAATATATATAATTCGCCGGTATCAATATCAAATTGGATAGTTAGTGATATTTTGGCTTTCGCGGATTATGATTCATCTGGGAAAAAGTCTCTAGAAAACATGAAGATCAATGCTAACCATATCGCAGAAATTGCAAAATTAGTTGATAATAACAAAATTAATAGAACAACTGCTAAAAATATTATTGGCAAAATTATTAAAACTGGAGAATTGCCTTCAAAGTTAATAAATGAAAAAGAGGTTACTATGATTACAGATGAACAAATCCTCAATGAAACGATTAACAAAATATTTGAAGAGGGAAAAAATGCAGTAATTGATACAAAAAAAAATATCAATGCCATTAATTTTCTATTGGGAAAAGTAATGATGGCAACTCACGGAAGAGCAGATCCCAAGATTACTATAAAGTTAATAAGAAAAAAATTAGAACAAATTTAGAATTAAAATATCAAATAAAAAATAAATTAGCGGTTACCAAAAATATGCACCGGATTCGGTAACAATATTTCCTAGACTAATATACTATCTTGAAAAATCTTTTAAATGTTGCAGTATCATTGGAAGAAATACACCTACATCAGTTACTATTCCAATAGCTTGAGTTGTACCTCTATCCAAAAGCTTGGTGACAACAGATTGATTTATATCAACTGCAATTACTTTCACATACGAGGGTAACATATTACCTACGGCGATTGAATGTAACATTGATGAGAGCATTATTACCATTTTTACATCCTTCAAAATTTCTTTATATTTCCTTTGAGCTTCAACAATATCTGTAACAACATCTGGAATAGGACCATCGTCTCTTATAGATCCAGACAATACATATGGAATATTATTTTTAATACATTCATACATAATTCCTTTCGTTAGAGATCCGTTTTCAACCATTTTCTTTATTGAACCGTATTTAAAAACTTCATTGATTGACTGCATGTGATTTCTGTGTCCTCGTACTGCTAAAGTTCCGTCATCGATATTCATTCCAAGAGAAGTACCCAATAATGCATTTTCAATATCATGAACTGCTAAGGCATTTCCAGCAAGTAACCCGTCAATATAGCCCATACTTATTAATTTGGCTAAGGATTGTGAACCACCAGAGTGTACTATTACTGGTCCTCCTACGGCAACTATTTTACCTTTTTTTTGTTTTACTTCATAAATATCGTTTGCTACTTTTTTGATAATATGTTGGGTTGGTCTCTCACTAGATGAGCTACTACTCATAAACTGAAATATATCGACTCCCTGACGGGGTCTTTCTTCAGGGATAATTCTTATGCCTCTTTCCTTTACTACTACAAGATCTCCTTCTTTTATGTCTCTTATCATTTTACATTCGGCAATTTTTTTTTGTGTATCAACCACTATACACTTATCCATCATAATATTTTTGACATCGATCCATTTTCCACCATAATAAATCTGTGTTGGTTTATTAGTAGTACTATAAAATAAATCTGGCATAACCATATTCGCTGGAGATGCTTCCAATAAAACATCTTTTGTAGTGATTGGTTGAGCACCTTCTCTATAAACAGCTTCTAATATTTCATCTAGGTGTTTTTGGTCCTTTCCGCTTATTACTAGTCTGGCATAACTAGGAGATGTTTTCTTTCTACCGACGTTAAATTCAATAACTTTGAAATCACCTTTTATATCCATGATCTTATCGAAAATATTAGTCAGGATCATTGAATCAATCAAGTGACCTTTAACTTCTATTTCCTGTTCTATTTTTTTCGCCAAATTACATTGTTAGATACAGTAATGGGTACTTAAGGGTTAATTATATAGGCAAAGATAATTTTCCAAAATATTCCTGTAAATTCTGCTCTTCTTTTATTTTTAAAATAATATTATTCTTATCTTCTTCTGAAAACCATTGTGCAATAGTTTTTGCTATCCCGTTACTATCACATAACACTATCATATATCCATTCGATTCTTGAACCACTGCAACAAGATTTTCTTCTCCTACGGGGGACCAGTCGTTTAATTTAGCATCTTTTAGGGCAAGAGCTGGCATTGCATTTCCTGTATAGATTTCTAGAAGATCTCGTGCCTGTTTAACTCTTTTCTCTCCAAGTTTTAACGCCATAAAATATTGCATTTTATATATACTATTTTTTATCTAAAGAGTATTTTAAATTTTTCAACGTATTTGAAATACCTAAAATCCCGTATAATGACGGATTATCTTCCTGATTACAATATTTTTCTATAGATTTGAAGAATTGTTCTAAATATCTGATTGAATAACCCTGAAGCAAATACTCTCTTGCTTGTAACAACATTTCTAACTTATCCACTTTATGAACTAATTGAGCCTCTTGTGATCCATTTAACAAGAATTCTTTCCATATTCTAATGTAATCTATCCTGACGGAAACAGGAAGAGAAAACAATATGGATTCCATAACTTTAGTTTCCTTCATCTTTTTTTCCTTCTCAGGAATTTCACCTGGCATAATATCACCTATTATTGATTCGGCCAGATCGTGTATTATACACATCTTCATTACTTTTCCAGTATCCAGACCTAAAATATCAGAAAAAACCATACAGAGTGCAGATAAGGAATAGCTGTGATCAGCAATAGATTCTCCATCAAGTATTTTTCCTTTCGCAAGCCATCCTGTTCTTTTTATTTTCTTTAATCTAAAAATGGATTGAATAAAAGTATCAATGTCTACATCATGGGATTCGTTGTTACTTCTTACACTATTACTAATATCAATAATTCTATTATCATCTTTAACATGATTTGGTGTATACATACAATATAAGAAAAAAACATGGGTTTTATCTTTTATTCATTTAAGTGTAATATACCAAGATAAATCACTTGACTGAATGATATAAGATATCATTATTAAATCTGATGAAAAGATAGACATCATCATCGGTTTTAGAAAGATGTCAAAAAGATGCGCTAGTAATAGTGTAATAATTCCCATTACGACGGTAATTACTATTATTATAGCAACATTTCGTATTTGTCCCATTTAAAGACACTACTTCCTGATTGTAGATTTCTTAATTATATTAAGATTTCCATGCAACATCGGATACACCTAATCTTTTATTTATCAATCTAGCTATGACAAACAACAAATCAGAGAATCTGTTTAAATAGACAAGTATCAAATTATTCACTGTTTCAGCTGAAGTAGAAAGTAATTTTGAAACGTTCGTTTCTGCTCTCCTAGTAATACTCCTCGCAATTTGAAGATGTGCTGATTCTACAGAACCGCCTGGTAATATAAAAAACGTTATCGGATCAAGTTCACTTTCATACATGTCGATTTTATTTTCTAAATTATCTATCATCTCTTTTTTTACTCTAATAGAAGATGGTTTTTTCAAGTCAGGATCAGCAAGGTCGGATCCCATAACAAAGAGATCATTCTGTAATGAGGTAAGTAATTCTATCAGATCTTTGAAAAAAAATGCCGAATTTTGTCTTTGTAGCAAAATTGAAATACATAATCCGACATAAGAATTAAGCTCATCAACACTTCCATAACATATTATTCTTGGATCATTCTTTGGTATTCTTTGGCCACCTATAAGACCAGTATATCCATTATCACCTGTCTTTGTATAAATCCTCATATATCATAATAAAATCCTGTTATAGCAATAAATATTATCTATACTCAATTATGGAATACAAGTATATGACAATGTTGATTATAAAGACTTAGTATGAATGTACCTCTGCCTTGTGTTCTCGAAGGTATTTTTTTTTCTTGAACCTTTCATTGCATTTATCACATTTGAAAGGCATATCAAATTCCAGAAGAAATCTTTTTTTCCTTTCCTCTGCAGTTTCTATAACCTGATTGGATTCAGAATTAACTGAATTATTCATTTTGCTTATCTCCTAGCAAATTATTTTTAATCTTTATTTAGTTTTAGATATATAGTTATGTTAAAAAAGTTATTAATAAAATTACTTTTATTTTTATAGAAATATTATAAATTTGATTTTATATGAATATTCAACGATATAAATTTTATATAAAACAGAAAATTCGTGAATCAAAATAGAATTATATATTGATGAAATTAATTTAGTTATTTAAATGCCGTCGTAGCTCAGCCTGGGAGAGCACTCGACTCGTTATGGTAATCACGAGGGTGAAGCTGAAGACCGAGCTGTCGTGAGCTCAAATCTCACCGACGGCATTAATTAATAATATATTATACTACTGACATTAGGATCGTATTATTGAATGCTATAATACAACTACTTAGAAGATTATTTTGTTCACATAGTGATTCATTCTCATTTAGATTATACAATAATTTTGATTTCAGTGAATATTATAAGTGTGCAAAATGCGGTAAAATCTTAGGTTATTTTAGCGGATTTGACGAGGATCTGAGAGGTTGATAAAATTAGTTACTAAAATTAGTCTTCAATTACTAATAGTAAGTTGGTGGATAGGAGCTTCTATAGCATTAGCTTCGTTTTTGATCCCGGAATATAAATATCATATTATTGTTGCATTTATTGGATGGTCAATTATTGTTGGAAGTACTATACTAATAATTTATGAAATAAAGAAAATAAAGGAAGAGGATAGAAAAACCAAGTTATAGATAACGATTTAGAATTGCTAAAAATAAATAAAATTAGATTAAAGACTTTCTTTCCCGCCTTGTTCCTCTATTACTACTAAAGTAACTGTTGAGGTAATACCAGGGATTTTCCTTATCTTGTTTGTGATCGTGTTATTCATTGATTCAGTATCACTGGATCGAACTTTAACAAACACATCATGAACGCCATAGGTTCCTCTTACTTCCTTCACATCTGACAACGTTGTCAATTCGCTAATTATTTTTTCTTCCGAGCCTAAAGTACAATTAACCAAAATATATGCTGTGGGCATTAATTTATTTTATTTTGATTAATATTTTAGTTTTATTTTTTTTTAACCAAAATATTGCCTAATACATAAGATATTTACCAAAGCTATTGAGAATAAATACAGACTAAAAGTTTTTCAAAATCTATTTTAAACTTGAATAATTATAATTATCTAAAATGCGGCTACCTTTAAAAGGGGACGATGACTTCGTTCCAAATATTAATAAAGAAGTAGATAAGATTTATTATGAATTTATAACATTTCTGAAACCCAAATTGATCATGCAAAAGGTTAATGTCATGTTAGGAGATGGAACTATTACCTCTTCAGAAACATTCGATCCAAGAGAAATTCGGAATTTGTTTCAAAGCTTTATGAAAGTATTAGATGGATGGATTATATCTGATATTTCTGAATCTAAGACTGATGATTTGCATCGTTTATTTTTTCAGATTTCCACTACCATAGATAAATTTTATATTTATGGATATTTTGGGATACAATTTCATGCACTATCATTCTACAATGTTGATAAAAGAGTTATTGAAATACAAAAAGAATTAATAAAACTCAATCAAGATCAATTTGAAAGTTTTTCTTTATTAACAGAAAAAGGAAATGAAACAATAAAAGAAGAATTGAAAAAAAGTGGAAAAGATATGCTAAATTTTGAAGATTTATTCACAATATTATTTGAGGATCCTCAACTAATGTCAAGATTGGAAAAGATTGCCTTACTACATGAAAAAGAGTTTCCAGAAATAGCGATTCTGAACAGAAAGAGAGAACGTTTAGTATTAGAGTTAAACAATATGGTAAGAGAGTTATACAGAATATCTACAAATGGAATAGATTACAACAGGTTGATGCAAGGAGAGGAGGGAATTATATCTTATTTCGAAATAGAAGGTATCACTAATAAAAAAAGTGGTATAAGAGATCCCTACATAAATACAAAAATAATTAAAAAAGCAACGACAGAAAGTATTCTTGAAAAATTCAATGAAATAGTTCGTATATTAAAACTAGTATCCAGTTAATCTTCTTTTTTTAATAAAATAGCAAATTATAATTAGAAATGAAAATCTATTCTTTAATATAATGAGCAGTGAATTGAATTTAGAAACAAAAAAATTTCCGGTCTATGAGGATATTCTAAGAAGTCGAGAAGTATTAAAAAGCTTTGTTGGAAAAACTCCCCTCTATAAATCTAATACTTTTTCTAAAATTATAGGTACGAATGTTTTCTTGAAAAATGAGGCTTTACAAAAAACAGGATCCTTTAAAGTAAGAGGAGCACTTTACAAGATCCAATCTTTATCTGAGGAAGAAATAAAATATGGAATCATAGCTGCATCAGCAGGTAATCATGCTCAAGGTGTAGCTTATGCGGCAGGTATAAGAAATGTTCCATGTACAATTGTAATGCCAATTAATGCATCTCCTGCAAAAATTGCTGCAACAAGATCTTATAATGCACAAGTTATTCTAAGAGGTTCTGACTATGATGAGGCCTGGATAATGGCAAAGGAAATGGCAAGAAAAGAGAAAAAGACTATAATACATGCTTTTGATGATCCCAAGGTAATAGCTGGACAAGGTTCTATAGGTTTAGAGTTAATGGAAGATCTACCTGACCTGGATGAGGTTTATATTCCTGTAGGTGGAGGTGGTCTTGCTGCAGGTGTTGGTATAGCAATAAAAGAGAAAAAAAGAAATGCTAGAATTATTGGTGTTGAATCGAAGGCATTTCCTGCAATGAAAGAATCTTTAGAGAAAGGATCCATTCAGACAAAAAAAGGAGAATTTAGTATAGCTGATGGAATTGCAGTAAAATCGCCAGGAAATTTAACTTTTGAAATAGCAAAAAAATATCTCGACGATGTAGTATTAGTTGATGATAGTTCCATAGTAAAAACTATGTTTCTATTAATGGAAAGATCGAAGTTAGTTATCGAACCTGCAGGTGCAGCAAGTTTAGCTTATTTAATGACCAGTGGTTACAAAAATAAAAATAAAAAAGTTGTATCAATTCTTTCAGGAGGCAATGTTGATATGTATCTACTTGGGCAGGTAGTGGCAAAAGGACTTATGCAAATGAACAGAATGTTGAAAATTTTTATACAATTACCAGACAAGCCGGGAGCTTTGAAAACTGTTGTAGACGGTATTTCTGATCTAAGCGTAAATATTGTTGAGGTAATACATGATAGACTCAGTTCAAATATAGCTGCAGGAACAGCAGGAGTTTATTTAAGCTTAGAATTGGAAAATGAAAAACATTCAGAACTTTTGATAGAGTTTCTAAAGAGAAAAGAAATAGATTTCAAAATAATTACATAAACTCAGTTAATAGTTATTTTTCTTTATATCTTATTTCATACCTCAATTTAAAGATACAATCAGTTTTATTTCATTGATATACTTTTATCTTTGTGTTGGTAGCGATAACTTTTGCATTTATTGGATCGAGTAATTATTTGATTCTGGGAAACACTAGTGATTTGTTGTCGGAATTGTTTTTGATATGAATTTCTGTGACACATAAAAATAATTCTTTATTTTCTTTCATCTCTGAAATGCCTGAAATATGTTTTATCAAAAGTACAATTGAAGTTATATCGAATAGTTTCCTTTAATAAATATCAAATTCTATATTTTTAAAATCCGCACTTAATTGGATCTTTAGGTTTTATTAATTCTCTTAACAAAGTCGTTGCATATGATCCCTTTGGTAATTTAAAGGAAAGAATAGTTGATCCTGAATACATAAAATCAGTACAACATAGAGATGTCTGTCTAAATCCAGTCTGTAGACTTAGTTCCTGCAATTCTTTTATGTAGAAATTACTTGGCAATATTTCATCATCATGTAAAATTCTTCTAATTATATTATCAAATCTACTATCCTTTCCTGCCTGAAAGTTATACCCAACAAGGCGTATTGCTGGAATGATATTTTCATATGAATCAACTTTGCTAAATTTTTTTATTTTTCGAAAGATCAATGGTTTTTCTATTTCGAAACATAGATCTCCATTATTGCATATATGAATATCTTCGCCTTCAAGGATTGCTGTACTAACGCACTTATTATAAACATAGGATTGATAGGCATGAACAAATAGTCTCCTGATAGATATTGGGAGAGACCTTAATGCAAAAATCGGTCCTTTTCCATCAGCAAGAACAGACATTATTTTTCTTTCTAAATCCATGCCTTTTGGGATATTTTTGATCAGATTACGATAATTTTTTGGATCTCGACTCTTTTCTCTGATCTCTTTTGAGAATTTGGAATCATATATGGAAGTATAACAAAGTAAATATTCTATTGCTTTATCAAATTGTCTTTTTAAAATAGCTTTTCCAACTAAATGTGTCACCATACGTTCGCTTCCAAATCGTTGTAATCCATAAAAATTAGCTATTTTGTTTATTTCTGATGAAAATACACTCAGATCATCTTCTAATACGTTATGAATTCGTATCTCGAAATTGTTTCCAATGAGTATAGATTTCGATAAGGGTTTACTTAAAAATCCTAATAAAGATAGCCGAATTTTTGAAGTCTGAATCTTTCTTGGAAAGTTCTTTGTATTTTCCGCACTTGCATATTGAACTGTTATGGCCTTTGCATCCTTGATACCTAATATTCTTAGATTTAATCCTGTTTTCTTTTTGATGTCTATTAAAGCGTGATTTGAGTCCAAACCATTTTTTTCTAACAAAAAAAGAGGGAATTTATTAGTTTTATTTTGTTGAGAAGAGAAATAAGGAGATTTTAAAAAAGATTCGTTTATTAATTCGGAAACATAGAAATCATTATTTTTTTCTTTTATTCTCCCATTTATGCCTGGGAATTCTGTACAATAGCAGTCTATACCGGCTTGACGATCGATATCTGGAACGATATTTGCCACAAAATCAGGTCATTAAAGATAAATATAAACAATACAATGACATGCGATATCAAAAGTAAAAATAAGGATTTATATTCAAACAAAGTATAAATTAATTAGATATGGGATTGGTGATGTACATGGCAAAAGAAGTAATGAAAGAAATTAATAATAAATCCAAGGAATTTTACGAATTTGTCCTTCCTCCTGTAGATATGCTAGATAATGGAAAAGATTTATTGATTATTATTGATTTACCTGGATTCGATAAAAAGGATATTGACCTTAGAATAACAAAGAATATACTTTCAATAAAAGCAAATAGAAAAGACAATAACGAGGATAGCACAAGTACAGTTTACTTTAAACATAGACCTACCAAGATAAATAAGAAAATAATTTTACCTTTCTCAGTTGAAGACGAGGAAATAACTGGAACTGCCAATTATTTAGATGGGATAGTTACTTTACGTATTCCTCTTAAAAAGAGTGGTAGTGAAATACCAATTTCTTAATTCATGATAAGTGATTAAAAATTACTTTTAATTAAGATTTGGTGAACCTGTTCGCCGATAGATCAAGCTTTTTATATGTTAAACTTTTCACGAGTCAGAAAAAAAAGGATCTATACATGATTGTAGGATAAAATCCATCCTCGATCAATTAAATCCTTAGATATTATTCAGCTGATAAATCCCAATAATTTGCATCCTTAAATTCTATTTTTGGCTTACCTAAAGCTTTCCAATCTTTAAATGATTTAGAATATAATTTCACATTTTTGACTCCAGCCAATTTTAATGCATAGTATGCTAGTCCGGATAACGTACCTACACTTCCACAGTAGGTAATCACTTCAGAATCTGGTTCAATTCCCCTATTTTCAATAAAACGTTTTAGATCTTGCACTGGTCGCAAAATGTTGTCAACGGTTCCCAACATTGTATATGGAATATTTTTTGCGTTTGGAATATGTTCTGTTAAAAAGTTTAGTCGTTCTCTAGAATCTATCAAGATCTTGTTAGGATTTTTTTGTATAGATTCCACATAGTTCGCATCTGCATGAATAGACTGATTTAATTTTAGAGAATGGACTTTTCTAGGAAAAGTATTATTCTTTTTTTCTATTTCTAAACCAAGATTTTTCCAATTCGTAAAAGTCATTTCAAGCAGCGAGGTATTATCATGTCCGACATATTGAAAGGTCCATGCTACTCTTGCAGCTAAAGCTCCAAAAGTATCATCATAAACAACTAGTGGAGTTTCATTTGATACTCCAATATCTTCCAATATTTTTATGATGTGCTCAGGAGCATCATTAGAAATTATTTTTGCAAGAGGTAATGAGACTGCAGTGGGAATATGTGCTTTCTTATAGTCTTCGGATCTACGAACATCTACAACTCTAACAGATTTTTTTCTGATTAATGTTCTTAATATATCTACATCACAGATTATTGGAAGTGGTGAATATGACTTTTTTAATTCTTGTCTTTTCGTAACAGAATCTTTTGGTGGAATTACATGTCTCTTATACCGGTTTTGTGTATTTTTTTTAATATTTTCTTTTATTGTAACACTTTTTTTCAAGCGGCGCATTCGCCCCTGGCAGTTTTTGCAGTAAATTGAATATCATTTCCGTAATCCTGATATAAATCAGGAGATTCTTCAGATGGAGTAAGTTGCACTACTGGAATCAGAGCAGTTTTAATATCTTCTATATTTTTTATAGTACCATTTGTATTACCAGCCAAAATATGGTCTATCCACAAGCTCAATGGTTCATTAGATTTTTCTTGTTTATATAATTCCACTATTTTCTGAATAACTTCTATGACTCTTTTGGCAGGTACACGCATAATGGCTTTCCCCAATTTAGATTCTTCTCCCGAGCTTCCTCCAAACAGCATGGTATATACTGGTGCCATTGTATCACCTATTCTTGCCGCACCACCAAAAAAACCGATGGTTGCAATCTCGTGTTGTCCACACGAATTAGGACATCCACTTATTTTGATTGTCGAAGTACGAAGACTGTCATCAATATCAAAACCTAACTCTAAAAGATTACGTTGCACTTCCTTTGCCAATCTGTGAGAATTCGTAATTGCCAGATTGCAAGATGTAGTACCTGAACAACCTACCGCTGACGTTATTGTCAACGCACCAGGATTTGCCAATCCACTACTATTTAATTTTTTATAAACCTTGGATAAATCATTGTAATGAACATATCGTATTGCGAAATTTTGTTGGGGGGTATTTCTTGCAACACCTTCAATAGAAAAGTCGTGAATGATTACGGCCAAAGATCTTAGTTGATTTGCAGTTATATCACCTGCTCCTAAGGTTACAAATATTGTAAAGTATCCTTTCTGCTTCTGTGTTACAGTATTTGTGTGTAACCAGCGATCATACCCAGAACTATTTAAGGAAATTGATTCGCTGATAAGTGGCAATTTATTATTTAACTTTGGGACTTTGGAAAGTGACGTCTGAAAAGAATCATAGTTGAATTGTTGTATTGCAAAAAGATCGCGTGTAGATTCAGAAATTGTCATCTGCATTATTTTTCTTTCCTTCAAGATTAATTTTTGAAATTTTTCCCATCCCATTTCATTTACCAAATATCGCATTCTGTTTCTAGCCATGTTTTCTCTATTTCCATGTCTGTCGAATATCCTGATAGTAGCCATACATGTTGATAGAAGATGGTCTTCTGGAGTAAAATCTTCCAATAGATGGCCTATAAATGAAGCGGCTCCTAGACCGCCACCAAGATATATTCGAAATCCTTTTTTTCCATCTTTTATATCAGGAATCAAACCTATGTCTGCTATCCTAACAAGACCGTGTTCATCACAGCAACCAAAATTAATTTTGAATTTACGTGGTAAATTTTGAGATATAGGATTACGTAAAAAGAACTTTGCTAATGCTTTGGAATAAGGAGTAGCATCAAACATTTCGGCAGAACAGACACCAGCAAAATGGCTACACATAATATTTCTTACCGTGTTACCACAGGCTTCCCTAGTGGTCAAACCAACTTCAACTAATCCCCTCATAACCTCACTTACATCTTCTAACTGTACCCAATGTAGCTGAATATTTTGTCTAGTTGAAACATGAGCAGATCCTATAGAAAAAGATTCTGATAATTGTGCGATCTTCTCAAGTTGGTTTGGAGTTATTTCACCACCAGGAACTTTGATACGTATCATACTGTAATCTGGACGCAACCTAGAACCGTATGCACCATGTTGAAGTCTGTATCTTCTAAAATCATCGTCAGATAATTTTTCTTGACGATATAATTTAACTTGCTTAGCAAAAGTGTCAGTTTCCTTTTCTAAACCCCATTTTTCATCAGGTCTAGTAAAAGACTTTGGTTTTTGCTTAATTTTCATGAAATCTTTTGTCTTCAATATATTACTGAGTTGTTTGAAACCTTATATTTTTTGTGGAATGGTATTTTAAAACAATAGATTTGCAATTCTATGGCAAGTTATTGTATAAATATTATAGTTTATTAAATGGATAATTTTTTGGTTAAATTATAAAGAAAAGATTTGAAATTCAAAAATTTTGTAGAAGTAGAATTAATAGTTAGTACGCGGTACTGTTATTTTTAAAAAGAATTTTTACTTATTACATTTAAAATCAATATATATGTGGTTATATATACTAAATTTTCTCTATAGATTTTCCAGTTGATGAGGGTATTATCTTCATTTTTGCAGATTCAAAATCGAATTTTAGTTGTTTTCCTTCAAATATTCTATCTAACGTTATCGCAAGAGCAGCTATTTCGGAATGTGGTTGATTGCTTACGGCAATATTGTAATCGGATATTCTATAAACTTCACTTGGAACCTTTTCTGCTCCTATAACTATAAGAATTTGATCGGTATTCTTTTTTATTGCTGGAATAACATCGTCAATGTTTATTCCATACATGGTAAGATGAAGAACTGTTCCGCCCTTTTCCTTCCATCTCTTTAGAATATTCTTCCAATTAGTAACTAGTTCAATTTCGAAATTGAACTTGTTATATCCCCATCTATTATTTACGTCAACTAAAGTCGATTTTATTGAATCGTCAATATCAGTCATGTAAAGCTTGCTGCAACCAAAAGCTCTTGCTACCAAGGCCACATGAGTTGTAGTACGATAATCTCTAACTAATCTATGTCCTAAACGAAGTATAGCAATATTCATTTGAAAAATTTCCTATTATTTTTCGCAGCAATTTTATTTTCACATATGAAGGTCTCAATTAAATCTTTTAATTTATTGATATTATGTCCATGAGTAGATGAAATTGGCAAAACTATATGTTCAGAATTAGATAACCCTAAATCAATCGATTTATCATAAGCATCATTGAGATCAGTTAAATCAATTTTATTAAGTAAATAAATTATTTTACCTGTGGGAACCTGTAATTCATTCATTATATGAAGAGAACTATTCAATTTAATTCTGACATCCTTTATTTTTTGACTAATATCTATCACTAATAATATAAGTTCTGAAAATAATAGTTCATGTAAAGTTGATTTAAAAGCATCTATCATATAAGCAGGTAACTTATTAACGAAACCAACGGTATCTGTTACCAATACTTTGTTTTCACGAAGATTCATAGCACGTGTAAATGTAGATAATGTAGTAAACATTCCCTGTCCAGTAATCTTGGATTCTCCGGTCAAAGTATTAAATAAAGTAGTCTTACCAGCTGAAGTATAGCCAACCAATGAAATTATAGGAATACCTATTTTGTTCCTTTGAACTCGATATAAATTTCTCCTTTTCTCTTCTTTCTCTAATTTTTTCTTTAAAACAGACATACGCGATTTGACATCTAACATATAAACATCTGCATCGTATTTGCCTAGACCAAAAAAACCGGGTTGTTCTCCAATTTTAGCTAGTCGAACTTTTTCACGGATTCTTATCATTTCATATCTTAATTGAGCTAATTTGATCTGAATACGAGATTCCGAATTACTTGCCCTGCGTTCGAAGATCTCTAAAATGATACGCTCCCTATCTATAACATCTTTCTTACATAAACTTGCTAAATTATATTGTTGACTAGGCTTTAAAACTTCATCAAAGATTATAACGTTTATTTTTAGTTCTTTGAGCATGTCATTAACTTCTTGAGCCTTACCTTTTCCTATCCCGTATTTTGATTTTGTTATATGTTTCTGTTTAACTATTTTTTCAACCTTATAACCAGCTGCTTCAGCTAATGATAAAGCTTCGTTGATCGATTCTTCCGTAGGATACGTTATTAAAATTGCCTTAGTAACATTCATTCAAGTTTCATCTTCATCATCTTCTTCAACTAGTCTTTGATACAACTGAATACCCAGAAAACGTTCTATTTTCTTACATAATAATTCATCTGGTTTAATTCCTCCGCTTTCTATTTTTTTAAATAAGATGACTTTTTCGTTAATCTTGTTAGCAACATATTCTTGAGTGTAACCTTTTTTCATCCTAGCCTGATGTATAATTTTGGCAAACTCTGGTTTCAATACACTCTCATCAAAAATATCAATTTTATTAGACCTAATCATGGAAGGTTTTTTAAATGAAGGCGTACCTTGTGTTTGTTTTAGAACTTGTTTTTTTGCAGTAGGCGGTTGATATGCCTTCCCTCGTTTAGAACAAGATAAACATACATTAAAAAGACTACCATCGATAATAACAGTTTTTAGACCTTGTATTGGATTACCACATAATTCACAAAAAGATGACATATATCAACAATACACAGAGCAAGAAATAAAGTCTTTTTCTTTTTGAGATGTAAATATAGTTTGACATTATTTTCCTGCAATCTTATTATTTTTCTATGTGTAAAAGAAGCTGGTTTGTATATAATGATGAAATATGAGATACTTAACTTACACTAATCACTAATTCTGGCAGTTGACATATCTCGTCTTACCATATCTTAGTCAAGGTAAATATCAAAGACAGTAATATAATAACAAAAAATTTGGATATAATTGATGTACCAAAATCAGATATCATATATGAAAATATTCTATATAACTTTAGAATATTAAATTTAGTTATTTCGTGTACTTTTCCAATTTTTGTATACACTAAAATTTATCGTCATGGAAAAAGTTATTTTCAATGCTTTATAAAAAAAAGAAAATAAGAAACATAAATATTCTGTTAAATAAGTATATTCAAAATCATTGAAACCATTATTATTAGATCCCAAAAGAAAATTAACTGGTCATATAAAGCTCATTTTTGATACAGAGGTAAGGGATGAGCTTCCAGAAATTCAGTGTGAATTCTCTAAAAAGACAGGCCGAATAAAGAATTTTAGTATTGATTCTAAATTATTTGCCACATTGCGCAAAGATGGTCATTTAGCCTTAACGATATTTGGTGCTGAGAAGATGGTGGAATTTAAAGAATTTAAACAAAATTGTGTGATACCCAAAGAAGAAGCAATACCGTTCATCATTAAAGGAAAATCGTTATTTTGTAAACATGTAGAGTGGTGTGGAAACAATATCAATATTGGTTCTGAGGTCGTAGTGATTGATAGAGATAAAAAAGTACTAGCAGTTGGAAAGTCAATATGCTCACATTTATTTATGAACAAACTTCAGCACGGTGTAGCAATAAAGATTAGAGAAGGAATAAAAAGCAGAAATTCCAGATAAATGAGGTAATAAGAAATGATGCGTGGTGGAAATAGGGAGATGCGTAGAATGCTAGGAAAAATGGGTCTAGAAATGAATGAAATGGACGGAATAGAAGAAGTAATAATTAAAACTGAAACAAAGGAATTATTTTTAATAAAACCACAGATAATTGAAATGAAAGGAAAGGATAGTACAATTTTCCAAATAATAGCAACGGATATCGAAGAAAAACAGAGAGAGATACCGTCATTTAAAGATGAAGATATAGTCTTAGTAATGCAGCAGGCAAATGTATCAAAGGAAAAGGCAATTCAAGCACTAACCGATTCAAAAGGAGATCTAGCACAAGCTATTTTAACCTTAACTACATAAATGATAAGATTAATTAAAGAACAAGATTAGTTATGGAATGTTATAGATTATTTTTGTCTTCATACAGATCCTATTTGAAGCCTACTTTAGATTGAAGTTTTGAAAACAATAGCCTATCAAAAGTTCAATTCTAAAAATAGTTCATAGTTGTTATAATTTGGTACGTTAGATTAAATTCTCTTGCTATAAGTAGTAAACATCCCATAAAAATATTCTAGTATTTTAGAACAAAAAGATTCTACTTGAATATGAGAAACTATTAACTGAAGTAAACGCTTTTATCTTAATTATTATAGTTTCAAAATTCTTGAATATTCTCATAATAAATCCTATTAGAACGCCTAAAAGAACGGAAATGCTGAACACTAAATTTGTTCATCGAATATTATCTCAGTTTACAAAGAATCATCTTTGATTGTTATTTAATTTTCTTATTCTTTTATTAAATAATTCGATATATTCTTTATAAAGGAATAATGCAGCAACTGTCTTGCAATCAACTATTTCACCTGTTACACATTTTTCAATGGCAGTTTGAAAAGAATATTTTTTTAATTTAATATTTTCATCATCGTCCAAATATTGTTTATGATATCTCTTTTTTAAATTAGTTACCAAGAAAATATACATCAATTCCGTGTCATACCCCGGTGCTAAATACCATTGAGTCAAAAAAGTAAATTTTCCTGAGTATCCTATTTCTTCTAATAATTCTCGTTTTGCAGCTTGCTCTTTGTTTTCTCCATTTTCAATTTTTCCTGCTGGAATTTCTAATAGAACCTTTCCTGCAGCACGTCTATATTGAGTGATCAAGAATATGTCATTATTTGGGAGAATTGGAATAATACCAACAGAAGGAGAATGTTCAACAACTTCTTTTTGAATTCTTTTTCCTTCCAGCACAAATTCATCCATTCGAACAGATATTTTTCCTGAATAAACTTTCTTACTGCTTAATAATTTGATGTCTTTCATATATTTTTCATCTCTACACATAAAATATTCTTTCCTAGAATAATATTAACTCTCAATACTTAAGGCAATATTCATTATAGCTAAAAATAAGTTAATTGCTTATGCATATTTCATAAGAAATACAATATATTAATAAGATAGAATACGGTTTTTAGACTGATGCAGGAAGGAAAAATGGGACCAAAGACCAATATCCTACAGGAAAAAATAATAAAGACAGGGCAGGAAACACTACAACGTTACATCAAAAATATCAGTATTATGAATACACAAACAGCCAATGAATATTATGTTCGTTTACTAAATTTTGAAAGGTTTTTAGAATCTCTTTACGGTCCTAACATTAGTATTGATAATTTCGTTTATGGATTGAAGAAAGGAAAATTTAACGTCTATGACACATTAGGTGATTATTGTGTCTATTTACAGAACTCACAGATCTATACTACAACTCTAAAACAAAGAATTGTTACTGCGAAGAATTTCCTGGAATACAATGATATTGATATAAGTCCAAGAAAATTCAAGATAAAGATCAGACTTCCAAAAGATATCAAGAGAAACAAAGAGGCAATCGACAAACATGACATTATCAATATTTTGAATGGCTGTTCTGATATCAAATTAAAAACGTATGTTATGTTTTTGGCTTCTACCGGTATGAGAGCAGTAGAGGCCCTATCTATCCGTATCAAAGATCTGGATTTTGAATCTATGCCTGCAAGGGTTACCATAAGGGGGGAGTATACAAAGACCAAAGTAGACAGATATGTCTTTTTGACTAAAGAAATGACTGAACAATTCAAAAAGTGGTTAGATTACAAGTATAGGACCCGTCGAGTTTGTAAAAAAGACCAAGAGACAGGGCGATCAATTGACGAGTATAGAACACCGGAAAAGAATGTCAATGATCTTTTATTTTCAGTCCGTAAAGATGTAACAAATAATAATAGCGGAACCAAATTAACAAGATCGCCAAGATCGAAACCTCAAAGCCAGTATTATTACATTGTAACTTTATTTCAAAAAACTTTGGATAGAATTGGTGCAGGGTCCAGGGAGGAATATAATGAAAATAGAAGAAAGATAACATTCCACACATTCAGACGGTTTGTAAAAACTACCATATCTGATTTGGGTTATTCCGATTATTCTGAATGGTTTATCGGTCATGCCGGTTCTACATACTGGCGAAAGAAGGATACAGAAAAGGCGGAACTTTACAAAAAGATCGAACCCTATCTAACGTTTAT
>DATFEP010000025.1:0-84834 GCA_035250975.1 Nitrososphaeraceae archaeon | reverse complement strand
AAAAGACTACGTATCGTTGAAAAAGAGATAATAAATGAAATCAAGAATAACTTGGTGCCAGAAGTGGTAGCTATAAAGTCTGGGGGTTCATTTGCAAAAGGAACAAACCTAAAAAATGATACAGATATTGATATTTTCATTTTAATAGACAAGAAAGTTAGCGAAAGTCATTTTGAGGGAATTGCCATGGACATTGGTTTCAAAGCACTATCCAAGTACACACCAAGAACAAGATTTTCAGAACATCCTTATGTCGAGGGTTTTGTAAGGAAAAACAAAAATGAGTGTCCAATCAGAATCAACATAGTACCTTGCTATGCTGTAGAAAAAGGTAATTGGAAAAGTGCTGCAGATAGGTCCCAATATCACACAGAATATATGACCAAGAATTTAACCAAGGATCAAAAGGATCAAGTACGAATTTTAAAAAAATTTTTAAAAACTATTGGAATCTATGGAGCAGAAATGCTTATCTCTGGATTTAGTGGATATGTTTCTGAAGTATTAGTTTTAAAATATAATACATTTAAAGATGTACTATTAAATATTTCGAATTTGGGCAAAAAAGAAACAGTGATCTCTACACACGAAAACAAGGCAATTGACGAAACCAAATTTCATAGTCCCATAATCATTATCGACCCAATTGATGAAAATAGAAATCTAGGTGCTGCTATCTCAGCTGAAAGTTTATCAAAATTCATAATGGCCTCCAGAACCTTTTTGAAACATCCTTCGATGTACTTTTTTAACTTTCAACAATCATTTACCAAAGTCACCAAAGTAGTTGAGGATCAGAAAAAGAGCGATATACTTTCAAATTTGATCGTTATAAAATTTCATTACAGTAGTAGAAGCCCAGATGTAATATCCGGACAATTAAAGAAACTGACAAAGGCTATTACCAAACAAACAAATAGTTTTGACTTTAATGTAATAAAGAGTCAATGCTACATAAAAGATGAGTGCTATCTTGCATTAATCGTATTATTATTAGAGTTTAAAAAGTTACCTTCGTATATGGTTAATAAAGGACCAGACATATTTATGAAAGATGAAGTTTGCAATTTTATCAAAAAGAACAAAAACAATTCAATATTCACTTGGATAAACGAGGAAATGAAAATTTTTTGTATGAAGGAACGAAAGAATGACGACATAATAGAATTCTTAAAGGAAGCAATGACCAGTAACACAGAGATAGGAATTCCAAAAGGATTGAGATCTGACCTCAAAAAAGGAGTTGGATTATTTTTCCTAGACAGTAAAAAAATAGGTAAGGATCCTATATATCAGGATGTATTATATGACTTTGTATTCAAGAATTCGATGATCTTTGAAGATTGATATAAATTCTCCAATAGTGCAGCATTTAATTTCGTATCCAAAATTTGATCATTTTGTATATCAAGAAAGGATTAAAGAATTAATTGAACTTGGGGTGGCAGAAATTATCCTTTCTGGCCCGACAAAAATAGATAAATTGGATATTCTTGGAAAAGGTCACTCTGGCGTAGTTGTCAAAGTAAACACGAACAGAGGGGATAATCTCGCCTTAAAAATCAGAAGAACTGATTCTCCTAGAATGAATTCACATGAGGAAGCAAAAATGATGATAATTTCAAATTTACTAGATATTGGTCCAAAATTAGTCGATCAGAAAAAAGATTTTATTCTAATGGAACTAATAGATGGACAAAAAATTTCTGTTTGGATTGATGGATACACTAATTACAATAATCTATTTTCCAAAGAGACTGTAAAAAAGGCAATAAATGAAATCTTGGAACAATGTTATCACTTAGATGGAATATATCTTGATCATGGTGAATTAACGAGAATAGACAATCATATAATTATCTCATATGAAAAAAAAGTTGTTATAATAGATTTTGAGAGCTCTTCAATCAATAGAAAAACTACCAATGTTACGTCGGTAATCCATTCTCTAATTTTAGGTGGATTACTTGCAAAAAAAATAAAAAAGATATTGGATTTTGACAAAGAAGACTTGATGGTTAAGAATCTAAGAGAATATAAAAAGGAGAAAAACAGGAAAAACTTTGAGAAAATAATCTCATTGATAATAGAATCCTAAATATTTCTAATATCTCTACGAAGAATTATGAATTTTTAGTTTTATTAACAAGACAATGAATACGAAATTTACTTATTACAGGAAATATTTAATCTATTGAAAATGAACGAAAAGGATAGCAGCAGTTCAACAGAAACGTCTAGTACAATCCCCTTTCCCACCCTAACTATTTTGTATTTACCTGATAGTGCTTCAGATGTAATAGAAGAAGTTAGTCAAAAATACTGCAATATTACCGCAGAAGATTGTTCTGGCTATTTTCACGATGGTGTAAAAAGAAGTTACAAAAAGATAACAATATGGAGTCAAGGTATAGATAGCTTGTGGTTCAATGCAATAATAGCTAGGATCAAAGAACTTGCCAAAGTTGAACAAGTCCCAATTGTATCTGGTGGAATAATGTATTCTGTTTAAACATTCAACAATATTATTTTGAGTCAATATTTTGACTTGAATTGTAAAAATAAAAAAAAATAACAATTAATAATATTACATTTATCCTTTACTCTGTAAAAAAATTGGAAAATTCTGGTGCAACAAGTAAGTATATGATAAAACAATTGGTGGATAATGGATCCAATGTTACATTATCTTTGAGTGAAGATATAGAATTAGAACCAATTTCCCAGCAACAGATGATATTAGAGGCTGTAGATAGAACGGTAACAGACGATGAGGTCAAACAACAGATAAAACCTTTACTAGAAGCTATTTTGAAATCACAACCTCAGACAGTTATTAAAACATATCCTAAAACCGTTATACAAATAACAATGCCAAAAAGAAGATATCAAATTATGGGAAATCCGCAAGTAGGAGAGATTTTACAAGTAGACATCAAAAGATAAATAAAAATAAAAACTAAAATAAAAAATAGGATATTCTCCTTATCTGTTTATATTTTCAATTAAATAATTAATAAAGAATAAAGATAATGTCAAAATAGAGTATTAGTAACAAAGATTATCCTAAAAACTAGATACATTCGTATCTGCTAATAAAAAAAATCATATTAGAATTACTTTTATCATATCCTAAATAAACGGTGGAAGAAAAAAAATACAATATTGCAATTATTGGCGGAGGAATATTAGGGGTTTCTATTGGATATTTTTTGGCATTAAATAGTAAAGCTAATACAATAATCATCGAACAGGAAAAGGATGTTGGATACCACACAAGTTCTAGAAACACTGGAAAAGTTCATTCACCTTTCTTATATGATCCACAAAAAAAGAAAATTTTTGGAAAAATTGCTTACATAGGATACGAGATGTGGGAAAAATATTCACAGTCTAAGAATATTTATTTTAAAAACGATGGAGTAATAGAAATCGCAAAAGAAGATAAAGACATAGATACTCTAAGGAAATATTTAGAGTGGGGAATAAAAAATGGGCTCGATGAGAAAGACATTTCTCTCCTTGATTTCAATCAGACACAAAAAATTGAGCCGAATGTCAAATGCAAGGCATCGATATACTGCAAAAGAGATGCAAGTGTAGATTACTCTCTCCTAACAAAGTTTTTAAAGGAAGATTATTTATTTAGCGGAGGGAATATCCTTTTTTCTCACAAGGTAAAAAGAATAAAGTCGGAGGGTCAAAACACAATAACATTAAGATCCGACAAAGGGAAGGAAAAAACAATTCAGACCGACTACATTATCAACGCCGCTGGAGGAAATTCTCTTGAAATTGCACATTCTTTCGGAATTGGAAAAGACTTTATTAATTTATATTTTAGAGGAGAATACTGGATTTCACCTAAGGAATATGAATCTTTAACGTCTCGTAGTATTTACACAGTGCCTAGACAAAAGAAATTTCCCTTTCTTGATCCTCATTGGATTGTGAGGATTGATGGTCATTGTGAGGTCGGCCCAAATGCATTACCAGTTTGTGGAGCCTATGCATACAACATAAGAAAAAATTTTAGAGAAGTGTTTCCAAGAATACAAGAAGTAGTAAGAAAAAAGGGGTTTTGGTCACTAGTTATGGATAAAGAATTTCTTTCTTTGCTATTAACAGAAACTAATAGTTCAATATCTAAAAAAGCCATGATAAATAGAGTAAAACAATTTCTTCCATTAATAGATCCCAAGAAATTTTATAGGAGAGGAACTTCCGGGATAAGATGGGTTTTAATAAATAATCAAGGTTCATTTATCCCAGATACTTTGTTATTAAAAGATGTCTCATCTTTGCATATCCTGAATTATAATTCCCCTGGCGCAACTGGTGCATTACCGATGGCTGCAATGATTGTACATGATCTAGCCAAGGAAGGAATTATTCTAAAAAATATAACAAATGAGAAACGAGAAACTAAAACTCTTCAAGGTTTTCCAGAACATTTATGGAAAATTGAGGATATATATTCTAGAATTAGATATTGATTTTTTAAAACTAACGGATGAGACTATTGAAAGTAAAGAGTTAATTTTACTTTGGAAAAGGAGTCTCGATTGTAGTTCAAAAAAAATTATATATATCATATATTTTTCAGTGAATTCAGTTTTATATTAAAAAATAAGTTAATAATCACGTTGACCCTCAATAAATCTAATGATTTACGGGGTTGTGGTCTAGTTTGGCATGATTCCAGCCTCGGGCGCTGGAGACCGCCGGTTCAAATCCGGCCGACCCCATCGAACATCTGCTGTAAATCTCAGTCTAAAAAAGACAGCACAATATAGAAAAATCTAATTAATCCATACAAATAGTTCTGAACTTTATTTTTATTCGAGTCCAAATAATATGCAAAATATTTATCGATTAAATCTTTTATTTTCTTCCTTTTTTATTTAGCACTATGTAACAGGTTTAGCACTATGTATAAATAGATATGAACGCTATATAGAATTATGAAAAATTCTATTACATCGGCTATCCCTCCGTTGTACGGCGCTGAGTAAAAATGGTCTATATCAGAGTAAAAAAATTAAAAAATAATTCATATGCTTATTTAGTAAAAAATGTCTGGACCGAAAAAAAACCTAAACAAATAACAATCAAATATTTAGGAAATATTTCTAAATTAGTCATTGATGATATTCCTGAAGAATATCGCAAAACAGAAAATGTAATATCTTTTTTTGGAAAATTTAGTGATAAAGGAAGAGATATAGAATCAGAAAAGACATTTCAAGATCGATTATTTGAAGCTCTAATTAATTACGATATAAATGAAGTATTAAAAATTTATTCTAGTACTACAAAGAATATTGATTTAATTGATTTTTACGAATTTATTCTAATTCCGGTACTGCAAAAGGTAGGGGACTTGTGGGAGAAGGGAGAATTAGATGTAGCCACGGAACACGCTTGCAGTAACGCAGCTTCGAACCTAATAAGTATATTAAATAACAAGTTTCATAGTTTGGACACAGAAAAGAAAAAGCCGATAAAGGTCATTTTATGTACTCCAGAGGGAGAAATACACAAGATTGGGTGCGAGATACTTGAATCGTTATTATTAGAAAAAAAATATCATGTATATAATATATCTCCATCAGCTCCAAACGAATCAATAGTTGAATATGTAAGTGAAACACGTCCGAATTTAATAATAATATGCATAACATTATCAGAACATAAAAATACCACGATAAGACTAATAAAAGAAATAAATAAAAAATATCCAACTAACATAGTAGTTGCTGGAGCAGGGGTTATTGCATTGAAAGGTGACAAGATGATAGAAAATCAAAACAAACAGAACAAAATTAGTATTTTGTATAACGAATCAATAAGTCATTTTATACGCCATATTAATGAATACATAAATGTTTAATTTTAACCCTATTTGTTCAATTTGATTTTTTAAAATGTTAAATTCTTGTGTTTAGGTTCAAATTTAGTATTGGTTATAATATAATAGCACTATAAAATTTTTTATTCAAATAAATAAGGTTTTCACAGTATTTAATCTAATTCAATACAGTTATTGAAATTGCGATAATATTAATAAAATATTTTTTATAACAACTAAATGGATAATGGTAATTTTAATATGCTCAAAATAAAAACTAAATTTTGAAGAGATTTAATTTTCTTATTGTTAGATCACATTATCATATTTTATATAATCTTATCTTGTGAAAGACATTATGAGACGATAATATTACTGAAATAGATATCACACCCCCTAGAAAATTCCTAATAGTCATTATAAAGTCTGGTGGTGAGGAGGTTATAATAGAGGTATCATAAACCAAGCGAAAGTTATCTAATAACCAAAATGTTGTTGTTATCCATCCTAAAATTCCTGCAATGAGAGATCCAAGTCTTGCTCCATATCTAACAAAATAAATAGAAAAGAATATTCCAAAGTACCATAAACAACTTAGAACGATCCAATATGGCCGAAAAACATCTTGTCGTGTATCTAAAAAATAATATGTTGAACCAATTGCTGCTAGCAATAAAAGCGATATAATTAGTATTTTGTTGTTTAATGAAATGGAACTTTTTTCATTAATTTTTAAAATTTTTGATTTGATATCTGATTCTTTTTTAGACGTTTTTATAGCTTGCTCAATAGTAGAAAGATCAAATTGTATTAATTTTCTAATTTGTTCATCCTTAACTGTGGCTTCATGTTTCAAACTATCAATCAATGGTCTTGCTAAAGAGGCCTGAACTGGCGTGACAAGGTCTATCCAGTAAGAAGATAATCTCGGAGTTAAAAAAGGGATAACTAGTATTCTCGATGATTTATTGAGCGTGCTTGCATATCTTTTCATTAACTCAAAATATGTGACTATTTCTGGACCGCCAATATCAAAGTCTTTTTCTTCTGTTTCTGAAACCTCCAAACAATTCACAAGATAGTTTACAACATCATCAACTGCTATTGGCTGTGATCTGGTCTCAACCCACTTTGGACACACCATAATTGGAAGTCTTTCTACTAGATATTTTAGCATTTGAAACGATCCCCCTCCTGCTCCTAAAATTATTGCGGCACGGAACACTGTAACTTTGGCCGTAGATTTTTTGAGAATTTCTCCAACTTCCTTCCTGCTTCGCATATGTTCGGAAAGATTATTAATTTCATTAATTAGACCTCCTAAATATATTATCCTTTTTACTCTTTTTTCTGAGGCAGCTTTAGCAAAATTTTCAGCTATTAATTTATCTTTATACGAGAATTCTTTCCATTTTAAAGATGTACCTTCCATTGAATGAATTAAATAAAAAACCACATCAACATCTTCTAAGACTTTTAATACTTCTTCATATTTCGTAGCATCTGCTCTAACTATCTCAATAATATTCTCACTTAACCCAAATATCTTTTGGTATATTTCATCTGGATTTCTAGTCATGCAACGAATATGATATTTTCCTAAGGCAATTAATCTTCTAGTAAGCCTTGAACCTATAAATCCAGTTGCTCCTGTTACTAAAATACGTAATTTTTTATCTTGATTTTGACTATTTTTCAATTATTTTTCTCTCCAATAGTTGAATACTCTTTTTTCAAATATATATTTTAGATATATTTTTTAATCCTTAGTAACAAAAAATGCATCCACTTTTATACTCTTTATGTGTAGATGACTTTTTTAATGTATCCATTTTTAGATCACTTTGTATTAAATATATTCAGTTTTTTATACAGGTATCACATTTACTATCTTATTTTCTGTAATTTCGTCAAAGACATCATACATTTTTATTGAAAGTAGTTTGAACAAACAAATCAAGTTCTGACATTCTCCCAACAATAAATCCGAGTAAAAATCCATACACAATATGAAATATCAATGACCCACCTATGATCATTGGATACAACCCTTGAAAATGAAATGCAATGATTCTAAAATTCTCATTTGTGTCCAAGGTTACAAGAGAATCAAGTTTAGGTTGAATTGCCATAGTAGCTAAAGGAACGAACAATATAATCCACAATGATACTCACTAATGACTGCAAGCGATATCCCTCGTCTAATGCTAGTTGCAAATACTTTATTCCAAAAAGATGCGATTTGTCCAAAAATATTTCCAGCCGCAGTCCCAGTTAGCACATGTAATCCAAAACCAATATACTGAGCCACAACAGGATCTTCTATTCCAATTGATACTCCTATGACAGAAAAGAAGGAACCTACAGGAGTATTTGAAACAATATCTACAATTACTAGTAATCCAGATATTGCCCAAGCTGAAATGAAACCAGCAACGGTACAATAAAGAATCACCATATTACAACCTTTTTGCTTCAACATATCATATCTTGTTATTATTTATATAAAAACTAGAGGTAAAACAATTAACATAGTTCCAACTTGTTACAAAATACAAACATCAAAATTTTCATACTCAACTAAAGAAAAAAGTCGATTAATTATAACATAATTCACAAATTCAAAAGAAAAAAATGTCGTAAATTTGTCTAAATCTTTATCAAAACTAATATTTAATTTACAATAAATTGAGTCTTTCGATAAGTAGAAAAATCTTAATTTTCTAGATGGTATTAAATAATTGCTTATGAAGATCGGTTATCCGTGTATAAATCATTCAATTGGAAAAAAAACGGTATCGACATTTCGATTGTCTTCTTACACTGAAGAAAGATTGATTCAATCCATAAAATACAATCTTCACACTCTTGTTGAAATATTAAAATATAATATAGAAAACAATCTCATGTTTTTTAGAATAAGTTCAGATATAATTCCATTTGCATCTCATTCAATATGTAAATTTGACTGGAAAGAATATTTTAGATCGGATTTTATAAAAATTGGCAGATTGATAAAAGAAAATAAAATGAGAATATCTATGCATCCAGATCAATTCGTTCTCATAAATGCAAAAAATCAAGATATAGTGAATAATAGTATTAAAGAACTAGGGTATCATACAGACGTTCTGGATTTAATGAGACTTGATACCTCTGCAAAAGTTCAAATTCATGTTGGAGGAGTTTATGGAGACAGAGAAGATTCAAAGAAAAAATTCATCTCAAATTACAAGAATTTGCTTTCTGAAAAAGTAAAAAGAAGATTGGTAATTGAAAATGACGATCACCTTTATAATTTCACTGACTGTATAGAAATTCATTGGAAGACTGATATACCCATTCTCTTTGACACGTTTCATCATCAGTGTTTTGGAGATAATTTGCCATTAATTCATGCCTTGCAGAGAGCTAGCGATACATGGTATAAGAACAGAGATGGAATAATAATGATTGATTATAGTAATCAGGAAGCAAATGAAAGGAAAGGAAAACATTCTAATACTTTGGATATGAAACAATTCAAGGAATTTGTTCTATCAATTACTTCTCTTGATTTAGATATCATGTTGGAGGTAAAAGATAAAGAAAAAAGCGCTAAAAATGCATTAAAAATAATTAATCAAATTAATAGTGGTTTATAGGTTACTAAATTCGATATTACACTTAGATTTTGCTTTCATAAATTTAATTCTTAATTTAAGGCGATATCGGGGTTCTTTATATAAATAATCTGAACCTCGAGGTATAAAGTATTGCCCTGTTATCACATTTGATAATTATTAACTTATTTCATTTCAAGTGATAACTTTGAAATTCTATCTAATGTATAATCACTTATTTCTAAGCCTTGTTCATAAGTAATAGTTTTACCAGTATAAAGATACGAAGCAACTAGGAATTTCTCTAATATCGTACACCATATTGCTCCTATGATAAAGTCTCGTTGGTTAACAACTCCTGTCTCTTCTTTGATTCTTTCGTTTTGTACCTTAGATATTTGTTCTATTATGGGCAAGCATGAAATAACATTCTGGATTATTTTATCTAGTAACATTCTGGTCAATTCATCTTCTAATACCATAAGAAAATTATTCCTTGTTCAAAGATTTAATGTTATCTTATTTTTTTATAATGAGTAAGCTTTGATTTATAAAAATTGTGTAAAAAAAATAATATCAGAATATCAATTTATTTTTTTATGAGTCTCAACTAGAGCAGTGCCGTATTTGTATGTGATTTGTACTTTATCGCCAACATCATAATTGCAGTTAGGAATGCTTCTTGGATGATCTTGACTATCTACAACACATTCACCATCACCTTTACTAACTACTATAGCTTGCTCAGTAACTGATTCACGAAAGAGGTTTTGTATCGGGAAAATAAAAATAGCAAATACTAAAAAAATCCCTGTTATACCTAGTCCAAATATTAATGCAAGTTGTTTATTGGATATTCCCTGATTGTCTCCGGGATCTATCTCGTATCCATAACCCATAATCGTAAATACGTTACGTGTCCTATAAAGTATATGTCAAATTATTCATAGTGCCTAACAAATGAATATGGAAAATAATGAATATTACAAATAAAATAAAACCTACTTGATACAAAACCTATTTGTTAGTAGAGTTAGCGCAAATCCATCAGATCTTGTTCATTACGATAGTTTTCTGGATCTAGTCTAAAACCTAATGTTTTTTGATACGGGATTTCTTGTAGTTTCAAATAATAATCTAATTTTCTTTTTTTAAATCTTTTGGATAACCAAATTACAAAGCGTTGTTCTAAAGTAACTCCTACTTCTTTTTGCATCTCTGGAAAAATTTCGGATATTCGTTCTACAAATTTTTGCTCAAAACAGATCCGGAAAAAGTCCCATCCAAAAGAAGAGCCATCTGATGAAACTTCGTAATCAGTTTTGGTATGTGTTATCAATTCTAATTCGTTTATATGTTCAATTATCTTAATTCTTTCTTCGTTAAAATTAATACATGAACCAGAAATTACTAATGTTGGACCATTTGCAACTTTTTTTATCATATGTTAATTTTATTTTTATAGTATTAAAACATATATATAAAGTATAACTAGTGCCTAAGAGACGACTAAATCCTCTTCACCTTGCTCAAAAGTGCATCAATCACAGAATATCGAAAAATTCTGAAGATGTCCTGTTCTATTTCTTGTACTTTCTAATATAGATTAAATTTTCATTTATTGAGATAGGTAACACTTCTAATCTGGTATTAAGTATGCAGGATAAGAAAATATAAGTACAAAATATTTGCATTGAAAAAACCAAAATAGAATGAAACAGATGGCGATATAGTGGCTAATCTACTCATTCAAGTCACATCAAAAAAATTATTGTATTCTTTTCGATGATGATTATGTGAGAAGAAATTGAGTGAGGAATCTGAAATAAAAAGAGAAGGATGAATGTTTTCAGTGTACTAAATTACTACACAGAGGAAAATCAAAGACCTCGAAAGGTAATGCATGATGATGGTAAACAACTTTATTTCAAGTTATTAAAAAGGGATCTTAAAAAAGATGACTATAAAGGATGACATACCTATTTCGGACGGCTATTCATAAGTAAGAGGTAAAAGTGATTCATTCAACTAGACATCAAAAACAAGTTTCTTCCAATAAATATTCCCAATAGAGAAGAAGGTAGGAAATTGTCCTCTCTGACTGTTAGGGTACACAACTACACAAAAAAATACCGTAGCATCAATGGTTATAGTAAATGTAAAATATTACTTATGAACGTAAGAAGATTAAATACTTGTGAAAATAACAAGACGATCAACCAGATAAAAGGTGATACACATGGTAATTGGTGAATCTGTTACCTCGCTATGACCTATAATTAATAAGCAGTGAATTAAGAACATCTCCAAAAAGAAGAGCTACAATATATTTGTTAAATAAGAAATTCATAACTTAATTGTTACCATATAATTCATGATTCATAAAATATTAAATTATATTTAATCTGTTCTAATAAGAGGTTTTGCTATATTCATCTATTAAATGAATATTTTGAGGAAAATTTATATAACTTATCCATCATTACAACAATATCCATAGGAACATTGTTCGTTTCCGAATTTTTCGCAATTTGATCCAATTAAAGTATTTCTTTTCATATTCTTGTTTTATTACTCCGTGAATAAATAACCTTTTCAGGAAAAATACTGAAGGATCATATTTTATACTGAAATGACATCATTATCATAAAAATTAGCAATTAATGCAATTATTTAAAATACTAATATATGCGGTTGAGCTAGAAATAATTGTTCAAAAACCAGTAACAATTTAACTTTTTTTGTTTAAAATATATATCAAGCTTACTCGCGTATTAAATCAATTCATTTTATAATTGTCCCAATGACAACGAAAAAATATTATTAGTAGTCAACAAAAAAATTAGGATGGATTTTGCTGTTCCTCTGTTAGTTTAGTTTTCCATTCCTCCGGGAGATTTTGAACCCACCCATTGTAAATGATTGGTATAGGCAATACACCCATTCCTCCTGTGCCTGCTAATGCCTTAACTTTGTCGTCTACCTGAGTTTCTGGAGAACCTACTAAACTAATTCGTCCTGCTAATTCTGCATCCATTGGATCACCATCATTGTTGGGATCTCCATCTACGATCACCAGATCATTTGAAAATGAACTAGTAACATATGCATAATAGCCACCGTCCTTCTTTGCACCAAAGTTTACTCCATGACATCCTGCACTGCACGGTAATTCCTTGACCAATTCATTGGTTTCTGTATCAATGATTGTTATTGTAGCACTGCCTGTATTAGCTGTCACGATGTATTGTCCATCTGGACTAACTGGAGTTTGTATAGGTAGGAAACCTATTGGTCCACTAACTTTTCCAGAAATAGCATCATAATTTTCCAGTAGATTTATTTTTTTGATTAATGTACCATTAGCAGTATCTACTACACTTACGGTACTATCAAAGAAGTCTGCTATATATGACTTGCTTCCATCTGGGGTCATACCTACAGCAATAGGACTATGACCTGTCTTTACCTTTCCAACAATTTTGTCCTCCATCATGTTATATATCGTTGCAGTTCCGGTGAACTCGTCTGGTGTTACCATGTAACGATCATCTGCACTCATCCAATGTCCATGTGGATGAGATGGATCTTGGCCAGGAAATTGCATAGGTATAACTTTTTTTATTGATTCACCTTTTGGACCAAGTACAGCAACTCCTTGTTCTCCATGCAATACTATCATAAGTTCATCCGTTTTCGTACTTGTCATTACATGTGAGGGATCATCTCCTACCTGAATATTTTTGACAAGTTTTCCCGTGTTTCTGTCAAATATGGATGTCTTGTTATCAAACCATTGGGTCGCATAAATCAATTTTTGATCCTTATCGGTCCACATGTTATGAGGGTTGTTCATATTTATCTCTGGCAGAGCTACTTTTTTTGTTATCTCCCACGTAGTGGCATTCACCGCACTGGCAGTACCTGGTTTTGTCTTGCTTGCTGTCTTTTCAAATTGAGTATCTATCCAAACTTCTCCTACTCCTGGAATATGTGGATTCTTTAACTTATCCAACGTCAAATTCTGGCCGTATCTAGTTTCTAGAGTGTCTTTTAGGTTCACGACTGTCCCATTGGTTATCCTTACGTCTAAGTCAGGATAAGAAATATACCATGGTTTCCCTGATGATGAATTATAATCTTGCCAATTATTTGCAGCAGTAATCGTAAAGAATGTCTTTAAGAGTCTTGTCGCAAGGTCACTGCTTGTTGGTACTGTAATACCGTTTATCAATGTTATTTCGTCGCCTAGGTCTAGGCCATCAGTAGAAGGGTCATCAGCTATCACTGCCCCCATCATAAATGGATGTAATTTACAACCAAATACATAGAGTCCTGCATTGTCAAGTTTTACTAATCCTCCACCTGCATAGGCTGTAACTTCGTCAAATGGCATGTTCATAGCACCTTTGGGGTAGACAAAACTTGTAACCGTATGTACACCGCTGACATCTGACATCATGAAATTGACGCTGCCTGTCTTGTTAATAACTGCAAGAGAGTCTGTTCCCGTATTTGTTATATCCCCAGCAAGGTTGGTAAACCATTTAGCGGGCTGGTCAGTAAGTTCAAACGCTGCAAATTCGTTGTAGGGTGAGGCACCGGGTTCGCTTGTTATATTTAATGCTGGATCTCCTGATACTACCTTAAATCCACCCATCATTCCGGCTTCCATATGTGCAAATACATGACAATGATATTGCCACTGACCTGGTCCTACTCCCTCTCCTACGTCAATTACAAAAGAATGAGTTTTACCTGGGATTATTTGCTTGACGTCAATGATATTGTTTGTTCCAGGGTCTACCCATCTATGTGCATGTAGATGGAACGTATGCTGATGTCCTGTTGGATTTCCTGAATGCCCTACTCCTAAAATATGGAAACGTAATTTCTGGTCCATTATCCCGGCTATATTTGGATTTGTCCATAATGGATTCTGTATGTAATTGTTTTTATTGTCAATTTCCATACCCCAAAAAGTGGAGCCGACCATGAACAAGATTATTTCTTTATCTATGTTACTAAGGGGCAATTCTTGAATATTGCCTTTTATCAGTGCTTTTGTAAGATTATTCTCAGGATTCACAATTACAGCACCATATAGACCATTCTCTCCATCTTTACTATCATCTTTATATAGAAAAGTTCCTGGTTGAGATGCTAAAAATTCCTCATTACTTAGAGGGTTGCCATCTTTATCTTTGATGTTTACCTTCACCTTGTCACCTTCATTGACAACCAGTGTTGGACCTGGAATAGTAGCTAGCTTACTGTATTGAGGCGTGAGATCTATACTGTTTTCATTGCTAGCAACATCTAAAGAGGTAAGACCATTGCTTTTAACATGGCTCATCATTTTATAGGCTGGCAGTCCAGATGGTAAAGTCAAAACTACCATCTCAATCTCGTGCATACTATTACTTGTTGTCGATAGGGGAGGAGCATTACCTTCATACGATAAAGATAAAGATGTTAAAGTGTAGAAAACTCCTTTTTTGTTATCTTTTATTAATTCTTTATTTATTTTTCCAGAATCACTATTGTCTTTTTTCGATATTTGTAGTTGTTCTGCATAACCTATTCCAATAGAAGAAAGATTTGCTGTAATGGGACTACTAATTATTACAATTATTATAAATGCCGTTAGGAAGATCTTAGATAACATTGCAGCAGATTTCACCTCAAACTTTTTATCTGTATTTCTGTTCATCAATACCTCAATTACCTCCTCCTACAAACGATATTCCTCCATTACTATTACCAGTTTCTTGCAACTTTGGCGATGGTCCTGGAATGCTAGAAGTATCAGTAGCATTATTATCACCTGCAACCACTTGAAATTCTCCTTTCATGCCTGAAAGTAGGTGTGTAGGCATTTTATCGTAATAAGAGGAACTTTTGTTAGCACTAATAGTAAATACATGGTTTTCTAGTGGACCTATATTCTCCAGACCGATTGTTTGATTACTTCCAGGCTTCAACCATTTATACCCATCAAGAACAAAATGGTGAAAATCGGTACCAACTGATTGAATATGAAATCTAACTAGATCATTTTTCGATGCTACTAGTGTAGGATTTACCCATAATGGTGTATGTTTTTTGTTATTGCTATTATCAATTTCTACACCCCAAAATGCGTCATCAGTGACAAACAAAACAAAATCTTTCTTTATATTTTGTATATCCACCTCTTCAACCGTTCCATTTACCAAAGCATTGAATTTGCCATTGGCAGGATTAACTATTACCGTAGAGAAGAGTCCATTAGTTTCTACACCATTCATATTTATTCCAGTGGGACCTTTTCCAAATGTATGGTCATGCCAAGGCCATGATCCTCTAGTTCCATCTCCAGCAGTCCAAACATAAGTATAAGATTTTCCAGGAGTTGCACCCTGATCTATAACTCTGTTAGTCATTTTTAATGTACCATCACTTGTAATCTCATAATGAACACCGTGCGTATGAAGACTTACTGACCCACGACCTATATCATTAACCAAGGTCAATCTTGCTGTATCACCTTCTGTCATGACTAGGGTAGGCCCAGGTATTGTTGGAAGTTCGCTGTATCTGGACGTAATATCCTGTGTACGATTTTGTTTATCAATTACCTTATATTCCAACATCTTATATGCCTGATGTCCATCTGGCAATTCTATCGCAGCCATCTTTATCTCATGGAGATTATTAGAAAAATGAATAGATTTATCTTCACTTTCTGATTCTGCATGAGCATATTCTGTCAAATTTGCTAAATAAGATTGACTTAGACCCATCATTGAAATAATATAGGCTGTCAATAACAATCTATGTGAATTAAACATATTACTATTAACTCATATTTTAGAAACAAGCTATTTAATTTTAAAGTATTTTTTGTAATTGATTGCAATTAGATGTTTACAAGGTAATTACAGGCATTAGCTTTGTGTGTAAAATCATAAAAATCGGAACTAATTACCACTTCTTGTTACCATCTAATTGGTACGATGATTTGTTGAGGATAAGTGAAAAATCAATAGGATACGTCAATTTAATTCAAATTACAGTTTAGAAATCGTCACCGACGTTACTATTTAAACAATCGAGAAATTCTGACAAGCTATTAGCGATAATATATATGATAATAATTCTAATGATAAAAGCATATCTACCTATGAAAGAATAAAGGTGGTTAGGATTATAAAAGAATTATACTGACTAACAAAATTTGATGTAATATTAGTTCCTGTAAAAAATCTTTAATAAAACTTGAAAATTAATATTTTGCAGTACAGACGATATAGCAAACTTCCGTAGAATTAAGATAACATCAGATTGCTTTGATATATAATGTTAAATCAAAAGAGTTGAAATTGGATTTCAGACTATTATTTTTGAAATTTAAATGTTAATATAAATTCGGATATTTCTATATCTATTCGTTTATTAAATACATTATTAAAAATTTGTTCTAAAATTTTTTTATGATATATTGACCAATTTAACCCCATATCATGTTTTAGGACACATTTAAACTGATCATTTTCTTGAGCACTGTTAAACTCTACAAAAGATCTTTTCATTCTGTTTTCAAACCATATTAAAAAAGAATCAGTATCTAAACCCATTTTCATAAAAAAAGAAATGTCTTGAAGGATATTTTTTCCAAAATTGGCTACTAAATAAGATATTTCATCTTCCGACATCAGATTAAATAAACTCTTTATTACTGCCTTGGCCATTGGTATCATATCTATTTTAGGCTCATATGTATCCCATTCTACATATCTTTTTAGGATTTTATTAATGAGGGCATTTAATGTTATATCTTGAGAATCTGATTCTGTCTGTAGAAATGTAAATGTTTCATCATCTATTCTTAAAGTAAATGTACTTGTTTTTGTGTGAATTTGTGGAGAACGATCCGTCATCTCAACGATACTACTCGCACAATAAAAGATAAATAATTAACTGTTATATAGATATTATCACTCAAAGGCTTAGTCTACATTATTATACAAATTTACTCACAAAATTCAATTGAAATGATTCGATTATTATATCTGATTTCCACAGGTTTTTTATAATTTTCTTTAGCAAGTAATTCAAAAATCGTTTTATGATAAAGTGACCAATTCTCGCCTATATTGTGTTTTATTATGAAAGTATGTTTTTTGTTGTCTTTTCTATCGTTAATTTCAATGGATGTATTTTGCATTCTCTTTTCAAACCATCTCAGAAATGATTCCCAATTATTCTTTTTATTCATAAATAAAGAAGCATCTTCCAGTTCATATCTCCCGACTTTAGTAGCTAACTCAACAACTTCTTCTTTAGTTCGACCCTCAAAAAGTTTCTCTAACAGAACTTTTGGAATCGGCATCATGCCCACTTTAGGTTCGTACACATCCCATTCAACATATCTTTTCAGAATTTTGTTAATGAGATTACTAGTAGTTAGTTGTTCTCTTTCTCCTTCCTTTCTAATTGTTTCTAAAATTTTGTTTTCTATCCTAAACGTAATGGGTTTTGCTTTTTTTACTGCAGGTTTCATAATATTATATAAAAATACTCTTTCTGTAATTTTAGAATTTCTTAGATCTTGATGAAGGTGATTCTGATTTTAAGATATATTTATAAACGGTGTTAGAGATGAACTTTGATGGATGATTACTCAATTAAAAATTTTTACAAGAAACATGAATATATAATTCTCTTTAACAAAAACATCTTTCTAGCAGCAATAATAACTGCAATAGCAGATATTTTCATAGTAAATCAGGCTGCCCTTGTATTTACTACAAATTATATGTTGATATCATCAGTTTCTTTGACAGCAGACTTTGCAATTTATAATGCTTCATTTATAATTTTATATTTTCTAGACAATATCGGTATATGTAAAAATTTTGTTGGTAGAAAAAATATACAGAAATTAAGATACGGTTTTGGAAAAATAATTACTGTAATTGGGTTCGCAGAGATATCTTATCTTTTCGCTAAATTTGTTTCAACATACTTAATTTTTGATTTCATTATTTTAGATCCTTTTATAATCTCAATAATTACAACGTTATTTGCTTGGATTTTTTATGTGATTATAGCAAATATGATGGCTAGAAAGGAAAAACTATTCAATTAACCTATGAATACGATTCACAAAATTCTTTGCGAAGTATATTGCCATGAATTAGCAGAGTCAATTTAAAAATTTCTAAAAATTAGAATGAATAAAGCAATTTTCAAGCCAAAAAAATAAAGCTGTTTACCAAGGAAATAAATGAATCAATAAACAGTTCAGATTATATTTTTACAAAATACGTCAGATTCACTTTTAAGTATCTCTGGGTCCATGATAATATTCTGGATATGCTTCCTCATTCAATTTTTCTATGGGTTCTCCAGTTGGCAATGGCGAATTCCTATCCACCTTGTAGACATCCAATTCTGGAAAATTCTTTTTAACAATAACATTTCTTCCTACCGCTATTATTTCAGATTTGGGAATATCGAATCTATCGTTTCCTATTCCGAAAACTACGATTTTATCAGTAGTTTCTTTCATAACATGTCCTACATAATCTTCATCTGCGGTTCTTACACCTTTATTAAATAAAGAATTTGGATACCTGCCTTCATATGAGCCTAAATCTACTTGATTATCTGCTGACCCCCAAGGATCTTTACGGCTAGTTGGAAGTGGGTCTTCACGATTTACACTGTATTTTTCTTCGATCTCTGCCAGATTAAGATTGATAAGCACATTTGCGCCCACTTGATTAATCTCAGAGATTGGTATATCATACCTTGTATTTTTCTCGCCAAAAACTACTATTTTATCAGGCGTTTCTCTTACAACACGTCCAATATCTGGTGAATCTAATGCTTTAACTCCTCTGTTGAAATATTTTCCCGATACCATGTGATCAATTCTTTATACCACAAAACATGAATTTAAAAATTATCATGAATGAATCAATTTTCTCTCAAAACATCAAAAATATTTCTCACAACATGACTTCCATGATATTCCAATAAAATTTATTCACAGGATAGGAGAATTAGAGGCATATAGTCTTATTACTGGATTTGTAGCAATAATAGAGCATATAAAAAGGATGTATGGTAACTCTCAAGAATATATTTACAGCATACTACCTCAGGTTCCATTAGAGTTAATACATATAGCCATACCACTAGTAAAAGATCGTGGAATAAGGTTCAAGCATATTCTCCCAGTCGATGCATTAATACCAAAGCAAAGTGAAGAATTTCTTGAAAAGGAAGGAATAAAGATCTAATACAAAAAGGGAAAGGTGAAAGAAGAATGGTCAACAGTGCATATATAGCACTGGTAGTTACTGAAAATCAGGCTATGATAATGTTTCCTAAGCTAAGAGGTCAGGCCAATTTCAGTTTCTGCAATAATAAGTCTTCAGATGAAGGGTGGTCTCATGACTTGTGTATTGATTATTTCTTTCACATATGGAATAATTCAAGAACATTTGATGAAGTCAAACTAAAAAAAAGAAGATAAAAAACCAGTATCTAAACCAATATTTAAAATATACAAATATTCACAAAACGGAAATATAGATTTACATCAATGTATACTAATAGGTAAACAACCCTATTTCATGAAATATGTAAATGAGGAAGTACACATAGTAAAACACACTACATTAGTATACGTATTACAGTTGTAAATATCACGTGGATAATACCAAAAATTACCACACATTTATACAATCATTTTACGCCATATTATACCAATAATATACTAACACATTAATCATACCTATACAGCATTAGACAGGGGCGAAAATATACGTATAAATCGCCCTTTACTAAAAATATAATAGATTCAAAAAACCAACTTTAGTATACAAGTATACTAGATGATATGGATATATTGGCGTTAGCTACGTTTGACCAGTTTGTACCATATATCATACATACATATTAGCATACATACATTAATCAATCATGTATAATTTACTCTAATATACATAATCCATATAACTTTATAATTCATTTATCTTTTGGTATTGCTAATATTTTTCTGGCAGTATTCACCTTTCGAGTGTGGTTTCATATACTGCATATAAAAGACCAAACCTCTTTTACCTGTGTGGGATAGGTCGCTTCAATACCTATCCCAACTATATACAAATACTATACATGTATAATATAGAAACTAATAATATAGCATGTATATTACAGGAGCAGCGAATAAATAAGCATTAATATATATATCATATATTGGAAACACCTAGACAATATGCATTCAACCACGGCACTATAAGTTCCTATTCTATGTAAACCTTATTATTTTTAATAGGTCTAATACTAGTCGATATATTATCGGATGGTGTAATAGATCAATTTAACTTTCTGTTATTATTGCTTGTCATCATATTTACTATCTGTTTTGGGTACTACCGACTCGTATTTAATACTCGCCGATATATTGCATAACGTGGGGATATATTGGCGCAACTTAGCCGCTGCGCTAACGACAGACATATAATATAGAATCTCGTTTAATAATGTAACCAATTTGTAGACTCGAAAGGCTGCCAACTTGACTACTTTTCATTGTAATATCTTAATATATATATTTTTTCTCAATTGATTCTCTTATGATTTTGAAGAAAAATTATATAATTTTATACACATTAACAAAAACCATTTACTCTCTTGAATACAGCGATTTGATGGTGCTTGAAAACTTGCTTTTTACATTTTTACAGCGAAGACGCAATGTTGACTAATATAGTAACTTAATATATCCAACAACCAATAGTTTTCTTGATGTTAGAATACAGGGAAACAACTTCAAAGTTGTTTTAAAGAGATTCATAAAGTCTGTTTGTGATAACAAATCTAAGATAAATTACCTAAGTCTATTACGCATGTACCATTTATATATAAAATATCCAACTATTGCAATAATTAAAATAATTATTAACGAGCTGAAGAGTTTTATTATTATCGCTGCAACAATAATCAAGATTATTATTATAATTATGTCCTTGATATTGAGTACTTTTTTTATTCCTGACATTATTTTATCATTATTTCTATTCCATTTATAAAATTTGGTTTTTACTGAATATTCTATAAATAACCCTATCTAATAAAATGGTGAATAATAGTATATTTCGGTATAAGTAATTACCAGTTGCCGAAACTGAGGTCAAAAATTTGTGCCTCAGACTATTTTAAAACCAAAAAGAAAAGACAGTTTAATAAATAATATCTATCTATAGAGATCATCTGCGAATCTTAGGTCATCTTCAGGGATAAGTGGAGACTGGTCATCAAATGACGGAAAGTCTCGTTCGAATGGAGAATCAAAAGAACGCAGGTCCTCTTCTGGGATAAATTGGTCACCAAATGAAGGAACATCTCGTTCGAATGGAGAATCAAAAGAACGCAGGTCCTCTTCTGGGGTGAGTGGATGTTCTTCTTCCCTAGGAAAATCAAAATCAAAACCATCTCCTCCATATGGAATAGGAGGAGGAAAAGGGATTGGAAATGGCGAGCCATAAGGATAAGGTGCAGGAACAGGGAAAGGATATGGAGAATTTGGGTATGGTGTTTGTAGAGGATTGTATTGAACATAGTTACCTCTTGACATCAAGCCAATGACTACAAGGGTTACAACTACAAGAAGAATAACAAGAGTTGCTAATACTATTATGCGTTTTGACGAAGATCGAAGCAAGATAGGACATTTTAAATCACACCTTTCCAATATTAAATTATTCCTTAAGGCTATAGTTATTTAAGGAAACAAGAAAAATAAAGCGTAGCACAATTCACAATAATATCAAATATCAAAATATTTTTCTAAGCGACAGTACAAAAACTTCCATAGAATAAAAGACTTTCTGACAATTAAAACCATCAATTCATTTCATATAATAGAATAGTTAAACAATAATAATTATTAAATCCAAATAGATAGGCATCCAAGGTCACCATTACAATAAAATGAATAATAACAAGAAAGAAGAACAAACTTAAAGATACTGTCAAGGAAAAAAATTCTGATAGAAGATAAAAATTGTTATGCCACAAGGGCAATAGCACTCTACATACTCAATATCGATAAATGTCTTTTCCAGGGATAAAATATATTCTTGGTTTCAAAATATATCATAAAAGGTATTATTTACCACCAATCTCTATGTTAAAATGATCAAACGATGAACTGTTAGTAGAGATATCAATTCTAAATGGCGAATCATTACCTTTTTTGCTGATATCCAAAATAGGAATTGTTTCATAAACGCCAATCAAATTATTGTTTTTGTCAAAGATAGTTGCTATTAGATGGATTTCACTGGAAGTTTCATTTCCTATATTTTCAATTATCCCAAGAATTTCATAATTGTCTTCTATGTATTTACCCTTGTATATTGCAGTCATATTTGTTATTTTGAAATTTTCGCTTTGATAGCTTCCATATGGTAGAGCAAAAATAGTAGGGGCATGAAAAATCAATATCATAAGTATCCCTAGAATAATAATCTTGAATGTCAATATTTTTCTAAAAAAGATAACGATATTTATCTCTTTATGACGCTTACAGGATATAAAAACTTGATTTATCATATTTTTATATACGAATGTAATTGAAGTAGTTGTTAAAAATATTATTATTAATTTAAATACATATTTTATAGCATATCTTTTCCAATATAAAATTATAGTATACTTATCTTATTAAATTAAAAGATAAACTGGAAAAAAATTGAAAATGATATCAGATCTCAAGAATTATTATGTATTAAGTTGTTAGATACTAACATATCATTCAAAAACCTAAAACAATTCTTGTCTAATATATGAACCAATAAACATTAATATAATCTTCTCGTATTTTATTTAATAAGATGGGTTTATTAGAAAGATTTACATCAATTTTTAAGGCAAAAGCTCATAATATTGCTGAAAAATTTGAAGATCCTGAAGAACTTTTAAATTATTCTTTTGAGAAGCAACAAGAGCTGATAAATAAGTTAAGACGAGATATTACGGAAGTTGTAACTTCAAAGAAACGACTTGAGATGCAAAGAGCAAAACTTGCTGCTAACATCGCCACATTGGAAGATCAGGCTCGCCGCTCACTGAAATCTAACAGAGAGGACCTGGCAAAAATGGCACTAGAGAGAAAGAATATTATCACAATTCAGATAAACAACCTGGATAAACAGATAGAGGGAATACAGAGAGACCAAGAAAAGTTAGAGGATGCTGAACGACGTCTTACGACGAAAATTGATGAATTTAAAACTAGAAAAGAGATGATAAAAGCAGAGTATTCTGCCGCAGAAGCACAGGTCAAGATAAAAGAAAATCTTTCTGGAATCTCTGAAGAGATGGGAGACATCGGGATGATTCTCAACAGGGTTGAAGAAAAGACGGATAGGATGAAGGCTAAAGCAGAAGCTCTTGATGAAATGATGGAGTCAGGAGTACTTACAGACTATACACAATCCTACGAGCCAAATGACACAGATATAGAAAAAGAACTCAAGAAAGTATCACTAGATAGCGCAGTCGAAGAAGAACTAGCGAAATTGAAGGCTGAAACAAATAATCCATAGACTTCAGAGTAGTGATACTAATGTCTTATGAAAGCCAAGTTCAAATAATCAGAATAACCGGTAAAGGTCAATTTAAAGTAAGTAGTGAAGTAGTTCACAAAGTCAATACATTAGATAATGAGATAGTAGACTTGGTCAAAAAAAATAGTAGCTCTGAAGGTGAATATCCTATCGATAACGAAAAGAAGATACATGAAAAGATTGAAGAAATGAATGATCTAGTTACTTCAAAAGGTGAAAAACTTAAGAACTCTGAGATAATCTCATCAGATATTATTATACCCAACCAGGATCTCGGTTTGAGAGACCTAAAAAAAATCTTCAAGGAAGAAGGTTTAATTCCAGATAGTTAAAAACAATCAATAAGGAAATTTTTTTTATTTTTATATTTTAATTAGATCTATTTTTTTTTATCGATACGATCTCTGAATGTTTCATTTTCTGTTTTTATTTTAGTCAGAATGTCGTCATTCATATTTTATTGTCTAGATTCACATATTTAAAATTCTACTAAATATATTTCTATTTTAAAAGGGTATATTCCATATGGGATACCATCGAGAAAGGTCTTCTTCAAATGGTATTTCATTTGAAATCTCCTTCATTATTTTTACTTCCATCTGGTTATCCCTTTTTCTTTTTCCATTCTGCGATGTAGTACCGGTAGGAACAAAAGGATAGAAATTGTCACGCTTATAATTATAGATAAGGTATTGACTGGCCTTATTATTATCGTCCATACCTTCAACAACATTCCGTGCCTCTTCGTTACGACTTTCATATCCACTCGTGAACTCAAAAACAGCAGCAAGCAATTGTCGAGAGAATCCCTTTTCGTGAATAGTATCTCCCACCGCATTAATTCCAGCCACTACATCTTCAATTTTTTGTCCATTTAATATAAACCAAAGATAATTATATTCATCAAGAAAGGAATTAAAGGAAAAGGATAGATTTTCATTTTTTTTTTCATCGGAAGCTATGCCTAGAAAATTTTCAACATATTTCTTCATATCATTAAACGATTCTAAATTTACATCTTTTACACATATTCCACACCTTCCTGTACTTTTTATTCCAAGATTACTCTCTAGCTTTAGTGATGCGGAAGACAAGGACGAGATAGATTCACTATCTATGTATGAATTGCTAATTTTATTTTCGGTAGAATCATAAAAATGTGAATTACCTTTTACCAATTTAGTAAAAAATACCCTTACATTACGGAAAAAATTCATTACTTTTGTTTATCGTTTGTCCTATGTGAACTTATCTTTCTATTAACTAGATTCTGGCAACCCAAAAAGAATCTTCATAATAGTTATCTTTATCTTTTTCAAGAAATATTGTTTTCTGAATATTGCCAAATGTTCAGCTTGAATAGCATTCTTATCAATATCAATATTTTGATCAATTCTCCAAAATGGGAGTTGAAATTGAGGTATTAGTAGACTTTCTGTTTTGATTAGACGGAAACCGGAGAGACAGAAAAAGATCTTTAGATAAAGGTAAAAATTAAAAATTTTCACTTTCCTCTTTATCTGATTTTAACTTGTGTTAAATCTATCAATTAAATATTGTTAATTAGATCCGACCAAAGAGTACAAATAGTGAGTAATCGGATTACATAGTTGCGAATCAATAACATATCATTGAATAGAATATTAATCTTTATATTTTATTTTTATCAGAATTTTCATGAGCAATCTACGAATTTTATTTATTGATTGAACCGTATTTTGTTATTTGCCTAGGTTGATGGAAAATTTGTCAAAAATTGAAATCTAGTGAGTTGTATAACTTAAATTCGTACTACTGAATAGTGTAAATCATCGAAGTAGATCGCATAAACTCTTTGGCATAATCTTCAAACATTCTGAATACATACCACCGTTTGAAGATTTGGATTGTGAATCATCAAACAATTCTGTACCAGATCTAGAAATATCAGAGTGAGTAGGTCTTTCTCCCAGCTGTAATTCCACATTTATAAATTTCTTGTCGCGAATTAAAGTTAAAATAACTTTATCGCCCACTTTTTTCTCTTTTTCTAAATGAGTAAGTATATCATCTATTTTTCTAACAGGATTTCCATCTATTCCAACAATTATATCTCCTTGTGCATCTATAAACTCGCCTCTGTTGTTGTAAGATATTGTACCCTCCCGCAGACCTGACTTTGCTGCTGGACTATCTTCACTTAGGCCAGTCACCAAAAATCCTGCCGTCTTTTCTAATCCGAATAGTTTTGCTAGAGAAGGCGTGACATCCATCCCTACCACTCCAAGATAAGGATGAGAATATTTTCCCGTTGCAATTATGGAAGGAGCGACCTTCTTTACAATATCAGATGGAACTGCAAATCCAATTCCTGAATATAGACCTGTATTTGAAAAAATTGCAGAGTTGACCCCGATTACTTCGCCCTTTAAATTCAAAAGAGGTCCTCCAGAATTACCAGGATTTATAGCAGCATCTGTTTGTATGACATCAGGAATATTGAAGGTCATTGCAGGCGATGGTCCAAAAGGAGAACCATCACTATTTTCTTCTGATGATGGAAGCAATCTGCCCAAGCCACTTACTACACCTACAGTCAGGGAACCAGAAAGTCCAAATGGATTTCCAATCGCAACTACAGTATTTCCAACTTTAAGAGTGGATGAATATCCTAACGGAAGTGGGATCAAATCAGAAGGCGAAAAATTGGAGATTTTTACTACAGCGAGGTCGCTAAATTGATCTTTTCCTACAATTTCTGCATTATATGTATTTCCGTTTGGGAAAGTTACTATATATTGAGCTAATTTTTGATCAATAGGAACTACATGATTGTTTGTTATTATATGCCCGTTTTTGTCGAAAACGAAACCAGAACCTAAGCCTTTTTCCAATCCGGATGATGGATCTATAATTGTAATTTGAACAACAGAGTTGGATGTACGATTAAATATATCTTCGAGACTTAAATTTGAGTCATCTTTAGATTTTTCAATTGAATCAGATATTTCTTGACCGGATACTGGTCCATAATAAGAAAAAGGTTCTAGAAATGATAATACACCAATTAGAAAAGTAATAGATATAACTATTAACAAAATTTTAATATTCATTGTAATTATCTTCTTTAAATATTTTATATTTATGTGTTATGAAGACTATAGAATTATTCAGAACAAAACCAAAAAATAGCTCATCTACCTACAATAAAAACAAAATAGGTCCGACAAGATGATATCAAGCATAATTGGAGAAAAGATAATTCTTCATTCAAGTCTAAGACATTTAGAAGGATATCACATCTAGTCAGCAGATTTTTATACATCCTTTGCATTACGAGACATGTAGTTAGTTTAATGAAAAAAACTGAAAGTAATAAGGTATATATCTAGAAAAGAAGCTGTTTCTTTTCTGTGTTTTAGTTTAGAATTATTATTACATTCAGACTTTGAACAGGCACAAATGATTTAAAAATTTACAGGATGCATGGAGAACAATTCTTTTTATTTTAGGCAGTAGATAAAAAATGATGAAGCGTTATTTATTGAAGATAGAACACTTACAAGGATACAGACTACAACATACTCGATACTCAAAATACTTGAGGCAATAATTCAACAATAAAAAAAAGATAATATTATTCTGCACTAATTTCAATAGTGTGACTAACAGAAATCACCATAACACTAAAGATAAATAATTACAATTGTCCATATTATTAACGTACCTTGAAAATGACTACTTCATATCATGCGAATGTCCAAAAGAGATATAAACAAAATTAACAATATTGTTACTTTAGCAAAATTTGATATTTTTATTATGCAGATTTTGAAGACAAAATGAATAAAAATTAAGATGGCCTTCTTTACAAGTTTCTACTTGCTTCAAATATATGGTCTTTATCTAATCCATCATAGGCATCAATATTGATGTTCTCGTTGATAGCGTCTAAAACGTAATCTTCCAGCTCATCCTATTTATCTATCTCTTTTATATTATGTATCTCAGGTTACATTTGTCAAAGAAATTGATAAGTGGATGATTTGTCAGATCAGACACTAGATGACTTGAAACAAAATGCCGATATGGATAGAGTGACAGACGATAATCGAGAACAGTTATTTGAACGTATGAAAGATCCCTATCTAAAAAATCTCAAATTTTATCAATAAATATTTTATAAAGATTTGGACTAACCAAATTTATTTTATTTATTTTATTTTTTCCAATTGGATCAAACCTTGGTTAATCTCTTTAAATTTCGTAGAAAAAATTGAAATTCCTCTATGTCTATATATTCGATCATTTAAAGAATCCGAATATGTTAGAGGCAGGATCGTTTGTTTGACCACCATTATCTTCAGTTTTTTGTTTAGATACGTCATCAATCTTTTGATTTTCTAATCCAGAGATTTTTTGTTGGTTTGAGGGCTTTGTATCTTTTGTCGGATAATTATTAGAATTGTTTATGATTTCACAATCCTTATTCGGAATGACATCACCTTGTGTCTGATTAAAATCAATGATTGTGTCTCTTCCATTATTACAAATAAATCTATCTTGTCCAGGACCTCCAATCAATGTATCGTTACCGCTGCCACCTACTAATACATCATTACCCTTGTCTCCAAATAATCTATCATTTCCTTTTCCACCATCTAGTTGATCGTCACCAGTTTTTCCACGTAAGAAATCTCTTCCATCTCCTCCAAAAATTACATCAGATCCGTTTCCACCACTTACGTCGTCGCCTGCTTCTCTTCCATATAGAGTATCATTTCCTCCAAGTCCTTTAATAGTATCCTGATTAATAGTACCAGTAATATTATCTGCGTTCTCTGTTCCGTTTATCTCTTCAGCAAATACCAATCTAAAAAAATCAGTATCACTTTTCGGATGTTTTTGATCATAACCTTCTGTTTCAATATCTGGGATGAAAAAAAGTGCAAATGAGATAGAAATCACAATCAAAATGCTGAAAAAAAATCGTAATTCACCAGTTTGAAATAAATTCGATATATGTGATTTTGATGTTAAAATTTTAAAAGAATGTTCTCGATTGACTTGTTTGTTTCTTTCTTTTTTCATCAGTTAGACCTTAGGTACAACGCTATTTTAATTAAGAGATTATTTCTTTATCTAGAAAAATACCTGGAAATGACTTTTAGATTTAAATTATCCTTTTCAAATACATCTACTATGTCTGAAGAAGCACATGAAAATGTTACAGAAACACAACCCAACCAAGTTCATTTGAGAGATGCAATATACATTGGTAAAAAACCATTAATGGCATACGTTACATCAACATTAATTCAACTCGCGAACCAACCTACAGTAACAATAAAGGCAAGAGGATTGAGTATAGGAAGAGCAGTAGACGTATCTCAAATCATATTGAAGAGAATGGAAAATGCTGGTTATGTGGTAGGAGATGTGAAGATTGGTTCTGAAACCGTACAATCTGAAGACGGAAGAACTAGAAATGTTTCAACCATAGAAATAGAAGTCAAAAGGACATAAGATAATCAATAGATAGATAGATAGTTAGTTAGTTAGTTAGTTAATAAAACTAACATCAATTTTTGGATTTTGCATGTCTTTATATCTTATCAGTATTTATTGTGATTTGAAAATGATTTAAATGGATAAAATTGCGGCACTGTACCTTGCGCATCTTAACCCTTTTACAAAAGCTCATGAGGAAATAATAAACAGGCTGAAAAAGAAATACATGGTATATATCTTCCCTGTGAGATTTTTATTAAATGGGAAAGAAATCAACACAAGAAGTTTTCCTTTTTCGTATGAGTTAAGAAAATTGATGATCAGTGAGGTATTTCCTAATGATAATGATATTTTTATATCTCCAAATTACACGTTTTACTCACCATTTATTAAATATTTTCCACCAATTTTTTCACCCTATTCATGGAAGATAAGAGAACAAGTCGTAAATACAATTTCTGAAAAAAAATTTATCTCATACACAGGTGACCCTGTGGAACGATATGCACTTAGATTATATAGATTCAATCCAATCAAAGCAAAGAGGCTTCCTATTTCTGCAAGCCATATCAAGGAGCTAATCTATAAAGAAGCTACTGGCGTCAGATCCAGAAACAAGAATACTGAAAGCAGAATAAGAGAAAATTTAAAGAAGGGTGAAATGTGGGAAGATAAATTACCAGCTAGGGTAGTGAAGATAATCAAAGAAAATTGGAGTATTATCGACAAGTTTGCAACTGCACAGGATGAAACAATAAAAATATTTGGAGTAAAATTTCCGAGGAGAGGTTTTTTTTAGCAAACTAAAGAAAACTTTTATTAATTCTCTAATTTACGTTTCTTAAATATGAAAACTAAAGGAGCTCAGTATGTATGGTTTAATGGGGAATTTATTGAATGGGATAAGGCCCAAGTTCCAATAACAACTCATGCATTACATTATGGAACTTCTGTTTTTGAGGGGATTAGAGCTTATAGTTCTCAGGATAATCTATATATTTTTAAATTAAGAGAACATGTTGAAAGGGTTTTTCAGTCTGCTTCAATCTATTCAATCACTATTAATCATTCCGTAGAAGAGGTAATGAATGGAATAATAGAATTACTGCAAAAATGTAACATGAGACAATCTTGTTATATCAGACCAATTACGTTTGTTGGAACACATGGTATAGATCTTAATGTAAACTTGAGATCTCCAACTCATACTGTAATCATAGTTTTTCCATTTGATAAATACTTTAATGCTGAAGGGATTAAAGTAGGAGTTTCTTCTTGGAGGAGAATCCATGATTGCTCCACTCCACCGATAGCAAAGGCAGGAGGAAATTATCTGAATTCGGTATTGGCTACACAAGAATGCAAGAGAAATGGATATGATGAAGCAATAATGTTGGATAGAGAAGGAAATGTAAGCGAAGCTCCTGGGGAGAATATATTTATTCTTAGAAACAACGTCATTTATACCCCGGATATGTCTTCATCAATTTTGGAAGGCATAACAAGGGATACTGTCATAACACTAGCAAGAGATCTAGGTTATGAAATAGTTCAAAGACCTATATCTCGTACTGAACTATATGTTGCAGATGAAATCTTTCTCACAGGAACAGCGGCAGAGATAGTAGCTGTAATAAGCGTAGATGGGAAAGAAATTAGCAAAGGTAAAGAAGGAGAGATAACAAGGTCAATACGGGATTTATACCAAAAGATAGTTTCAGCAAGTAGTGCAAACGAAAAGTACCGTCAATGGGTAACACCAGTATGGTAATAAGATTAACAAATGATAACATAAAAGCAAGAAAACATATTTCAGAAAAATAAAAAAAAAGATACCGTAATGACACTCACAGAGGAAAAAGTAATAAGTTTACCAAAGAAAAAGATAGAAGAGAAAGCAAAGATAGCAATTATAGGAGTTGGAGGATGGGGGAAAAACCATGTTAGAGTCCTTCATGATATTGGAGTATTAAGAAGCATTTGCGATACCGATATTAATAGAGCAAAGCTTCTTGCTGAAAAATATGATGTGAATTACTTTGACTCAGTAGAAGATATGATAAATTCTGAACAATTGGATGGATGCCTTGTTTGCACACCAACAAAAACACATCATATCGTTTCAAAAAAATTAATGGAGAATAAGATAAATGTATTCGTTGAAAAACCCCTTTCCTACTCGTTTAAAGAATGTGAAGAGATGATAAAAATCGCAAAAAAAAATCAAGTCGTTCTGACCTGTGGATATATTGAAAGATTCAATCCCGCAGTACAAGACGTGAAAAAAATACTCATAGAAAAAACTTATGGAGATTTATTAATGATGGAATTTCATAGGGAAAACAGAATGCCATTACATATCAAGGATGTAGGCATAATCTACGACACAGCAGTACATGACATCGATACTGCAATATACCTTTTTGGAATGAAACCACATGTTGTCTTTGCTCGTTCTGGAAAAATATTTCATTCATTTGAGGACTTTTCAACAATAATTCTTGGCTTTGGGATTGATAAAGTTGCAGTAATATCATCTAACTGGATTACACCCAAAAAAGTGAGAAAATTTAGTGCTGTTTGTACTGATGGAATAATTAATGGCGATTTCATAAAACAGGAGATAACAATAGAAGATGAAAGATCCTCCATTACCCCAAGAAGATTAAATCTTGTTGAACCTCTTTCACTGGAATTAAAAAGTTTTGTTAATGTAATAGAGGGAAGGAAAAATGAGCCTGAGGTTTCTCCAATGGAAGCAGCAAACGTAACAAAAATAGCTGAAGCCGCAATTTTATCCAGTAAAACTGGATCACCAATATATTTGAATTTGAAGGATGGTAGAAACGTATGAAAAGAAAAATCTTAGATATCTTGGCATGTCCAATCGACAAACATTATCCTCTTGAATTGATAGAGTTGGATACTAAAGTAGAAATTTACGAAATTAGAGAAAATAAGAAAAAAGGAATCGAAAACGATGAAAACGATATTCAAAAAAACAATAATAAGAATGATATTGCTTTTAAAGATGGTCTATTATCTGAGGAGTACACCCGTCAAGACAAGGTTATTGTAATTGTTGATGGTATTTTATACTGTGATAAATGTGTCCGTTTCTATCCTATAATAGACGAGATACCTATTATGTTACCCGATGAGTTAAGAGAAAAAGAAAAAGATTTGGAGTTTCTGGCAAAATGGAAAGACAATATACCTGAAAAGATTCTAAAACATGCAAATCCTTGGCACCTATAATAAAGATATAAAAATAATAAAAGAGTTACTTAAAAGGTAGGAAAAGAGAAGTATAGAGATGAAATATTAAAAATGAGTAAGAATAATAAAGAAAAGAAAAATAAAATAAAATCAAAGAAGAGGGATAGTATCTCAGAAAATATAACCGAAAAAAATACTAAAAAGAAGCATGAAGTATTTCAAGAAGAAAAAAGATTTGTTACTCATTACATTTCCGATACAGCAAAAATAGGAAAGAATGTAAAGATTTGGCATTATACATATGTTGGAGATAATACAGAAATTGGAAAAAATGTTATGATTGGTTCTCTTGTACATATAGATTACAACGTGAAAATAGGTGATAATACTAGGATTGAAGGTTCTGTATATATTCCTCCACTGACTGTTATAGGAAAGAATGTATTCATAGGTCCTGGAGCTACATTTACTAATGATCCTTATCCAATGAGTCCTAAGATGATTGGAACCTTAGTGAATGATGGGGCAATAATTGCTGCCAGAGCAGTAATAAAACCGGGAATCATAATAGGAAAAAATTCTGTTGTAGGAATGGGTTCTATTGTTACCAAGGACGTACCTGAAGATACTGTGGTGATAGGACATCCCGCTAAAGTTGTTTATTCTAGAAAAGAATATGATAAGAAAAAATCAGAATGGGAATCAAAGAAGTAAATAAAAAGAAAACTAAAAAGTATAAAACAAAAACATCACATTGGATTTTATCAGGTATTTATATATTCTTTATTGAAAAATTACAGCATCTGTTATTGTTAATTTTTTAGCACACTTGAGTTGTTAAGATGATATCAATACCTCTCCACATTTATTAGATCAGATTTAACCTCACAAATAGGATTTGCCTTTATGATTATTGAATCGGCATTATTGGCTTTAGTTATGAGATGATAATCCGATTTAGAGCAGGCAACAAAGATTGTAGTCTTATCACTAGGATAATTGTCAAGACTATTCCCTCCGCCATGCTCAACCTCACCTATATAATCTCTTAGTCGAGATTCTAATAATAAGGATATATCGATTTTATCACCTCGCATTTCAAAAAGATCTAATGCCCAAAAAATTGAAATTCTGGTTTTGCTTGCTTTCAATTCCTTCTTTTTTAGCAGGTAACGGATTTTGTCTATCAAATTTTTAAGGTAGCTTTCTATGCTCTTGATAGTGCCGTTAACCAGATATATCAATGGATTATTACCTTGCAAGGAATGTTGAATTATTCTTAGATCATGTAATCCATTTGTAATATCATCTAGATATAGATCCTTGTAAAAATTATCGATTATTTGGTTATCATCTTGGTAGCCATTTGCATATTTACAAACTTCCAATACACTGGCAATACCAGAATAATGTCTTAGTATCCTGGAAACATAAGTCAATTCGGCAGATACAATATTTGTCAGATGTATCGGTTGATTGTTAATAATCTGGAGTATCTTTTCAAGGAATGAATCTTTTCTTGTATTAAAACTTCCTACTACTGTATTAGATGAGAGAATCGGTCCAGAGTTAATTGGCATGTAATAATAAGATATATTCTCTCCAACCATCATTCCGGTAGTATGTTCCAATATATTGATATTTTCATCATTACCACTAATCCCAGTTGGAAGTGTATATATAACTGAGGTATCCCTATCGATCGATCTAATGGCATCTATAAATTTAGAAGAAATATCGATTTTTACATCTTGACCTATTTTTCTTATTTTTGGAGAAAAGAAAAGGTAAGAAGCATTACCAATGATATCGTTTGAAGGTTGAATTGGGAGTAACGGCTCGTCTTCTATAAGATCACATACGGTAGCATATGTTCTTGCAATATCATTGTTTAAAGTTATTCCCATCTTTGATGCTTCATCTATAATAGAAACTTTATAGCCAACACTGACAAGTGATGTAGCAAAATTATAGCCCTCAGTACTTAATCCAAATATAGCTAATTCTGGGGACGAGGGCAATTTTGACAATAAACTATGAAATTTCCTCCTTACTAAAGCTATTCATTTTGTTTACCTAATTTTTTTATAGTAGACGATGAATGCATAAAATAATTTTCGTTCAGATTCATCTTCTTATTCTCAAGATCAAGAGAAAAGTATTCATTGATAAGTAATGGTAACTATCACAATAACTTGAGAATCTGGTTCGATATTCTTACTCCCAAACAAGTAATGTTCTTCAAATATTTTGTCGAAGATCTGGAAGAATCTGGACATGAAATATTCTGTACTGGGCGAGACTACCGAGAGGCAATAGAGTTAGCAAAAATAAAAAAAGTAAGAATAAAAATAGTTGGTAAACATGGAGGAAATGACAGATATGAAAAATTAATAGCTAGCAGTGAAAGAATTCGAAAACTTGCAGATATTGTTAATTCCTTTGAACCTGATCTAACTGTCTCCTTTTCCTCGCCAGAAGCTTCAAGAGTGTCATTTGGATTAGGTGTAAAACATTACATCTTCAATGATTCTCCACATGCATTGGCTGTGGCGAAACTAAGTGTCCCAATTTGTGACCGGCTTTTTTGTCCATGGATTATACCATATAAGGCATGGTTATATCTAGGAATTAATAGAGAAAAAATTACTAGATATAGAGCAATTGACCCTGTTGTCTGGGTAAAAAGAGAGATGGAAAAAATTAAAGAATGTAGAGGATGGTCAACTACAAGATCGAAAAAAAATAAAAAAAACCAATTTACTATCTTAATTAGGCCGGAAGAGGCAAAGGCATCATATATAACAGATAACAAGAATCTGAAAAATTCCTTAGCATTGATTGACAGTATTGTTAAAAATTTTTCTTTGTACTCTCATGTATTGATTCTGGGAAGATACCAAGATCAAATAGATTTTTTCAAACAGAGATATGAAAATAAGGTTCAAATCCTCGAAAATGTAGTGGATGGAATCTCTTTATTAAGAAAGATAGATCTGTTTATTGGTGCTGGAGGTACTATGAGCGCGGAGGCAGCATTACTTGGTAAACCAGTCATTTCTATTGCACCTATTAGCTTTTACGTGGAAAACTTTCTTATAAGATGTGGATTTGTAAAGAAAATAAGAAATGAAAAAGAGTTAACCAGATATACGCAAAACATTTTCTCTAAAATTAAAAACGAGAAAAAAGATTTTAAAAATAATGATATACTAAAAAAATACAAAGTATCAGAATTTCAAAAAAGATTGTTTGAAAAATCTTTGAAATTTATAGATAGCATGGAAGATCCAATAGTACAATTTAAGAAATTTATTTGAAATTCATAACATTATAATTCAAGTTATTAATACGAAATAATGCCCGGAAGCCCGGTGGAGGGAAAAAAATATATTTTCCCGCTGAGTGTAGCGGCCAAGCATAAAGGCCTTTGGAGCCTTTGACCCCAGTTCGAATCTGGGCCGGGCTACTTTTATGTATTGCAAACAACGTTTCCGTTTTTTTAGAACTAATATATGAATGACCTATTATTAATAAAACCCAAAAAAAATATATTTCTTTCTCATTTCAAAGACACTATTAATAAAAAATATTATTTATCGAATTTACATTTTTCAATTACAAGTTGTTGGAGATTTTTAAAAGCCTGATCTACCATAGTAATTCTTTTAGATAAGATATTTTCTGTATCTATAAGTAAATTTTCTATTGATTCCAGCATTTTTTTCTGTTCATTCGGATTCGGAGATCCTGCTGATTTTCTTAAGTATATAGAATTTTCTGAAGTTGTGTCTCTAATGATCCTATGTAAATCATATGTATCTATATGCATATTAATAGAATCAAGAATCCTTGAAAGTTCTTCCTTTGTAATGTCCTTTAAACTAATACTATGGTTATTTTTTATCGCATATTGTACAAGACGTCCTACCAATTTGTGAGCTTGACGAAATGGGATATTGTATTTGATCACCAACTGTTCAGCAATATCCAAAGAGACAGCATAGCTCTTATTAGCTTGCTCTAATGCGATGTTTTTATTCACTTTAAATGTATCTATTATCCCTACCATTATTATCAGAGAATTTGTTACTATAGCAGTAGATTTCCACAATAAGGGTTTGAGATCCTGCAGGTCTCTACTATAACCAGTTGGAAGGCTCCTTATTATTGTCAATGCTGAAAGAAGATTTCCAGTAACAATAGATGAATGTGAACGTAAAATTTCCAAGGGATCTGGATTTTTCTTTTGTGGCATTACACTCGATGTCGAACTATATTTGTCTGCAAGTTCGATATAATTAAATTCTGAAGTAGACCAGAGAATAAAATCTTCGGCAATTCGACTTAAGGAGTTCATTAAGATTGTCTGGGAAGATAAAAATTCGATAATTACATCTCTAGAACTAGTAGCATCAATGGAATTTTCTACCAGTCCATCAAATCCTAGCAGAGAAGCGGTGTATTTTCTGTCTATGGGTATATTAGTACCACCGATTGCACATGCACCCAAAGGAGATTTATTTATCCTATCAAAGATCATATTAAAGCGTTCGAGATCTCTTAACAGACTGTAAGAATATGATAGTAGATAGTGAGAAAACGTGCCTATTTGTGCCTGCTGTAAATGAGTATATAGAAAGACAATCGTTGTTTGATATTCTTTTGATCTTGCTATTAAGGATCTTAGTAGGTTAGTTATGAGGTTGGATATAAATAGGAGATCGTCCCTTGTTTTCATTATAATATCTAATGCTACCTGATCATTTCTGGAACGTCCTGTATGCATCTTACCACCCACTTCTATACCTATACTTTGGGTTACTAGGGCTTCAATCTGTTCATGAATATCTTCAGAGGAATCTGATGATAGTATCTTTGTAACCTTCGCCTGATCCATGTGATTATCCTTTAGTTCACTTAATGAAGAGAGAAGTCTTGATAATTCTTGATGGTCTAAAATTCCAATTTTGTTTAACATGATACAATGTGCTTGAGTTCCAACAATATCATAATAAAATAAGTTAATATCATCATCTAGGGAAGAAAGATAATCAAGAACATTTTTATCTAGATTTTCGGTCTGTCTAGATCTATACAAGAATATTTATCAATATTAAACAGGATTTCAATATAATATATTTATCTATTCTCACAAGATGGTATATTCCGTTAGTAATCTAAACTAAATTCATAAATAATCCGTTATTGTATTGGATTGTCTTTAATCTATATCAATCATTAAATATGGTTTTTGATAAAATATGTATGATGTCTCAAGATATTCAACAGACCCGTAGATTAATCTTTGATGAATTGTCGAAAATAGTAGATCCTGAAATCGGAGTCTCGATAATGGAATTGGAATTGGTAGATAAGGTAGATATTAATGATAATCAAGTAAATGTCGATTTACATTTAACAAGTCCCTTTTGTCCAGCAGTATTTGGTTTTAAAATTGCTCAGGATGTCAGAGATAACATTTACAAAATAGGAAGCATCGAACAAGTAAAGGTAAATGTGAGTAATCACTTTATGGCAGAGGCAATAAACAAGCAGGTAAACGAAAGTAAATTGCCTGAAAAGGACAAAGCAGATGAAAAGTAAGATATTAAATTCAAGTCTTATTCGTGATATAAATCAAGTTGTTGAAAGGAAAGGACGTTCTAAATAGAATTTCTTTATAAGACTTATTTTATTATTTATCGAAACATGTGGATTTAAAATTTAGAAAAATGAAAAAATAGAGATATTCACTTCATTAATATTTTTTATTTCAAAGATATAGATGGTAAAGTCAATCTAAAAATTTTTTTATTTTTTTATTTTATATCGTTAACAGGATGGAAGAAGGAGATGGTGGACTCTCATTCTAATACCAATCCCATAGATTTGAGATATATACCGAAGACAATCTAAAATCAAGCGCCGTGTACAGAAAATGCGTAGTATTAAATATACTATATTGAAATAAATCCGAAACCTAAAATCATTTGGTTTAAACAAGGAGATAGATTAAAAATTTGATAACAAAAGTTTGAAAAAATAAAATATTATTAATCGTATTTTATTAATCGTTTTTTGTTTTGTCTTTAGAGGATCTATCTTGCAAGGAAGATATCTTTTTGTCATTTTTTGAAAATCCTAGCAAGTGGTTTCTTAGTAGTTGTATTCCTAAAGCTGGATCAACTCCTTTTGGACATACATGACTGCAGGAACCTGCAAAATGACACCTCCATATACCATGTCTATCATCAATGACATTCAGTCGATTCTTTTTATCTGAATCCCTCGAATCGGAAAAATACCTATATGCCTGTGATAGTGCTTGCGGACCAGGAAATTTTGTGTCTGTTGCAACTGTTGGACATGCCGAATAACACAATCCACATTTAATACAATATGAGAATTGTAAGAATTTGTCTACATCTTCAGGAGTCTGCAAATATTCAGATAGTTCACTATTATCTTTCATGTCTGCATTTTCATTCTGTATGTATGGCATGATATTTTTATGGTGTTGAAAGAACTGTGAAAAATCAGTAACAAGGTCTCTGATATAGGGAAAGTTTGCCAAGGGTTCACAAGTAATAGTATCTCCTTCTAATTCAGATATTTTAGTATAACATGCCAGTCTTGGTTTTCCATTTATTTTCATTCCACAGGATCCACATGTAGCCATCCTACATGAATATCTTATACCAATACTACTATCTTGATAGCTTTTTGCATGCAATAAAGCATCAAGTACAGTTGTCCATCTTTTAACAGGTACTTGGAATTCATCGTAATGTGGTGAATCCTTCTTTGTGTCTCTGACAGCATTTATCCTGAATACTTTAAGCTTGATGCTTTCTTTAAAATGTTCATTGCCATTCCCTTCATTTTTCATATTTTCTTTTTTATTCTTGAAACTGATTTCCTTTTCAATATTACTTTTGTTCTCATTATTAACACTTTTTTTGTTTTTATTATTTTCCATTCTATTTCACTTCATCTTTCCCATTCTTTTAACCTAAAGATAAGCCATTTGCAACTATTATCGTTCTAGTTCCAAAGGCAATTATTCCTATCATCGCAATTATTACAAAAATGTTTACACTCTTCTCCCATAGTTCATTCTGCCTAAACTCCAATAATATAATCCTGAGGCCGTTAAACCCATGTATAGCAATAAGTACTAAAATTGTTTCTAGCAAAATAGCATAAAATATGTTCTTGTAGTTTAAAATAACATTTTCAAATTCCAAAGACATATTGTATGGCATTATTAAACGCATCATGATATGTATTGCTACAACAACTAGTGCACAAACTCCAGTGATATAATGGATCTTCATGATTTGGCTTTCTTTTAAAAGAGATGTGCTAATTCCGCTACTTGATGAATCGTTCTTCAATTTTTATTCGCCTCCAAACAAGACGCTTGCACCGTACAGCATAGCTACCGCTGCCAATACAAGAGCTATCCATATTCCAGACCGCTCTTTTGTATTGATAGAAGTAGGATCGTATGGATAATCTGGTCTACCGGGTTTGCCTAAACCCATTCCCACGTGTGTAAAGATCAGTCGTATACCGTTTATAGTATGAAAGGTACTTGCACCTATGACAGTCATCAAGAAGAGATGTCCCCATATTGTCTGGGTCATTTCGAGCATTGTAGCCCATGCATCAGGACCACTAACAAGAGAGCTAGTCTCATAAACATGTCCCACAAAGTACACTAGAAGAAATACGCCTGTCAGACGCTGCAACCAATAAGATACTCTTTCCCACCCATATCGTGAAGGGTTTAGCCATCCTTTCAACCCCTCCCTGTTTGTTCTAAGATTTGCTTCAATGCTATTTTTGTTGACATTAGAGTCAGACGATGATGAATCTAAATTCTCAGATACAGTCATTCAGTATTTCCTCTCCACAGGGGCATATCTAGTAATTATCACAGGATGCCAAGTCATTTTAGGTTCCCCATCTGTACTGTAATAGGCAAGAGTATGTTTTAAAAAGTTAACATCATCACGATTAGGAAAATCTAATCTGGAATGAGCTCCTCTAGATTCTCTTCTATTTATTGCACCTAATAAGACTACTTCTGCAGTTCTCATCATTGCATCAATCTCCATGACGTTTACAAAATTAGTATTATATTCTTTTGATTTATCATCTGCGTGCTTCCATGTTTGACTCTTTAATTCTCTTACTTTTTTCAGTCCTTCAACAAGAGATTCTTCATTTCTAAAAACAAAGGACTTAGCATCCATAGTATCAGTTAGTTCTTTTCTGGCCTGGTATGGATTTACTTCTCCTTTTCCTCTGAAAATGCCATCATAGATCCTTTTTTCCTCTGTCTGAACCTGTTCTGTTGAAGAATCATCAGTTCTATTTTTTTCTTTACTCGAGAGTGCAAAACTGGCAGCAAGTTCGCCAGTTATTCGTCCCCATACGATACATTCGGAGGTAGAGTTTGCCCCTAGACGATTGGCACCGTGGGTGCTGTTACATGCGGCTTCACCAGCTGCCCACAAACCAGCCAATTCTGTCCTACCATCGACATCAGTATGAATTCCTCCCATCATGTAGTGACAGACAGGTCTTATTTCTATAGGTTCATCTATTACATCTACACCAGAAAATTTGATTCCAATTTCTCTTATTCCAGCTAATCGTTCTTTTATCTTTTCATCTCCAAGATGCGTTAGATCCAATTTTAAACAATCGTAACCAGATTCATGTTTGAATCCACGACCAGCCTCTATCTCCTTTATCATCGATCTAGAGACCACATCTCTTGGCGCGAGTTCCAATTTTTCTGGAGCATAATTTTTCATGAATCTTTCTCCAGTATTATTTATCAAATAACCGCCCTCGCCTCTAGCTCCTTCTGTTATTAAAATACCTGAAGGAAGGATACCGGTAGGATGGAACTGAACAAATTCCATGTCCTTCAAAGCAAGTCCAGCTCGAAATGCCATATCAATACCATCAGGAGTAGAAGAATATGCATAAGTCGAGAAACTGTAAATTCGACCTGCTCCTCCAGTACAGATGATTCCTGCTGGTGATTTCACAGTGATGAAGTTACCGTTTTTCAGCTCTATTGCAGTAAGACCTCTGAATTTACTGTTGTCTTTTAAAATACTTGTACAGAACCATTCATTGTAAAAATGAATATTATCAAACTTAAGACAGGTATCGTATAGAGTTTGCATCAGGTAGAATCCAACCTTGTCTTGGGCAAATGTTGCCCTCGGAAAAGAATATCCTCCAAATTTCCTTTGTCCTATTCTACCATCTTCTCGCCTAGACCAAGGCATACCCCAATGATCAAGTTGGTATATTTCATGAGGGATATTGCTTGCTAGTCTTTCAGCAACGTCTTGATCTGCAAGAAAGTCACTTCCTTTGATTGTATCGTAAATATGAGACTCTTGGTTATCTCCTTCATCTTCAAAGATTACTGCTGCAGTACCTCCCTCCGCAGAAACTGAGTGTGATCGCATCACCTGTACCTTGGAGAAGACACCGATGCTAGTCTTGTTTTTTCCTGTAGATGCAGCAGCGATAGCAGCTCTAAGACCTGCTAACCCCGAACCTATTATAACAACATCATGATGAATCGAATCTGTCACAGTAAATATTATACCAAAAACGAATAGATAGGTAATACAAATATACCTTTTGCTTGATTGGTAAGTATTTTTAGTTCTTGTAATGACAAATTATAAAAAAATTTGCAGCTGAGAATAAGAGAGGTTAGTTTATAACATATAAAGATAAAATCATTTATTCGAAGAATCAAGTGGAAAGCGGGAAGAGAAGAGGAATCATCCATAAGAAGAAAAAGATGGAAGGAATAAAACAAATCAGACCATCACGAGAAGTCACCAAAATTTGATTCTAGTAATCTCAAGAAAAAGACAACCAGATGGATAAAAGAATATAGTGTTATTTTTTACATTTAATTATTGGTTATTCAAGTATCTTGTTGTTAATAATTATGGTAATAAATTACTCAAAGAGAGTCTTTCTAGCTCCAAACACATCCGATGAAGAGATAATACAAAGGGCCAAAAATTTACTTGTCTACAATGGCATTGATCAGGATGATATCCTGATTAGCTATAACATCAATGAATTAGAAGAAGGAGATTTATTCATAAGTTATGACCCACCTGACCTTGTTATCAGAAATGTATACGAGAAAAAACAAAGTGGAATCATAAAAATGAAAAGTATCCAAATGTTAAGACTATAATAAAAGAAGTTCAGCTATCCTTTTTTCTATTCCGTTTATTTTCTCCATTGATTCTGAACCTGTTTTCATATTGCGTAACTTTAGCTTTTGACGGCTTATTTCTTCTGGTGCCACTATAATCGCAATTTTTGCATTTTTTGATGAGGCATCACTTAATTGCTTTTTTAGTGTCCTATTGGAGATATCATATTCTATAATAAACCCTTTTTTTCTCAGAAAATTTACCAGACGTAATAAATGATTGCGAACCTCGTCTCCTGAATTTGCAAGATAAATTATATTTTTTTCCTCAGATGGTAGAATATTTTCGCGAGATTGCAATGCTAAAATGATCCTTTCTACTCCTCCAGCAGCACCAGCTGCTCCAATATCCGGTCTTCCAAATACGCTCGTAAGTTTGTCGTAACGACCTCCACCAACTAGAGAACCTACATCAGATTTGGTATCCAATACTTCGAAAACCATTCCAGAATAATAGTCCAGACCTCTAACTATTCCCAAATTTATTCTGACGTTTGTAACATTTCTATATTTTAAGGATAAAAGCAGTTTTTCAAGGTATTTTATACATTCTAAATTATTTATTTTTGGATTGGATTTTAAATCTTCCAGATCTCCTTTAAATGAGAAAACTTGTAAAAGATCTTTTAATAACGTTTCATCTATTACTTCTTTGTATTCGTGACAGACTACTTGTATGCCCTTTTTGGGTACTTTATCTATAGCCCTAAAGATTTCAGATAAAAGAGTCTCATTTTCTATCTTGAAGTTTAATTTAATGTATTCTTCAAGTATCCTTCTATCACTTACTTCTATTATAATACTATTACCAATGCCAAGCTTGTCAAAAAAATTGGAAACAAATTCTATTATTTCTGCATCTGAATCGATGTCGAAGGTATCGTAAAGCTCAATATCCCATTGATGGAAATATCTATATCGCCCTGCTTGAGGTTCATCATATCTCCAGACTCCACCAAAGGATGCTAGCTTTATTGGAAGACGCATATCACGTCTTGAGGTTGCAAACCTTGTCATTCCAACTGTAAGGTCATAGCGAAGTGCTATACTTCTTCCGCCTTTATCAGTGAATCCATAAATCTCATTTATTATCGAAGATCCACTCTTTACCTCGAGTGTAGACAAAAGTTCTAGTGGAGATGGTACTAGTATCTGAAAATTGTAAGTTGATACAACCTCAAAAAATTTTCTCTTTATGTAATCAATATAGTATGAATCGTTACTAGTTAAATCCCTCATTCCTCTTGGAAGATCTACTTTCAAAGTATGATAAGGGATGAAAAGTTTGGGATTTAGATTTTCCGATTTATTAAAATATTATATAGAGTATACGGTATCTTTTTCTAGTATTTAACATAATGCTGGGAGAAAGTTATCAAGGATCATTAGACAACAACGATAGTAGTAATGTTTTCAGGCGTGATTTTAAAAATGAAAAGGAAAATGGCATCAATGAAAACCAATACCTTAATGGTAAAAATAATGAGAGAAAATTTGACAATGAAAGAGAAGAAGAAGATGAAGATTCGTTTAAGAAAAGAGGGTATAGATATCTGGATCATATGACTGATTTGATAGTTGAAGCACACGGCAAAACTTTAACAGAAGCCTTTCTCAATGCAGCAATAGGTACATTGAACGCTATGTTTGATGTAGAAAAGGTTGAATCAAAAACCAGCATAAAAATAGTGGCACAAGGTCATGATCTGAAAAGTTTGTTATACGATTGGATCGAAAAGATACTCTTGGCAATTTATATTGATAAAATAATTATAAATCACTTTGAATATTTGGAATCCCGGATGGTCATAAAAGATAGTAACGGTAACAGAATTAAAAGTCAGATTGTTTCTATTTTTAAGAACAATAATAAAAACCGAGACAAAGAAGATATGAATTTAATTCTTGAAGAAAAAAAAATAGATTTGGAACGAAGAGCATCTGTCACTTATGAAATTGAATGTGTGGGTTCGGGAGAATCTCCTAATATTTCTAAACACAATTATAAATTGGAAATAAAGTCTGTTACCTACCATGAGATGGAAATTGATTATGATAAAAATAAAAAGAAATATAGAGTAAAATTTTTGCTTGACCTTTAATTTGAAATCTTAGTGTCATTTACTGAATGTTACAAATATTTGAGGCTGGGTCATAATTATTATTCCAATTTCATAACGAGTAAAGCTAGTTTGTTGGTGTATGATGTTTTGGTGAAAAACCATACAGACCAACAAACTAGCACAGCAGAAGAGATCAACATCTATTCTAATTAGTATTTTGTATTTGATTGGTTTGATTCTTTGGCCACATAAAAATAATAATAGTAGAGGAAGACGAGGTAGACCATATGTCTATTCTCCTACTGTTATTTTGAGATGTTTTATAGTACGTATATGGTTTAGATTAGATTCTAACAGAGCATTACACGAATACCTTGCAATGGACCTATCATATAACAGAAAGGTAATAATGAAGGGATGTGGACTATCCAGAATACCAAGCAGAAGAACATTTGATAGACGCCTTATCACAATATCTAATGATATAAAAAATGGGATTACTACAATGGGTGAACTTTTTGTTCTTGATAAAATAATTGATACATCTATCCTCTCAGCAGACAGTAACCTTATCAAGGCTAGAGGATATGTCTGGCACAAATCATCTATGGAAGAGGGAGTAGTACCACATTCTGGTATTGATACAGATGCAATGTGGGGATTCAGCCATACAAAAGGCTGGATATTTGGATACAAGTTGCATCTGGTAGCAAGTACAGGTTCGATCATAGTACCATTGGCAGCAGATTTTACAACTGCCAACATCATACCTGACAATCAGATGTACAGTGTATTGACAGCAAGTTTACCTGTTGCAATAATCAGAAGAACATTATTCATGTCTGCAGATCCTAGATATGATGATCATGAATTGTACGATCTCAGTACAGATATGGGATTTAGATTGGTGTGTCCTGTACAGAGATATAAAAATACACCTGCTGATAGGATAAAACTGATAGAATTTTATGAATCTAATGTTGGACAGGCTATCTATTCATTGAGAAGTACATCTATAGAACCGTTGATAGGGTATATCAAATCTGCGTTCAGGATAGATCCATTACATGTCAGAGTATATGATAGAGCTTGTGCAATAGCACTACTATCAGTTTTGCTATATCAGATACTCGTATACTACAACTGTAAAACAGAAAGAAATAATCCTATGGTAATCAAATACCTGATAGGAACATAAAGCTTGACTATATGCTATTGTTAACATTACAATATTTGTTAACTGAATTATGACCCAGCCTCAAATATTTAGCTAAATAATGAAGAGTAAAAATCTTGATATTTATAAATACCAAGATACTCCAAATATGTTGCGAGATATTTGAATTATTTTATTTGATTTCTTTACCTTTATATAAATAAAGGAATATAATAAAGAGGATATTTTCGAAAAAAGAATAGCCTTGGAGAAATAAGGAATTGATAATTATCATAAAAGAATCTAATAAAAAATTTCAGAACCAAAAGTAGATCAGCTTTATTATCTTTAATAATAGAATATAAAAGATAAATTTAATTTCCCAATATTCGGTTTTTTATTTGGATAATAATGTTTTGACTAAGCGGTGGACAATTCTGGAAATTATTTCTTTAAAATGTGGAAATGGAAGTAATAACCATAAATCACTATAATTATTATCTCTTTATTATATTTTGCAAGTTTTTTGGGAAATATTATGAAAAATATTTTATTTTTATCTCTTATCGATCTACCAATTGTAGTGACCCTTAAAATACTTCATAAAATATACATTTATTGAAACTATTATCGACTTTTTATTAGATGTACATTTCATAAGGCAAATTTAGGTACTTTTTACAGAATTTTATCTCCATTAAATGCTTTTATATCACGAGTTCTTTTATTTTTAAATCAACAGTGATGATTTTAATGTATTTGGTTGAGTTACTGTCTTTCTACAATAAATTTTAAATATCATTTTTTAAAAAAGAATCTATGTATGAAGAGAATGAAGATATTGGAAAATACCCTAATGATATGGATGAAAACAAGGCTAAGATTATAGAGTTATCCGAAAAAAATTTTGATTATGCAATAAAAAGTAATAAGCCTTTATTAATTGACTTTTGGGCTACGTGGTGCGGTCCATGTAAATTTATGCTGCCTGTATTTGATAAGCTCTCGAGTAAATATTCAGATAAAATAAATTTTGGAAGGCTCAATGTGGATGATAACCAATCAATTGCTGTAAAATATGATGTTTATGCGATTCCAACTTTCATAGTTTTTTTAAATGGAAAAGTTGCCGAAAGGGCCGTAGGTGCAGTTGGTGAAAAAGGATTAGAAGAAATACTAGAAAAATACAAATAAAGAGAATTAGAAATTGAAAGACTTTAGAAACTCATCTTTCAGGTAGTGAAAAATGAAATTTATGTATTATAATGAGTCACAAGATACTATAGGAGAAGTTACTTGGATTGTTATTTAGATATCGCAGCGTTAGAGATCTTTATTTTCTACTAGAATGGATATCAATCTAATATTTTATTGTAGAATAAATTTTAACTTTACATAGAAGAGATTACTAACCACCGTTAGAAAAAGAAGAGAAGGTATTAAAGCTAAATTTCGTTATTTAATCCAAAATATTTTTTTATTTCGCATACTCGGTCAACGGCACCATTATTTTTTAGTAAATCAGAAAATGTCGGATCTCCTTCAATTTTTTGCAAAAATGAAATGACCTCATGGTTTGTTACACCGTGTACAATATCATGATTTATTTGTCTTCGAATATTATAAATAGTACCATATTTTCTATACATTCTCCTTTCATAATTAGTGGAGTTTTCAGATAGTCCCTTTACAAATTTGACTACTGTATTTTCCATATGTTTGAGATGCCAATCTCTAAGTGGAAAAAATGACATTTTTTATCCTAGATCTAGTAATATATTATACGTTAAACTGATATATATAATGATCTAATTTTCTAAAGTTAAATCATTAAATTCATGAATGATTTAATTTTCAATAAAATACATTATATAATTATCAAATTTGACGAAAATTGAACATGGATTTTGAAAGGAAAATAGGCATTAGGTTTTTTCTTTAAATTAACAAAACTAATAATGAATAAGATATCAAATTCCATATGATATAGTAATATTTAGAAAATAACAATATTCAATACCCAATACTGTAAGATTAAAATGATTATCTAATTCCTTATTTTATTACTAGAACTAAATTGATCATTAAAATAAAACCTAATAGTTATCTATTTTCTTTATAACTATCTTTATTTATTTGTAAAGACTAACAAATTTATGGTAGATCTAATCTATGGCCGAGGAATAACTGATTTAATACATGAGATGCCATATTATCTTAATTTCATAAAAAAAATTATAGGAATAAAGGTATTTCATTCTAAAAAAGCATTATATGGTTCGGTTGATATCAATAATGTTTGCAATTTACATTGCTCTCATTGCTACTGGTGGCTTAATAGAAAGGAAGAGCATGATCTAGGTGTTGAAGATTGGAAAAAGATAATTGATAATATATTTAAAAAGCAAAATATCTTTGTGGTTACCCTCGTTGGCGGTGAACCATTGTTAAGGCCGGACATCATACAATTATTCTGTAATGAAATGCCTAGAAGGGTTTGTGTAGTCACCAATGGTACGTTTCCTTTAAAGAAGTTTGAGAATCTATATTTTTATTGGGTCTCACTTGATGGAACAGAAGAAGTTCATGATAGTATCAGGGGAAAAGGATCCTATTCAAAGACAAGAAACAACATATTAGAATATATCGAAAAAGAAGCAGATAGGAAAGGAAAACCTGCGTGGAAGGACATATGGATTACTATGACCATCAATGCACTTAATTATACAACCGCAATTCCTTTAGCACAAGAATGGAGAGGTAAAGTAAACAAAATAGGATTTCAATTTCATACTCCATTTATAAAAGATGATCCTCTTTGGCTGCCTTTTGGGGATATTCGTGACAGTGTCGTAGATGAAATTATATCAATTAAACGATTATATCCTGATTATGTAGTGAATTCTGAGAAACAGATATCTTTGATGAAAGGTAACTGGGGAGGAGTCGAAACCACCCCTGTTCAATGTCCTTCATGGGCTATTATTTCTCTAGATCACATGGGAAGAGTCAAACAGCCCTGTTGTATAGGAAGTGCAGAAAATAAAGGATTAAAACCCATATGCGAAAAATGTGGTCTCGGTTGTTATTCAATCCTAGTTGCACAAGGAATCAATGGAATTCAAAAGTAATAAATTTGATTACATTAGGATAGTGAATTCTAGCCATGAATTTGTTCTCTTTCTAACCGACCTTTTTCCTGCATGATGTTTCTTCCGAGATTCCTTATTTTCTTTTCTGCTTATCTGATTGTCCTGATTCGGGAAACCTTCTACGAAGCTGGAACTAGACCCATATCAGCCTGGTATCATTTTCTACCGACGTCCAGTTCTCAAATCAAAATGATACCATCAATGACTATTCCACAATGAATGACTTTCGTGTGTAATGTGTTTTCTAGTTGCTCATCGGCTAAAAAATTTTTAATGTCATTACACAGATCATCTCGCATATGCATAATTGCTCCAACATCTCCTCTTGTCTTATTGTTCTGATTCAATTATGACTAAGATAAAGAAACTAAATAGCTATATTCCCATCTATTTTTGGGAGATATTCTTGGTTATTCAGTCTATTATCTAAATATTCACCAAACCCATAGAAACATATAGATTAAAGGCAATGTATTATATATATTATGTATAGAGAACAAACAGAGAAAACATATGAGGATAAAGATGGAAAGAACGAAATCTTAGCAATATATGAGGGAGATTTTGTAAGATTTTATAAAAAAGATGGAGATCAGTTATTAGATGAAGATGTACTTATAGTTCCAGATTTTGAAATGATGACTAAGGAAGAAGGATGGAAGGAATTAAAATAATGATGAACTGTTTCAATAAATTCAGTATTCAATAATTTATTTCAAATAATTTATGTTATAATGTTCTTATCTTATGGCATATTACTGTTCTAGTGTCTTAAAATAACACATCACAGCAAACCTTCAATAGATAATTTTGTTCTGTTGACAAATGGACAGTTTTTTGATATAACCTCTCTACACAATTTCTACTTTAATTCAATAATTCAACAAGATCAAAACTTATAAAAGCTAGGACAAAAACTGAAAATATCACACTTACAATTTTAATTTAATTTAATTTTTATAATTGAACGTAGTCACATTTGTGGGGGGTTTTAAATACCTGTTAATTATGAAATGATCTTTTCAATAAATCAGAATTTTATAGTGATTATGTTAGCTATAAATTCACTCATTCCGATTAGTATTATTGTAATTTGATTATCTCATCCCATGTCCCAGTTAAGGATAGCATATAGTATTTGCTTTCATTTCCACATTCCAATTTTATTATATCGCCAGTAGTTATATGGATATGAAATAATTTGTTCAAGAACATTAAAAAACTAGGGCCTGCTACTATACTTTTGGCTTCTTTTTCAAGTGGTTTATCATAATACTTTTCAAGGGCACTACTTAGACCAAGACTACTAATATCTGCAACCAGATCAGATAAATCTACGAAATTTGAATTTCTCTTATATACTTTAAGTGAAGACATGATAAATGATTCTTATCGTTTGTACTACCATACTATCATATATTGTTTACCAATAAAAAAAAATTTTTATATTGGAATTGTTCTAAACAAAAAACGGTATTTATCTAACTGTTGTTTCCAATAGCTATTCATCTGGAAAGGTAATATTTCCAAAAAGATGAATTCCGTTTTTTTTAAAGTTTTACAAAAATTAAAAACATATATAGATTTTTTACGTTTAACAAAATATTCACCCAGATCTTGAAAATACGAAAGAAATTTTGTTCGAATTTCTAAAGGATCATTTAATTTTGTTTTATGTTGGGTGGTAAAAATATCATATTTCCTAGAATATCTTTGTATTCGCTTGCAAGATCTATACCGATTAGCAAAAGGTCAGTGACGAAATTATATGCATTATTACTTCAATTATGACAACGCTTGTTAGTATAATTATGATAATCAATATATATTTTTTCAAACCCAAAACATTCCAATAAAGATGACAGGTTTAATATCCATAATTAACTCTACATAATCTATCTATAAAAAATTTTAACGACGAAGTGGAATAAACTATCTCTGGATTCGAACAATATATATAAAACAGAATAAAATTCAGTATTTCATTATCATTGATGACTAATAGATGGAATTGTAAAATTTGAATAATATTTTATATGTTTTCATAATGGAAAATACACATAATTTAACTATTATTAAAGACAAATAAGTACGAACACTATCATGACACAATTACTTATCAACATGTAAAATTTTACTCAAGTAATGTATTACTTTTGTACACTTTGATACAATTAAAAAACATTTTGCTATCATATGTAAAAAAAATTGTATATATGCCAAGCTAAAAAAAATAGAAGGTTTTTAGATTACCTTCTCTAAAATTTCCTATCTTTGAATTATTACCTGTTCGTCTTTTTCTTCAATAGGTGAATGTGTTCTCATTATTGTATCAACATATATTTTCATATGTTGAATGGCAATAGTATTCCAATCTAATCTCACTTTAAATTTCTCTATAGCAGATATATAAGATAAATAATTTTCATCCATCTGTTTTAATGCTTTTACAAATTCATCTGGTTTTCTTTTTACTACTATTCCCAAGTTCATTTCTTTGAATTCTTTAAAAAAATCCAAGTCAGAGGCAATAAATGGCGTTCCATGTGCTAATGCATCAAACATTACTCCTGAACCAGAACATACTTTATACGGCAAAATTACAACATCTGATGCATAGAATAATAATGATAGTTCAGATTCAGAAAGATACTTTTTGTCGAGATTGATTATTCTGTTCTTATTTTTACTGTTAACAATATCGATATCAAAATTTTGTTGACTGTAGTGATTTTTTGAATGATTTAAAACTATCACCCAATCATCCGGAATTTTCATCTTGTTAATAATATCCCATCCCTTAGTAGAAGTAAAAAATCCTTGCGCTAAAGCAATTTTTGAACTGGTTGGTAAAGACAATTTTGTCCTTGCTTCTTGTTTAGAAACATTTTGAGACAAATACGAATTTGCACCATGATATATCACTTTACATCCTGGTATCAACTTTGATAAATAATCAGAACATACTATATTGGCCCTACTTTGATGGAAAATTCGCTTATTTAAGTCATGAAAGGCTTTATAGTTTATAATTCGTTGCCAATATTCAGTTATTTTTTTAATATTGAATTTATGTTGGTTAATAGACACTAAATTTAACCATTGTATAAAGTCATATGAAGAATGGAAAGTAGTAATTATGGGTTGAACACATTTCGAATAAAAATAATCTAGCGAAGTAGTTATCGCACCTGGTAGCAAGGAATTAAGTTCCAATCCATATAGTCCATGTTCCATTTGAATATGTACAATATCTGGGTGCAATTGATTTACAACTTTAAGTAAAAATCGAGAATTATTTGTATTGTGTGGGGATAGTCCTTTGTATTCTCCCATTCCTTCACTTCCAGAACACACATAGACATCAATGTCAATATTTCTTAGGGCGTTCACTAAATTATTTGTATATCTTCCTATTCCCCCTTGCATCGGAGGATATTCGGTGGAAACCATCAGTATTTTTAAATTATTTTCATTTTTCATTTTTTCTTCTCTTCATTAATTTTATAGGTAATAAGCAATAAATTAATTACAAACATTTGGAATTTTTCTATTTCTAATTACTACGTTTATATATAATCCAATCAAATATATTAAGATTTTATACTTGCTCTGTCAAGTTGGTGAAGTTTGCTATTAAATAATCAAATATTGAAAGAAATGATTGTTGATGGGACTATTTTTGTTTTTGCGACTATTGATCATACTTTCTTAATAGTATTTTTCCTTCAACGATTCTATCAGAAACAGATTCAAACCCTGTTTTTAATACATCACCAATTACATTATATTTAATTGCAATTGACTCGATACCAATTAGAGTGTTGCTTCAAGTTCTGATTCTAAAACCTTGCCAGGAATGTGAGCACTCAATTCTAATGAAATCAGATTCCTACAATTTCTCATAATATTTTTTTAAAAGTATATTTTAAGAATCCAAATATAAAAAATTAATATCAAGATTGTTACTTTACGTGGTTATTTGAATACTTGTCTATTATTGTCCTTAATTTATGTATTCCATATCCACTCATGGAAGATATTGCTATTGGATTTGAAATTCTTAAATCTTTTATAATATCCTCAATTTTATCTGAATTAACCTTGTCTATTTTACTTAACACTATTAGAACTTTTGATTTATCCACATTTAGCTCATTTAGAACTTCACGACAGCTATTATATTTTATTCTGATATCTTCTATTTGCTCTGACGAATCAATCAAGAGTAAAATCAAGTCCGCGGCGATGGATTCCTCTAATGTTGATTTAAACGCGTCGATCATATAATGAGGCAATCTGCTAATAAAGCCAATTGTGTCTGTAAGCAACATTCCTTTATCGTTTATTTTAAATGATCTTGTCGTAGTTGTTAGTGTTGTGAATAAATTATTTGATATTTCCTTGTTTTGATCTGTTAACAGATTGAATAATGAAGTTTTTCCAGAACTAGTATATCCTACCAGAGAAATAACTGGCATTTCACTTTTCAATCTTTGTTGATGATAAAGTTCTCTTTTTCGTTGTGCATTATCTAATTTTTCTTTGATAAACGAAGCCCGTCTTTTTAGATCTCTAAATTTTACATCGACTACGTACTCACCCATTCCGCCTTTTCCCGCTCGTTCAGTTCCTGAAGCAATCCTTGCGCTTTCTCGGACCCGAGGCATTTCGTATTTAATTTCAGCAAGTTGAATCTGCAATTTTGATTCATTCGTAGTAGCTTTAGAATAAAATATGTTAAGTATTAATCGCTCTCTATCGATTACATTTGTATTGGTATGGTCCTCTAGATTGTATGTCTGTTTAGAAGTCAATCGCTCATCAACAATTATCTGATCCGCTCCGGATTCCTTGACTAAATTTTTAATTTCATCTGCTTTACCAGAACCCAGACCAAATTTAGAGTGGTTTAAAAATTTATGAGTAACCACTTTCACAATTTTATATTTTTTTTCTACAAATGATGATTCTATTAGACTTTTAGCTTCCTGTAATCTAAAATTATCTGGATACGATACTAGTACTACTTTGGTAAGGCTCAAAAATTATGACAAATCCGTATAATCTGGGGAATTATATTTATTCTGATGTCCCCTTGAACAGGTATAAAGAGTATCAGTATTTGTATTAGCTGATTTGTAAGAATCAGTACTTCCTTCAGGGACATAAAGTCCTGGAAAAACCTGGCCACAGGTTTTGCATTTTAACATAAGCATCGGCATTTTTTTTCGCTATCCTATACCTTATAATAGGCGTTCCGCATTATTATACTTATATCAAGATACATTACCTGAAAATAGGAAATTATATACACGAGCTGAATTTAAATAAATGCATCAATTAACCATGTTTTCTGATAAAATGCCTTCAACAGTCACACCTGATCGCTAGAAGAAGATATTTCTCAATATATTTTCTGGTTTGTTTAATTGAAATAATATTCCAAAAATGAATTTTTTAGATTAAATATGAGGATTGAATTCATAAGTAAAGGTCTCGTTTCAAATGCTATATATGATGACCATTCTAGATTATAAACCATACTGGTTTAGAATATCTTCTCTTAGTTTTCCATATTCAATGACTGTGAAGGAATAAGTTCACGATATAAGAAAATAAATAGTATATGAAAGATATCCAAAATTGGTATTGTATTACTTCCTATAAAAAACAAATTACCTATCAATATAAATATAATTTCTATCTGCTTGAATCCCTGAAAGGTAGAGAATTATTTAATATTCATTTTATTAGGAACATTTTAAGAGTAGATAATGATTTATCCCAACATGATGTTATCTGGGTATGAATCCTTTGTAATTAGAACTCTGAAATAGGTTGTTTTCACTACTGTTACTGCAATTATAGAGGGTTGTACAAGCAGCACGAGGCAAGAAAGGGATTGTGACTAAATCACTTACTATAAATATTACAATTATTGAACCTTGCAGAAAATACAAACTCAATTCAGATGAGTACAATAATAAAAAAACAGCAATTTTTTGAATGATCTAATGTAACACTCTCAGGTTCCAGCCAGGAGAATACGATAAACAAGAACAAGGAATCCGAGATTGAATGTCAAAAGTTGACTGGCAGATAACAAACAATGTCAACGTCAAAAGGATTATTGATATCGGTTTCTAGCAGACCGTGTTATAAAGAGAATGTCAGAGAATATAGCTGAAGAAGGCTAATAGAGAAAATGAAAGTAACATTATGCAGATACATTTTCATATGTTCAGAGAAAATGTATCTCTATTATTCAAATATTTCTATAACAGTTATAAGGATAATACAAAACATTCTTAGTGTTAGACATTTGATTAAGTGGAGTTATATTATTACATGCAAAAAATGTGGCCATATTTCTATGGAAAAGCTATCTAAGGAAAAAGCAAAAGAACTTTTACATGCTCACATTGGCGGTTCACAAAACTGTACCTCAGGTGACATTGAACTAATGAAGGTACGAACCTAAATTTCCTGCAAATCTTGTACTTTTTTATACAACATTTTTACACATTCAGAGTATGTCCTATACTTAAATTTGATCTCTTGAATAGATGCATCTTTGCTTAGTCGATCTTTTGAAGTATCAATGGTGTATTTTTTACCGATGTCATCCAGAATTGTGTTTACAGTTGAATTTTGATATGATTCGATGATAAGACTTGACATAATATATAATTTGTCCTATTGTATATATATTACTGTATTTATTTCAATTTCTTTTTATATTTTTAATCATATCCTTGGAATGACTATGATAACTTTGAAATTATAAATAAGATATTATTTTTAAATTTGTTTATTACTCGATTTTAAACGAATTTTTTATTTTTAGCTAGTAGGTTCCCTTAAGTTAACACAGCTCTGGTAAACTCAAAAGGTCAAATCAGCAGATTTAAGTATGTCTCATACAATCAATTTAGATTATATATAAAGAAAAATTATATTCGTCGAAAGGCTTGATAATATTAATAGTATCCGGATGCCAATTTGATATATTAATAACAAATTACTAGACAAATTGTAACAACTCTGCTGTGATTTGTATAGATAATTACTTTTACAACTACTTCAATTATAATAAAGTGGGGAAATATAATATAGGCAAGTAGGATAAAAATAAAAAAAGTTATAGAAGAAATGGATCAAAAGTTAAAATTGAATTATTTATAACTGCCTTTGTAAATCTTATAAGATTAATCAAGCTAAAATAAATAAATTTCTAAAAAATAGATACTTTAAATATAGTATCAAATATAATATATATATTATGTCAGAAAATTTAGACGAAATAAAAGAAGAAGAATTTAGAATATTGTATATTAACGAATTACGTAGCAAACACTCTTTGTATGAAGATAAATTGGAAGAAGAATTTAGAAGGGTTAAACAACAAATCATGAAAACTCCAGGACGAAAGGGTGAACAAATAAAACTGGAAGAAATAAATAATGAGATTCTTAGAAGGTTGTCTAAATAATGGAGTGCCCATAATTTCTAACTTTAACATCTGGGTATAAATAAAACATAACAAAATACCACTATATCAATGGTATTTGATTCTCTGGTATAACATAATGAAATTGAAGTCCTGTCAATAACATTTAAATTTTTTTAACATTCTAGTGAACTACTGGATCTTTTGTTCCTTCAACTATTCCTCAAATGATGTTTTTCTTGGTTTCATGTAATATTTATTTGGACATTGATAATAATACTGATATGATAAAAATTATTATATTAAATTCATTTTAATTTAGATCAGCATTAAATAAACATAGCATTTACATCAGTTAATTATATTGTGTACGGTTAGTTATTATATTAAAGATAACCAAAAGCCTGATCTTTTGCTCTTTTGAGTCTGAGAATGGTTTCAAAGATATCCTTTTCCTCTTCGTTCAACCTGTGTTCAAACCTCTCCGACAAAAGTTTAGCCTGTTTACTTGAAAGATCAGTTAAAAATATTTCACCTTCGTTTACCTGTCTTCCTATAGTAGGTCCACGAATCGAAACCGCAACCTGCATTCCCTTTGTAGCCTCTTCAAGATTCTTTCCCTTATCTTGGATTTGGTGAATCGTCCCGATTTTTGCACCATCTTCGTTTATAACGTTAACTTTTTGTCTTAATTTCCCAACGAGAATTTCAGCTCCAAATACTGCAGGATCGTTTCGTCGGAATACAAATCCTTTCATGAATTGGAATTTACATATTGGTGGTATTTCATTAAATATTATTGAATCAGCATGATCTCGCTGGTACTGAACCCAGTCAGCATACGACCTAATTAGATTATATATTATATTTTCATTAAAAATGGTAACATTTCTTTCAAAAGCCTCCTTACTCGCATCTTCCAGAACTTTAACATTGAACCCCAAGATCACACCTAGATATCGATCCTTTTCTTTAACCGCATAGGATGCAAGAACATCTCTCCTCGTAATATTACCAATATCTGCAGTCTGGATTGGAATATGTTCCTTTTTAAGCATATCAATTATAGCTTCAAGAGAACCAAGTGTATCGCATTTTAAAATCACGCCATTAGAGTCTGTATTGCTAATGAATGTTCCCTTGACCTCAGATTCTATTAATGACCTTATTGTTTCCTCCTCGCTTTTACTATTTACAACATATATAGGAGTACCTGCAAGAACTCCATCAAGGTCTGGAGAGACAATTTTTAATCCTGCCGCTGATACAACTTCGTCGACCGATCTAAATTTATCACGAGGGTCCCTCATTTCATCTAATAGTTTTGGAAGAAGTAATGCTTTTAATTTTGTTACTACAATCTCATCTCGTTTAGAAACCATAACCATGTCACCCTGTCTTAAAGTACCATCCAACAGAATTATGTTGGCAGATTGTCCTAAGCCTGGTTCTTCGTTGACTTCAAGAACTATTCCCCTTACTTGATCAGATCGTCGTTCTAATCTTTTTTTCATATATTGCTGGGTTAGTCCAACTAATACCGTCAAGAGTTCTGGTATCCCAACCCCAGTAACAGCACTTATAGGAACTATTGCAAGTTCCTTATCAAACTCTTTTACTCTCCAGAATGCTTCAGAGGTATATCCTAATCTCGAAAGAGATCCCACAACTGTGTAAATTTTTTCATCTAATTGTGTAAGAATGTTCGCGTCTTGATCTTTTATCTCTTCAGTAATGAATGGTAATTTGATATCTTTATTACTATAACGGGTGCTAGCGATTGTTTTTTTTGAACTTTTTTTTCCTGTCACTCCTAATGTTCTCCAGCCTGAGATCATGTCGATTTTATTTAGCGCTACAACGAACGGAACTTTTCTTTTCTTTAAAATCTCAATACTTTCAAGCGTTTGAGGTTCAAATCCTTTGTTCACATCTGCTACGACAATAGCTATATCTGCAGCAGAACCTCCTCTACTTCGAAGATTTGCAAAGACTTCATGTCCAGGAGTATCGATAAACAATAGACCAGGAATCTTTTCATCTGCTTTGGCAAGTTTCTCATATAGAACTCCTGTTATTTTTTTTATCGTTTCAATTGGAAAAAAACTCGCACCGATGTGTTGTGTGATTCCCCCTGCCTCTCTAGCTTGGACTCCTGTTCCTCTAATTTTATCTAGCAATGAGGTCTTTCCTGAGTCTACGTGACCCAAAACTACAACAACGGGCTGCCTTAAATTCACTTGGGTATACTACTATCAAAAATGACTTGCGACTCTTTTATGAAGCTTTCATAAGAGTCTGACGCGTGTATAATATTATCGGTTACTCCCAGACCATAATCGCCACGAATAGTACCTGGTTGGGCATCAAAAGATCTAGTAGAACCGATCATAAGTCTAACAGTGTTTATAACGTTTTCACCTTCTAAAATGCAAGATACCACCGTAGATGATGAAATAAAAGCGACAAGGTCGCGGAAAAATGGTTTATTTTTGTGTGCAGAATAAAACGCTTCTGCTACATCTTTTGTAAAATTAAAAGTTTTTAGTTGCTTTATAACAAAACCCTTATCTTCAAATCGTGCCAGGATTTTTCCAGTCAATTTTCTGGAAAACGCATCTGGTTTAATAACAATTAACGTTTGTTCAGACATCAAATTCATCTCTATTTTGATTATTATTATTTTTTCGAAACTAAGCTTTATTTTTTCCTTTAATGATTATAGTTATTTATTTAGCTATACGCTTTATCCTTTAGAGGCTTTTAACCCGCCTTTTACGTATTTCTTTGTCCATTTGAATTTCCTAGGATCTCTTTTTAGGATTCTAAGATTTTTTTTACATTTATTTGAACAGGTCCATTGAATGGAGCCATCATTTTTGACTAGCATAATACCAGTTCCAGACTGAATACGTTCACCACAGAAGAAACAATTACGTAAAGATGCAGCTGTTCTACTCATTTTTAGTTACCTAAAACACATTGTAGCTGTTTATAATTTAATAACGTTACGGTTCCACCACTTTTGTTATTACTTGATCTTTCTTGCCTCGCGTTCTGTTTCTCGAAGTATAAGAATATCATTCATGCGAACAGCGCCTTTTACATTTCTCGTGAGTATCCTTCCCTTGTCTTTTCCGTCTAATACCTTTACTCTGACCTGAATAACCTCTCCAGCAATTCCTGTCCTACCAACAATCTGAATAACTTCGGCAGGAACTATCTTTTCATCCACAGTCTTACTCATAGATCATTTTCACCTCACAACTAACTATTGTTGTTTTTGTTGTTGTTGTTTATCTGATTTTGGATTCTGATTCTTTAAAGCGTTAATTATTTCGTCAACAATATGTTGAGAATCACCCGCATCTATTATCGTAGCTGCAGCAGAACCTACAGAAATGCCAAGAGATTCACCTAGTTGCTGTTTACTCGGCACAAAAACATAAGGTGTGTTTCTTTCTTCACATATAATTGGAAGATGAGCAACAACTTCTGGTGGTTCGACATCCTCTGCTATGACGGCCAATTTGCTTACTCCACGTTCAATAGCTTTAGTTGTTTCATTTGTTCCTTTTCTTACTTTTCCACTTTCTTTAGAAACTCTAACTGCCTCGTAAATAGCTGTTACTAAATCCTTTGGAACTTGAAATTTAACATAATACGGTTTACTCATTAGTTAATATCACCCTTTGGGATCATCCATCTTTCTACAAAATATAGCATATTAAAACGTTACCTCACGTCAGAATTCTTTTGAGGAATCGTTTATAGATACAAAACATTAGATATTTTTTAAATCATTCATTGCATTTTCTATAAATCAGATTCTTTTCCTCTAGACATTAATTCCTATTTTATAAACTAATTCGAAATAATAATTTACTTATCAAAAAATGATATATAGTTAAAATAAAATTTCAACGCACATCATAAAAATAAGAATATTTTTGTAGTATATGATCATTTAAGCTAAAACTAATATAATAGATTGGTTAATATTTAAAGAAATTTGAATCAAACTATAAAGTTGTATCCAGAATATGGAAAACCCTCGAAATATCCTCATGTATAGACAAGGATGTGTATTATTTGAAACTACAATCGGTTATTTATTTTGAGTAAGGAGAAGATTTAGATGAAACGTGGATCAGGGGGTAATAGCGCTAAACTAAAGCCGAGTCCAAAAAAAGGCAGAAAAGATTACGACCATAACAATCCAGTTAGAAGATGTAGTGTTTGTTATACTTTATCAGGTTGGCATTGTTATGACTGCGGTAAAGATTATTGTGGTCAACATTATCAAGCACACAAAGATAACAATCAATGTAAATAGAGACATTGTAATATTACTGAGGTCAGATATTGTAATTTAGCGGAGTTCCGCTTAAAACAAAATGATTCCAATAAAAGAAGATTATTCAGAAAATAAGCACAGATATTAATGAATATATTTGATGTTTGGACAGAGTTAGTTTAATTCTACTCTTTAGCCCAGATCAAGTTAACTCGCACAGATTTATTTAAATATATGATACGACAACATTTTATGAACATTAAAATTTACGTTGATCCTACCAATCAAGCAATAATTGATTTCAAACGCCGTAGTATTATATAATCTTAAATAGTAATAGGTGGTGATTTCTTTGAAAGTGTATAAAAATATATATACAATTTTTCTGATAGCATTAACCCTCATATCATCAACTTTAATCCTTTATTTTGAAGGTGTTTATGCACAATCTATGACTCTCAAGGACGGAAAAGAAAAACTTCAAGACTTCATAAGAGGAATGGAATCTGTTCGACTAGACCTGCAAGAAAATTTTAACCAGTTAAGTAACGAAATAAAGAATAGGATCGATTTTGATTCTGTTTCCTCGCATTTATCATTAGGCTCTCAGTATTTCATTCAGGGCAAGATAGACGAGGGTGTTAATGAATTAGATAAAGCCAATGACGCATGGAAAAATTCAAGTAACGAAATAATTGGAATTGGTAATGAATTTATCGAATTATCAGGAATGAACTCGACATCTATGAATATCGATACAAGAGAGATATTAGGTAATTTTGGAAACACTATCAAGGATATCGGAATAAAGTTAGAAAATTTAAGGATAAAACTAAATAGTTGATGAGAGTTTTCATGTTCTGATTTTTTTACATCAAAAAAAATCATTGGATTGGGAGAGTAAAATGTTATTATCACTATTTTTCCTTGAATGTTATAGTAAATTTTACTATTCTGGTTTTCGTATATCAAGCGTTTTTCATCTGAAAGAACTCATTTGGACTGGTGTTTTAAAAGGTTTAAGTTCGTTGTAATCGTTGCCATTTTGGAGGTACTTTATTACAAGGTATTCATTATATATCCAGAGAATAAAACAAAACAAACATCCATTTATGAAATCTATGAAAATTATTATTTGCCTTGGAATGGAAATTGCAAATATATATGTCATTCGCAATTATGTGTTTATCCATTAATGGAACATTTCAGTATTGAAGAATAAAGTGCGGGGAGTGGGATTTGAACCCACGAATCCCTGAGGAACAGGGTTATAGGATATGATCATTGATAATACGCTGACCAATTCATTCTAAGCTTCGCACCACCAACCATGGAATGACGATTGATAGACCTGCGCCGTTGGCCAGGCTTGGCAATCCCCGCAGCAATTAAATTTCAATTTAAAACAGCCAAATTTATCTATTCTTAAATTAATTAGATATTGGAATTTAATTGACACAAGACGTCCCTAGAAAAAGGCTATTTGGAACAAATGGAGTTAGAGGAATATATGGAAAGGAATTGACATTTGAACTGGCAATGGATTTGACCTATGCACTATCGACCTATTTTGTCAAGGGACCAATAATGGTTGGATATGATGGAAGAAATTCAGGTCACATCCTTTCAAATGTTGTTACGGCCACTTTAAACTCGGGAGGTTTGGATGTCATCTTTGCAGGACAGGTTCCGACCCCATGTCTTCAATATGCAATAAAGAGTAAGAAATGTAACGGTGGAATAATGATCACAGCTTCTCACAATCCTCAAGAGTACAATGGGATTAAGCCCTGTTCAAAAGAAGGTGTAGAAATATCAAGGGAGGATGAACTAAAGGTTGAAGAAATTTTTTATTCGAAAAAATTTGCAAAGATTAATGGTACACATAAGACCTACATAGACAATAACGTTACAAAGGAGTATATGGACGCAGTTCTTGCATTGGTTGATGCTGAAAAAATACGATCTAGATCATTTAAAGTTGTCCTTGACCTAGGAAATGGCGTCCAGTCTCTCGTAGCGCCATATCTTTTGGAAAACCTTGGTTGTGAGGTTACTACCATTCATAGTGATATCGATGGAGATTTTCCAGGAAGAGGTCCCGAACCTACAGTTGAAAATCTAGGTAGTCTATCGAATATGGTAACAGATACAAATGCGGACTTGGGAGTAGCGTATGATGGCGACGGAGACAGAAGTATCTTCTGTGATGAGAAGGGGATCGTTCATACTGGTGACAGAACCGCTGCAATATTAGTAAAATATCTCTTAAGTAGTAAGCACCAAGGAGCAGAAATTATCTGTCCAATAAATACTTCAATGAATGTTTCCTTTGTAGCTGAAGAACTTGGTTCCAAAGTTATATACACAAAGGTTGGAAGTGTAGAGGTATCAAGAGAGATGTTAAAAAGGAATGCTATAATCGGGTTAGAAGAAAATGGAGGTTTCATGTACGGAAAAATGAATCACGTAAGAGACGGCGCAATGACAACTACATTGATTCTAGAGATGCTAGCAAACAATATTTCTTTTGATTCTAAGGTCAATACCTCTGGTATTGGTAGACAAAATAACAGGAAAATAAATCTCAAAACATTTTCTGATCTAATAGGTTCTTTGAGAAATATTTCACAATATAAAACAAAGTTCAACTGTGCCTCAAAGGAAGTTGCAGATAAAATAGTTACCAAATGTATAGAACATGGAAATCCCATGAAAATTGATACATTGGACGGAGCAAAGTTATGGATCGATGAAGAAACATGGATAATGATAAGGCCAAGTGGAACTGAACCACTGGTTAGAATGTATGGTGAGTCAACCTCGGAAACTTTACTCAATTCAAAGATAAGAGAATATACTCGCATCATCGAAACTTTTTTGTAAATAAGAGGAAGAAAATACAGGAAAATGGCAGCATAAAACAAGAAAAATAATAATGATAATTCTTTCTTTTATATAGATCTCTTTGTTATCATTTTCTTTTCTATTTTTACCCAAAAAATTTCAGGAACTTTTAAAATTTTAAACTCTCAAGATCTAAAGATAGAATTTAATTTAGGGACGTACTGAAATTTCATAAATTTGGATATCCAAAGAAAAAAGGTCAAGAAAGATGTAGATATAGATTTACACATCTCACCTACATCATCGTCGTCATCATCAAAGTCAGACGGTGATGCCTCGCCAATACATTCTCCTGCTAACAGTTCGAATGAAAAAAATTCAAAACCATCATCAATATTCGTTCACAAGACAAGTCCAGCTAGTCACAAATTACAAAGAAAAAAAAGTAACAAAAAAACAATCATAGAAATCACGGTTGTAGGAAAAGATAGAAAAGGAGTAGTTGCTGAGATTACGAATTTTATCTTTAAAAATGGAGCAAATATAGAAAAAATAAATCAGAACGTTGTGAAGGGTCTTTTTGGTATGCAGATGGAGGCATCTGTTAATAATATTATGCAAGACAAACTAAATTCTGGTTTACAGGCACTTGCAAAAGAGTTAAAGATGGAGATCAAAGTTCACTATCAAGAACCAAATAGACCTACAAATATTGCAATATTGGTCAGCAACGAAGATCATTGTTTACTTAAAATTTTAGAATCATATAGAAAAAATGAACTGAAGGCAAAGATTCCAATAATAATAGGAAGTTTGGGAATTCTAGAATCTATTGGAAAAAAATACAATATACCATTTGTGGTAATAGATCACAAAGACCAAACAGAAGCTGAGAGAGCAATACTTCAAATTTTCGAAGATTACAATATTGACCTTGTGATATTGGCTCGATATATGCGAATTTTGACTCCAAATTTCGTCTGGAGATATCCCAACAAAATAATAAACATTCATCCTTCACTATTACCTGCTTTTCCTGGAGCATTTGCATATACACAAGCTTATGAAAGAGGGGCAAAAATTGTAGGATGTACTGCACATTTCGTCACTGAAGACCTTGACCAAGGACCAATAATCTGTCAGAATTCTTTTAAAGTTCTTGAAAATGACGATATCGATTCTATTAAAAGTAAAGGTAGAAGACTAGAAAGTTCGGTACTTTTACAGGCTTTAAAACTATCCCTAGAAGGGAAACTGGAAGTATATTGGAGAAAAGTTCACATCAAGAAGGAAGGAAAGAGATAGAAAAAATCACAAAAAACATAAAAAGAAAAATTATCATATTTCTCGCATTTAATGACAGATAGGATATCAGAGTTACATAACAAAATTATTCGATTAGAATATACTAAATCTAAATAATACAAGTGTCAGATAACAATTACCAAAATGGTTAGAGTAGACATCATGACAAATCATGACTTAGAGAAAATTAAGAAAGATCCAATATTTGCCATCATTCCCGTAGGATCGCTTGAACAGCATGGAGACCACCTTCCAGTCTCAACTGATTCCATCATAGCAGAATACCTTGCAGAACATGTCTCAGAGAATATTCATGCAATATGTCTTCCGGTCTTATCTATTGGCATATCTTTTGAACATGAACCCATGTTCAATGTTTCATTGACGCATCAGACTTTTTCACGAGTACTGAAGGAGATCTGCATTTCATTGATAAAATTTGGAGTAAAAGACATCCTAATATTGAATGGGCACCATGGAAATATGGGTGCACTCCACTATGTATCCCAAGACGTTTTCAATGAAATAAATCATGCTAGCATATTTACTCAAGATAGGGATATTTCAGAGAACGTATCAATAAATTTCATTAATTATTGGCATTTGATGCAAGGATTGGACCATGCAGGAGAGATAGAGACTTCACTTATAATGGCTATAAATCCAGATCTTGTACATTTGAATAATCATATTATTTCTCAACGATCACAGCTATCGAGTAAATTGCACAATAGCAACGGCAATAATAATAATACAAGTGCAAAAGGAAACAAAATTGTCGAGAAATCAAAAATAGCTTATGCAAGTATTACTAATACTCCAGGTTCCTTTCCAAAAATAACTGGAGATGGTGTATGGGGAGATCCCACTATGGCATCGGCAGAGAAAGGAAAAGAGGCATTGAGAGATCTCGTTTTCAAGATAGAAGAAACAATTAATGATTTTAAAAAAAAGATATAATCTGGCGAAAAAATAAACAATATTACTTATGAATTTCAGTATTTTTGAAAAAAATAAGTTTTCATGATTGATTTAAACTAAAAAGCAACCTAGTGAAATTTTAATATATAACTATGATTCATTCCTTAGTAACAGGTAGATTTAGTATTGTCAATTGATATGGCCGTTAAGGTTTTGGATGAAAGTTTTGGAAAGATTGTATTGATAAAATTAAAGGGAGGAAAGGTAATTCGAGGGGTCCTTCATGGATTCGATCAACATATGAATTTGTTGCTCGATGACTCCGTTGAGATTTTAGACGAAGGAAAATCGGTAGATTTAGGTACTATAGTTGTAAGAGGAGATAATGTAGTCATTATTTCTCCACCACCATCATAATAGAGTGGTATAAATATTATAAATTATATTTTACACAATAAAGGGGGTAAAATTAAGGAATGACAAAAGGAACAACTTCAATGGGAAAATATACCCGAAAGAAAGTCCATATTAGATGTAGAAGATGCGGTCATAACTCATTTCATAAGCGAGGAAAAGAATGTTCAAAGTGTGGGTATCCTGATCCAAAAATGAGAAAGTATAACTGGATTAAAAGACAGGTTCTTTAATATATTCATTTTATAATTTTTAATTATAAATTTTAGTAAATACATAAATCAGATAGGCTATATTGAATGGATTATTTTAAATAAACATATCATTATAGATCTGTAAGAGTAGTGTCGATAGTATGTTAATTGCAGTTGATCTATATCTTATAATCATAGCTGGATTATCAATTATTTTTGGAACTGTTTTCGGAATTTTTTTTAGCCAGATAAAACAAAGATTGAGAACCTCTAGATCCCTTACTCATATTTTTTCTCAGAGTAGTAACAGCTTCGGTAACAAAAAACAATTACAACAATTAGAAAATAATGCTAATGATGGCCAAACCATATTGAAAAAGAACGAACAGGTATTAGAAGATGAGGTAAAATTGTATCAGTTTGAAAAAGACCTTGTTACACGCGCTATTGAAAATATTTTGGTTTCATCTAGAGAGAACAATATAGATCATTTTGAAAGAGATAGGTTGCTTATAAAATACAAAGATCAATTAAGATCTCTTAATGAAAACATGGAAAGGATGCAATCGGAGATAGATATCACAAAATTAGTCAACCTCAGAAACGATTTTATGAACTTGCTAGAAACAAAAATCGGTCAGATAGACGACAAGATAATAGAGATCAATAAAAAATTTGGACCTGTAACTGGCATAAAGATCGATGAAAACAACCAGTTTAACATCACGAAAAATAACAGCAACTACAGCACCACTTCAGCTGACAAAACTAATACAAAAGAAAATGACAAAACCTCACAAAATTCAAGATATCCAAACGACCGAATCGATGATGGTATCTTAGGATCTAGAGAATTAGTAGATTACATATCAGATAAAACAATTAGAACCAGATATGATGGCAGCAACATCGAAGACTCTGACGACAAAAAAAGGATTGAGGAAATAAAAGAGAAGGTCATGGTTGCTTTAGATCGGCTTGACTATACAAAACCAATAGAAGATCAAATGGATAATAACATAGAATCTTATAACAAGATCAATGATAGTAATAACAGACAAGAAATCCATGAACAAAAAACAGCGCATTATGGATTGTTCAATATTGATGTCAACAGATCAAATGATGCTAAAAAAGATGAAGATGTTTTATTGGATACATATGAAAATGCCAAAAATCAAGATATTAAAGTATCAACTGACTTGGTAAGTACAAATGAACCGGATAAGGAAGGCTATAAAAGAGGCCAAGAAAGTGGCAAAAACAGATTTCCTTTAGCGTCGTTTTTCTCAACACAAGAGGCAGAAAGTGTAAAGGAATTGAAAAAAGAGACCAATCAACAAGTAAAACAGAAAGAGAAAGAGACAAAAGAAAGCCGAAATCCATTGGGAAACATATTAAAAATACTTCATAAAAAGTAATTTTCTAAAAAAAGTCTGTCAGATAAAGAGAAGATACAGAAACGAAAACATAATGTGTAACTTTTTGTTATATCAGATCACAAAAATTAGATAACTAGTAAATATCGTATTAGGCTAAATAGAAAAAGAGTGATCTACTTATTATTTATTATTTATTATTCTGCACCTAAGAAACCTATCAAGTCAAATTCTTCGGTTGTTTCTTTAGATGTTATTTCAGCAATAGAAATCAAATATCCATCAGGATCAGTTATTATGGTATGTTTACCAAATGGTTCTTGTTTAGGTTCTTTAAAAAAGCTGATGTTTTTTGTACGAAGATCCGATACCAGATTGTCTAGGTCACCTACCATAAATCCGACCAAGATATTAATATTAGAATATTGATAATTTTCCTTTTCCAGCTTTCTTTTTCTTGGATGCAGAGCAAGAGTAGTTCCTTTATCGAAAAACTCGATCCAATCGGGGGACTTTGTCTTTGTTTTTAACCCCAGTACTTTAGAATAGAATTCAAAAGAACGTTCCATGTCTTCCACCAATAAAATAACAGATCCGATTTTACTGAACATTGCGTTACAAATTAGTATGAAAATGTTACTTATTAAAAGAATTCGATTATTTTGACTATTAAACGACTTAAATCAAAATATATGGATAGTCGATAAAACGTTATATATCTAATAGCAATTTAGCGAATCTTAAAGATATTGAAAGATAGTTATGAACAAATTAAAAAGGATAACGATAAAGATGGTGATATGTATACTAATATTGACAATTCTGGTAACGATATTAACCGTTTAAACAGCAATCGAACGGAGGAAACCAATATCAGAAATAGTTACTATAATTTAGCGCTAGATGACATCATTGAAAAGTTTTTCATCAATTTTATAAAACGAAATGAATATCTCAAATCGAAAGAAAAAGACAATTACGAAAGTGTTGATGATAACGATAAAGAAGATGTAGTCATTGGTTTAGGAAGTGGGAGTACGGTAGCGTTACTTGTTGAAAGGATTGCAGAACTTGATGGAAAAGAGAAATTTGGATGGATACCCACTTCCTATCAAATAAAAATGGTTGCGGAACAATGCGGTTTAAGATTTTTAGACGAATCGAGAATCAATGAAATAGACCTTGTAATTGATGGCGCAGATCAAATAGATGAAAAACTAAATATGATAAAGGGTGGAGGTGGAGCATTGTTTAAAGAAAAGATACTAATGTATTCAGCAAAGCAAAAGGTAATACTTGCAGATTCACAGAAATTTGTTCCCACTTTTTCCTTACCAATACCAATAGAGGTTCATCCTTTTGGCAGGGTTGAGGTTACAAAAAAACTTGACGAGATTGGTGGGTATCCCAAAATAAGGTTTTTGAAAAAAGGATATCCATTCATCACAGAAAATGGAAACTTTATCCTTGACACAGAATTTAAAAATTTGATGAAAAAATACGATATTGCAGCACTTGAAAATAAAATTAAGAGCATCCCAGGAGTGATTGAGGTCGGAATATTTTCTAGTACTAAAAATACTACTTATTACTGTGTAAACTCTGATGGATCTTTTTCTACCAGAACAAGTTGAACCAGAATAAATGTGTTCGCATGAAATACAGTAAAAAAATTGAATATCAAATTAGTAAACAATTAAAAGAAATTATTGAAAGAATTTACCACCAGCTAGTCACATAAAACGCGCTATGAACTTTCCATGTCCATGACAGTCATCATTCACGACAGAATTTTCTGCAATAACTTTTCCCCTACATATTGTGGCTACTGGCCATCCTTGAAATTCCCATCCATCATATATTGTATAGTCAGAGTATGACTGCAACAGTTCAGGAGTAACCTTCTTCCTTAGATCCAGATCAACTATCACAAGGTCAGCATCAGAGCCTGCTTGAATTGACCCTTTCTGTGGAAAAATATTGAAGATTCTTGAGGTATTATAGCTTGTGACTTCACAAACCCTTTCCAAATTAATCCTTCCCTTATTTACACCTTCACTTAACAATACAGGAAGCATTGTAGCAAGTCCCGGGAAACCTGCCAGCGAGTTTAACAAGTCATCATCAACGATTTTTAGTGATAATCTGTTTGCAACATGATCGGTTCCTATTGTGTCTATAATTCCATTTCTTAATGCATACCATACACTTTGAACATCATGTTTGGATCTTAGTGGCGGTACAACCTTTCCCCTTAAATTGGCATATTCATAACTATGTGTTAAATAGTGAGGACAGGTTTCCATGTAAAGATTACAACCACCCAACTCTCTTTCCTCTAGTATAGCATCGATTGCAGTACTGGAACCAATATGAACAAAATATATGTTCGATTTATATTTCCTAGCAAGGCTTGATATCTTTTTTATGCTCTTTACCTCAGATTCATAAGGTCTACATTTAGACCAGATCTCAAGAAGATTTGGTTTTTTATTTTCTTTTATACTGGTTATATTTTCATTAGTCTTGTTAGTATAATTTTTTGTTTCCTTCTTCTTCTTCCTACCCTGCTGTTTTTTATTGACTATATTGTTTTTTATCAAATTATAACATATCTGTGGGTCTTCTGCATGCACCAATAAAGTCCCATTGAAATCATGTGTTGTAGTTTTCACGATCTTTTCAAGAAATTCGTCTGTTATATTTACGTGTCCACTTCTAACATTTTCCTCGTTAGGATTTAAATCCATGTGAATATGATTAAGACCTGACCCCAAATTCATATATAATTTAAAGGAATTTATTCCAACTTTTTTGTACAGATACGAGACATCATCAAGATGATCGGTCATTAGAATCGAGGGATGTACTGTATAATCTATGTAGTGACTTTTAGCACTCGCCTCTAACTGTTCTGATATGCTCTCTCGATATTGCGAATCTAATCTAAGCATCCTGATAACTGTAGTAATTCCACCTATTGCTGCTGACCTTGACTCTGTTGTTGCAGCATTTTCAATAGGCGTGTAAACCCCGTAATGGACATGAGGGTCTATCAATCCTGGAAGTATGAATTTCTTTGATGCGTCCAGAATTTTGTCACTAGAAATATCGTCAATATTTTTTGAAAGATTCTTTATCTTTCCATTCTCAATAAGTATATTTGTTTGAATAATCCCAACTTTTGGTATAACAACATTCCCATTTTTTATCACTAGATCACAAGAATTTTGCATTTAGTATCTATGAAATGCATGAGATTCAAATAACAATAATTATCTTACTATCACATATCATTGAAAGTGCGATACGAAATAAAACTAAATTTTTTAGCTTTTTAAATATTAGTAAATAGAAAATTTACTCAGATATAAAATGCAGGTGATTTTCAAAAAACGTTATTTATTTTAAAAAAAAGAAAAAAGAGTTAGGCTACTGTTACCGTACCCTTCATGAAGGGATGTAGATTACAGTAGTAGTCAAATGTGCCTGCAGTGTCAAATGTGTGTTCCCAAGAGTCTCCTGCATTTATGATTGAAGAATCAAATCCTCCTTCTACTGGAGCCTCAGCGCTACCTTGTACGACAGTATGAATAGTTGCGTCATCATTCGTCCATTCCACTTCTGTTCCCGGACTTACCGTTACGGTAGTCGGAGAAAAGAATTCTGCATTGCTTGGGTTAGAAGAACCTTGTACGATGGATATTACTTGTTTTGCTTCTTCTTGTGCAAATGCAAGTGTTGCATTCATCATCATAGTAGTATCATTTCCCATCATACCAGTCTCGTTTCCCATCATATCCTGTGCAAATGCTTCTGGGACTAGTGTAGCATTTTGTATAGCTGCTGTGGTTGCATTAGCTGCTGTAGCTGCTTCGGAAGTTGTACTAGCTTGTGTAAGTTTCGCTGCTTCTTTCATTACGTATGGTTGATTCCACGATGCAACTGCACTCTCACTTCCCTGTGGAGCAACTGCTGTTCCAACTGGATGATCGGTCTCTGTTGAATTGGCATCTGCTACTACTGCAAATGCAGCCCCTCTTACTACATGATTCATGTTGTGGTCAACAGCTACATAAGTACCTGCTTCTGGGAATGTTGCCTCAAATACAGATGCAGAACCTGGAGGTACCCACCATGTTTCATCCATTATATCTTGTGTTCCATAGTTATCACCTGCTTCATTTTGACCATCTCTTACAGTCATCTGACCTGCTATAAAGTGGAAAGCTACGCCCCCATTTGGACCTGGATTCAAAATATACCATCTAGTTAGATCTCCTGGTGTGACTTTAAATATTTCAGGATTTTCGTTAAGTACTATTTTTGCTGTTTCACCTACACTTGGTACATATTTGTGAGCCATTCCGTTTGTCAATATAAGGTCTGGTTGTTCAGTAGCAAATTTACCAATGTCAAAAGTCCCAACTTTTCCACCAGTTCCCTTAAATAAACCTTGATCTGCGGAATTATAGTTTTCACCAAATGATACATAGAATTCTTTCGCTGGCTCTTCTTCCTCTGGATGTATTACTACAGCACCGTACATTCCATTAGCAATGTGTTCCCACACACCATTCAATGCATCAGCACCACAATGGTACATGAATGCACCTGGAGTATTGGCATGTAGGGTTACATGTTTAGATTGACCTGGTTGAATATTTCCTGACAAAACGTTGCTTGGTCCTATTCCTGCATGAAAGTCTAGACTATGTATAACTTTACCGTCATTTCTAATAGTAATATTTAGAACATCTCCTACATCACCAGCAATCATTGGTGCTGGAATTGTTCCGTTGAACGTCATTGCGGCATATTCAATTCCGCCTGGATGTAATATGTTATCTGGAGCAATTTTTAGTGGATGTTCATTTGCAATCAATAATACTTGTTTTACTGGTCCTTGATCCTCATCCTCTTCCTGAGCCATCACTTTTTGAACTAATGGTATCCCAATAGACATTGGGCCTATGAAAAGCCCAGCTACTAGAACACCCATCAGTATCCCGGTTAAGAGTAGTTTCATTGTTTGACAAGTTCAATTATTCCTATATAATGTTTTTCCCAGATTTTATTATTGAAGAAATCCCAGTATCAAGATATAATAAATAAAAGGAATTTATTTTCCATAATCATTTTATAAAAAAAATAGAAATATTTTTTTATTATATATATATCTATTTTCTGTTTTTTGCGAAATAAAATAAAATTGAACTTTTATTTAAACTATATTTAGCTCTGGTAATACTTATTATTCTTTAAAAATTAATAAGGAACCCAAGGGCTGGTAGTTCAGTGGTAGTAATGTTCGGTTCGCATCCGAAAGGTCGCGGGTTCAAATCCCGCCCAGTCCATCGCTCTTGAATTGAAAGGTTTCGATAGATTTTGTTCTCAAAAATGAAGGATGTTAACAAATTTTTTAATCTAATTATTGCTAAATTACAATTTATGGTAACATTTTTGTTAACATAATTAATATTTAGCTATTAAAAAAGTTGCAAAAATGTTAACATTCCAAAGAGTATGGTAACATGGATATTTTTCATGTTAACATAAAGTAATTGATAATTAGTTAATAAATGAAATCAGACTTCTTTTTCTATTTTTTCTATACATAATTTATTTTCATTCAAAATTAATCTAATTTTATCACCAGCATTTAATTTCATTCCATCTCTAATTGGTTTTGGAATAGCTATTCCTACTGATGTACCCCATTTGACAAGTTTTCCCTCAAAGATTGCAGACATATTATTATCATATCTCTTTAACATATAAATTTAAATATATATTAAAATATAGATTTTAATATAGATAACAACAATAACAAGATTATCGTTGTCAAACAAAATAAATTTCAAAGATTTACAAATTATCAAGTCTGAATGGAAGACTATAGGTGTAAAAGTAAGATTCTCAGAATTATCTAACTTAAACAGACAACTAGATAGACTTGGTTATACAACATTAGGTGATTTAGTTAAAGATCTTATTGCCGGAAAAATTACACGATTGACAGATGAACAACAAATAGATATTATGAAAACTAACCTTCAAGCAAATGGTCAAATTACTGGTCTAGCGGGCAAGCCTTATGATTTTTACAAACAAATTGATATTGAAGATTTTTTAAACTATTTAAAAAGTAAATATCATGAACATACTGCAAAATGTTATCTTAGCTATTTTGAACGATATGCCCATGTATTTTTTAGTTTAAATCCAGATGTAGAATTGTTCAAACTAAAACCTCATAAAAGATCTTGGATATTACAAGCAGTAAAAAGATTTGGTGATTTTTATCTTAGAAAATATAACAACAGAGAAGTAATTCAATTAATAAGACAAATTATTGAAAGGTATGATCTACACAAAAATCTTGATATGAAAGATAAGATCTATCTTGTAAGTCCTAATTTTATTGAAGAAAAGGTAAAAAGGATTTTTGAAATGCCTGGCGATATTGGTTTTATAGCTAGATTCGGTTTATTATGTGGTCTAAGAGAACGAGAGATAATTTACATTAAAGAAAAAAAGATCTGTGACAATGGTTATGGTTGTGATTGTGATAGCCTTCATAAAGTTGACTGTAGAAATGGATTAACAATAATAGCAATAGGTTGGACAAGAGGAAATAAAAAGGCATTAGCAACAATCATTCCAACAACATATTGGAAAAAGTTCAGAGCATTGCAAAAATTTGATTATAATGATATCTCTGCAACACATAAAATAATGAAAAGAGACGTTGGCATTGCATATATTGCAATGAGAAAAATTCATTATAATGTAATGCGGTTCAGAGATACGTTAAGTGTAGATGAGGCAGAAGTACTCGCTGGAAGATTTAATTCAGTGTCTGGAAGACATTATGTATTACATGATCCAAAAAAAGTTAGCAGAAAAATATGAAAATGCATTGAATAATTTTGGGATTAACATTAATCAACTTTAAGAAAATTATAAACATCATGTATATAGTTTATTAAACTTTAAAAGATTTAGTGTCCATTCTATTTAATATATTTTCTGTAATTATTGGTATTGTTTTGTCTTATATTATTTTAATAAAGGATATATTTTTTGAATGTGTAATAATGTTGTTTCTTTTGATCGAGGGTTCAAATCCCACTGGTCCAATTACAGATCTGTGTCTTTATTTAGTCCCATTGTTATATAGTTTATAAGTAATGTCAAATAGTAGATGTTATTTAGTTCCTATAACTGAAATTAATAGTAATTTCAAAAAGGATCATCATTTTTAATAGTTCTATTTTCAGACTTTCCTAGATTCAAAATAAATTTGTTAAAATATTTTGTACATACCCCTTTATAGTAAGCATAATACTACTTGACCAATTACTTGACGACAGTGACTTTTCAGATGACCACTTGGTGGCTGTCTTGACCTCACTCAGAGCTTTATATACTTTTTTTTCACATAACGTTTATGATTTGACAGAAAAAATCGAATCATATACCGCATTCAAAGTAAGACAGAATTGGCTCAAAGGAATGAGTAGGACCGAAAATGCAATCGATTGCGGTATTAGCACAGGTTCCGTCTCGAACATAATGAAAACTTTTTTAGATTCTTTGGCTAGTTATGATATTGAATCCATTAGAGAATTTGTTGTACACTTAAGAAAACAAAAAATTAGTGTGGAGGAATGTGCACTTGGCTATAGAATCCATAACATTGTTAATGCTTTAGGCATTTCCGAAGATGAAAAAAAACTGCAAATTTTCCTCAAGGATGCCCATGACTTTTGTACACGGTTAGATATCAGCCCACACATTATTCAAGATATCCTCATGGAGATGATCAAGATCTCAAAAGATATTTTGCCATCACAGATGAAATCACATCTGCAGAGAAAAATCGAAGAGAAAGAGGCATTAGAAGATCGACTTGAAAAAATTAAAGAGGAAATTCATAAAGAGGAAGAAGCTAAATATACTGCTGAACAAAATTTTGCTTTAACGAAGAAAAAAATTGATGTAACATCTGCAGAATTAAATTGGTACGCAAATATTAAAGATGGTTTAGAAAGGGAAGGACTTCCGGTAGATGATATAACATTTCTATGTAGAACAGTAGCAACAATAAAAAAGCATACTGATAAAGAGGTTTTTGAAGCTTTACAAAAGATTAACGAACTTGAAAATTTGGACAAAGAAATTGAATCCAACAAGAGGACACGTGCTATTCTGAAGACTGATATAGCGACAATGAAAGATATACATTCACAATATTCAGAAAAATTGAGTTCAGAAGCATTGCTTTTAGATTCGTTGGATAAAATCAAGAGATTGGGTATTGATAGTAAAGACTTAGAAATTTTAATTCAGGTTTTAAATAAAATTTGGTCAGAAAATGCATATAAAATTGGTCCATTAGAAATAAAACAACGATTTTTTGAGATTCTTTCAAGTTATGGAAAAAATTTAGCCTTGGAAAACAAAATAGAAACACTCGAATACTTGATATCTAATTTAGAAAATGAAGTACAGAAAAATAGATCAATACTTTTATCACAGGGTTCAACTGGAATTATCTTGAGAAATCTACTCAATAAAGGTTTAAATGAAAATGATATTATTTCGGTCAAAATGAGTTTAGATAAAAGTGAAAAGAATAATCTCACTGCGAAGAACTTTGATGTTTCACCATCTCTCACACAAGCAAAATCTCAGAATATGATCGAAGCTAATAATGAATTCAATATAACTTCAGCATCAATATCAACAAATCAATTTATTAGTGAAGATTTGGATCCCTCTTTGGAAAAAAATAAAATTAGCATGATTCGACACACTGATTCTGATGAAAATGATGATGATGATTTTTATGAGGAAATGCGTCATCTAGTCCAATAATGAAAAATAGTAATTCTTAAAATAGCTTAAACAGTCAAAATTTTCAATTTCATTCAAAATGTGAAGAACAAGAAGGAAAAAATACTTTAACTGTAAAAATAACTATTAATATTATTATTACAATTAAAAATTCTGGATGCTTTTACTATCTTTATATTTATCAGAAGACAATAATTAATGTTAGTCTAATATTATTCATACTTTATTCATATTCAATATTACTTTTGCTTAATTTTCTATTATTTTATATTGCTTAAAATTTTTTACTATTGAACCCGTTCAGTCCATCGTTTTTAATGCGAAAGGTATTGGTGAATTTAATATACAAAAAGATTTAATGGTCAACCATTTGAAATATCGCCATCTTAAAATAGAATCAGATCCCAATTTTATTTATTTAGACAAGAGAAATGAGATTAATGAAGGATAAAAATTACGATAAAAAAAGGAAAATTACAAATTTTATCTTTAAATGCGTTGGTTGTTTTTAACTAAAGTATTCAATCATAAAAAATATATTAACGTAACATACCCACATCTACTGTTACACATAGCTCGATTGCAACAATTTAGAATCAATATCCAACATTTAAATTTCTCTATAAAAAATTTTAAAAGATTCCATAATAATTTCCTTCTTATTATCTTGTTTCCTTCTTTTTAGTACATCTTGCCATTCATTGGTATAAGCAGAAGTAACATCATCTACAGAATTATAGGAAAAAGCCAAAATGTATTTGTATTTCTTTGACCAATTTTTCTCATAGTAATGAGGATGGTTTAAAGAGATAGGATAGGCTAACGTAGAATCAATATGTATCCATTTGCCATCAATCAATGTTTCATTCCAACAATGATCTAGATAATCTTGTACAATTCTTGTTTCCACAAAAAGTGAATTTAAAATTGCCCCAAACAGCATTGACCATTCACTGCATCTACCTATTCTGCTATCTGCTATTCTTTTTATTTCGCCATATCTTGGAAATACTATTTTTGAATTACAATTCAGACATTCATAAACTTCACTCATTCGTAGCTTCCAGGAATTTCCTTTGATTACCCTAAAATGCAAAGGTATGTTGCAATTTTGGCATTTGATGTTTTTGCTGATGATGTTGCTACTACCCATCCATTTCATATAATCTTGCTTAAACCAATCAAGAAGTGGTTTTAAAATTTGTATATTATTATTATTTTCTTTGCTTATTGTTATTATCTCTTGTTTAATTTTTGATGGAATAAGATGATTAACATAAGCAAGAACTTCTTTGTCTTTGTATTGTCTTGCTACATTTTTATTTAATATAAAAGAATCTTTTGTATAAGGAAAACCAAAGATATTTCTGCTAAATTTATTGATTTTAAACATAAATATAGTATATACTATTTTTCCTGATAAAAGAATTATTGTGAAATTATAGATCTAGAACAACAAATACCTAATAATTAGAGTATGGATAAAGAATATAGTAGTTGTTCATATTAGATGTTGAATTACAAGAATAGTACTGGTAATACATAATTAATTTATCTAGTTGATTCCAGCCTAAAATCACTAGCATATGAATCTCAACCATTTATAATATTTCTTTTTTTGTCATCTTTTGCCACAGATAGCATAGGGAAATACAGATGGATCCAGTTGGTACAAAATAAATAAAAGGTTATGCCAGTATACTTTGCAGTTAGTGATTTTAATGTATATTAAACGAGTCCTGTTAAGTTAAGTTAAGACTATTATTTCACCTCCAATTTCGAATATAATTTTGTTTCTGATTTTTGCATTATATAGATAAACGAATAATCTTATCCAATTGTATACATGTTGTATATGACAATTTTGTATAATATTATTACAAGGATGGTAATCATCAAAACATTCTGTTCTATCCTTGAAATACTGCATTACTCTTTCTATCCGACTTTTCTCTAAAGGAGAATGCAATATGTGTTTTAGGTTTAAAAGTTACATGCTTGTGGATACCACGTACGACCATCTGTGTATACTGTGTGTTTTCCATACCTTGATACAAGCGATCTGATAAAATTTTCTGCTACAAACATGTTTCTTTCTTCAGAAATATAGATTCCAAGTATCATTTATGAACAGGTTCAATACAAATCCATAACCAAAAATGTTCACTACCAATCTGAATTATAGTTTCATCATCGATTATGAATGCGCAAATTCTTCTATCCTTGTTATAGATCTGCAATGAACCAAATCGTTAAATCCATTTCCAAACAGCAACATGACTTTTATTTTGGTCCTTAAAAGGTTCTAATGCCTTGGATGTATTTCGTAGACTGAGACCAAGAGAGTACAAATAAAGAGAATACATTACAATAAAAGAAGATGTTTTATTTCTTTCAAATTTAAAATTTGCTATAATAGATAAGATGTTTTTAGCTATAGCTTTTACTGCTTAAACTAACAGAGCCGTTTGTTCTCTAATTTTAATATCTTTTACATATTTTGGATAATCTGAAAGCAGAATTGAAAACTTTGTTTGTGCACCAGGACATGGTATTGGCATATTTGTTACCAATATCATAATATCTCCTTTTTCAAAAGACTTTATTTTTTGTACTAAATTGAATGCATCATTATATGAAGTATAAAAGGAATTAAAATCCTTCTTCTTTGACAATCCATTTACATTTGTTAAATTAGGACGAGAACCCATTGCAATTACTAAATAATCATATGAAAATTCATTATTGTTTTCTGTAACAACTTTTTTATTTTTTATATCAATTCGTTTAACCGTCTCTTTTTCATCACCAAAAATAGCTTTTTTTATTCTAGGACTAACCAGACTCTTCTTATCTCTTAGTAAATCCTGTTCTGTTAAATAACCAAAAGGAACAAAAGTAAAACCTGCTTTATTAATAGCAGTATTTGATTTGTCTAAAATGATAATTTCGATTTCATCCTTTGCTATTTCTTTTCTTAGTTCTCTTGCTAATTTGTTAGCAACTATTAAACCTGCAGTACCTCCTCCTAAAATAAGGATCTTCTTCATCTTGTTATTTCGTTAGATTTAATACCATCTCAATATTTATGTAAATTTTTTGAAATAGATGTAAAAGCAGATTTCAATATGATAGAAAATATATCTTTGCTATTATAGTATCTCATGTAATAAAGGTCAATGTAGAGTAAAATAAATGAATAAATGGATTATGAAACAAAAATACTTGGTAAATTAATTATTTCCAGATACTGCCATCCAAAATGGAACATTTCCAGTTGGAATTCTAGAAATAATTTCTAAACTATTAGTATCTATCACAACAATCTCATTTGTTGTTGTTACATCTACAAATAGATAATTTCCATTTGAACTTGTGCGTATACCATGAGGACCAATACCTACAGTTATTTGTTTTACAAGTTGTTGTTTCTCTGCATCAATTACATTTACTTTGTCTGAGCCTATCCCTGATACATATACTCTTTTATTATCGGGTGAAACATCTATACCATGATGTCCAAGACTTACTGGAATTTTCTTTAGTATTTCAAATGAAGTTGTATTTACAATTGCAACATCATTTGATGCTGCATTGGCCACAAAAAGCAGTTTGCCATCATTTGTTATATCTAAATTGTGTGGTCCTTTGCTATCTTGAATTTCATTTATTATTTCTAAACTATCAGTATCTATGACAACAATTTTATCTTCTCCTTGAACTGTTACATATCCCTTTAAGCCATCAGGTGAAAATACAATATTATGAGGTACTTTACCAACAGGGATCTCCTTAATGATACTTAAATTTTCGAAGTTAATTATGCTGACAGTTCCAGGTAACTCATTAGCAACAAAGACATAATTTTGATTAGGTGATATCTTTATACCTTTTGGAACATCGCCAACTTTTATTTTAGCAATTAGACTATTATCAATAGTATTAAAGATAAAGGTTTGATTTTCTCCACTACTTGTAGCAACAACAACTTTCCCATCTTTTGTTGTATCAACATATGTCATATCCTTTCCTGCAGGCAAAGTTATATTCTCTTTTAAATTATATATTGTTCCATCTTTTCTTAATGTAGTAAATATGGAGTCATTTGTAACTTCTGTTATATCATTTATAACTTTCTGAGGTGGCTGAGCAAATACATTATTTATGGTAATAGCTGAAATTACAATTAGCATAAAAATATATAGAAAATAACTTTGAATTAATACTACAGTAGTCTTTTTATTTTGCATAATGTTTTCTTAAATAGATTCTATTTATTTCTTTATTTCAATATGCTTATACATATTAATGTAGTATCACATTTCAGATTTGCTCAATAAAATTAAATAACTGATATTTGTCCTATACAGTGTTTATAATTTCACTTATTCAAATACAACAATGACCTTGCAAATCTTTCTTTACCTAATCAATTAGAAATAAAATGTAAAATCTTGTTACAAATATTTTAAATATTCATAACAATTAAAAACAAAAACAAAAGGAGGACTAATAGTAATGAGGAGTATCTATAATAAACTCATAAGAATTGGTTCTGGACCTGCCGGATTAACAGCTTCTATATATGCTGCAAGAGGCGGAGTAGAACCTTTAGTTATTTCTGGGAGTGAACCAGGTGGCCAGCTAATGTATACTACAGAAGTTGAGAATTTTCCAGGTTTTGATGAACCTATACTAGGTCCTATTTTAATGGAAAAAATGAGAAAACAGGCTGAGCGATTTGGAACTCGGTTTGTAGATAATACAATTTCATCTGTTGATTTTTCATCAAAACCATTTCGCATAAAATGTTCCTATAGTACTGATAACAATACTGAAGAATATTTCGCAGATTGTGTCATTATTGCTACAGGAGCTTCAGCTGTGTGGCTGGGATTAGAATCCGAACAAAGATTAAGAGGAAGAGGAGTTTCGTCATGTGCTACATGTGATGGTTTCTTCTTCAAAGGAAAAGATGTTATAGTAGTTGGTGGTGGAGATACTGCTATTGAAGAAGCATTATTCTTGGTAAAATTTACAAAGAGTGTTATGGTTATACATAGACGAAATAAATTAAATGCATCAGCGATAATGCAACAGAAAGCATTTAGAAATGAGAAAATATCTTTTCTTTGGAATACCATAATTGAGGATATAATTGGTGATAATAAGGTAGAAAGTGTACGAGTTAAAAATGTAATTACAGAACAAACATCGGATATCAAAATTGATGGAGTATTTGTTGCAATTGGCCATAAACCCAATACAGATTTGTTCAAAGGACAAATAGAACTTGATGAAAGAGGTTATGTAAAAAAGTATGAAGAAAGTAAAACTAACATTGATGGGGTTTTTGTTGCAGGAGATGTATATGATTATAGATATAGACAAGCTGTTACAGCTGCAGGCTCTGGCTGCAAAGCTGCTTTGGATGTCATAAACTATCTTGAATCAAAAAATTAAATATCTATATACAAATAAGTATATAGAAAACAATAATTTTTACAGTTTGAAAACAATTTATTCAAAAGTAACCTGTTCTACTTTATCGAAGGGTTCAAATCTCGTATTAATAATATAATCTCCAAATAAGACTCTTTTTAATTTCCTTTATATATTCTAGTTTTACAAAAAATTTTATTTTACTTCTGGTTGGAAAATATTTTTGAAAAGATGTTCTCTATACTCCTCTAATATAGACTGACAAAATTGAAAATTCCTATTGTTGTAAATATTAGATAACAGGTCTTTATTGTTAATGATTGTTTTAAATATATCTTTATCTGTAACAATTCCTACTAACTTTCCTTCTTTATTGACTATAGGAAGTCTACGAAAATCATTTTTTTGCATAGTTTGTAATGCATCAATTAAAGATTGGGTTTCTCTAGCAGTGACAAGAGGTTTACTCATTATCTCATTTACCTGCATTATTAAATTAGCATCTGGTGAAGATAAATAATTGACAATGTCTCTTTCTGTTATTATTCCAACTGGATTATTATTATTGGATTGATCTATTACTATAACAGATCCTATTCTATTTTCTTTCATAACTCTACATACATTGAATAATTGTTTATCTGACTGAATTGTTTTTATATTTTTAGTCATACAGCTAGAAATAGGTATAGATTCTAAACTCATTTATTATTTTAGGTATAGTAAAACCTTGATAATAATCCTTTCTTTAATTTGCATGATCGATATAGTTCATTGAAATTTTTATATAATGTATTTTTTTTGTTATTATTTTTGTAAATTAAATATATCATAACAGTTAATGGAAAGAGAGAAAAGAGAATGAGAAAATATTTGTTAATATCACAATTAAAAATCAAAATTTGTAAGAACTTGTATAAAATTTAGAAAGTAACTGGTCACACATTACTTAATTGGTTATGAGTAGTCGCGAATAGTTAGAAAACTGCTTCCGGATCGGTGGCATGATCTATCTCTTGTTGAGTTAGTTTTCTTTCTTCCAGAAATGCCTGGAGTGATTTTTCTCTTCTTCTTAGATCTTTTTCCTTTAGAAGCAATTCTTGATATATAGATTTCATTTGTCTTATTGTCTCCTCTGTTCTGAACATTTTTTCCATTTTATACTTGTAACACTCTTTTATTACTGTCATTGCCTTCAATCTACTTCTAATATTTGCCCTATTATCATCTACAATTTTCCAAGAATTTCTAATCATTTCATCTATACCTAAGGAGATATTAATGTACTCTTCAGTGTATCGTTTGATTGTATTTTTTGAATCTGTCACATAATTGCTTCGAATAAAGTCAATATCTCGAGATATTGTTGGCTGGCTGATATGCAAATTTCTTGAAATTTCAGATTGAGTATTTCCTCGTAATAAAAGTTGGCGAACCTTATTGCGACGCCACTCTATTTGTTTTTTATAATTTTTTAATCTTACATTATCTTTAGAATTTTCATCTTCATTATCGATATCGTTTGACTCGGTCTTTGACTTTTGCCTCATATTTCGATAACATTGGATATTCGTTATTCTTCTTTTTATTCCTTTTTTAGATTAGCGGGATCTTCACCACAAAGTAAAAACAACAATAACATCAACTTGTTTAATTTTATACTCCTTTTTGTGTAGAAGTCAATGGCCAACGGAATCTCGTTGTTATATTTGATTTTTAAAATGAGGAAGAATAATTACGATTAACAACAAAATACGCATGTCTCGTGTAAAATAACAAAATTTTGAAATGACATTTATCTTCAGTGCTCGATTGAAAAGAATAATATCTATCGATAAGAGATATCACTATATTGTATTCATAGTTTATTAATATTGTATTCATATTTTATTGATATCAAAACTGATTGGCGCTGATTTTTTTTAACTTTATATGCATAAATTTTTTTATTTTATCCCTCCCAGTCCATCGCTCTTTATACGAAAGGTTTCGCGTTCAAATCTCGATTACTTTTATATTTTTCTTAAGAATTTATTATCTTTTCATTTACATTTATCTTGTACATTCTTAAGATTCTTCGTAAGATAATAATAATGGGCGAATACAATTGCGATGATTTTTCTTAATCATTAATATAATAAATCTAAACACATATAGGAAAAATTTAATGAAATAATGGTTTTTTCCAGGTTTGAATACAGATATAAATAATTACAAAAAGCATTTTTTGTTTTATAGTATCATGCAGAAAATAACGATGATGAAAGAATATAATTTA
>DATFEP010000077.1:0-15472 GCA_035250975.1 Nitrososphaeraceae archaeon | reverse complement strand
TTTAATACCGTAAAAATTGTAGGTCTAAAAAGATATGATGATGTACATAATAAAATTGGAAAATGAAGAAATAATTTATTTTTTTTGTAACTATAGAACTACAAAATTGTGTCAAAATCAGTTGACTATCCTCCGTGTACTTACTATGTGGTATCTGTAATATCTTGTAGAAATTATAATATCTATAATGATTTCATAATTATTTTATATTAAATTACTTTTTTTGACATACGTTCTATAGGGAGCGCTACCATGCTATCTCTGCTACCTTTTCAATAATTAAAATAAAAATCTCAAAATTTCAATTGTAAGATGATGACTGCATGTGTTTATGTAATTTTTAATTCTTCTATTCTTTTACGTAAATAGATCTCTGCTACATTAAAAGGATCATCAAATACAGATTTATCAGGTATATTTTCTCTTTCATTTTCTTGTCTCCAATCAAACTTTAACCGCCAATTCATGGGTATTGAAGATAATATCTCTTTAATGTCTACACTCTCTTTTTTGTAATGTTTATCATAGTCAATTAATATTATTCTATAGATATATGCTTGAACCATTAATATTCTCCATAGAACTGGATGACTTTCTGGATGAAAATCTTTGAATATTTTAGATATCGCCTCAAAAGTTATAAATTTTGAAGAATCTGAGCAAAGTTTAGAAAATTCTCCGAAGGTCATTATTCTCAGGTTTTCGCCATCTTTTATGATGAATTCGTTAGCCAGATTATCAACAATTCCTATGTAAATTCCTTGTTGTTTAGAATTGGGATCCTCTTTCATTATTAGATTGGGATCATAATTGTTAATTTTTGGTTTAATATTTGCTAGTCTTATATCGTGACTAAATGTATGATACAATAATTTGATTAGTAAATACTGATGAGTAAAAAATGGGTCTAATTTTAGATCGAACATGGTTAACTTTCTCTGCATAAGATTGAATATTGCAAATGGGACAAATAATCGATATATTGTACTGTCAAAATAATATCCCGAACCAGAAAGCCATCCTTTACCTACTTCGAATCTTCCTTCTCTAGAATCTCTTGCTAACGCAATAATACGTCTCAACGCATTTTCTGCTAATTCATTGAATTGGAACAATAATGGTTCATACTCTTGATAAAGTCTCTTTCTGGCATCATATTCATATTCTCGTCTTGCAACTTCATCTCTTTCACTTGTTAATTCTGATTCAAGTTTCTTTAGTCTCTCAGAGTGTTTTAATTCTAATTCTTTTATCTTATTTTGATAATTAAAATCTGATTTCTGGAGTTCTTTACTATTCCTATTTGCAAGGAAAATAGAAATAATTGCAATAATTGCTGAAATAACAGCAGTTTTGTTCGGCGGATTGGGTATGATATATTAAAGGGAAAGGAAGGTGAAGATGAGCTCATAGGTGATTCTGGAAACGATAAATTGTATGGGGGAGCAGGAGATGATTTTCTTGATGGTGGAGATGGAAACGATATAATTAAGGGAGGCAAAGGTGATGATAAACTGATAGGAGCGAATGGTGATGATACCTTGATAGGTAATTCAGGCGCTGATTTTTATATATGTGGACCAGGAAATGATATCGCAGTAAACTTTAACAATCTGGAAGGAGACAGAAAAACCGTAGATTGTGAAACGGTAACAAGGTAATTTTTGAAAATAATCAAGAACTATTAAAGTTGATAGTTCAATTATGGTTCAACGAAAATAGTTTTGCTACAATGAAGAATTGATATCAATAACTTGAAAATGATTTCTTGGAAATCTTAAAGAGAAATTAAATAGAACACTTGCTCCTATTGGGATTCGATTTACATAGTAAAAGAACAGGTTTATGCAGTAAAGGAAATTACAGAATCCAGAAATGGAAGTAAAGACAATCCTACAAGGTTTTATGCAATACTAGAAAAATGATTTATTTCCAAATGGAAAAACATTATGCCTTTCTGAAATAAGAATGAAGAACAATTGGTGATATTGATAAGAAAAAATTTTAAAAGATGCTTAATATTTAAAGAATTCATTTTATCTCATGGCACTTACCTAAAACCAAAAATTTACGCATCAACGAAAAAGAAAACATTTTCTCCCATCAGATATCCTATATTGCTTTACATGAGTGGGAGATATTATATAATACCATTGTCTGTGTTATATTTAATTTATCTACATTATCAGTTAACCAAATCTGATTAAAAAATGTTATTTTTTATAACCTATTAAATACATAAATTATCTTTATACGTATTAAATAATATTGAGTTATAACAATGATGAGAATGACATTGAGAATATTAATGATAAAAGATCATTATGTTTAATTTGTAATGATAATTATAAAACTATATCCGATCCTGAAACGAGAGAAGTAATTTGCGTTAAATGCGGTAAAGTTTTATCTGATGAAAAGAATGATGAATGTCCTTCACCACTAATTTATGAAGAGATAAACAATGTTAACGGTACTGCACAGGCAATTAATAATGAGTTAATGTCTCACAATACAAGCAATATTCTACCCTATAATATTCAATCGCCTACAATCATAGGAAGAACTAATGTGGATGCTACAGGAAGAAAAATTGGAACAGATATGGAGAACATTATAAATAAATTGAGAGTATTGGAGAAAAGAACAAGATATAATAATGCAACAGACAGAAATTTAAAATATGCTTTTGAACAACTGAATAAATTAAAATACAAACTTGGTATTTCAGATGCGATAATAAAAAAATCATTTTACTTTTATAAAAAAGCACAGTCATTGGGAATTGTACGTGGAAGAACAATAGATGGAATAGTTTCTGCTTCAATTTATTTAGCATGTAAAGAATTTGAAAGACCCACAACACTAAAAGAGATTTCAAAAGCAACTAATGTAAAGATAAGAACTATTTCACATTATTATAGAATTCTTGTTGTTGAACTTGGTTTAGAGACCGTACCTGTTATAGATCCAATGAAATGTATTATAAAAATAACAAATAAAATGAATTTAAACGAGAGTACAGAACGTAAAGCAATACAAATCATGGCAGATGTAAAACGAAATAAGATTCACGAAGGAAAAAATCCAATAGCAATTGCTGCTTCAACCGTATATGTTGCCTGTAAAATTGATGAGGATTATAACGATAAAAAAGGAAAAACAAAAACACAGAGAGAATTTGCAAAATCAACAGGAATATCTGATTCAGTTTTAAGAAAATGGTATAATGATATAGTTTATACCTTGAATTTAAAATCGATAAAATAAAGTAAAATAAAATAAGAGAAAACCGATCCCAACTGCATGTCATTCTCGAAGCCCTCCGAGTCCATATACTAGTAGGGTTCAATAACATTTTTCAAAGAATAGAAAAAATGGTAAACATGACTTAATTTAGACTATATTTAAAATATAATATCCTATTTTGATAGACCTTTTTTATTTTTTATAATTAGTTAGTTAAACACTTTCATTTTCAATAGTCTAAAAGACATAATAAAAATTGCAAATATGATTCCAGCACTAATTAGAAAAGTAAATCCTCCAATTAAATTATACAAAAATCCTCCTATTGTTAGTCCAACAATACTTGCTAGACTCCCAAAACTACTTGCAACTCCTTGTATGAATCCTTGATATATATTGCCAGAAATCTTTGAAAGTATTGACATAAAAGATGGCCACATCAGCCCATTCCCAACTGCAAACAGAATTGCAGCGACATAAATTAAGCTATCATCATTTGATATAAATAAAATAAAATTTGTACCTAGAATAATACTTCCAATTATAACTAGTTTTTCTTCAGAGAATTTTTTTAAAGACTTATGCAAAATCGGACCTTGTACCAAAACCATGATTCCACTTAGTACTGCATAAAATATTCCAAGTTCTGTTACTGACCATTTTAAATCATTCACTGCATGAATTGGAAAAGATGTATAAAATATGTTAAATCCAAGGAAAATAAAAAAGTATAAGGAAATTAGGAATGGAATATTTTTTAACTTGAAAACATCTTGAAATTTAAGTTTTTTTGGATTTTCAGGCTGGTAGCATTCTTTGCATTCATGTGCAAAAACTTTTCTAACACTTTCTTTTTCCGGAATTTGTTTCGTAACAGCCAATTGAGGCTTTGATTCTTTTAAAGCGAAACCTATGACTATTAAGGTAATTAGAGAGAGAAATAGAGCAGCCAAGACAGGTAATATTTCTTGATAAATAGTTGCACCTAAAATTCCTGCTAATGCGGGACCAACAATAAAACCAAGATTCGAAGATATTGCCATTTTACCAAAGTTTTTACTTCTGTTTTCATCTGATGAAATATCTGCAAGATAGGCATTGGCCACAGAGATATTTCCACCTGTTATTCCATCAATAGAACGTGCAAAAAATAATACAAGTAAGGGAAGAGTTATAACAATAGTTCCAAAAAGAGCAGAATTAATGATAAAAAGATTTTCAACAGGCAAAAACAATGCAAAAAGAAAAAATATCCAACCAATTAATGTTCCTCCATGACTGACAAGAAGAACTTTTTTTCGGCCATAAATATCAGACCATCTTCCTAGAATTGGAGATCCTATTAGTTGAAATGCAGGATATACTGCAGCTAGTATTCCATAAACTATAGCATTCCCTCCAAAATCTATGACTAAAAATATCAAAAAAGGTAAAACAATACTAAAACCTAGAGTTCCAATAAAATTAATCAATAATAGAGGATAAAGTGGAACCTGTCTGTTTATACTATACATTAATTAAATAGAATTATAGGTATCACATTAAAAATTTTTAATAGTTAAGGAGTAATGTAAAATTTTCTAATTTACTATTCTTTTTCATCAATTCTACACTATATCAAGAACGATATATCAATGGTATTTTGTTAGAATGTAAGAACAAATTGTGGATATTTTTGATATAGAACTACAAAATTGTGTCAAAATCAGTTGATACACCTCGTGGCCCGTCTACCAATTGGGCTCATATACTAGGAAATGGAAGATAATATTGGAGGAGTCTATGAAATATGCATCAAACAATCTATGCTTAAGGAAAAACCTTATTTGTTCTGTATATTAAGATATATTCAATAATCTTTAATAAATATTATAAACTGATTGTCGTGTTACGCAGGCATTTCAATTCACAATTAATTGACCTTGCATGAAAAGATCTACATTCAATTTTGGAAGAATTATGGAGATTTAGATAAGAAAAATGGCTTTAAGGATGACTTAAAATATCTTTTACACCTGATTCTATCTATCTATATCTTATTCTTATCTTTCAAACTCAACATCTCTTATCCACTTCTTTAGATCCTTATCAATATGCTTCTTACACTTGGCATCTTTAAAGTCATCTAATACATCTTCCATGTGTCTATCAATGATTTTATCGAATGAAGCCGGATCTAAGTCATCCTTTGGATCTTCACCAAAGACATCCTCAAGAGCTGCTAAATCATCGTCATCTATGTATCTGTACAGTCCATCCCAACTTACAAGGTTAATAGCAAGATCATAGCAACCAACTTTCGCCTTTTTACTATGTGCAAATGCAGAATTAGTAAAGCCAACAGTTGTTATAGTAAGTATTAACAATATTGCCAAAGGTATTCCTATTAATTTGTTATTTTTCAATGTATCTATTAAAAGAGTATTAAAATATTTAAGAGCTAGATAATACTTTTCAGTGTAATATTTTTAAAAAAGATCAGTAAGGAAGATCACAATAAAGAATCGCTAACATGATTTTTTATAATCCATAAGTAAATACTTCTATGACTTTATTTTAAAAAATTTCTTTCTATGTTTAAGATACATAGCAATTCAATCAGTTCCTAGATTTACTTGAGGCAGAAACAGAAACGGTCACCGGTCTATTTAATATATTAGCCTCTTTAACTGACGCAGAGAAAGCGACAGCATACTTGCAAATAGAAAATGCACTAACTAATACTGTGGATGTGACTCAGCAGGAGAGAAACGACATACTGGAATGTTTAGAAAAACTAGGGTTGATTGTACAACCAACCTAAATTTTTCTTTTTTTATTTTATTTTTTGTTAGTTTGTTATTGGTTGTTTCTGCAGATAAGGACAGATATTAAAAATATTTTTCAGTAGAAGGGTTGTGGATAATTGTAAGATTCTTTCCTATTTCTATCAGTTCTGTGGTATTCATTGGAACGGGAGGTTCAGTGTCCAAGATTTCATCATCGATATTGTTGTAAAATATGTTTCCATATATGTCCATGTTTGAATAGTCTTCTTCTTGTTCGAATTCACCATGGACTGACAATAAAAATAAAGAGTAAAAGAGAAAGAAAACAGAAACACAATATGACAAATAATGATAAGTGAATTCTGTCGTCATTATTTACTCTGTATTAGTCTTTATACTATATGAAGAGCTCGTTTTTTATGCTGTTATTTGTTTTTTCTATTTAATAAATAATCCAAACCTTGTGTTAACTTCCTCCCTTTTACCTTCAGGTACTTGTAAATAGATAATAAAGTCGAATAATCCAATATACCGATCGACAACCTTTTTTCTTTTTTTAAAATAAATATTTCATTAATCCATTACTCGAGAGATATCTTACAAACACCGGTGTACTTCTTCGGGGTTTGAATCCCACTCATTGCGTTAACATTTTGTGATTAGACAATTTTTCATATTAAAAAAGTAAAATTAAATAACAGAAAACCGATCCCAATTAAATGTCATGCTTTAAGCCCCCCAAGTTTAAGTTTTAATTATTGAACCCATTTAGTCGATGGACCAAGCACTATCCCTTACTTGCAGCCATTACAGCTGGCCGATCAAACGCATAAGTTGGGTCTGCTCATAGTCCTCATCTACAATAGGTACCAGGCTTACCATAAGTTCATCCAAACCTGCAGTCAGAAGTTTAGTAAACGATGCAGCCGCTGTGGCTTCATGACCAGAGATTATCATATTATTAACAAGATCATCAGTCACCTTCTTATCGGATGTTAGTGGGAAGCCTGCAGCAGCAAACATTTTAACATAAAAAGGAAATTTCGCATACATGTCCATCATTTGATGGCCTGCCACCATTACAGAATCATGATCTTCGCAAAGTGCTACCAAAACATGTGCTACCAATGGAGGAGGGTTTGAGCGTCCATTAGCAGTTGCTGCTTTACGTAATGACGGAATTCCTGTATCGAGCAAATACGGAACAGGACACATCCATGAAAGAGCTCCATCAGCAATTTCTCCAGCCAATTGAAACGCCTTTTTTCCTAATGTTGAAATTAACACTGGAATTTGAGCTGTACGTGGGAATTGGATTACAATGTTAAAGAACTCTCCATGATGATCTACCTTCCCATCCCAGAGAGCGGAATGCAGCACTTTCACATATTCGCGTAAATGGACCAAGGGTTTTGTCTGGGGTAAGCCATACATATCCTCTATAATAGCACGATGGCTAGGGCCAATTCCCAGGCGCAATCGACCTGGTGCAATATCATAGAGCGAAAGAGCCTGCTGTGCTAGGACTATCGGGTGTCGTGGATATGTTGGTACAATAGACGTTCCTAAATGTACTCTAGATGTTTTTATTGCTGCTGCTGCAAGTGTTGTCAGTACGTCAGGGGACCAAGGAGGCTGAGCCATCCAGATTTGCTGGACACCAGCAGCTTCGGCTGCAGCAATTGTTTTTATTGCTGCTGCTGCATTTGCCCCATTGACGATGAGTCCAACGCGTTCTCGGGTTGGTCTGAATATTGGGGCAACTTGCAAACCTAAATCTTCTTGTGTCACATTTTTACCTCCAGACTTATTCGTTCATCCATTTGCACATCTGTACTAATCGATATATATGATATAAAAATTTGATATACTCAGCCATATATGCTGCTATAAGATCTATCAATAAGACAAAGATTGATTTTTATCTAATGAAACCCATGGATAGACCTGAACAGAATCTATTCCCCGTCATTGATGATTATTATTTATTTATTTGATAAAATCTCAAGTTATTAATATTCAATTTTTTTAATACATAGGAAAAATTCTATGTAGTATAATCAATATGATATTACTGAATAGTTGTTGAACATAATTACATAATAATAACAGAACAAATTAGGATATAAGATATAAAAATATAGAAAACAAGATATAAGTTTCAAATCCTTTTATTATCTTTCCTAAGATTCTATTGGAACAGTACGTAAAGATTTGAAATAAGTTACCAAATTAATAAATACTAGTTTACCGATCCCAACTACATGTCATACTCGAAGCCCTCCGATCCCAAAATATACTAAATAGAAAAGGTATTACATTATTTACGACATTCCCATAAATTTTGATGTATTTATATATATTATAGGCATTAAATAATATAAAAATTATTTATATGTAAAGAGAAATATTTCTTAATATTAATTGGTAGAATATAATTTTGCTGTATTAATAACTTTAATTGCTATAATTTCCAGTGTTTTCTTTTCATGGGTATACTTTCTTGTTTATACTATAAAATCTCTAATACAGGTACCAAAACTACAATCTTTTATAGCATCTAAAAAAAACATCGTTTTTCCTAAGGTGAGCATAATTGTTCCTGCAAGAAATGAGGAAAAATACATAGAAAAATGTCTTAAAACTTTAATTGAGCAAGACTATTCCAATTATGAAATAGTTGTAATTAATGATTCTTCATCTGATAGAACAGCTGAAATAATTAAGAATTATAGCACAACAAATTCTAGAGTTGTGTATGTAAATGCAGAACCAAAGCCAGATGACTGGACAGGAAAGAATTGGGCTTGCCATCAGGGATATCTTAAATCAACAGGCGATCTCTTTCTTTTTACTGATGCGGACACTATCCATTCTTTAACCTCTATCTCTTTAGCTGTGAATCATTTTTTAGCTGAAGAACTTGATGTTCTTACTGCAATGCCCAAAATATCGACAACTGATTTTTGGACAAAGATTACTCTACCTATACTTTGGACTCTTTCTTTGGCTAGATACTCCGCGCTAAAAGCAAACAATCCCAATAGCAAGATAGGATACCTCTTTGGCAGTTTTTTTATAATAACACGAAGAACCTATGAGGTAATTGGTACTCATAAAGCAGTAAGGGAAGAAATTGTAGAAGATGGTGCACTAGGAAGAAAAGTAAAAGAGAAAGGCTTTAAACTTAAAGTAGTTAATGGCAAAGACCACATAGAGGCTTTATGGGCAAGAGACCCTTCTACTCTTTGGCATGGACTTAGAAGATTAATGATTTCCATATACAAAAGAGAAAAAATAAAGGCATGTTTTATGGTGATTGCAACATTTCTTTTACTCTTACTACCTCTAATTGTATTGGCATTCTCAATTATGAGCATGGTGTTACAGCAAGAACATATAACAGATTATATGACCAATCTAAATATAGTTTTGCTATCTTTAGCCATAACATCAATTTTATTGTTGATAATAACAAGTATTTTGCATTTAAAATATTTAATAGTTCAAAATATCTTCTATTCAGTAGCCTTTCCATTAGCATGTACTTTTGTATTTATTGTATTTTTTACATCCATAATTAATTCTGCATATAAACACACTGTTAATTGGAAGGACAGAAAATATACGATTAAGGAAAATCAGAGAACGATATAAATAATTTTTATTTTTAAAACTACAAAATTGTGTCAAAATTAGTTGACTATCCTCCGAGCCCTATCATATCGGCGTTCATATACAAATCTCTCGTAAGAATACAAGAAGAAGATATATCAATGCGCCAAAAATTGAAACTATGTTAAAAAAGGTAGAAGAGAATACTTTCAATAAACGAACGGTTTATTTATTTATGGGAAAATCCAAGAGTAACAATGATCAAGATGAAGGTAATATCACTAATTATAATATCAATTTCGCTAGTTATTCCAACTGGAGTTTCTTTCTTTAAAGAAGTACAAGGAATAAAATATTGGTGTGATGAGAGTCTGCTGATCTGCACAGGGGATGAAACAGACGATGACATTACTGGAAATAATAATAACAATATAATATACGGATGGACAGGCTCAGATTATTTGCGTGGAATGGGGGGAGATGATGTTATTTTTGGAGGAGAGGGAGCGGATACAATTATTGGTGATCTTTCAAGTGAGGTTTTTAATGAAACTAAATATGGAAAGGATGTTTTAATTGGTGGTTTAAATGATGACATATTGATGGGTTACAAAGGGAATGATGAACTTTATGGAGGTGAAGGGGATGACTGGCTTAGAGATTTTGCTTCTACAACCTCAAAGGATGTAAACAAGTTTTTTGGAGAAAATGGAAATGATCTGCTTGTTGGCGGTAATGCCAAGGATATTTTTCAATGTGGAGATGGGATGGATGTAGTAGTTAATTTGAATACAACTCAGGGAGATATCTTTGAATCAGATTGTGAAGTGGTAATAAAAGAAAGATCAGATTATAAGCAAAATAACCAAGAACTGTTCAAGTTATCTCCAATAGACAATGAGACTATAGATTTAGGGAAGAAATGAGTCAATTATAACAATTTAATCTTCTTTCATTAGAAACATTTCAGATTGTGTGACCATTGATTGACCTATATTGTCTTTCTTCATCGAAACAAATAACATGTTATCCAGAAAGAATATGTATAAATATACTATAACAGACATTAACATATTAATAGACATTTTTTCTCTATTTCTTAAAGATTCAAATTAGAATGCATTAAAACTATAAAGGAAATTATGTCAAAAACCTTCTATTTTCAATCATGCAGAAATAATCAAAAAAGAAGAAATAGGAATAAATGATATACTTTTGTGGACAATTTAAAAAATCAATATTGATAATGATATAACAGAAAAGACATTATAGACAAAGATAGTTAGATTTTATTTTGGATATATTAAATCATGTTTATCTTCTTTATCATCTCTAGGACCATGGTAATATTCAGGATATGCTTCTTCATCTATGTTTTCTAATGGCTCTCCAGTTGGTAATGGTGAATTCATATCTACCTTAAACATAAATAATTCTGGAAAGTTCTTTTTTACAATAACATTTCTTCCTACTGCAAGTATCTCGGATTTGGGAATATCAAATCTTTCACTTCCATATCCAAAAACTACTATTTTATCATCTGTTTCTTTCATAACATGTCCAACGTGGTCTTCATTTTCTGTTCTTACTCCTTTATTAAATAATGAGTTTGGATATTTGCCCTCATAAGTGGCCAAATCCGTTTGATTATCCGTTTGCCAAGGATCTTTTCTACTAGTAGGAAGTGGATCATTTCGATTTACACTATATTTACTTTCAATTTCAGAAAATGGTAACCCAATAAGAACATTAGCACCAACCTGTTGAATTTCCGAAATAGGTATATCGTATCTCTTATTTTTTCCACCAAATATCACAATTTTATCCGGTGCTTCCCTAACTACGTGTCCTAAGTTAGGTTCATCTAAAGCTTTTACTCCTTTGTTAAAGTATCTTCCGGATACCAATAGAAATAGATTGTAATTATTCTAAATAAAGATTACTACTATAAGAAATATTGCTGAGGCTAGATCCTAGGATATTGTTTTATAATATAAAAAAATAATGAATAAAGAGATTTTATACTACTATGAAATTTTAATACATAATTTATATTCTAAATTATTTACCCAAATATTATTCATTATGGCTTTGCCAAAATTTTCTTCTTGTTTCTCCCATCTAGGACAAAAATCAACTATTTTGTTTAGTTCTTTTAGATTTTCATTGTCTTTGTTATTTGTTACAACAGTTGCTTTCTCGAACTCTTGTTTGGTAGAATATTTTTTTGAGCTCTATTACCGGTCATAATATTTTATCATAATTACAGTAAAAGATGATAATATAATTTATTACTAATGATTTCTTTTGTTTTGTTGATTCTTTATTATTTTACAACAAACAAAATTTTGGAAAATCACATATTAACAATAGAATACTATACTGTATTTAATTCTGATTTTTTTTATAGATACATATCTCTAAAAATTTTTATAAAGTAATAATAAATAAGTAATATGGATAATATAATAAAGAATAAAAATTATCTAAGACTTAACTTAAAATTTATTATATATTTATTAATGATAGCAACTTTATTTGTTTCTCCTTTCTTGATGTCTCAACAATCTTTTGCAGAAGATTATAAAATTAATATATCTATCAAGAATGAAGAAAATGTCGATACTAAAACAGATGTCTCTATCAAAACAGAAGATGATAAGATAGAAACAACTGTAAAAATAAATGATAACACAGAAAAAATAAAAGAAAAGATATCAGGCGAACCAGGTGATAAAGTTAAAGTATGTTTAGAAGAATCAGATGATAATTCAGAATACTGCCAGACTAAAAAATTACCTAAAGATGAGGATAGTACTGTCAAATTCAACTTAGAATATATTGATTAACAAGAAGGTATCAACCACCTGATGTAACATTATTTTTGTATACCTTCCTTTCATTCTTTAAATTTATAATATATCCTAATGTACTAAATTATTTATTGGTATTACACAAAAAACCAAATACAAGATAAGAAAACCCTATTACATGAACGACTCCACTCCTGATCGTCTAACTGAATATACAGATGGACATATTGTTAATATGTACATTAAGATTTAAGCAAACTTTCCTTAATACTTCTTTGCTGTCATAGTTATCTCAAGATCATCTTTAACATTTTCTGTAAATTCTAAATTAGATTCCGTTGTATAACTATGTATCTACCAGAATTTCTAGTATTTATTTTATTCCCAAATAAAGATATAATATAAATCGTACTTGGATTGAAAATCTAGGATAATGATGTTATAATACTTCAAAATTATCAAAAACTAATTATATTATGTAATGTTACCGAACCCTGTTATAATGAGAATTCTAAGTCCTCAGAACCCACATAATACCAACGACTTGTATAATTTTTTGACCTTTAATTCATTAATTTATAAATAAACCATTCATTTATGAAAAGTTGAGTCGATTATTTACCATCCTGCTATATCTTTTTGACCAATAACTTTGGTTGGTTTTATTTTTATCAATAGTTCACCTTCTGAACTATTTCTCCTGCCATACTCTGCTGCTTTATCATTACCCATATACCTAGCCGCGATAATTTTAGCCCACTTGTAAACTTCGGTTGGTTCATTACTAATTGATTCTGCAATACCATCAATAGTAACAAATGAGAAAAGAGGAACCTGATCGTCTACACATAAACGGACTCGATTGTCACGTTGAATATTCTTTGCTTTTACTGAACTATTATCTGTATTAAATAAAATATTATCCTCGTCATCTAAAGTATACCAAACAGGAACCACATGTGGTGTTCCATTCTTGTTAATTGTCCCGAGTTTCCCTGTAAAAGTGCCTTTTAAAAGAAAATTTCGGATTTCATCTTTAGTCATTTCTACCATTAGGATTATTGGTTAGATAGATTATTATAAGTTCGATCACAATATTATTACTTATTGAAATAAAAAATACTTACTTTGAACTACAAATTTGTGTCAAAAACAGTGGATACGCTTCTGATTGCACTTGGCTGTTAATCATATACTTTTAGTAATCTAATATTGAGACGACTAAAAAATTGTAAATTTATAATTTAAGAATTCTATATTTACTCATAAATAAACTTAAATATATCTGGACGAAACATTCCCATGGCAGAAATTAATATTGAGTCTAAAAATAAAAGTCAATTTGACAAAAACGTGCAGGGTTTTAAGATCCTTTTTTATTAAACAAATAGATAATGACATAATATTGGAGGATAATAAAAAGTTTAAGAGTAAAATAATACTGGTGAATTAAACATGTGTAAAAATTTTAAAATTGATAAAAGAACCGGAGACATGAAAACAATTACAATTGACATGCAAAAGTCTGAAATAAAATTAGATAATGACATTGGATCATTATTAGATCAACTTTCATTGGATAATATAAAAACAAAATTAAATTATCTAAGCTCGTTTCATAATAGACATAGTAAGTCTAGACAGATTAATAAGGCTGCTGATTGGCTATTGGATGAATTCAAAAATATAGGATATCATGATGTTTATTTTGATAATTACAAGGCATATATTGATAATTGTAATTATAATCTCAAAAATGTTATATGTACTAAAGAAGGTAATGATAACAAATACATTTTGATTTGTGCTCATTATGATACAATTTTAAAAGTTAATTTGGAAGATGCTATTTCAAGAGCTCCAGGCGCAAATGATAATGCAAGTGGGGTAAGCGCAATTTTAGAAATTGCGCGTATACTCTATAACCAACCACAGATGGAATATGGTATCCAATTTGTTCTATTTTCTGGTGAAGAACGAGGTCTTTTGGGATCAGAACATTATGCTCAATATGTCAAAGAAAATGGCATCCAGATATTTCGACTAATTAATCTTGACATGATAGGAAATCCTTTTCTAGGAGCTGGAATAGTAGTAGTCGAAGTAGATAATTATGATGATAAGGATGACAAATGCCGATATAATAAAGTAAAACAAAATGATAATGATTCAATTGAATGTGGAAATTTGATGGTCAAAATGTCAATGTACACAGATCTACAGCCCCCTTTGTTAAAACATATTTATGGTAGTGATTATGAACATTTTGAAGCCAAAGGACATGTTGTAATTGGTGCCTATGATGGATCCGCTGAAGATGAAAATCCTCATTATCATTCTGCAACTGATACACCAGATTTAATAAATTGGATTTATTTAACTTCAGTTACAAAAATGGTATTGGCAACAATTGCTACCTTACAAAAAGAACATCATTAATACTTTATTTAATTAATTTAGGATTTATTCAAACAATAAAAGCATTAGATGAATTCCTATTTTTTTGGTTTCTGAACTACAAACTTGTGTCAAAAACAATTGACTATCCTCCGAGCCCTCTAGTAACAAGGCTTTGCTACACCAAATGATTTGTATATTTTTTTAGAATACTTTGTAGACATATTCTTTAAATTTCCTATTGCTTATTGTTTATTGAAATGAAGGCAGCTGTATATCATGAACATAATAAAGATCCACGAAAAGTTGTAAGAATAGAAGAGATAGAAATTCCTAAAATTAAACATAATCAAGTTCTTATAAAAGTGGAAGCAGCATCTTACAATTACAATGATCTTTGGGGAATATGGGGAGAACCAATCAAGATTCCTCTTCCTCACATTTCTGGAAGTGATGTTTCTGGAACAGTAGTAGATATTGGAGAAAATATTTTAGATATAAAAAAAGGAGACAGAATAGTAGGACATCCCAATCTAACCTGTAGAATATGTAAGGACTGTACTGCTGGCAAAGAATATGATTGCCGTCAAAGACAAGTATGGGGTTTTCAAACTGGTCCTTTATGGGGAG
>DATFEP010000069.1:0-6421 GCA_035250975.1 Nitrososphaeraceae archaeon | reverse complement strand
TATTCGATTTAAAGTAATAGTAGTACTCCCACTGTTGAATAAGAGTAAAAGTCTGAGTATATGTCTATATATGTTAACAAAATTAAAAATTGAAAATATTAAATTAATTGATTAATATATTATTCTATGTTTTTGATACATCTTTACTTGGATTTAGTAGTGAAAGATGGTATCTCCGATAGTTTTTTTCCAATCAGAACGGATCCCTGGTCTTCCCTTCAATTTTTCTACGTAGTTAAATACAGATAAACCAGCTGCAGCTCCATCTCCGCACGCAGCTACAATCTGCAGCTCCATCTCCGCACGCAGCTACAATCTGTTTATAAGGTATATTCGTTGCATCTCCAGCAGCAAAAATCGCTGGATGTACAGTTTTTCCTCCGTCCATTATCTCTATCTCTCCTTTTGTGTTAATCTTGACCAAATGTTTCACAAAGTCCAAATTTATTTTTGATCCCATTTCAATAAATAATCCATCTATACTGATGGTTTTTTCCGCTCCCATGCTATCGAGAAGAGTTATCTGCTGAATGGTATTATTTCCAGAGATTGATTTAATAGATGTATTGGGAACCAATTCAACATTTTCTTTTTTTTCAATAGATGCTATCATATCTTTATCTCCTCCTAGTTTTCCTCCTCTATAAATCAAATAAACCTTAGATGCCATTCTTGAAAGTAATATACCTGATTCCAATAGATAACCACCTACTCCAACTGCTGCAGTAACTCTTCCTTGATAAAATGGTCCATTACATTTCGTACAATAATGTACTCATTTATTTGCAAACTTATTTTCATTGTCTAAGTCTAAATTATTCGGGACCTTTCCTGGTGCTAGTACTACTGCTTTTGCTACATATTCTGAACGTATTGTTTTAATTTTTAAGCCATCTTCAAATTCATCAATTCTCTCAACGGTGTCATATCTTAATTCACCGCCAAAAAGTTAGAAATTGATTTTCAAGAGTTCTTGCAAGCAACGGTCCGCTTGACATGATTGTGCCGGGATAGTTTTCAGGTTTTGGGATCAAATTAAGTTGACCTCCAAGATCTTTTGATATTATTAAACAAGATGTTCTTTGTCTAGCAACAAAAATACCTGCAGACAAGCCAGCCGGTCCTGCTCCAATCACTATTATTTCATATTCTTGAGTCATGTTACTATGACATCGAGATTAACGTTGTAAGATTATTAATTCCATCAATACCGTGGAGATGCACATCTATTGAATAAGTCTTGCATATCAGACGATTCTAAAATTATTAGAACATCATAAATTCCATATGTTGTTTTTACTGTTTTGACAGTAGGAATTTTCTTTACTTCTTCAATGAGATTTTTTTGTTTTTTATAATCTACATTTAATAGAACATATGCTTCATTCATTTAATTGTCTTTTATTTATTTTCTCTATTTCAACTTTGTCATCTTGGAGATTAATTTTTTACATTGTTCTCTATTGCATAACAAAATATTTTAATTATAACAAGTTTGAAATAAAACAGCTCTTAATTTTTAAATGGTAATAACTAAAAAATATATTTTACACTTTGAAATTAGTGAGAGTGTAGGATCTAATCTGGGAAAATAAGAGTAAGATTAAAGATTGAAGTATTTTTAAACTTGAACTTGCTGATACTGTAATTTCCTCAATTAAGAAGATAGGAATTGAAGCAACATTGTATGACTGTAAAGGTCATGGAAAAGAGAAACAAAACGTGAGAGCAGGGGGTAGTAGTCAAGTAATAGAATGATGGTATTGAACTAGATCAATCTCAGTAAGTATAGTTAATTGGTATAGACTTTCTGAATTATTGGATGAAATCAAAAAAAGTAATAGATATACTAATGCTAAAATAGGCGTGATAGAGATTTCTTAGATGGATGTTTTAATACATATGTAATTTTTTGTAGAAAATAGATACTAAATATATATGGAATTTATTTTTAATATTTTGATGTCACTGTCTAAATATACCATTTTTCGTTTTACTAATGAACAATTACTCCTAACAAAATAGATATTTTCTTTTTTCACCTACAAAACATCAATGCTAAATAAGATTCTCTAGTACATATGATACTATTGAATATAATAATATAAAATAACTCATTATTGATCTAAGTGTTAGAAGGTAATTAATAATTAAATTGAATAAAATCTTTGTAGACGCTTATCATAATAAATTTTCATACTATAATTTGTATTGTTTAATGCATAAATAATATAAAGATAAAGTTAATAGTTGATTTATGGTAAAATTCATGGTAGGAAAAAAATCTGATCTTCCAGAAGGAAAGATGACCCATATAACTGCAGGGGGTAAAGAGATTCTTGTGGCTAACGTTGAGGGGGCTTACTATGCAATTGGTAATATCTGTACTCACGCGGGGGCAGAACTACATGAAGGTGAATTAGAAGGTAAAGAATTAAGATGTCCATGGCATGGTTCAAAATGGGACGTGACTAACGGGAATCTTATCTGGTTTCCACAGAACCTGAAATCAGTTGGTTCATATCCTACAAGTATAGAAAATGATACAATTTATGTAGAAGTCTAAGAGATTATTATTTTTTAGAACCTTCTTTATTTTTATTCTGGAGATATACTATCAGTTTATATACCATTTTTTTTCAATCGTTCTATGGAAATTCTACAAGAAAGAGATCTAGCCAGATATCTTTTTAATCAGTATACAATTAATCCTAAAAACTGGAATTTTATTATCTCAACATCACCTGTTCGTAATTCTTTCTTTGATGCTTTAATCTCAAATTCTAATGAAGTGTGGCAATTAAAGATAGATTCACTGTACAAGCCAAACCCTATGATTATGGGCGCAAAGGTTGATAACGATCCTTCAAAGCTTGAAAAGAAGATTAGTAATACATCTCATTTTGGATATAGAAATCTTGAGACAAGTACAATTATGAATTTTCTTAAAAATCTATCAAAAGAACAAAATAATAATTCTATAAAAGACAATGACATCAATTTACGTCTTCATTCTTTGTTGTCATCATTGGAACCGGTTAAACCTATCAGGGGGAAAAACTACTTATACGGTCCATTCATTTTTACAGAAAAAAAACTTAAATTCGATAATAATCATGATAAAATATCAGAAACGATCTCCTCTAAAATGAAAGAAAAGTTAAGAAGAAAATATTCTTCTTATGGCTAGCCATTATACATATTTCATTGAACTCATTTTCTCTTTAAATTATTAGGTTTCATTTAACAATTTTCTATTTTGTCTCCATTTCATCAACAGGTATGTAATTGTTAGCAATATTCCAGCCAGTAAAATTGTTGTTATATCTTGTTTATTAATATAAAATGAACAAAAGGAATCTTCAGAATAACAACTTAAACTAAAGAATAATACATTCCATATTGAATGAGCCGTTATTGCAAACCATCCCTTTCTACTTATCCATGTTCTTAGGCTATAGAATAAGGATGGTATTACAAATAACCAGTTGGCATATGCTAATTGATTTATGTCTGTGGGATATGTATTAATAATATGTAACATAGCCCAGATTATTCCTCCTGCCAAAGTCACTAGATTATTCCCAAATAAATAAAAAGGAATTCCAAAAAAAAGTGACTCCTCAATCGGACCTGCCATAATAACCGGAATCAATGAATGAGGGATAGATGATTCTTCATAATCAAAGATATTATCTATAATAGATGTTCCTATTAATAAGCCAGTTATTCCTATACCATGGTAAAAAAGGAACATCAAAGTCAAGTATCCTGCCGATGTATTTTGATAAATCGATGTCCAATTTCTTGGATTGATATCTTGATAGAAGGTATATATAAATTTGTTAGGCATGATCTTGATAAACCTTGAAATTAATTACCTATATAAAATTTCAAGATATTCTAGTATCTCCTAACCATTACTATCATGAATTTAATCGATAAATATAACAATAATTTATTATCTGTATATAAAATGAAATATCTTGTTACAGTTAGTTTTAATTCTTCACATTTTTTTTATGTAGAAAATAATGAGATCAAAATTTCATTAAAATCTAAACCAGAATTAGGAAAGGCAAATAGAGAATTAATAAAGTCATTATCAGAACACTTCAACGTCTCTAGCAATAAAATAAAAATATTATCAGGATTCTCTTCAAGGAAGAAAGTAGTGGAGATTTTATTCTAATCAAATAGCTTCATATCTACATTTTAATTATTTGAATACAATTAGAAACAAAGTACAATTATAACTGTTAATTGATCCTCTAATTGACAATGAAATCAATTACAAGATATTTGACTTTTAACACATCAAAAAGAATAGAATTGATAAATATTACATCGCAAGTAAGAAAAGCTGTTGAAGAAAGTCAAGTCAAGGAAGGATTGTGTCTTGTAAATGCAATGCATATTTCTGCTAGTGTTTTCATTAACGATAATGAAAGTGGACTTCATTATGATTTTGAAAAATGGTTAGAAAAATTGGCACCTCATAATCCAATTGAACAATATAAGCATAATGATACAGGAGAAGATAATGCTGATGCACATTTAAAACGCCAGGTAATGGGACGTGAAGTAGTTGTAGCCATTACAAGTGGAAAACTAGATTTTGGTCCTTGGGAACAAATTTTCTATGGCGAGTTTGATGGACAGAGACCAAAAAGAGTATTAATCAAAGTATTGGGAGATTAAAAGATTGTGAAATATATTAAATTATTTTTATTTAATTTTGATAGAAAAATTGAACGTGGAAATCATATATTTTATACTAGAATACACATAAAAAAATAATCTGTTAATTTTTGATATATGTTAATTTTTGGTGATGTTAATACTTCTAGTGAATGATTCTAGGTATTTATTTTCAAATTGCTGTAATTTATATATTTTATATCTTCATGTACAACTTGGACTTGATAATTTGTTTTAATTGCATTTTCCATCCTGATTTTTGAGTATTTATCATATCATCTGATCGTTTCTGTTTCTCGTCTAACACTTTACTGATTGGAACAGTTTTTTTCTCTCTTTCCAGTTTGTCAGTTAAAATGGTTTTTTCAAATGTGTATCTATTTTCATCTATAATTTCTTCTTACAAATGTTGACCACAATGAATTAGGTTTTCTATTATCCAAGATCGACTATGCATTTATTAAGATTTTAATTTGTATCTATGAATCAAATTCATTTCTTGGAATATCATTTTTATTTAAAAGTAATTTTCTAAAATCTTTACTTAGTGATGCCCTTTCCCAAAATCTTGTTTGATTTTTTTCAGTTTTTTTTATCCATATTATATTTCCATCAAGATCAACTTCTATTATCTTTGATCTAACAAGATACTTGAAAATTGTATTTACCTTTATGGAGTTTAAATTACCTCTCAAGATTTTTTGAAGGTCTCTGACCTTAGTGTATTCTTTTGATTGTTGTATTGTGCTCAAAAATAGAGTAATATCTTCTTGTTTAATCTCATTTGCTGGATCTTTTTTATTTATTTTCCTATTTTTTATATTATCATAATTTGTGATGTCATTATAAAATCCTATTGAAAAGAAGTTATTCTTGATGATGTCTATATTTCAAATATCTCTATAGATAATATAATTAATTGAAATCACTAGAAAATAATATTAAAGATTTTTAAGTTTAGATTCCATATTATTTGCCAATCCTTCGTAGTATTTTCTCTGTTTTCCAATTTTTTCCAACTTGTCATTTTCGATTTTTTCTAATGCATTATTTATATTGTGAGATTGTGAGGATAATAGAGTATCTGCCATAACGAACAGTCTTAGATTTTCTTTCATCAAATGACTAGAAACATGGTTTATATAATTTTGGATATTCTCAATCAATTTATTCGAGTCGTCATTCTGTATGTATTCTATCATTGATGATTCTATTTTTTGCGCTAGTTTGATAGTCAGTTCATGTTCAAATAACATTCGTGCTATTGGACCACTTTCTCTAACCATTCCGTTTTTTTCAAGAGAGGGGAATAATGTTTCCTCTTCCTTTCCATGATGACATATGTTTGTAAAATTTTTTAGGAAGTCAATTGTTTGATATAATATCTCATTCGGAATTTTTTTGCCTTCTTGTAATAATTCTATTGTTGTATTTAATGATTTTAGCATCTTCTCAATTAAATAGTGATCTTTTCTTAATGATTCTGTGGAAGACATTCTTAAAGATGTTATATTGGGTTAATAATAATGTTCAATTCCGATTTATTTTGAAAACTAAAAATAAAACATCATGAGTTAACTAATAACTTTAACACTAACAACAACAAATACAAAAAAAAATAAAAAAAGAGTGGATTGAAGTCTTGATTTTCTATGGAATAGATCTGCTGTACAGTTTTCCTTCCAATGCTAGCTTGTACATCTCTGCTACATACGGGTTC
>DATFEP010000045.1:0-40603 GCA_035250975.1 Nitrososphaeraceae archaeon | reverse complement strand
TCTAAAATTGTATTTAATGACTCATTTCCAAAGTAATGTATGTATCTCTCTGGCATTTCACTCCTCTTTGACCATCCGGCATATTGTTTTAAAACATATTCTGGTATTTCCTTTGATTTTTCTGTTAATCCTGAGTGACGTATTATATATGGATTCCAAGGTTTTGTAAGTAGATTTCTTATCCATGATTTATCAACTTCAGAAATAGTAGAATCTTGACTGACTAACTTCGGGAAATAACCTTTCTTGTATTTACGAGTATATAGTTTGTATAAGGCATTTTCACTAAGTTGTTCACCAAAATTACAATCAGCAAGTGATATGAATAGAAAAGTATCGGTATTATTTTTCATAGGATGAGAATCAATCCAGTCTTTGACATAAGGAAGTGAATGTATAAGTGGAAGTGTCCTAGGTTTTGTTTTACTTATTTCTATATGAACCTCTGCAAACTGTCTCTCTATTGTTGAAACCCTAAACTTGATGTCTTTGATTCTTAAAGATAGTAGCTCGTGTGGTCTTGCTGAAGTATCTAGAGCCATTGCATGATAACATTTATCACGTTTTTCAGGACAGTATTTTAGAAATAGTATATGGTCCTCACTGGTCCAGATATCTGAAGGTTTGTATGAAGATACTTCTTTTTTTACAAGTTGTCTTATAGCATTTATACAAGTAGGTGTTTTTCTTTTTTTATGATCTGGTTCATCTTGATTATATAACCATCTAAAAAACTTGCTAAATATTGCTTGTCTTGTATTGTATGTGTTAATCCATTTATGAGTAGGATCATCAGATTCTGATCTTTTTAAAGAGTTTAAATAATCTAGAATATCATTTTTTGTAATCTTGGTAAAATCTTTATAGCTTAAGTATCTATTAAACAGACAAATCACTTTGATATATGTTAATCTTGTAGAAAGTTTAACATTAGTATGATTCTGTTCAGTTATTATAAAGTTATAAAGAATATTCGCATTTTGTATATTGGCCAAAGACATTTTTTTAAAGGAGTTAAAAAAGGCTAACGTAGAAGCTCCTTTAGTTATCAAATAAAACTTTTTTTCTAGTTCTATGTTTATTGTTAGCTCTTTTCTTTCTACTTCAATAGCCAAATTATTCTTTTCTGATGTAGTAACATCAACAGAAATAGATTGCGAATCAATAACCAATTTTTGTCTATCAAAGATTATCTACTTTCATTAATAAAGAATATGCAGGTTTCCATGACTAGCATGGAGGGGATGGGATTCGAACCCATGACCACCTGCGTGTAAGGCAGGTATCCTAACCAGTCTAGACAACCCCTCCACATTATTATAATCTTAATAGTTGAACTGTTTGATACATGGATATTAATAGTTTTTATCAGAAATCTATAGAATATAGAAATTTAATAAATCATTTTATGAAAATTGTGTTTTATATATTCAGGTTTTTAAATCGTTTGAGTTAAAATTGTAAATACAATTTATTTGATCATATCTAATACGATAATAAAAAAAGAAAATGGAAAAAATCTTAGTATTATTACAGGATATTAGAAAATTTTGATTCATATATTGGATAATATTGATTTTAAGTTATCAAAAGTTTTTTTATCAAAATAGAGAATTTATTTTAAATTGGTTTAAAAACAAAACAATAATTATATGTCTGTTATTAAATTAAAAACTGCTTTCAAAGTCATGATTAACGAAAAAGATTATAGTAAACAAACATATAATAAAATGACAAGCTATTGTAATAAATATAGATGTATTTTATTGACATTTTATAAAAATAAAATATAGTATTAAATACCAAGTTTAAATGAAATAAGATATAATTTTCACTAAAAATTGATGTATTACCAATTGATAAATGATTCTTAAAAAATAAATGATTTTTAAAAACTAAGTCTGTATAATATTTCAGGAAATGTTACGAATTTTGATTATGGGAACAAAAAAATTGAATAAAATATTAATGATGAAAAATCATAATTTTTTCGATAAACAGTTATAATATGATATATGCTTATAATTGATTTCATTATTTGACTCGAATTTCTGGTTTTACTATTAAAATTTTGCTATTTGACAGAATAGATATTTAATAAAGCAAAATACAACTTTTCTCTTTTTGCTTCAACAGTAGTATATTATTAAAATTGTTATACGAATACTATATCTAAATAACGTTCAAGCTTATTATAAAAGTCTTAGATTTATTGAATAACAAATATTGTAACAAAGTATTAAATTGCATATTTTGTTCTATCACTCGATTTTGAAATAAAAGATTTCTAAACTTATTGTAATATTTATATGTTAGAGCTATTCTTGAGTATTTATAATACAATATTTTTAAATTGGGAAACGAAATCCACAGAATATAATAATGACTGCAAAAGAATCATACGATAAAATCTTTGAATTAATGAAAAGTCATCACGATTGGTTTAGTAACTCTATTCCACTAATTGCTAGTGAGAATGTTCCCAGTACTGCCGTAAGAGAGGCTATAATATCCGATTTTGGAAACAGGTATGCAGAAGGATGGCCTGGAGAAAGGGTGTATGCTGGTTGTATTTTTATAGATCAAGTAGAGATTATTTGTAATGATCTAGCAAGAAAGGTATTCAAAGCAGAATTTGCAGATTGTAGAGCTACTTCAGGAGTAGTAGCAAATCTTGCAATCTATTCTGGATTTACATATCCTGGTGATTACATGTTAGCAACGTCTATTCCTAATGGTGGACATATTTCTCATGGAAAGAAGGAACATTATGGTACTGCAGGTCATGTATGTGGATTAAATATTGAATATTTTCCATTTTCAAGAGATGAAATGACTATTGATGTTGATGCTACAAAAAAGAAGATTTTGGATATGGATAAAGATGGAAAGTCTCCAAAAATGGTAATGTTTGGTGGCAGTTTATTTCTTTTTCCTCATCCAGTAAAGGAATTATCTGAATTTATGCATGAGCGTAACATGTATGTAAATTATGATGGAGCTCATGTAGCTGGACTTATAGCAGGTGGCCAGTTCCAAGATCCATTAAGAGAAGGCGTTGATTCTATGACAATGAGTTCCCACAAAACTTTATGGGGACCTCAGGGGGGAATAATAGTATCACTACAAAAACATTCTGAGATCATTAAAAAATCGATATTTCCAGGAAATACTAGTAGCCATCATTTGCATCATGTTGCAGGTAAGGCGATAGCATTAGCAGAACTTATCGAATTTGGTGAAGACTATGCTAAACAGCTCATAAAAAATGCTAAAAAATTGGCTGAAAGTCTGGTTGAATCTGGATTTACAGTTTTGGGTGAAAAAAAAGGATATACACAATCACATCAAATTGCAGTTGATGTTTCAAAATATGGAGATGGAGGAACAATTGAAAAAGACCTTGAAAAATCGAATATCATTTTGAATAGACAATTACTTCCTGGAGATATTAAGGCAGGAAGACACTACATGCACCCAAGCGGCGTTAGAATTGGAGCTAATGAGGTCACAAGGTTAGGAATGAAGGAAAGTGAAATGATAGAAATTGCTACTTTTATAAAAAGAGCAGTAATCGATAAGGAAGATGCTATTAGCATAAAGGATGATGTTACTGAATTTAAGAAACAATATCAACAATTGCATTATGTTTTTGATGGACAACTAGATGCATACAAATATATTAATTTGGTAAGACAAAAATAATAAGATTAAAAAAAATTTCTTTTTTTATTCTAGATGAAACTAACTATACACTTTCATAAATTAATTATAAAATGAAAATGTTTTGTATATTCTGTAAGCAATTATTACATATCTTTTAAATTTATACAATTCTAGGTATTTCCTTAATATTTAACTTAAATTACTATTTACTAATTGCAGAAATAGCTTATTTTGAGTACAACATTTTCATTGAAATATTAGATTAGTCAATGAAGTCAAAAAGTGAAGATTGTGAATTTTTGGCTATTTCTTTTTCTTTGAAAACATAGCCTAGCTCTATGACAAGTGATTCTATTCTGCTTGAAAGATAATCGCTCATTTTAAACCTTTTATTTATATCCAATACGATATGAACATATTTTTCAACAGAATTTCTTGTTACAGTTTGTATTAGATTGTTTCCGCATTCTAGACATTTACCCATTAAAGGAATTCTTCTATACTTTTCTCCGCAACTAGTACATCTAAATGATTGTGATGAATATGAACGCATATTCCCCATAATATCTGGTATTATATGAGTAGTTAAAACCATGGATGCAACTTCGTCTGGATCTACAGCATTGATTATCTTGGCAGTAGAAATTTGCATTTCCAATTTTTCGTTCATTGTAGTTAACGTAGAATATGCACTGTGTTGTATCTCAGTCGTTAATACATTGGTATAGTGAGTAAATGAATAATTATAGAATTGTAATTCAGAATCAATTCTGTTTTTAATAATTTCTATTTCATTGACTAGACTTTCTGCCTTACTATGTTTAAATGATTTTTCGTATAATTGTAGTGGATAATTTGATACAACATCAATATTTAGTGCTTGTCTTTGGACTTCATGAGGTAAAACTATTGGTTGAATTAATAATGGAGCATCCATTAATCCTCCTATCTTATCCGGAAGGAATTCTTTTGAGAAGTTCAAACATACATCCATTAATAATATGATAGAATCAGCATCTCCATCACAATCTCTACGTTTTGCAGAATGCCACATAGGTGATGCTAAACATACTTGCGAATTTGTGTATCCTATAATTCTCCCAATAATCCCTACAGAAGTATGAGGTGCCAAGCCTACTATCAAATGTCCTATCAAATCATCTATAGAAGATGCATTGTAAAATGGAGAGAGTCCGTATAGTTTTACAAGCTCATTATCTAAATATTTAGATACATCAAGTAAATGTTTTGCAGTATCTAATGGTATAACAACATCTTGACTAAATATTTCAATCAACTGATCTTCAGAATTTAGATCTTTGCCAAGATGATCTCTTACATATCCTAATTCTTTTAACTTTTTTGGATTACTCAATATATATTTAGGAATAATATGAGTTAATGGTTCGTTGGTTGCATCATAACGTATTGTGCCATCTTTGAAGGCATAAAGATTGAATGTTTGTCTTAAAATCCCTTTTTCAATTGGCTCAGCAGATCTATTTTTACCCATTAAAAATTTTACTCCTTTTAATGGTTGTTTAGCTTCAATTTGCAATTTTGTTTGTGCTTCCTCTAAAATTTTTCTAAGAGGGTATTTCATTGGGGAATATGTTTTCCCTTCTCCCCCACATTTACTGCATTTATTGTTGCAATTTTTCTGGTCTTTGGAAGTTAAATGAGATATAGGTTCTCTACAAATTTTACAAAGAGGTTTTATTGACGTATCAGAAAAACATATTCTGCATCTAGCGCCAAGTGAAGATCTTTTACATTTATCACAATAACGATTTGCAATTTCTGTATAGAGAATTTCTTCTTTTGATGCTTTAATAAGATCTCTAGTGGCTCCTCCTTTATTTCCAACTGGAAATAAAACATGAACTGGAGGTTTCATTTTCCTCTCTGCTGCTTTTTCTGGACGTCCTACTCGTACCGCAATTGATGAAGCAAATTTTTGTTTAACAGTTATCCCAGATATTTCAAATATATAATCATGTATTGATATTTTAGTTGGTAATTGTTGTACATCTTTATTGTTTTTATTCTGATAAAGTAGTATATATAAAGAATTTACTTGATTTATATCATTCAGAACAATCAATTGTCCATCATTTTTCAATGAATGAACTACACCTAAACGTTCAAGTATATCCTTTAATTTGTCTTGATAATCAAGTTCAAGTGATTCAAAGTGTTGAATTGCTTGGCCGATATCACTAGTGTTAAATCTATTAACAAGTTCTTTTTGTAAGAGTAGAAGCTCATCTATTGATATTGACTCCCAATAAAATGAATATTTTGGATGAAGAGCAAGTTTCAAGGATTTACTAAGTTGAAATGCCTCTTTTATTGTAGGAATTTCTTTAAATGGATTATATGCTAGATCTATTAATCTCTGTTTGGTAGGTAACTTATTATTAAAAGGACTATCTTCATTTTCAACGATTTTATTCAATTGGGATTTTAATTCTAACGCCCATAATTCTTCTACATAAGAAGCTGGAAGTAATTTTGCATTGTTTTCTAAAAAGTCACCATAACTAATTAGAATATCGCCTAAATACAAAATTTTTTCTACTCTTTTTTGGAGTTGCATTGCTTGTTCTATTGTAGAAACATATGTAACAGTTCCATCATCTAGTTTAACCAATGGAGGCTCCAATGAATCTACGAGGGCTATTGTAGATGCCTTTCCAGGCGTATCAATTTTAATCTGAGTTCCAACAACTACTGCATAATTTAATAAAACGGGAATAACAGGGTGAATTCCAATGGTTGAAAAACCAGTATTATAACAACGGCCATATCTTAATCTAAAGCCGCCAATCTTCTTTGACATTGACAACACAGGTCTTCCGGTTATTACTTCAGACATTCTGTGGTGGACTGTATCATCTTCAGTAACGCCCTCTTTTTGTATAGCTCCTTTTAGATCTTTTAGCCAATCCCATCCTTCCAATCCTAAACTATCTATCAATTTTAATAATTTTCTACTTCTTCCTATCAGACCATCATTCATTACTCTGAGCGCTCCTCCTCGTACTCGATCTGTGTTTATTCTTTTCATATTTCTATGTCCAATTATTTCTACTGGATCGGTATCTACACCATCCAATTCAACTGGTAGATTGCCTATACATTTAATGACATCTTCATCTAATGTTTTAAATTGAAAATTGCCAACTTCACGTTCATATATACGTAATTCTTCTACAAATCTTCCTGTTTCATCATCAAAGGAATTCGCTTGATATTTTTCTAGACCTACTACTTTTCTAACATGATCGGCAATTAGCATCGTCAATGCTGCCTCTGTACCACCTGCTGATCTAATAGGTCCTGCAAATGATATAGAAAGATATTGACTACCATCAGCATTCATTTTAATTTGAACATTGGAAATTCCTTGTATTGGTGCAACTGTTACTGCTTCAGTAACAATTGCAAGACTTACGCGTACAGCACTATCCAATCTAGTTCTGAGATCGTCAGTACTATATTCTCCTAGTGCAATTTCTTCTGAAATCTTTAATGCAGCTTTTTCCTTTGTTGTTTGTGATAATAAGATACGTAATCGTTCTGTGATATCAATATCGTGCATCTTTGCAACCCTGTCTGCTAAATCATAAACTATTTGTGATTCTATAGTTGTTGTTACATCTATTCCTTGATTACGAGCCTGACCTGCTATATTATAAATATCATATACTGATTCTAGAATAGATGTATGATAACTTTCATAAAATGATGGTCTTTTTAACTTTTTTAATTCATGGATTGAGTTTTCATCTAAAAATGAAAAGGTATTATTCATTTTGTGATTGCTTGAATAATTTTGAATAATTTTTTCTCCCAGTTATCGTCATCTTCAATCATTGTTCCAACTACAATAATATCAGCACCAGCATCTGCGATCTTTTTTGCAATTTCTGGACTCCGGATACCACCTCCTACTATTAGCGTGCCTTCATAGTATTTTTTAACTGCTGATACCATTTCAGGTGAGACATTCTGACTAGCACCTGAACCTGCTTCAAGATATAGAAATCTCATACCAAGATATTGAGCAGCTAGTGAGTACATGACAGCTAGATTTAATTTATTGAATGGAATACCTTTAGCTTGTCCGATGAACCATGCAGTGGTTCCTTCTCCGATGATTAAATAACCTGTTGGTAAAGCTTCCAATCCAGATTTTTTGACCCCAATTGCACCTAATGCTTGTGCCCCAGTTATAAAATAAGGGTTTTCTGAATTCAAAAGTGACATGAACAATATTGCATCGGCATTTGGTGATATTCCTGTGATGTTACCAGGAAATAATATCACAGGAATTTTAATTGACGATTTTAATTTTGATATCAATTCAGATAATTCGATTTGATTACTAATTGATGAGCCACCAACAAGAATAGCTGAAGCACCTAGTTGTTCAGCTTTTTTGGCAACAGTTAGCATATCAAGTGTATTATTTTCTGAATCGATCAAAGGAAAACAAAGGGTTCCATTTTTTTTCTTTTCACTTAAAATATATTTTTCAATTTTATTCAAGATTATAATAGGATCGTATAAAGATATTAGCTGACGTAAAATATGTTTTCGGTTTGAAAGTGCTAGAATATGATAAAATAGTATTAACATGAGTAAATTCAAAGTATTGAATAAATAAAAGAATTCATAAAATTGAGATTTTTGATATTTTTATAGGAAATACTATTATGGATAACTAGTTTCTTTTACAATACAGATATGTATAGTACTAATGGTGGTAATAGAAAGAAAAATTTTTACCTTTTTGATAAAATAATTGAGAAATCCTTATTTACTAATAGACAAATTTCAATAATTTATAATAAATCGAGCGGCGGTAAAATCCATAAAAAAATCAGTTCAGGAGCATATTACCGACAAATCAAACAATGTAGAGCTAAAATTGAATCTTTGCTATACAGTGTGTTGCTATTAAGATCATTAAATATTATCGATAATAAAACAATGAATGTTATTGAATCTATAGTTATCCAACTAAATTCATTGTCGGAAAATAACGAGAATCACATCACATACAATAATATACCAACTGATGTGATTGATGTGATTGACAAAATCATTAAAAAGTCAATATCAATATGACATTTGTGGTAGATATATCACAGCAAAGTCTACACTTCATATTAATCACGTTAGCATTATATAACAGTGTGATATATGTGACATTAATTGGAATATGATGTCTCTTTAATATTGGTCATAGGAATATTTTTCGTTATTGGTTTCCTTATTTCTCTTTCAGTTAGAACACAGAAAAAAGAATATAGAATGGAGAAAGAAAAAAGAGACGAATTCAATCATTACGATATTTTGGAGGTATTAGAAACACGGAAGCAGAATCAGATAGACTATCTTAATAACAAACTTGTGGATGTTTATACAAAACTTGATAAAATAGAATCCCAATTATTAGTATCACAATCTATTCCAAAGAATCAGTTTAATTCCGATAAGATAGAAGGTGTAAAAAAGCAAAATGTGATATATCACGATAAATCACATAATCAACATAGACCAAAAAAATTATTCGATGTTACTGAAAATCAGAATTCTACAATTCAGTATATTTTGAAACTTTTGCACAATGAACCAAAGACATCTAATGAGATAAAGAATGCAATTGGTAGAACCCGAGAGCACACATCAAGAGTGATGAAAAAATTGTATGAAATGAATCTAGTTGAAAGGGATGTTAAGAACAGACCATTTAGATATAGACTTACGGAAGCAGGAAATAAATATCTTCATGAAGAGTATCATAGTGATGCTAAAAATAACGAATCCGAGTCTCTGATAAGAAATAATTAAATTTTTCATATGACATCCTGAAGTTAATCTACTACGTCAATAAACAATAGTTAGCTGATTGAGTGATAAGTTTAGCTAATAGCTATAAACAATATTACGGTTTTAGTAGACGGTCATATTTACGTGCTTATGCGATGGGTTAGCATTACTTTTGGTGATTTTATACAGGAACCTCTGTTTAAGAAATTGGTTGAGAGCAAGAGAAAAAAAGGGTTTATCATCATTATTTATGAATTTTGTATAAGTTTTGTTGTTTATATCAATGAATTTTTTGTTGTTTATATCTATCAATTAGATCAAGTTCTATCAGTAATTTTTAATAAAATATTCTATGAATCAATCAAAGTCATACAAAAAGCAGTGTTAACCTATCATATTTTATTTCAAAATGTAATGTGTGTGAGGATGTAATCCTACAAACTGTATTTATCCTATTTGTATTACAAAAAACCATTAAATGAATAAAGGAATACAATAGACAGAGACAACATGCTTGTTTCAATTATTTCTTTTAATAAGATTCATTCAATCGTTACGTAAAATTTTATTATTTTATCTTGAAAACGAATTTGAGAATAGATACATACATTCAATGTTTTTATCTAAAAAATATAGAGTATGTACTCGATAACCTTTCTAAATATCTCGGTAACTATGGTAAGGTGATAGAGAGCGAGAGCTTTTGGTATGTATATGCGGTTTTTAATTAGTGTATGATGGAAAATATCCCTAAAAATGAGTAGATATAAACAAAACCTATTCTATCGGACATAACAACGAAATAATGCTATAATGATAATGAAACCATTTTTTCTATTGTTGGACAAAGTAAAATACTATTATTAAAGAATGTCATTTACAATACACTTCTGAAATAGTACTATGGCTAGTATTGTTCTATCACATTGTAGTACATTATAGCTGTAAAGAGAAAAATTAACAATCCTCTTATAGCATAACAACATGCTGACTGACTTATCTCCTTGCGAAAATTAGTTAACAAGTTTGATATGTTATTTATGAAGAAAAACACGTTCAAATTTACTTTTGTTAATAATGTGTTAATTATTAAAAAATAAAAATACTGTTTGCTTCAGTCTCCAGTGGAAATAAAGGGGTTGAAAAATGACTATTAACTAAATTAACATAAATTCAACTTTCCAGTGGAAATAAAGGGGTTGAAAATACAATTTCTTAATTTAATAATGAATATTTGTGATCTTTGTTAATAAAAAGTTTAATGGTGGGCTTTTGATTGTCTCCCCCTCTATTTCTATTGCACAATATAAGAAAAAATAAGATTAATAAAAACTATATTTGTTTAATAAATTTGTTAATATTATTAGATTTAGCGGTTTAAATTTATTTGTTAATAACGAGTTATTAGCAATATTCAATATGTTAAAATAATTTCGAAAAGAAAAACAGGGGTGTGAGTTATATTTTAAATGGTGAGAAAATATATTGAGTGACGATTTACTTAACAATATCTTTGATGATGCAGTAAAAGGTAAGTCATTAATAAAAAATCGTAAAATTCTGACAATAGATTATGTACCTGAAAAACTTCAGTTTCGTGATGAAGAAACGATGACTATTGCACAAACATTATCAGTAGCTCTAAAGGGTTCTAGACCATCAAATCTATTATTATTTGGAAAACCGGGTACGGGAAAGACAGCTGTTATAAAAAATGTTATTAGAAAATTCACGGAAAAATCATTCTCTCTTGGAATTGAAGTTATAGTACCGTTTGTTAATGCGAAACTAGCAAGTACTGCATACAAAGTATTATATGAAATTGCTGAGGAGATGCGTATTAACCAAATCGAAAAAAGAAACCAAGTTTATTTTACTGGTTTGTCTTTAGGCGAAGCAACTAATAGAATTCTTGATTTCATCCAAAAAAGAAAATTACATGTCATTTTTGTTATCGATGAAATTGATTCACTAGTTGATAAAAATGGAGATGATATCCTTTATAATTTTACCAGGGCAAATGAACAGTTTCAAGATTCTGGATTTATTACATTAATCGGAATTTCAAACAGTCTTACATTCAAAGATAAATTAGATCCTCGTGTTCGTAGCAGTTTAAGTGAAGAAGAAATTGTATTCAATCCATATAAAATTATTCAGCTGCAAAAAATACTATCAGAGAGAGTTAAGTTAGCGTTTTCTGATGATGTTGTCACAGACGGAGCTATTAATCTCTGCGCAGCTATTGCAGGAAAAGATAATGGTGATGCTAGAAAAGCGATAGATTTACTTAGGGTAGCAGCAGAAATAGCAGAACGAGAAAAAGATTCTAAAATTGATGAAAAATATATTCGGTTGGCTCAAAATAAGATAGAGAAAGATACAAATTTCGAAGTGGTAAAAAATTCAACTACTCATACAAAAATAGTGCTACTGGCAATTACTAAATCCAAAAATGGAAATACTGGCGAAGTCTATGAGATATATTCTAAGTATTGTAAAACAATTGATAACGAGCCTCTCAGTCAACGTAGAATAACTCAAATTATAAGTGAACTTGATCAATTAGGGTTAATCAATACTAATATAGTAAATCAAGGTAGATATGGTCGTTCACAGAAAATAAAAATTTCTATTTCTACAGATACATTAAAAGAAGCCCTAAAAGAAGATCCATTATTTCTTACATTTATGCATATTCTTGATTAAAAGTGATCTGAAAAGGACGAAGAGTAGCAAGATTAACTAAAATTGCGATCCCAGATGTAGGCATTATTCCCATAGTTTGTTGAAAAGGAGTTTGATCCTGCCATGTACCAGAATTAATGATTAATGTACCACGATAATTTTGTACATCCATAACATGAACATGTCCCGAATGAAATACATCAGGTACCTCATTTATTACCATCATATCTTCTAATTCAGGAGAAATTGGTGTCCTTTGTCCATAAATCGGAGACAAATGTCTTGCTTTTAATAATATTTTCATTGCGTCCGCAGGATTTGCATAGCTTAAACCAGGTATTGTAGCAATGATATCATCTAATCCCTGTCCATGATACATTAAAATTTTAACTCCCTCAAGTTCAATAAAACTAGGATTTCCCAGCATCGTAAAATTTTCAAATGAATACAATCTTGGACAATCGTTTTTAGGAACTGCGGGTTGTGGTAACGCTCTTCGTCCAAGATCATGGTTTCCAGGAATAATAAAAACTTGAATTCTCTTAGGAATTTGTTCTAATAATTTTGTTAAGTGACTCATTTGTTTAAAAGTATTATTATACTTTAATTCTTTGTCTTGATTCGGAAATATTCCTACACCATCTATTAAATCACCACCAATACATAAAAATTTTATTTTAGATACTATTTCATCATCAGACGAATTCAGCCAAGTTAAAAATCGTAAAAAATCTGTTTCTTTGAAATACTTACTTCCAACATGAAGATCTGAAATTAAAACAGCATATGATTCTCTTTTTCCTTTATTTGGGATGTGATCTGGGATATCTGGAGAAACAACATTTTTTATAATATGATTATTTCCCTTGTTTTCAATTTCTACCATTACCATTTGATCAAGGGTCAATTTAGAAACAAGTTTTATTGTCTCATCAGTTACTGCTAATGTATTAATAATTCCAGTTTGATCGTCTATTATTAATTCTGTGCTATTTCTTTTCGATCTCTTTGACATTACCAAACCTGCAATAACCGAAGAATATCCACCCACAGAGACATTATTATTTTCTATCTTTTTATCATTATATTCTGTGTTTAAATTATTATTTTGTTTTTTTTGATTATTACTTTTTTTTACAAATGCTATCTTATTAATACGTTTACTATCTGGTCTGGTTGATAAGATTTTTAACGATTTGATAAAACGACTTTTAAAAAGTGAAGTGTAACCGTTTATTCCTTCACCTGAGTTAATATAGTCATTTGAATCAAAAATTACTTTATAGGAATCCTTTAAATCAATATTATTTTCAGTTGATGAATTTGTAGATTGATATACTGATGAGCTAGAAACCACATGGTGAGTATGAAATTTTTCTATAATCTCTTGATCATTTTTTACCAAATTATTCTGACCAACAGCGATGCAAAAAATTTTGATATCATCTATACCAATAATAGTATTACTACCATTCTTTTTCTTGTATTTTACTACTTGTTGAATAACATTCATTTTATTTGAATCAATATCTTTTAAAAGTGTAAATGCATCAGGATGTATTTGGTAGCCATTAGCAGTAATAAAAGATAATACATTTGAAATTTCTTTTTGTAAAGACAATTGTAAGACTTACGATGTACCAAACTTATTTAATTATATTTCTATTTTTTTAACAAAAAGGTATTATTACCATAAAAATTTCTTCATAGATAGTCATTGAAACAACGTCTACTTTATCTTGTAATTGGAATGATAGTTTTTGTTATTTCATATACTTCTGGTGCCTACTCAGATATTGGTTCAGAACAATCTAAAATATTAAAAGAACAATTTGAATCAAAAATACAAGGCATTGATGAATTTGGAATATTTCTGAATAATGTAGTCATAGCCTTGGGCATGTTTATTCCTGGACTTGGAATAGGGCTTGGAATACTCTCTGGTTTTGGTACTGGATTGGTTTTTAGTGCATTAGCACAGAGTAATATAGCATTACAAAATATTTCGCCTCTTTCGATACTTCTTACACCATTTGGTATCTTGGAAATATTTTCATATGGATTGGCTATATCTAGAAGCGGAATGATAATTCACGATTACTTTATAAAAAAAATTTCATGGAAAAAATTTCTTAAGCCAACTATAATAGAGATTATAATCGTTGTATCTCTTTTAATAATAGGTGCCTTTATAGAATGGAATATGATCAAACAATTTACAGAAAGTCCAATTTAGATGCGATCGATTTATTGTCGAAAGAATTATTAAATTAAATAAATTATTAAAAATATCTCATTAATTTATAGAATATGTAAGATCTCAGATATATTCAGAATTTATTTCTAAAATTATAGTTAAACAATTTAAAATTATGTTAGTAAATCAAATAACCAGTCAAACACATCTTTTAAAATAGCTAATTCAATCTTACACATTTTTATTAATTGATTTATAAGTTCAAAAAGATAATGATAAAACTAATATTGCAAGGAATAAAAATTCATTATAAACCTAAATTTAAAGAGAATCCAATTATTATTGCAGCACTTCCAGATATGGGCAATGTAGCTGGATTATGTCAAAAATTATTATTGAATAAAATAGAGACAAAGCTTTTTGCAGAAATATTTGCATTTTGGCCTCCTTATGTTACCTATAACAAAGGGATTATTAACTATTCTCAGTCCAGCTATAAGTTTTATGCAAGTATAAAATATAATATTATCATATTTACAGGCGACTTTAATCCTTCTGATCCACGAAGACTATATGAATTATGTTATGAAGTTTTGAAAATGGCTCAGGAATTTCATGTAAAAACACTATATTCTTTTGGTGCATCATTAAAACCAATAAATACAATCCAGAAACTTGTGTATGCTGCTGTCAATAAAATAGATCTCGTTAAATTCTTGCAAAATCTAAATATACAAACATTACCAGACGATGGACAAATAACAGGTTTTAATGGTTTAATTCTAGGAATATCTAAAGAATACAACTTGGATGCAATTTGCATCCTAGGAGAAATAGATAATCCAGATATAATTCAACCAAAAACCGCCCAAGAAATCCTGAAAGTATTATTAGGAATATTAAATCTTTCTTTTATTGATCTTTCGGAGTTAGATGAAGAAGAAAAAAGGAAAAAGTTTATGGAACAACAAATGAATTATTTCAATAGTGCAATTCAAAAAAACAATCTTCCTGGAATATCATAAATATATGTCTAACAAATCAATATTTTAAAATTCGGACCTTTAATTATTCACTTACCTTTTCAAGTCTTTAATGGAAATTTTCAGGCGAATTAAATAATTTTTTAACGTTTAAATAAAATATTTTATAATATTAGTCTTGAATTTACAATTAGCCTTCTTTAAGCCTTCGAGTATATATCTGAGCTTATTTTCATATCTTATTTTCATATCTCATAATCGTTCAAAATATCCAAATATGTCTGTCTTTTATTCTGATCGATTACCATCACTGAAAGATCACTGAATTGTTTATTCTCCAGATCAGAAATTTTTCCTCTGAAAATATTCTCTTTATCACAATCAGTCAAATATTCAAAAACCCAAACATCTATTTCTGAAGTATCGATTCCTTTTTCCTTCAAAAAGAAAGCAATATCTGATTCCATAAAATTTTTTAATGGATCTTTTGGCCAGGGTCTAGGTACTAAAATAATACTCTTTTTATCCAATATTGCTTTTATCATTTCAATTTTTTTTTGTTCTATATCAGAAGTTATATGAAAACTCACGATGTACGATTTATCCAATGGTATTCTTGATTTTGAAGATGCAATTTGAATAGAGCTTATACCAGGAATAATTTCAACATTTTTGTCCCCAAAAATTTCTAATAAACGATCTACTACCTCTGATTCAGAAAAATTTACATCTCCTGTAAACGGAACCAAACAATATTCTCCATCTTTCATATTTTCATACACGTACTGATATATTGATTCTTGATTTTTCATAGTTATCTCATAAATAATCTGTTTTTCTCTATCAATAAGTTTTTCAATAGTTTTTAAAGTATATTTATAGCCTATAATATACTTAGATAATTCAATTTTCTCTTTTGCCATTTCAGTAATATATTTTTGATTACCAGGGCCTACCCCAATCACAAATAATTTTTTAAGCATAGAAGATTTAATTAATTAGTAAAAATCCCTAATAATATCATATTGTAGATAATAAATAAATAATAATATTTTTGTAAAAAGTATTTAGTGGTCAAAACAAAAAAATTGTTAGAATTTACATGAAAAAAATAATATGACTAAATAATATAATTATTTTGACATTCTTATCATTATATGTATTTCTTGACGATTTGTCATGAGCGAACTAAAGCTCGAATTTGTGGGTAAACAAGTTAAGGATATGTATGGAACACTTATGGGAACAGTTATTGGAATAATTACTGATACTGACGGTTCTATAGAATCTGTTAGTGTAGATTGTGGTGATTCCGGTTTAAAACAATTAGCTTATGAACAATTATTAGTTCAAGGAGACTATGTCATATTCATTCCAAGATGGAGATTAGATGCACAAAAATTATTTAGGCAAAAGAATCTTACACTAAAGAGGATTAAAGCACTCCAAAAATTAGTTGAAGAAGATGATGCAATGAAAGAAGATGTTGAAATAGTTTATGCAAGATATGAAAAAAAATTACAAGATTTAGAAGATAAAGAAAAATCAATTAACGAAAAATTGATAGAAAGACTTGATGAACTAAATAAATCAACGAAAGGTATTAAATCAATTCTATTTGACGCTAAACTACAATACCGAAGTAATGAAATTACTGAAGAAACCTATCTGCAGGTTACACGGTATACAAAAGAATTAATGGATCATATTAATTTGGAAAAAGAGGAAATTAATAGTATAAAAATTCGACTTGAAGAACAAAATTTAGAAAACACATTACCACTACCTCATTCTATACCACAACAACATGAAACAGAAGAACAGAAAGAAAAGTTAATAGAAAATACTTCCTATACTAGTACAAATTTGATCACCGGTTCCACTGACACCACAACAACGACAACAACTATTGACACCACTGATACAGTTTCTACTACTTCTAATATTCCTACAACAGACCCAACTACAGATACAAAAGATACAAAAGAACCTGAACAATTTAAACAAGTTTCAACTAATACTCAACCAGAATCCTATACAAAACAAAACAAAGAAAGATACTATTCTACAACCAATGATACCGATAATGAAACCAACTGGCTAGATCAAGTAATTAATAGTTAGCAAAAAATAAAAAATAAATTTCTTTTTATAATTACTCTTTTTATAAGTAATATTTTTTATTAGAAATCTAATTAGATCAATACTCTTTCTTAGTATGTCAAAATTTTGTTACCTTAAAATATAACATACAATGTAGATAAATACAAATTTAGTGAATAATCTATCTTAATTTTTGTTAATTCAATGTTTTATAAAAAATAATAAAAAAAAGAGTAATTTTTCTGCCTTTTTTTATTCCAACTTCTTAGAATTTTACTGGAGTTTGTAATAGTTCTCCAATTTCATTATGCATCTTGAGGAAATTTAGTCCTTTTTCTGTTGTCTTATACGTTTGAGATCCATCAAGATATTCCAAGAGGGTGTTTTCAATCAAAACAGAAAGATACTCCCTTAATTGTGCATAACTTAGAAAAGCTTTGTACATAATTTTTGTCTTCGTTGCTCCTCCATTAGCTGCCTCTAGTATCATTGCTACTATTTCTGTTCTACTTCTGTATTTCACGATCATCATACACAATAATTATTTATTTTAATATATTGCCAGAATGTAGTATAACATTATTCTATTTCAAGAGTAAATTGATAATAAAAGATAAACATTTTTCTTTTAAATATAAATTTGATGTATAGTTCCACAAACTCTGTATTTTGAGTATATAAAAATAAGGGTTAAAATCATTAAAGTAACTAGTTTTACAATCGATAATAATTAATTAACCAGATATAATTTTAATACATATAAAAATGTGCGCAAAACATTCTATGGAAAAATATTCTGACATATTCTATATAAACAAGAATTTAAAAATTACATTAAAAAATGGAAACTTTCAAGAAAAAAGAAACAAATCGTTGGAAGATATAGAAAAATTTTGGGCAGAAGAAGCTAAAAACTTACTATGGTTTAAGTATTGGGATAAGATACTTAGATGGAATCCTCCGTTTGCAAAATGGTTTGATGGTGGATCGTTGAATGCTTCCGTCAATTGTTTAGATAAACACATAGAATCTGATAATAAAAATAAAGTTGCATTAATTTGGGAAGGAGAAAACGGAGAAAGTAAAATACTAACATATTATCAATTATATTGTTATGTTAATCAGTTCTCAAATGCATTAAAGAGTCTGAATGTTACAAAGGGAGATCGCGTAACCATTTATCTTCCAATGATTCCAGAAATTCTAATAGCTATCTTAGCATGTTCAAGAATCGGTGCTATACATAATGTGGTTTTTTCTGGTTTTAGCGAGCAAGGATTAGCTGACAGAATTAATGATGCAGAATCAAAAATAATTATTACTGCAGATGGTGGGTTTAGAAGAGGAAAGTTACTAGAATTAAAAAGTATAGTTGATCAAACGATTCCTAATACTCCATCTGTACAAAATGTAGTTGTATTTAAAAGAGCTTCAAATCCTGTCAATATGACAGACAAAGATGTATGGTGGCATGATATTATTAAAAATCAACCATCTTATTGTCAGCCAGAACAAGTAGAAAGTACACATCCTCTCTTTATTCTTTACACCTCTGGAACCACTGCAAAACCTAAAGGGGTTGTACATGGAACTGCTGGTTACCTGATACATACTTATTCAACAGCAAAATGGGTTTTCAACTTTAATAAACAAGACATCTTCTTCTGTACAGCTGATATAGGATGGATTACCGGACATAGTTACATAGTTTATGCTCCTTTAATGCATGGGGTGACAGAACTAATTTATGAAGGAACATCTGATTATCCTCATCCCGATAGGTACTGGGCACTTGTGGAAAAGTATGGCGTAAGTATTTTGTATACAACACCGACAGCTCTTAGAACGTATATGCGATATGAAAATGACATTCCTAACTCATTTAATTTGTCCTCCTTAAGATTACTAGGAACAGTAGGGGAACCAATAAATCCACAAGTGTGGATGTGGTATTTCACGATCATTGGAAAAGAAAGGTGTGCTATTGTTGATACCTGGTGGCAAACAGAAACTGGGGGAATAATGATTAGTCATTGTACCGGAATAGAAACGATGCCCATGAAGCCAGGTTCTGCTATGTTTCCCATACCTGGAATCGATATAGATGTGGTGGATGAAAAAAATAATCATTTGTCAGAAAATCAAAAAGGATATCTTGTAGTTAAAAAACCTTGGCCTGGAATGTTTATGACGTTGTGGAAAAATGATGATAAATATAAAAAGAATTATTGGAAAAAATTTCAAAAAAATCTTTACTATTTTACCGGAGATTATGCAATAATCGATAATGAATCCTATTTCTGGCTTTTAGGAAGGACAGATGATGTAATAAAAGTATCTGGTCATAGATTGAGTACCATTGAACTAGAAAGTACTTTTATATCTCATAGATCTGTAAGTGAAGCTGCCGTAACAAGTAAACCTGATAATACAAAAGGACAATCCATCGTAGCATTTGTAGTTCTAAAAACAGGTTTTGTTGGATCAAAGGAACTACATCAAGAATTAGTAAAACATCTAAGGAAAAGTATTGGACCAATTGCTACTCCTGAACAAATATACTTTGTAAATAAGCTTCCAAAAACAAGAAGTGGAAAGATTATGAGAAGGTTACTGAAATCTATAGTAAGTGATTTGAAAATTAGTGATACAACAACACTAGAAGATGGAACATCTATTGAAGAAATACAAAAGATGTATAATGAATTAAATAAAATTGTTCGATAGTTTAGTTAATTCATGTTAGTTTAATAATAATATACAGTCAAAATAAAAATAAAAATAAAAAATAGAACTGCTAATATAATAAATATAAAGACAGAAAGAAAAATTCAAATCAAAGAGATTTTTTATATGATTTATTGGTTCGAAAGGCAGCTGTATTAATACCGGCTGCTGTTGTATCTTTTTTTATTGGAATAATTGGAATTACTCCAATAATTTTCATACCAGATGAAATTAAAGATAAATCAGTAGATTTTGACAAGGGAACAATCAAAATAGACAATTCAATAATAAATGTGGAAATAGCGGAATCTGATGCTGAAAGACAAAGATGGTTAATGTTTAGAGAAGATAAATTTCCATCTAATGCTGGAATAATCCTTGTATATCCACTATTAGACTTACATTCATTATGGTTGTTGAATATACAATATAATTTAGATATTATGTGGTTTGATGATCACGGAAATCTTGTCTATATCATAAAAGATGCAAAATCTTGTCCAAATATTCTAGATCCTCAAAAATGTACATTTAAAACTACTATTCCATCTAAATATATATTCGTATCAACATCAGGATTTATCAATAAAAATAATATTACAAATACATCAAAAATGACTATAATTTCTATTTGAATACTACATCTCAATTTTTTGGTTATCAAATGGTTATGCATATTAATCTCTCTTCTAATGACAAATTCTAATGACAAAAGTTGATATTATATCGCTGTTATACATACAACATAGGGTTTAAATAGTTTCAGCAAGAACCGAACAGCAGTGAATTAAATGCCAGTAGCAATACTTCCAGATATTAGTGAACAACATTGTATTGGATGTGCACTTTGTGTAGAAATTTGTACTGCTCTTGGTCCAGATGTTCTTAGAGTAAAGCCAGTAGAAGGCTGGAAGAGAGGTAAAGCCTTTGTATTTTATCCAGAAAGATGCATCTCTGATGGTGCATGTATAGGCGTTTGTCCAACAAAGGCAATATTCTGGATGAGACCAATGGATTACACACCAGGACAACCAATTCCATTAAAGAAGCACGGATTATTCAAAACAGGTTGGGAAGAAGGTTAAAAATCACCCTCAATTTTATTTTATTTTTTTGTAGTTATTTCTAAAAATTAAGTTAATTTTCAGTTAAGAATTGGTTTAATTTATTATACTCAAATTATATTTCTTAATAGTTGGATAATTCGGTTGATTCATTTTCAGAAGATGAAAAAAGAATTCTTTTATCACATTTTTCCAATACAGACAAGCCTATTTTCGCGATAACAACACCCAGACAAGTCGATCGTGGAGCATTAATGTCCAGATATTCAAGATCTGATAAAACAATGCGTAGAATCTTTCTAGATGAATTTGTAAAAAATCCATATCGTGGAGAACAATTTTACAAGAAAGTGCTATTAGAATATGGTGATGACTCTGTTGCAGAATTAGGAGAAATGCAATTAGCTATTGAATCAATATCTAATATAGCCGCTAAAAATATTGAAGATCATAGAATAGGGTTGTCATATCTAGAAAAATCATCACGTTATGTTTCTTTTAACAAAAAAATTAATGGCAAGTATAAGTATCTAAGAGAAAACAAAATCATGGATTCTTCTTATGCTGATATGTATATTGAAGCTTGTGATTTTGCCTTTGATACATATTCAGAAAATATTGAACCAATGCAAAAATTTTTATCAGAAATTGAACCGATAGAAAATTTTCATTTCTTTGATTCATATTCTAATCATGAAAAATTTTTCAATAATTTGAAGGATCCTGACGATATTAAATCTGCACAACGTATATACAATAGTACAATAAAAGCCAAATCGCTAGATATTTTACGTGGAATTTTACCTGCTTCTACATTAACCAATCTAGGAATCACTGGAAACGGAAGAGCATTTGAATATTTACTTTCAAAAATGTATTCTTCATCTTTACATGAAATGAATAATTTGGCCGATCAACTATATGAAGAACTTGATTTAACAATATCGTCATTTATACATAGAGTAAAAAACAATCACGGCATATCAATGCAAAATTATCTTAAAGAAACAAAGAATAGGATTATTGAATTAGCATTTACACATCTGTCTAAGATTATTCCAGATAATAATCCTGATTATATTACTCTATTATACTATGAAAATAATTTTGATGCAGAAATTAAAGTAGCATCTGCCATTTTATATCAACAAGCTTTAGGTCATTCTCTAGCAACAATTATCAATTATGTAAAGTCATTATCTGAAGAAGAAAGGCACAAAATAATCAATACCTATACAAGTTTACGAACAAATAGAAGACAACGTCCAGGTAGAGCCTTCGAAATGATAGAATATACATTTGAAATGTTCACTAATTTTGGCATGTTTCGTGATCTTCACAGACATAGAATACTAACTCTAGAAAGACAATTACTCTCAACCAGACACGGATATGACATTCCTAATGAAATTATTGAATTGGGGATAACCAAAAATTTCAAAGATTGTATGTATAAATGTGATGAAGTCTTCAAAATCATTGCTAAAGATAATCCAGAAGAAGCACAATATGTTGTAAATTTTGCCTATAGATATCCATATTTTATCAAACTAAACCTAAGAGAAGCGACACATATGATTGAATTAAGGACACTGCCACAAGGACACCCTGATTATCGTTACATTTGTCAGGAAATGTACAAGAAGATAAGAAATGTACATCCACTATTGTGCCAAGGAATAAAATTTGTAGATCTTAACACTTACAAATTTGAAAGATTGTCTAGCGAAAAAAAAATAGAAAAGAAAAAAAGGGATATAAACTAATAATAAATTGTAAATTCTTTTACCATTTTTATTTTTATGTTATTGATAGAAAAATGTTATGTCTTAAAAAAATGGTTCATACTCAAACAAACCATTTTTCTAAAGATTGATTACGTCTTTCTCGAATTTTTTTTAATCTATCTAAAGACATTTCCACTCTTTCTTTTGAAAAATCCATTTTTTCACACAAAAAACTCATAATTTCATTAGAATCAGGTTCCTTAAATTCTATGTTTTCAATTGATATGTCTTCAGGATGGAGAAAAATTTCTCTTATTTCTTGATAAGGAACATTTTCCAAACTTTGTTTTATCTTATTAATTTTTTCCAATCTGCCATTTTCCTTAATTAATTTTAATGCAGTTTTTGGACCAATACCTGGAAAACCACCAGGATTAAAATCCGTACCTATTAAAATTCCTACATCCACTAATTGTTCTAATGTTAATTTTGTTGATTCCAAAATTAATGATTGATAAATAATTTCTGGTTCTATACTTACATATTTATTTTTATTGGGAATCTTTCTTCTACCTGTTATTGTTAAATTACGAATCAATTTTTTAGCACCAAAAAGTAAGGAATCATAGTCTTGACTTCCACAAGCAAAAACAACTCCATTTCTTGTTAAATATGATGCTGCTGCCTCTCCTTCTGATGTTGCTTGAAGAAATGGAATTCCTAAAAGTTCTAAAATTTTTTTCGATTGTTCTATTATTTTACCAGTTAAAATTACTGTACCCTGACTATATTTCCGTGCCTCTTCCAGTCTGCCTTCGGATAAGGCCGCTTGATATTTTTCAACCGCTTCTTCTTTCAATTTCCTTCGCTTTTCAATTTCTTTAGATTTTAGCTGATGAGGTTTACCATCAAATATGTATATCAATTTTATATTTTCCGATAAAAAATTGATATTTCTATAAAATAATCCACTTAGATGACTTGTTATATCTCCCTTATTGTTCGTAAGAGATTCACCGGTTGGACCACGAATCGTGGCAAGAAATTGATATATTGTATTGTATGCATCAACAGCTATTATTTTATCTGACAAGTCAGCAAGTTTTATCGGAGAAGAAGTTATGATAGGTTTAAGATCTATTCCCATTGTTGAATCAATAATAATAGTTCATCTCTTTTATTTTTTAATTTGATCATGATAGGTATTAGCAATTGAAAGTAATATAGTATGAATACTCTTTTTAAAATAATTGAAATGAAACTCATTTCAAAAATAGAAATAACTTTCATATTGTGATAACTAATGTTAAGAAAATAGAAGAATTACATCAATTGAGGAAAGATTATAAAAAAATGAGATATATGTTAGAGTTATTTACATGAAGAAAATAGATATAAAATTGAATTAAAAGATTTTTGAAAAAATTCAGGATCATCTTCCCTCTATTCACAATTTTGATATAACTATCAATCATTTACAATCATTACATCCGAATATCAATCATTTATAATCATTACATCCGAATAAAGAAATTCAAGAAATGATAAATAGTAAGACAGAAAAAAGAGATTGAAATATGAAGAATTTTTGAACTTTTGTAAAAGAACGCTTTTATCTAACAAGAATTTCCTTCTTTAAATTGAGAGAAATTAACTAAAATACTATAATACAATAACAAATATTACATCAGCAATCATGTTAATTATGAAATTATGAAAACAGTCAAAGAAATAATGAATAAAGTCAATTAAATAAAGAAATAACTATAGAAAGATAAATCATATAAGATGTTCCGTCATTATGATAATTGTAAAATTAGAGAATTACACTTTTAAGCACCATCATATTTTTACTTGAACATGTCCTCTAGTCAACATCATCACATATCAAAAATTATGGATTGCTAATTGTAACTTTATAAATGATAACATATCCTTCATCGTATATATTACAAAAGATAAAAATTCTTTAAATAAGTTACAAAATGGGCTAAAATTGTTAAGAAAACAAGAAATAAATCTTTGTTAAAAAGTTTGAAAAAAATTTAGTTCTATGATTATTATTCATAAAATTTATCAATATATAAAAAAAGTTTTTATCCATGAAACTTAATATTTTCAAAATATTAAATTAATTGTAAATCATTTAACAAAAACATTTGTATCATTCATATCTCAAATATGCCAAATAAATTCATGTTCCTTTTTCTCTTCCTCATTAGCAAATTTTTTATTACAATAGGTACATTTATGAAAAGATATTAATTTGATATGATACAAATGTTTATCGTCTCTAAAATTCTGTTGATACAATTTTTCCTTGTAATTCTCAATCAATTCTCTTAGTGTATAATTCCAACCATGTCTTAGATCCTCAATATCATCAGATTCCGCAACTGGATATATATACTTCTCATTAGGATTGGTTGATACAATAAATTCTTGTTTGTCGGAATTGATATCTCCATCTAGTAACAATCGGAGAGCATATTCATTCCCATCGTCATTAGTCCATAACTGAATTTTTTGATGAATAATATTATCCATATTTGCAAGTTTTTCAATATCATAATCTTCAATCTTACCAGCCTCCATCATTTCATCTTTCTCATCATTATCATCTTTAATTGACAAGTACATTCTAACAATACTATCAAGATTTTAAATATTTATATCCACAAAATCATTTTAAAATAATTTTTAATGAAAATTACCTCCAAATTTCAAGTTGTATATACATAGGATCACATAGAGGTCTTGTTCCATTGCTTATACTATTATCACATGAAATAAATACTTGGAGAATCTGTCATTCTAGTCCTTTTATAATTGTCATAAAAGTTTCTACTAATATTTGTAAATATTTATGTCCTAAATCTTTTATAAATAATATTTATAATCAAATTAATACTATGCTAATTACAAAGTAGTAAAGATGTCGAATCCTAATAAGTCATATTTCATAATATGTATAATATATTCTTTAATAGTTTCATTAGGATACACTTAGTTAGAATCAATTTTTATATTATACTCTAATGATTTTGTTAAATTAGATACATTTTTTTGAAGGTATTGAATAAGTCTCTAAAAGTATTTAATGGATTATTATCATTACTATTTTCTTGACTATATACAAAAATGGATCAATTGTAGTTATTATTGATAATAACATTATCAATAAATGAATTACAATAATAAATTTATTAGACATATTTAATGGTAATAATTTTTTAATATATGTCTTATTTAAATTAGAAAAACCAAATTTAAGTTGAAATAAATATATATTTATCAGTATTTCATTCACAGTTTCCAAATTCTGTTACTAATATTAAGATACTTAACATAGTATTTCTGATTGAAATTTTTTTATTTTGATTATTGATATTTTTAGATATCTTAGTTACTATTCAAATTTAATTGACGAGTTATGTTTTGAAAATGATACGGTTCAACCTAATTTGCTTAATAACAGAATTTCAAATATTATTTATGACAAGATAAAATCTATAATATTAAAGAGAAGACAAGAAATAAACTTTCTTACAATTGAATCAGTAAAAAATTAATTGCTGATTTTAATTAACAAGTTCTTAAATATTAATTATATCTCATTTATAAGGTAAAGAATGATTCAACTTTTATTGATACTCTTTTATCATTATACAGAGATTATAACTCATGTGTCAAAGATGGTTCTACTTTCTAATAATTTCAAATTTTATATAAATCAATTATCACTAGCCTTGATCCAATTTTAATTTTGATTTGTATTTCTTATTTCTTGGTCTTGTTCTCAATCTATAACCACAACATGGACACCAGAAACCTTCCCATTTGATGAAGAGCTGACATACTTGACAACGTTTTTGTCCTGCTAGATAACGACCAATATTACCAGGTTTTAATGCCTTATGACGTAAGCATATTCCTTTACATACCATTAGTACTCACTTTCCTTATCGTTATAAAGTGAACCAATTTTACTTGGATCAAAGAAAAATATTTAAAATTGTATAAATTTTGATTAGATAAAATATGATTCAATCTCCCCTAATCTATCTAAGGATCCCTCACATTCACGAAGATCTGAAAATTCTGTCGAAGTTCTCACTTTTTGCAAAAACAAAATAACCTCTTCATTGTTTACTCCATGTTTAATATCATATTTTATTTTCCTTTGTACTTTATTTATTCCGCCATAACGTTTATGAATTCTTCGTTCAAACCTACTGGCATCAGGTGAAAGTCCTTTAACATGTTTTATTATCGTTTTTTCCATGTTTTTTACATGCCATTCTCTCATAGGAAAAATATTTTGAGTCAAAAAAAATCAATATACTATACAAAACAGTGGAATATAATGCAACCTATTAATCAAACCTTATTTTTATACTCTAGTCTATAACTATTTACATATCTTGACTATCAAAATAGAATTTATATGATAATACGACTAAAATCCTATTTTACTACTATCCCACATAGAAAAATACGACCGAGTAATTTCAAAAACTATTTGTTTTTTCCTCATACTCTTATATATAACACATTAATTTCAACTACAGAAAAATATATTTCATTATTTAAGCTATTTTTCGTGGGATATTTGAAGTTTTAACGTAGAATTTTAGTTAAGATGATGAAACTAATACCAAACAGGATAAATATTTGGTTCATTCTTTTTATCTAAGAATATAATCATAAGCTCAATATTTACAGTAAAAGAAGTTCACAAAGTTTACAAAATCAAAGGTATAAAATTCCTTCGTAGCATTCTAAGCTCTATTTATTCTTCTCCAAATCCTGTTATAATCTAGAATTGATGGCAATGTGTTGGAAGCATGTTCTCATACTACACCTTCTGTCTGTTTGTCTATATTGTAAATGAAAATATACTCTCACGTACCATAATAGCTTTATAAATAAATGAATCTGAATATACATACCTTCTTCTTTGTTTTTGTTCATGTTTTCTAATTCAATATGCCAGTTATCAATAACATCAATATCAGGTAATAGCTCACATCTTTTTATTTTACTAAAGACTCAATGAATTTCTCTAGTTCACATAATGGTATTAGAATAGGTCAGTACAATTTTATCACAAATCCGATACAAAAAATAATAAATTAAAAATAATCTTCTTTTAGTATTAATTATATCTTATATATCCAATCTGTTAATTTGAAATGTTTTAACAAGTGAGACAATATCAGGGTTTAAAAAATGTATTGTACATGGGTTTAGTTAGCTTCTTTACAGATATTTCTACTGAAATGGTTACCTCTGTTTTACCTTTGTATATTATTAAAGATTTAGATTTATCAAGGACCATTTTAGGCGCTATCGAAGGATCTGGAGAATTTGTAAATTATATATTTAGAATACCTTCGGGATACATTTCTGACAAAATTGGAAAAAGAAAAATTCTCATTTTAATTGGCTATGGAATATCAACTGTCAGTAAACCTTTTTTTATATTTGTTACCTCTTCTCTAGATACTATTATTGTCAGAATTTCTGATAGAATAGGAAAAGGTATTAGAACCGCACCTCGCGATGCATTAATTGCTGATTCTATAGATCAATCCACCTCAGGAAAAGCATTTGGTATTCATAGAACATTAGATCAAATAGGCGCTATAATAGGTCCATTGTTTGCATTTTTAATATTTGAATTGTTTCAAAATATTCAGTACATCTTTTTACTTTCAATAATACCTGGAATAATATCACTTTTTATATTGATATATTTTGTAAAAGATAAACTTTATACAAATAGTAAAAAAGGACTTACTAATATTACCTTTTTTTCAAATTTACAAATTTTATTCATAGAAAATAAAACATTTGTTTATATAGTTATAATATTAGGAATTTTTAGTCTAGGCGCATTCAACTATTCCTTTGTACTTTTAAAATCCTCTGATTTAGGAGTTGAACAGAGTTTCGTACCTATAATATATACAATAATTAACATCACGCATACTATAATTGGTATTCCTTCAGGAATATTATCAGATCGAATAGGAAAAGAAAGAGTATTAATAATTGGATTTCTGTTGTTTATAATATCTACAATCTTCATGTATTTTTCAGATAAAAATAATATCATTTACATCATTTCAATTCCTTTAATTTATGGTCTATATGTTGGTATATCCGAGACTATTCAGAGAGCGTTAATTTCTAAATATGTGTCACAACAAAATAGAGGAACTGCATTTGGATTCTATGGTCTGATAGTAGGAGTATGTCTCTTAATAGGAAATATCACTTTTGGTTTCTTGTGGGATAATTATGATATTAACATAGCATTGCTTTATAGTATAAGTCTATCAACTTTAGCAATTATTTTTATGTTCGGTTTTATAAGAATCAAGAAATATTAACTTCAAAATTATATTTTTCTATTGATATATTAATGATAATAAATCACATAACATGAGTTGGATGTAAAGTAAAATTTGAATATGATAATAGAAATAACTTTATTTTTAGCTACAGATTTTCTAATGATCTTGACAATACTATGTTATCAAAAGACTAGAAACTTTGAAAAAATATTAATATAATTTGAGAATTGTACCTATTATCAAGATTTCATAATTTTAAAAAATAACAATATCTTAAAAATATAGATTAACTATATATTATACTTGAATAAAAAAATAACAATAAAGTCCCTTATTAAAAACTCTGTATCTATAATAATAATAGTTGTAATTTTCACTATATCAATTGTTGGTACTTATGGTGCTTTATTGATAAATGCTCAAGTAACTTCCTCATCAAATATTGATATTTTCCAATGTGATAAAGTGATAAATGCTACTTCCTCAACAGGGATGGTACATGGAAGTATAACTAATGATTGTATAAACGGAGGAAGAGGTAATGATATTTTGTACGGCGGATTGGGTTATGATACTTTAAATGGAAACGAAGGTGATGATGAACTAATAGGCGATTCTGGGGACGATAAATTGTATGGTGGACTAGCAGATGATGATTTAGTTAGCAATTTAGGAGATGATCTACTTGACGGTGGAGATGGAAATGATATACTTAAAGGAAATAAAGGTAATGATAAATTGATAGGAGGAAATGGTGATGATACGTTGATAGGTAATTTGGGTGCTGATTTTTACATATGTGGATCAGGAAATGATATCGTAGTACAGTTTAACAATTTAAACGGAGATAGAAAAACTGCAGATTGTGAAACAGTAACAAGATAAAAATGAAAATAATGAATAATTATTTTAGTTCCTATTATTATTACTATTATTATTGTTGTTATTGGTCTAGCCTAAAATAATATTAAGTTATAATTAATAAATTTTCAAAAATATTTTATTTAAATGTAAAAGCTGTTATTATTTTCTACACATCTTATTAATTTAAAAATCTCTTTTCATTCATTTGTCACAATCTAAGTTCTGATAAAGAAATTCATCTAACACAATCAAAAATAGATCTCATTTAATTAACTTTTCAATTTGAACTTTATTTTCCATTTTTACGTTATTATTGACAATATGAGAATTGTGTAAACTTATGATAGTAAGCGGAGTTCAAATTTCATGCCATTATTGATTATAGCAAAAAGAGATCAATCCACGAGTTAAAAACCGTACTGGCACCATTTCTTTTTCATCAAGTAGAGGTTCTATGTTGAGTTGTAAAAGATTTGGTTTAATTCTTCTAATATTATCAAGTTTTTATTTTCAAATAGTCAACCGTAAAACAGATCAAAAATATTATTTTCTACATTTTATTTAGTCTTGCATCGTTTTTTGTGTCATTTATTTTATTCATTATTTATATTTTTTTATGATCTTCTTCCACTCTATACGATAATCTGTATGATTTTTAACGATTATTTTTCATTTTAAATTATTACCTATGTTTCTATTTGTTTCTTATATATTGATAAAGTAAATCCAAATCTGGCTCCGCCAATTTTTTTATAGTTATTTACACCCCATATCTTTCCACCATGAGCTTCAATTATGTTTTTAGAAATATACAATCCTAATCCTGTACCTTTATCCGATTTCGTTGCAAATTTTTGAAATAATCTTGGTAAAATCTCTGGGTCTATTCCCCTACCATCATCCTCTATACTTATTTTTACTTCCTTATCATTTGATTTTATTATTTTAATAATTATTTGACCATTTTCTGTAAATTTGTAGGAATTTGATAACAAATTAAATAACACTTGCTGTATCCTATTTTTGTCTGCATAAACAAAAATTTTGTCATTTACCTTATTTATAATTTTATCTGTATCCATTTCATTATTGTATACTATTTTGAAAGTATTGTTTTTTGGATTCTGAGATCGATTTATAAAATCTTTTATTGTGTCATAGACTAATTGAGTGATATCAAATTTTTCTTTGACTAGTTTTAGAGTATTACTCTCTATTCTTGAAACATCCAAAATATCCTCTGTTAATCTGTAAAGCCTTTCTGAATTTCTTTCTAAAGGTTCTAGATATTTTTGAAAATTTTCTGGAAACCTTTTTACCATTTCTATATAACCAATTATTGATTGAGTTGGTGTTCTTAATTCATGTGCAGCTACATTGATAAATTCTTTTTGCATCGTATCATTCTTTTGCAAATCTTCATTTGCTGATAAAAGCCTTTTATTAGATTCTTCCAGCTGTATTGTTCTATGCTTTACTTCTTTATCGAGATTCGTGTTCCATTTTACAAGAAATATTATTAGAATCATAACTGCTAATGTAAATGCTAAAATTAATGAAAATATTTTTATTCTTTCTAAAAAAAGAGCCTCTTGTATAGAAGAATAGATTGATTCTGTAGGACTTATAACAAAAACGAAATAGCTAGGTTCCCCTTGTAATAGAATTGGTTGACCAGTGTTTAATCTTTCACCACTTCCAAAATTATATATCGCATAATCTTCGGATAAATCATTTGAGAAAACCTTACGATAATACTGATTTTGAATATCATTGAAATTAAAGAATGATTGAACTTTATCACCAAAAAAATTTTCGCCGAATAATTGTGCCCTAGGAGTAGCAATATAATTTGCATTCCTATCATAAGCCACCAAAAAACTTGAATTTATATTGTTAATATTTCCATAATGTGCAAAAAAATCCTTGCTAGGTATCTCAACTCCAACCAGACCAATATACTGACCATTTTCTCTATTTATTATTGGAGCTATTAGTGAAATTTTGTATTTACCATCCATTCCCTTGTAACCATCAGAAAAGATAGGTTTTAATTTACTTTTTATCTGTTGAACATACTCTCTAAAGGAGATATCTATATTTACAAAGCTTCTTTGTCCCTTCGATACTATGTTATAGGTTATTATATCATCCCTGTCAGCGATAAAAAGTCCATCGACTTTAGTAATGGCAGTAATATCTCTAAATTTCTCGTTAAATAATTTTTCAATCCTATCTCCATATAATTCGCCCTGTTGTAAATATATAGAATCAGTCAATCCTTGGAGAATTGACATTATTAATTTTAGATCAGAGCTAATATGTTCCGCCATAACTTTAGTGGAGTCAATCTGTTCATCTCTTTGCTGTAAAAACATTTCATTCTTTATATTTTCCTCAGCAATCTTTTCCTGATAATAAAACAAACTATAAGATATGATAATTATCAAAATCATAGAAATAATACTTAATTTACTTTTATTATCTGAAAAAAAACGAAGAGGTATAATTAGTGTCAATGTTTTAATATTTCAGGTACTACGATTTTTCCATCAATTATATCTTCTTTTAATTCTTGTAATCTAGTTTTTACATTTTCAGGAACAGTCTTATCTAAACTATGAAATGGGGATATATAGACAATACCATCACCTGCTGCTCCTTTGTTCATCTCCAAACCAGGTTTGAATATTTGTCCAGAAAAATTTCCATATTGGACCATATTAATAATACTATCTAACGATTTTTCCACATCTAAAATAAATGAACTAAGAACATTGTTGGGAGCCAATTTGTTTTGATCCGATACCGCTCCAAATACATATATTCCTCGTGTCTTAGCGGCTTCAATAACTCCAAGACCAGATGTGTCTGCTACTTGCAATAAAAAATCTGCTCCTTTGTCTATTAAATCATTTGCTGATTTTTTCCCTTTAATTGGATTGTCCCAGTCGTCTAAATAGATATCAAGTACTGTGATATTAGGATCAACATCAGCGGCTCCTCTCTTATAGCCTTCATATATATTTATTATATTTGGATATTTTTCTCCACCTATAAAACCAATTACTTTCGTCTTTGACATCATTGCTGCTAATTCTCCTAACAAATATGTTCCTTCTTGCTGCATTGGAAAAATGGATGCAACATTCGAAGAGTTAACTAGTCCTGTAAAAACTATAAATTTTGTATCAGGATAGTCTTTGGCAACCTTAATTGTGGGATTCCCCCATTCAAATCCATGGGATATAATCAAATCATAATTTTTACTTGCATAATCTCTCAAAGTCATTTCTATATTAGGAATATCAACATTTTCTTTAAAATCTATTTCATGACCATATCTCAAATTTAATAGTTGTACCGAGTTATACCCAAAAGCTGCCCATCCTGCATCACTAAATAAGCCATCGGTTAATAAAGCAATTTTTAGCTTTGAATCCGAGATATTGGTTGTTACATTTAATGAAGAAATGCTTAATGACTTAGTAATATTATCAGCATCAGTAATGCCATAAACAAAATGAAATACTGTAAAAAATCCTATAGATATAACAAGTATCCCTGAAATTAAAACTATGGTAAGCCTGTTATACATATATATTATTACTAGTCAAACAACAATATTCTTTATTAACATTGCACGCAATTAATTTTGTATTTTTTTATTTATCCTATTGTGTCGAATTTTGAAAGCGATTTCCATAAATACCACGTTGCAATGCTCCTATACGGTTTCCATACTTGCGATATTTCTAGCATTTTTTGTTTTGTAGGAGGAAATTGTATAGTTGATTTTAAGTACCATTTTTGCATAGCCTTTTTCATACCAAGATCATGGATCGGAAATACATCTTTTCTTCCAAGACAAAATATTAAAAACATGTCTGCAGTCCACCTACCAATACCTTTCATCTTTGTAAGCTGATTAATAATTTTCTCATCATCTAATGTGGACACTGATTGCAGATTCAAGTTTTTCTCTGTTATATCTTTAGAAAGTAATTTAATATACTCTATTTTTTTGTTCGATAAACCAAATGATTTCATTGTTTCATTAGATGTTGATAATACTTTTTCAGGAGTAAGAAGAACATCGTTGTAATGATTAACAAATCTTTGATAAATCGAATGTGCAGCTCTTCCAGTAAGCTGTTGATATATTATTGATTCTACAAGTGCTAGGTAAGGATCTGGTCTTATCTGAATACAGTAATTGCCAACCAAATTTATTATCTCTTTCATAATAGCATCTTTTTTCTTGAGATATTCAATTCCATTGTCTAAATCCATTCGATAACCTGTTATTTTCAATATATGGAGTTATAAAAAAAGTTGGATCTGCTAATATATGGTTTGAACCAGTGATTGTTACAACCGGTCTTTCATCCTCTGTTGGTGTGACTACTTTCTAGTATCTGTTAATTACATTTTTCCTCTCTCCATATCAACACCTTTTTCCAGTTCAAGGTTGGGTTGTTTGTATACTATACCCAGATTGTAAATTATCCTCCACTTCTGTATAGGACTGACATTCATTTCCAGTAATAAAGAAAGATATACAGCAAAAGTCGGATACTCTTTATATTCAAGTTTTTAAGTATAAAATTCTATAGCCTTGACTTGATTTGAAACAAATACTACTATTCCTCCAATACCATCTATCATAAAACAAGAAAATCAATGATGATTATAATTTTTATCCATTTATATTGTATGATAATACGAGTATGGACCACTGGAAATAAATGTATTTTTTTCTAGTTTATATTAAATACTTTTATGAAATAAAGTAATGATGATATTATTAAAGATTTATCAATGATTATATGTAAGTCTAATTTTTCTTCATATTTTTTTATTAACAATGAGATTTTTTATAAAAATTGAAACAAATTTGTCCAATGATATAAACTTAAGTACTTGAAATATTTTAAAATAGAATATCTTCTTTAATAATACTAAAGAGATAATTTATTGGGAAGAAAACTGGGGTCTATTAAAAGATCAAATAAATGAAGAAAAAGAGAACATAATTGAAAAAATTTTAAATACGAAAATCAATTTATAGCAATCAATAAGACTCGAACCTAGAAGCATTAGTCCAGGGTTTTTTTTGACTTTTAACATTTCTAACTTTATTTTAACTGCCACATGACAAATATTCCTTTTTCACCTATTAATGCTTTATAAACCCCTACAATACTCTTGAGAAATTCCAGATTTCCTGTTGCATTTGTATCAAAGAATGCTGCACCTAGATGTCTTGTTACATTATCTTCAATGTCTATTATTGCTCCAAAAGAATAACTTGCCCTACCATTTTCAGAAGTAAAAAGTGCTCTACCGTCAGTAATGGAACTAGTACCATCTGCTCTTGGTATCATAAGACCATTTCCTGTAGCTGATACTTTCATACCTTTTAGAGTTCCATTACCTGAAAATGAATATACAGAACTAGTTAAATTATCATCTTGAGATTTTGGCACTGTAAATATTTCTGTATATATAGGCTTACCCAAAGTTAGATTCATCCTTTCTTGTATATCAATAAAATCAGTTTGATTTTCCTCTTGCTGTGCATATACTACCTCATCATCTGTGGAAGAAAACATCAATAAAGGCACTATCATTGTTGTCGCTACCACTACTAAAATAGAATATAGAACTTTCATTTGATATGCTACTCTCAAAAAAATTAATAAATATATTGAAAAATAGATGTAAACAACTTTCAAGAAATATTTAAAGAGGATCCAAAACAAGATACATAATATCTAAAAAAATATTCAACATATAAAAATAAATTGCTCAAATTATTAATTAATAAAAAACTGTAAAACAAGGTAAAATCAAATGAAGAACAACAAAATGGATCTTGGTTTAAAAACCTAAATGAAATCTCTAAAAAAAGAAAAATAAATTAAAATTGTGCGCTGATTGGATTTTCCATTGTCATTGAATATTCATTACTTTCCACATTTACAGAATAACATTATATCTTCTTTCCTTCATCAGCCAATAACATAATTTCAAAAGGAGATTTCTGGTTTGGTTCCAAATCAGAATATGTGGTATAGACAGTTTCAGTAGTTATTATATCATTCTTGTCATAAAATATAGTGTTACAAATGTCTTTTGTATTGATACTTATAACCCAATTCTAATTCAAATGTTCATTAGCCTTTTTTAGATCTTCAAATACCATTACTGGATGAAATTCAACTTTGGCTCCTACATCCTGAAATAAGGGTTCTGCTATCGATGGTATCATATCAGCACTTTCGATGTTAATGATAAATGCAAAGGTTCTATCACCACCTGCTTCAAAGAAATATGCTGCTTCTGCCTTCACCTTCTGTATGTAGTTCTCAAGTTCTTGTAAGAATTTTGGATTTTTTACCATCTTATTACCTGCTTCTGTTGGTATCTGTGCTCTAACTATAAATCTCATATGTGTTGTTTCTAATAATGTTATATCTCTCTTTAAAGTTTCTATCGTTAAGTTAACGTAATGAAATGAATTATTAGATTTTTTTAATTATTCCAAAATTTATTAAAAATTTAGTTTATAATTATAAATAATATACTCCACATTTAGAAATAGAATAATCGTATAGTATATTTCATAAAAATAAATGTACGCGGAACAAAAAAATAAAATCAAAAGCTATGGTACATTAATCGTCATGGCATTGATTATAGTGTTTGTGTTGACATTAGCAATAATATCAGTATACGATTACTTAGTTCATGACATTACAAATGATTTGAGTCAACTATGTGCAAAATATGGTTTTCTTGTTTCTCCAGGGTGTTAATACTAGAAAAATAAAAAAATAAAAGTATTTATTTGAAAAATGAAAAAATTATTATTTTCTCATCTTAATATACATCAATAACATCGATAATGGTATTACAAATGCCTGTTGACTTATTTTTGTTACAGCATCTTTCCAGTTAACAGTATTATCAATAATCCAGTTATCAAATCCATCGGGTATCCATACACCGGTTGTCTTTGATATGTAATAAATCACGGCAATAACTACTGTTGTGAATAAGATCATGTAATAAGGTAATGTATGATTTCTATAGCGTACTACAAAAAACGTAGATATTGCATATATAGTTGCAATACCTGCAAACAATACAAACTCCGCTCTCTGTTCCGCTGATTTTTCTATTAATCCTTCTGTCTTTGATTCTTCTGATTCTTGATATTCATGAATGGCATTGTATGCATAAACTACTATATTTGGAACCATTAATACAATAAAGAGAACTAGTAGAATATTGGAAAGTTTTTCCTTTTGTGTTGTTATATCTTGTTTCATTGTAAATATGATTGATAGTTAATCATATAAAAAATGGGTTATCAATTGTACTGAATAGTTACAGTTTCGAGAACGAATCAACCAACTACTAACCAGTTTTTAGCAATATCTGTCATTGTATAGTTCTTGATAGATTAATATCAGTGTATAACTCTCCCAACTATTATAGTAGTAAATTTAGAGAATTACAATTTTAATTGATTTAGTAAATTTGGTTTATAATTAATAGACTGCACAAGTTGAGCATCGGGAGTACGACTCGAACCTTTATTCATCAAATGTGGGTTCTATAAATCCAGTATTAAAATGTTAATAGAATTTCAAAATTGTTCTAAATAATTAGCTAAGAAAGGAAAAAGTTATAACAATTTTTTTGAAATATACAATCCTAATCCTGTACATTTATCAATTTCGTTACAAAATTAACTTATTGATTATTTATCCATTTATTTACTATTATCAATCATGTCAACCTCATGTTTAGACTTCTTTGGAACACGAAATTTCGTATTGAATCATTTAACCTTTAAGAAAAATTATATGCTAAAATTATTTATCAAGAAATATTGAACTTAAGTAAATTTCCTCCATGTGTATATCTTGATTTATTACAATAGGGGGTTATGGAAAAAAGAAACTATATACCAACCTACTTGTGCTAGTAAAATAAAGTACAAGGAATAAGAACAAACACAATTGTATTATTATTGTTGTGGATTAAGATCTGTTTATGAATATTACATGTTTGAGTATAAGATATTATAGATTATAGTTTGTCTAAAAAATGAATAACATTTTTAAACACTTAAGTAACATGATTTGGAAAAATAATTTATATGAGAGAAAATGAAGAATTAAAAGACAAGGGAAAAAAGGCCAAGATTTATGATGATCAAACCTTGGAAAATATAAAAAAATATTATAATATAGAAGATCATGAAGATTTATTAAAATTTATCAAGTTAAATCGATTAGTTATTAACCTTGATGATTATTATGATGAAGATAATGATATTATTATAAATGAATCAATCTAAACAATAATGTTAATTTAATTTTTTAGTTGCTAGTAAGAGATAATATTTATTTAACCAAAAAGACTTAGTTTTGCACATATGGCAAAACCTGTATGCACGCAATCATCTGTGTGACATAATGTACACAATGGGACACCATCAGTAAAAACAACCTCAATATCTAAATTGTTGAGGTTATCATGAAGTAATATTTTGTTTTTGTCTTTTCCAATTGTGGTCAGAGTTAAGTGTATATTCCTTCTGTTATCTTCACTACAATTTCCGTCTCTTATTGATAGCCAGTGAGTAAAACATTCTATACCCTCCTCCACGTTGTTATTTTTAATTTCGGATATGGCAAATTCGTCATTGAAACTATTGTTGGTTTCAGGTAATACTGGCATTAATTTATTGTTCCTCTCTGCCTCTTCTTTCAATTAGAAAGAATTGATATCTATACAGCAAATTTTATTGTGTTGTACCTATAGTAAATGCCGTATTTGAAGATATCTTTTGTAACAGTGATAACTATTGAATAGAACAAAAATTGTATAAAATTCATTGGTAATGATATAATAGTAATGTATTTGAATATTAGAAGATATTCCCTCCGTTCTAGGAGCAACCACGAATATGAATGTAGAAGGACAGAGTATGAATATATCAGTCTTCAAATTCACAAGATTTGGAGAGAGATGGAACTCGAACCTTTATTCATCACAATGTGGGTTCTAATATCAACTATTAAAATATTCATTCACCAATTTTATGTTGCTAATAGTGTTCTAATTTTATTTTTGAATGCTTATCTATAAATCTCAATAAATAGTTCAAAAAATAGTATAAATTTTATTATTTTACTTTTGTATGCCATTTATTTTGAGCTTCTAGCATAATTTGATATTTCTTTTGGATAATTACTTTAATATCTTTGTTAAAATATGGTCTAGACAATAACTTTGTAATAGAATCTATCTTTCTATCCAAATCTTCTAATTCTATATCTGTAGAAGAATGAATTTTCGTTTGTTCTTTCAAAGTCATGTCTTGTTTGTTGTCTCTAAAAACTAATTGCGTCTTCTTATCTTTAATCCTTGTTTTAGAACCCACATCTGAAGCGCCGGGAGTGGGACTCGACTACAATACGTGTACTCCAGTAGTCCTACATAATGTTTATATTACAAGTTTATAATATTATAAATCAGGTCATTTGAGTAACTTAAACTTATCTAGAACTTTTAATGAAAAAGAAAGAAGAAATCTAAACATTGAGAGTTATTCTGATTTGGAAAATAAAATCTATTCTATAACAAAATATCAAACACAGTATATCAAAAAAATCTTGATTGAACTTTCTAAAAATAATCCTGAAAATGCAGATATTATTTGCAATTTTATAATAAATGAACAAAATGAAATTAATATTAAAGAATCTACAAAAGAATGGAAAATAAAAATTCTTGTGTTATTATGTAAATATCTAAAGAATAAATCATTTAAATCAATTACCAAGGAAGAGATATTAAGTTACCTAAACAGTTCAAGAAAACCTGAATCCATTGATCCAATGCATAAAAGTATAGGTACATGGAATAATAGACAACTTCTCTTTCTAAAATTTTTTAAATGGTTATATCACCAAAATGAAGATCCAAGAAATAGACAAACTCCTACTTGTATGCAAGGTGTAAAACAACTTCCTAGAAAAGAGAAATCTGCTTATAAAGCATCAGATCTATGGGCAGAAGAACAAAACTCAATATTTTTGAAATACTGTCCATCTAGCAGGGATAGGTGCTATCATGCCATGGCTAATGATATGTCTGCAAGACCACACGAGATATTGAATTTAAGAATTGGAGATATTAAATTTAAATTTGCTAAGGATCGAAGACAATATGCTGAAGTTCAAATAAATGGAAAAACAGGATCCAGAATAATACCATTATTTTCATCCATTCCATTTATTAAAGAATGGATCTTGAATCATCCATTTAGGGATAATCCTAATTCATGGTTATTTGTATC
>DATFEP010000011.1:0-15824 GCA_035250975.1 Nitrososphaeraceae archaeon | reverse complement strand
AGCATGTCCAGTAAATGTCTATGAATGGTTAGATACGCCCGGACACCCTGGTTCCGACAAGAAACCAATAATGGCCAGAGAGAAAGATTGTATCTTCTGTCTGGCATGTGAAAATGTGTGTCCTCCACAAGCAATAAAGATATTCCAAAAATAAACATAAAATCTATCATATCTATAATCACGTTATCCTTCTTTATGTTAAAAGTAGAGATTGTATTGAAAAAAAAATTCAATTTAGTAGCTACTGGTGGAACATTTGATTGCATTCACCAAGGTCACTTAAAATTATTATTCGAAACATTTCGTGTAGGACAAAATGCAATAATTGGTCTCACTAGCGATGAATTTATAAAAAAATTTAAATCAGAATTTAACATACGACATAATTATGAAAGACGTCTTGAAAACCTGAAACAAACTATTTCCAATAATTTTGAAAATCCATCTTATGAAATAGTAAAATTAGAAGATTACTTTGGGCCTGTAATCTCATCGGTTAAAATTGAAGCAATCGTGGTAAGCGAAGAAACTTATATTAAAACTCCTGAAATAAACAGGATACGAGTTAGTAAAAACCTGAAACCATTGAAAGTAGTAGTTATAAAAATGGTAAATTCTAAGGATGGAAGGCCACTTTCTTCGACAAGAATAAGACATGGTGAAATTGATGAAAAAGGAAATATTTTATGCGATTAAAAAGCCAAATTTTCTTAATCAATCCAATTATATCCATACTGCATTTTATTCAAATTAGTGCATTACGATAATCCTGTTAATTTTGCTTCGTCCAAAATTGACGAATATATTCAAGGTCTCAGATCAGGATTAGAACCGGAAACCCTGGCCTATTGGTACAAAAGAATTGAGGAATCGTCAAAAGAAACTGCTCCTCAGGAATTAAAAGATAAAATTCATTTTGTACAGGATCGTTTGTTATGGATGAAATTTAAATTAGATATTTCTAAAAGAGCGGTTCCTTTTGTTTTGGATTCTATAGAAGAAAATATTTCATTAATGCCATATTCGACAGAATTATATTTTAGGAAAATTCAAGAAATTTTAATCGATTCGCTAAAATTTTCTATTAATGTTGAATCCACAACTAACAAAAATGTATCTAAATTAAAAAGTATAAAGATAAAGAAACAAGCGAAAAGCAAGAAAACAAGAAACAAGCGAAAAGCAAGAAAACAAGAAACAAACGACGAGAAATAGTTTACTATATCAAAAAGATTATTGCTCTTAATTGCTCAAAGAAATTATTACCACTTCTTCTATAGAGGGAGAGTTTATTAATTCTATAAATTTTCTTTTGTTTTGCTTGATATCTGTAATTAATCTCGATAGATTTGATGCGAAAAGGTTATCTTTCATAGTCACACTATGGCAAGATCTATCTCTCAACATAATTATTATCTCATTTTCAATAACATCCATAACATCCAAAATATAAATAGATTGATCCTTTTGAATTGAAAAGAGTCTACATAGTTTCTCTTTCTCATATTCATCCGAACAGAGATACTTTTCGATTATCTTCATATTATCAATTCTCATTCGAACATAAAATCAGCTATCTTGTCTCGAGCTTTTTCTCTTCTTTTTTTAAATTCAATTATGAATTCCTTTGATTTTTCCGCCAGTTGGTTTTTGCATTCTCCACACAATAAATTTCCACTCTTGCATCTATAATATCTCTCGGTTGACGCCTTTTCAGAATCAAAAAAATATTTTAAGTACCAAAAAACAGGACATATATTGGCATTTGCGCCTAATTTTTTTTGAAGTTCTATTGTTGGCTGACCACCTGTATATGAAGATAATACTTTTTTTTCTACTATTTCTGGTTCATCAGTTGTAAAAATAGCAGTTTCTGGTTTAGATGAAGACATTTTTGATGAATTTGATAAAGCTGGTAAGAATTTACTGTGTATTTGGGCAGGTTTATAAAATCCAAGTTTTTCTGCTACATCCCTTGTAATTCTCCAATATGGGTCTTGATCTATAGCAGCAGGGATCAAGACGGGCGTTGGTTTTTTTTCTATTATTGATGGAAGAAAGCAAGGAGCTGCCTGAATGGGAGGGAAGCCTATCATTCCAATATTTGTCGTGGTCGTAAATCCGAATACGGCTTTGGCAGTGGAAAAAGTTATTTTTTTTGCAATTTCTGTAGCTATTGGATATAGATGTTTTATGTGTTTAGTATCCACTATTATTTTCGTTAGCTCAGGTTTAAACCCTATTGCTATTACGTCTAAAATATTTTCATATGTATATTCTGCAATTTTGTCCCTGTCAAGATCAGGATTATATAGAAACTTTTCGTCATCTGTTATTTGAAAAAGTAATTTTGACTTGAATTTATCTTGCATATATCTAGTAAATATCCACGGTAGAATATGTCCCATATGAACAAGTCCAGATGGTCCCCTTCCTGTATACAAATAAAAAGGCTCTCCGTTTTCATATTTATTTAATAGCCAATCAAAATCTCTATGTGAGAAAAAATAATGAAATTTAATTAGAGGATGAATTTCACCAGCGATTTTTTTAATCTTTTCTAATAATTCCGTAGATATTGCTTGAGTCCCAAATTTTTCCATTAGTTTGGCATAGTTTTCTTCTGCAAGCTTCCCATGTACTTCCCAAGGAGTGACAAAAATATCATTAGCTAAGTTGCTGTTGTCCTCAAAAGTGTTATTATTGTTATTATATTTATTAACAGAATTATCTTTATTGCCATTTTTGTTATTTTGACTCTCCATTTTTTTATTAAGATAAATTACAAACGTTTAAACGTTTAAAAAATATTTTTAATTTTGACTATTTGAGCGAATTTAAAGGTGCTAATTTAAATATCTTACATCCAATAGAAAAAAAAATATTAAATTCATTAAAAGCCAAAGAAAGTATATCAATAAATTCACTAAAACGATTGACAAATCTACATGTTGACCAAATTAGAAGGGGATTAGAGTGGTTAAAATTTAAAAATTTGATTATTTTTCAAAATTCAGGTGATGTAAGAATTTCACTAGGTGAAACCGGAAAACAATCAATTGAAAACGGCCTTCCTGAAAGAAGATTAGTAGAAGCAATAAAAAATGGAAATTCAACAATTCCTCAAATATTAAAAACCGGAAAAGTGACCGTTAATGAGGTAAATATAGCAATATCAAAATCAAAGATGAATAAATGGATTGAAATTGGTCATGATAAAAAAAATGCTATGATGTTGTCTATTCTTGATGATTCTAAATATAATAGCGGAGAGGAGATCTTATTAAAAAAAATAAAAGATAATGGAAATAATATAAAGCAATCACAATTATCTAAAGATGAGATAGGAATCCTCCAGTTACTAAGGAAAAGACCTGATTTAATTTTATTAAAGAAGAATGAAGAACTAGTTTCCTTGACGGAAGAGGGTAATAAAATTAAATCTTTACTTTTCAATGTAGAAGAAAACATGGCCCTTCAACAATATGAAAGCAATGTTCAAGCCTTGACATCTGACATGATTGTTTCAGGTAAATGGAAAAGCGTCAAATTTCGTGAAATCGATGTTGAAGCTAATACTCCATTATTGTTTCCAGGAAGAACTAATCCTCTTACAGATCTTATTGAAGAGATCCGAGAAGCATTTGTAAGTCTAGGATTTACGGAAATAGAAGGCAATTATGTGCAATCATGTTTTTGGAATTTCGATGCATTATTTACACCGCAGGATCATGCCGCGCGAGATATGCAAGATACATTTTACATCAATGATCAAACAACCATTGAACTATCTACCAACAAAGTAATTCAAAATGTTGCCAAATCTCATTTACATGGTTGGCATTATAAATGGGATAGAAATCAAGCAAAAAAATTAGTATTGAGGACACATACTACTCCTGTAACTCTCAAGTATTTGTCAGATAATATTACAGAAGCGACCAAAATATTTACTATAGGAAGGGTATTTAGAAATGAAAAAGTTTCGTATAAACATCTAGTTGAATTTAATCAAATAGAAGGTGTAGTTACCGATAAAAACATTACACTAAGAGACCTGATGGGCATACAGATCGAATTCTACAAAAAAATTGGAATCAAAAAGGTAAAGTTTTGGCCTACTTTTTTTCCTTATACAGAACCTTCGTTGCAGTCAATGATATACAATCAAAGGCTAGGTAAGTGGATTGAACTTTTCGGAATGGGGATATTCCGCCCAGAAGTAGTAGGTCCTTTAGGAATAAAAAATCCAGTACTTGCATGGGGTGGAGGAATAGAAAGAATAGCAATGCTTAGATACGATATATCTGATGTTCGAGATTTATACAATAATAATCTTGGCTGGCTCAGAGGTATAGAAAAATGCCTGTTGTTAGGATAAAGAAGTCTAGAATAAAATCATCCTTTCCTGATTATTTATTACAACAAATACTAGAACAACTTCCATTTTTGGGGCTTGATATAGAAAGTATTGATGAAAATATCGTGAGAGTTGAATATAATCCTAACAGACCCGATTTTTCAAGTGATATTGGAATTTTTAGAGCGTTAAACGGTTTGGTAGGTCAAGAACTTGGTATACCAAAATTCAGATATTCAACCGATCCACAGTATAGAATTATTGTAGAGAATTCAGTTAAAAAGATAAGACCAATCATCTTTTTTTTTATTGCAAAGAACAAAAAACTTACTCCAGATTCACTTGAACAAATTATTTCCATGCAAGAAGATCTGCATAATGGTATCGCAAGGGGAAGAAAGAAGGCAAGTATAGGAATTCATGATCTAGATAAGATGGAATTTCCTTTGAGATATTCTGCTGTGACTCCTGATATAGAATTTGTTCCGCTTGATCAGTCTGAAAAATATGATTTCAACGAAATATTGAATAAATTGACAGTAGGACAAAAATACAAGCACCTAGTTGAATCATTTACAAAATATCCTGTTGTTTTCGATAATAATAATATGATTGTATCTTTTCCACCAATAATAAATAGTGATGCCACGAAGATTACAAAACAAAGTAAAAATTTATTATTAGAAGTTACTGCTACGGATTCTGAAATTGCATTAGATGTCTTGTCCATTCTATCTCATTATTTTTTGGATGAAGGGTTTGAAATTGTGTCTGGGTCAGTATACAAAAATAATAGTGATAGTTTCTTTCCTTTAAAGAAATTATGCAATGAATCTATGGTTGTTAAAAAAGACTACATAAATAATCTTTTAGGGTTAAAACTTTCATCTAATGAAATAATAAAATCATTAAAAAAGGTTAGACTAGATGCATCGAAAATCAAAGGTAATGATATAAAGTGTGTTATACCTCATTATAGGAGTGATATTACTAATACTATAGATGTTGTAGAAGAAGTGGCTTTAGGTTATGGTATTTATAATTTGGAACCAAGTGTGCCTTCATTTAAAATTGTCTCTGGAATAAAGAATCCGCTTATGGAATTTTTTAATGAATTAAGAAAAACTATCATTGGATTTGGTTTGCTTGAAGTTGTAAATTTTAGTTTAGTCGATCAAAAGAGTAATAATACGATAAAACCAAAGCCAATAAATCACCTTTCATTGAAAGTTAATGAAAGTAAAAGTTCTGAACATGAATTTTTAAGAACGAGTATTATACCCTCACTTATGAATAACTTGTCACACAATATTCATGAAGAATACCCACAAAAAATATTCGAGATAGGAAAAGTGTTTAGTATCAATAAGGAAATAGCAGAAAAATGGTGTCTTGGTGTTGTTATGTCCTCCAACAATATCGGTTTTACCGAAACTAGATCTTTGTTAAGATCTATTATCAAAATTAATTTTGGCGAGGAAATATGTACAAAATCATATGAAAATGAATTTTTTATTACTGGAAGATCTGCAAATATTTACATAAAAGATAGTCTCATAGGAGTTATTGGAGAAGTTTCTCCAAAGGTAATAAGTGAATTCAATATCAGAGTACCTGTATCAGCATTTGAAATTGTTCTAAGCGATTTTTTAAAACTTTAAATTACAAGATCCTTGCACCGGAAACTTATCGCTTAATTTGGTTACAGATAATGGTTATACTGCCTAACAATAATTCAAAGACCTAAAAAGATAGTTTGTCACGTGTGCATATAATATTTCGTTGTATAACACAAACTAGTTGATCTTTTAGGGATTCAAGTGTAGGTTAATAGTTAAAAAGTATATTGTATTTGTCCTGTCGCCAGTATTCTTCTTGACAATATAATTGACATTTTTACTTATGAAAATAATCTCAGAATCGCTCAAAAGATGTCTATTGAGATCACTTGAATATGCCGGTTAGTACATTGCACATGTTTGATATAGGTGTTTTGCATATTTGTCATCTTTCTTTTGATGCCCGCAAACGTGCCAAAAATATAAGATTCTTTTATGATGGGTTTTAGTCGTTTTCAATGTTATGGATATATCGGACAAATAATGTAAAGGGTTTTAATAATTATTTTTTACATTTGTTTTAACTGTTTAAGAATTTTATAATTTCAATGTTATTTCTTGTTTTATAAAAGGAAAAAATATTCTCCAAAATAATTTCCAATATCTTTAATAATTATTTTATACTTCTAATTATAACCTTTAGTGCCTTTTAAGCATATGGTTGAATTAGGAAGAAATAACAATGATTCATATATTCGTCGATACGTCTTAAAGTCAACCCCGTTTAAAAAACGCTAGGAGGATTACACCAAGTGTGTAAGGCTATCTGTGAATAGTTGTGAGTCAGAGGCGGGGTACACTCATGATGTGTTCATATTTATCTAACTAATTACCTCATCTTGCCTTCATAAATCAATTTTATGTTATTTATTTTTAGAGATAATTAAAAGTCCAATCTTTAGAACAAAGCTTTCTTCAACCTTTTATTATTATTGTGTTAGATCTATGATACTCTTTTTAATTATGTATTTTGCCTCATTCGAAATATCATATTTTTCTAGAACTGAAGAAGAATCTTTGATAAGAACATTTCGAAACTCCGGTTCACTAGCAGCCTTCAGCAGAATCTCACTAATTATTTCTGCTTCTTTCTGACGAGAGCTCAAACTATCTTAATTTGCTGCATGTAATATATATTCTTAATGCATAATTCGTAAGCTTGATAAGAACTTACGAAGATAGTTTTCTCAAATTGGATCTAAAGAGTCAAAAAAAATGGACCGTAAACGGAACATCGAGAACGATTCCTGTAGAAAAAACGCTCCAGCAGGTCTCCCATCTATCTAAAGAAATCGGTCTCACTAGATTAGCAGATATCACATACATGGATAAATTATATATACCCAATTATTCATCTGTTCTACCTGGAACTGAAGATTATATTTGGGTCTATAGTGGCAAAGGTCCAACTAAAGCTCATGCTAAAGCAAGTGCAATAATGGAAAGTATTGAAAGGTATTCATCGTTACCAAGTTCCTTTACAAAAAAAATGTTTCGCGGAACATTTAAAGAATTATCCCATAGGTATAATATTTTACATCCTGAGGAATTAGTAGAACCACTATCATACGATTTTCAAGATACTATGGTGATGGATTATGTTGAAGGATTTGATATAATTAATAGAGAGAATGTATTAGTCCCTTCTTCTTTGGCATTATTTAGATATAGCCCTTCATACCCAGCTGTCAATCCCTTTGCCTTCCACCATACGAACGGATTAGCTTCAGGTAACGTATTTGAAGAAGCTGTTTGTCATTCATTGTGTGAGGTAATTGAAAGAGATGCCGTTAGTCTAGCAGAACTAAGATGCAGCGCTATTCCATTTCATCTATTATATAATCTTTCCAATACTTTAAGAAATAATGGATTCGATGTTAAAATAATTTCAAAAAATGATTTCTTTGATGACTATAGGATCTTTCCAGATGTTGATATTTCTGATGTTCATTTTCAGCCAATAATGAACCTTGTACAAAGATTCAAAAAACATGATATTCGTCTAATCACGAAAAATGTAACATCAGATCTGGAAATTCCAACCTTCAATGTAGCCTGTGTGGAATGGGTATCTGATAACTATGGATATTTGGCTGAGGGACATGGGACTCATCCTGATAAAAGAATAGCTCTATTGCGAGCTATTACAGAGGTATCTCAAACTAGGGCAGCAAATATACAAGGAGCAAGGGATGATTTAAGAAAAATAAAGTACGGTGAAAATAATTCAGATGATAAATCCTCATGGCAGTTTATGCCATCTAAAGACGTTGTTAGGTTTTCTAAAATTATTACACATCAAAATGATGATATTCTTGATGATATAAATTTAATAATATCTAAATTAAAGAGAGTTGGCCTTAACAAGGCCATAATAATAGATCTTACTAATAACAAGATAAAAGTTCCTGTGGTTAGGGCAATTGTACCTGGTTTGGAGACATTTAAATTTACAAAATCGATGATGGGATGGAGAGCAAGGAGATATTTTAGATGACCATTCCTGTCGTTTTTTTGGGTCCCAGTTTTTCTATAGAAAAAGCAAGAAAGATAATAAATGCAGAATTTCTACCTCCTGCCAAAAAAGGTGATTTCATTAAACTAAGTTTAATATCAGAAAAAAAGATAATTATTTTAATAGATGGTGTATTCTTACAAGATTATCCTCCTACTCCCATAGAAGTATTCCAGGTAGTAAATAAAAATAATTTTCAAGTGTACGGCGCCTCGAGTCTTGGGGCTTTACGCGCAGTTGAATTAGAAAAATTTGGAATGAAGGGATATGGACGAGTTTTTGAACTATTCAAGAAGAATATAATAAATTCAGATGACGAGGTAGCGGTAACATTTGATAACTCTTATAACCTTCTTTCAGAGGCTATGATAGATATAAGATATAATTTATTTCTTGCTTTTAAAAAAGGAATAATTGATAAGGAAACAAAGAAGTTAATTACCAGAACTGCAAAGAAAATTTATTTTCCGTTTAGGAGTTACGAAAATATAGTTAACAAATCTATTGAACTCTATTCCGATAGAAGGGATAGTATAGAAGACTTTCACAATTTCGTTTCTACTCAAAGGCAAAGCCTCAAAGAATTAGATGCAATGGGGATTTTGAAGAAAATAGCCGACAATTCATATGATTAATAGATTTAAATTATTAACATATTTACATCATGTTTTCTTTCGTACTGAAATTTACAAAGATATTTTAGATTCTAATTCTTAATACAAAGAGTATGAGCAGCAAAAATAATGACAGAATTATCGAACTAAGAGAGTATTGTAAGAAATTGCTTGAACTATCTTTAAATGTGCGTTATGTGTGTATCACTAACGAATTTGGTAGAACGCTTGCTGGCAAGATGAAATCAGGACTGGTTCCACTATTGAGGCCTGAAGAGGCAAGAAATGAATTTTTTCTTCACTCAATGATATTCAATATAAGAAAAAATTATGAGGAATCTATTGGACCTACAGAACTTATTCTATTACAGAGCTCCAAAGTAAATATTGTTAGTTTTATGAGGAATGGATTAATCTATTATCTTACGATAGAGAGAGAAATATCTAGCGACGAATTACATGGTATTATAAAAAAAATTCAGGAGAAACTTAAGTTTTAGCTAGTTGAGGCGGGATCATAATTATTTTTTTATTTTATTTTAACAAGAAATAAAGCTATCTCTTGGAGTATGATGTTTTGGTGAAAAACAATCATCCTAACCAACAAACCAGCACAAAATAGATCAACATTTATTCTCATCATATTTTGTATTTGACTGGATTAATTAGGTGGCCATGACCAGATAAAAATAACAAAAGACGTGGCAGACCATATATCTATTCTCTAACTGTTATCTTAATTAAGATGCTTTACATTATGTATATGGTTTCGATTAGATTCCAACAGCATTGTATCAATACCTTGAAATGCATCTGCAATATAACAGAAAGAAAGGTAATGAAAGTGCGTGGATTATCAGGAGTACCATGTAGAATAACATTTGACAGATGTCTCTACAATATTTCGAGATATAAAAAAACAGGATTACTGCTATGAGAGAACTTTTTTGTATGAGAGAAAATAGTTTAGTTGATCCATACATTGTTTCAACAGATAACAGTACCTTATCAAGACTAAAGGATATGTCGCACGAATCTTATATTTATAACTGAAGGCGTAGCAGTAGTATCACGTTCTGGCATTTATATTGATACAGATTAAAGATGAGGATTTAGTCATACAAAGGGTTGAATATTTGGATAAAAATTACACCTGACGTCAAGTACTGGTGGTTCTGCTATTATTATTGTATCATTAACAGCAGATTTTACAACTGCCAACATAGCAGACAATAACATGTATGATAAATTAACATTAAGTCTACCAGTTACAATCGTCAGCAAAAGATCGTATATGTCTGCAGATCCTGGATATGATTGATGATAATAAACTGTATAATAAGCACAGATATGGGATCTGAGTTAGTGCACAGTATAAAGATATGAAAATATACCTAATGTTAGGATCAAACTAGTTGAATTTTGTCAATCTAATATTGCAAAGACTATCTACTCGTTGAGAATTAAAGCCAATTAAACGACTGATAGAACATATCATATCTCTTTTTGGGATAGAGATCCGTTACCTTTAAGAGGATATGATAAGACTTGTGGATCGGTACTATTGTCAGTCTTGCTATACCGGATAAATGTATATTATAACTGTAAAACTAAAAGATATAATCTCAGAGCAATCAAACACAAGTTAGGGACATAACCATTGATTGCATCCTTCTATTGTTGGCAGCATGATACTTATTTCATTGAATATTCAATTATGATCCAGTCTCAAATAGTCATACGTGTTATCTTTATTAGTATCTTGTGATAAACGAAACAAAAATAATAAATTTAGTTTTCCTACGCAAAAGCCTTTAATTTTCCACGCATTTCATTGTCGTTGGATACAGATGGATGGTTAGGATCAGCTAAAATTACTTCATACCATGAATGTTTTCCATCTTTGTATAGAAAATATGAACCAATTATTTCCATGTTAGGGTACCTTTCATTAACTCTTCTTTCTGCAACTATTCGCATATTCATTGCCTGTTTGATACGTACAACACCACTGTGTTTTTGTCTTCTTCCAGCTCTCGGTCTTTGCTTTCTCATTCCACCTCTTCCTACTCTAGTACGAATAACAATAATCCCTTGTTTGGCTTTGTATCCCAGTCTTCTTGCTCTATCAAGTCTGCTAGGTCTGTTAATTCTATGAATAGCAAGTTCTCTTCTCCAGCCAATAGCTCTTGATTTTAATTGTTCGCTATTGGTTTTCCACATGTTAATCCAAGTTTTAGCTAGATGTTTGTACATTTTATAGTATCAATAAAAATCCTCGAAAAGGTTATTTAAGAATTTGCTTTATTACGCCTGAGGATTTTGACATAATAATATTTAAGTTAAATTTTTGCTTTATACTTTAAACTAACATCCTATTCTTTCTGTAAGTATACTTGGAATATGTATTCTATTTCTACAATGCTATCTAATGGTAAACTTCCAACACCTAAAGCGATTCTTGTGTGTTTACCTTTATCTCGAAATATGTTCACTAGCATTTCGGATGCAGGGTTAATTACCTTGGGATGATCTGAAAAAGTAGGTGCACAGTTGATGAAGGCTGAAACTTTTACTACTTGTCTTATTTTATCCAAGCTTTTTAAATGCTTCTTTAATATCGAAAGAGAATTGAGAGTGCAAAGAATAGCTGCCGTTTGACCTTCTTCAAAAGTTGCATTTTCGCCTATCTTTCCTTTAAATTTTACATAAGGCGGTTCAGTATTTGTGTCGAGAGGAATCTGCCCTGACACAAAAATAAGATCATTAATTTGAACTAGAGGAACATAAGATCCGGCAGGTTTAGGTGGAGGAGGAAGTGAAATCCCCAGAGCCTTGAGCTTTTCTTCGACTGTGATCAATATTGCAGTAAAGGTAAATTGTCATTATTAATCTTATTAACTCAAGATTAGAATTAAATTAATATTTACAATATGGTTTTTTGTGGCAGTAAAATTTACGGTATCTCTTGGGATAGGAATAGTTTTTGCATTATTGGTATATTTCGGTCTGATTGATTCTTTAACCAGATCGTCTGTGAATTTTCAAGCAATTCCAAATAGTACAGCTATATCAATAGTTCTAAAAGAAAATAATCTTTCAAAAGATGAGGTAACCTACATACAGTCTAAATTTGTTTATTTAAAATCGAATGGTAATTTGTATCTATCAGATGAAAAAACTAAAAAAATTGGAAATTTTATAGGAATTACTTCTCCAACTGTTACGACCGGTAACCATTTTGCCTGGGAAATAAAATTAACTCAAATCAATCAGACGTATTATGTTGATCATGTTAGTGGTGAGATAATCTCAAACAAATAAACTATTTCTTAAATGTAATATATGCTTCGTTTCGATGATGATAAATAATTTCAAGTAATAATTATATTTGCATATGATAGGATTTTTCATGTGCAATTACAAGGAAATGTATTGATATGTGATCCAATTGATGAAATTGGAATTTCAATTTTGTCAAAAAGAGGCCTTAACGTGATAAATAAACCATCCATAACTCCGGCTGAGCTACTTACAGAAGCTAACAAATATGATGTATTAGTTGTGAGGAGCAGGACGAAAATCACGAAAGAAGTAATTCAGGCAGCTACTAATGTAAAGGTTATTGCAAGAGTTGGAGTTGGTTTAGATAATATTGATATAGATGAAGCCGATCAGAAAAATATCTCAGTAGTGAATTCCCCAGAATCTGCAATAAATGCAGTATCTGAATTGGTTATAGGCTTTATGTTATTATTATCTAGAAACATATTATTAGCAGATAATGAAATGAAAAAGGGTAACTGGTTAAAAAAAGAATTGAAAGGAACTGAATTAAAAGGCAAATACCTTGGAATTGTTGGAGTGGGAAATATAGGTAGAAATCTTGGAAGAATAGCCAGAGGCCTTCGTATGAATTTAATTGGACATGATCTTATTCCAATAAATCGCCAATTTATTAAAGAAGTTGGTATGATAACTACCGATTTACAGACGCTTGTAGAAAGTTCCGATTTTATTTCATGTCACGTACCCTCCACTCCTGAAACAAAACACATGTTCAATGAGACACTTTTCTCGAGAATGAAACCGTCAGCATTTTTTATCAACGCTTCACGTGGCGATGTTGTTGATGAAAAATCATTGTATGATGCATTGGTAAATATGAAGATAGCTGGAGCGGCACTAGATGTATTTGAAAATGAACCCCCTACAAATAGTCCATTACTCAACTTACCAAATGTTATCTGTTCTCCCCATATCGGAGCCCAAACAAAAGAGGCACAAGAACTAGGATCAAATGTGATAGCAGAAAAGATAATACACAAATTGATGGAAAGACAGCAATAATTAGTTATCTAATTCGCTCGCTTAATTCAAGGCAACAAGAAACTGTATGTGGACCGGGTGGGATTTGAACCCACGACCACCTACGTTTCCTCTACCTTGAAAGCATGCAAGGCAGGTATTCTACCAGGCTAAACTACCGGCCCTTTAAAAAACCTTATTTTATGATAATTTAAGTGTTTAATTGCTTTTTAATATTTTTCAATATGTTTTAATAGATAAAAGATCTATTGAGATTTTAATGAATAATGTCAAATATTTTGATCCAGAGGTGCTTTGCGAAACAGAATGGGTTGCGAACAATTTGGATAATCCAGAAATAAAGATTTTGGAAGTTGATTATGATGTTGAAAATGCCTATAAAAGTGGTCACATTCATGGTGCGCACATGGTTTGGTGGAAAAAAGACATCAATGATCAAACTAGGAGAGATATTATTAATAAAAAGCAATTTGAATCATTAATGTCTAGAATAGGAGTTTCTAAAGGCGATACTCTTGTCCTATATGGTGATTTTAATAATTGGTTCGCGGCATTCGCTTTTTGGGTATTTCAATATTATGGACACAAGAAAATAAAATTAATGAATGGTGGTAGAAAGAAATGGGAATTAGAAAATAGAAATTATACTACTGAAGAACCTTCTGTACCGCCTTCAAATTATGTTTCCGATCCTCCGGATGAAGGAATACGCTCTTATCTATTTGATGTTAGAAGATCGCTTGAAAAAGTCGAAACAGTGCTTGTTGATGTACGTTCTCCCAAGGAATTTAATGGCGAAATATCTGCTCCACCAGAGTATCCAATGGAACATGCTCAAAGAAGCGGTCACATTCCAGGAGCTAAAAATATTCCATGGCTTCAAGCGGTAAATGATGATGGTACATTCAAGACACCAGATGAACTGAATAAACTTTACCGAGATAAGGGTGTAACGCCTGATAAAGAGGTAATCTGCTATTGCAGGATTGGTGAACGCTCATCACATAGTTGGTTTGTATTGAAATATTTACTTGGATATCCTTCAGTAAGTAACTATGATGGTTCATGGACAGAATGGGGAAACATGATAGGAAACCCAATAGAAAAATAAGAAATTAATGTTAACTTAAAATAAAAAAGGAAATGTAAATGGATGATAAAAATATAGTCAAAAAAGGTCAGTTTTATGCCATTTTTAAGAAAAAAGATGGCGAGATTCTCATTCTGGAAGATAGGACAAAAAGAGGATTGGTACCAAAAGAAATCAAAAAAGATGAAATACATTCAGTTGATGTTGAGAACGGGCTCATTTATGACATGGATGGTATTGGACATAAAGTCCCAATCAGATGGTACTTTCCACTGGAAAGATTTCAAATAGATTATGTTGTAAATTTCGCGGAAGAACTAGAAAAAAAATATAAAGCAATAAGAGAATTGACCTGTCCTGATGATTGACAAGCGAAACCCTTTTAGGTTTTTTCTTTTCTAGATATTCTATAAAATGTCTGTCTTATTGAGGGATAGGGTGTGGACAATGTTATCTGATGTGGCAAAAAGAGGTGTTTATCCTACCCATAGCTATAGATTGGGACTCTATAGGTTACCCGTTAACTTAACAGATGAATCAACAATTACCAATATAGCAAACGAAATCAAGAAAAATGGATTTAATATAGATAGATATGCTGATAGAATCTATGTTAAATATACTTGGAAAGAAAACGATGTTGACCCTATTACTGCAAAACCGGTTTCTGCAGATCTTGATATTGTAGTAGAAATTGTAACCGGCGAGGTAATCGATATAATTTACCAAATCAGACCTATAGAGACATTTGGAGATGTGTATTGGATAAAGAATTATCGACAGAAGGCTGATCATAATGCAAAAATGGTAATAGATACAATCCTACGAAATTCTTCTATTGGTGATAAGCTAATTTCTTATTATCAAAAAATTGAAAGACTATCACTTGAAAAATCTATAGAAAAGTTGGGTGAATTGACTCCTCTGACTATCAATCCAAAAACCAGGAGCCTTAATCCTCCACCACCACCAGCAGGTGCTTCGGTTTCATCTCAGGAAATTGTTACCTCCTACCCACAACCTTCTATATCCGCTGCTGCTCCAGCCGGGATTTCATCAAGAGATGCTGATACGTCAATCTCGCTTACCGGTTCGGGAACAAGTTATTCAAAAGTAGATGGTCCAATAGATACCTCCTTTAAAACTAAACGTAAAACAACAGGTAAATTCAAGGGAATAACGGTCTGGGGACCTGTAGATGCACCAGGACAGTTGGGAATATGGGGAGATAGTGTATGTGTTGACTTTGATATTTGTATAGGAGACGGCGCTTGTATTGAAGCATGTCCAGTAAATG
>DATFEP010000009.1:0-3632 GCA_035250975.1 Nitrososphaeraceae archaeon | reverse complement strand
ATGGATTTATTTCTAAAATAAAAAAAGAGATTCCCTCTTTTAATATTAATACTATCGATATTGGAGGTGGAACTCCTGTATTCTATAATCAGGATGTCCCTACTCCTAAACAGATGGCTGAGAATTATGTCAATAAACTTAATCAATTAGCAGATGATCATGGTAGCTTTGAATTAATAATTGAAAGTGGACGATTTTTGGTTGCAGAATCATCTATTCTCTTATCAAGAATAGTCAATACAAAGGAATATAATGGACATAAAATTGTTATTGTTGATGCTGGCTATCACGTTTTATTAGATTCGGCATTGATGAAACAAGAATATCCTCAAGAAGTTATCGATATAGATAATTCTGATATCAACAGTATAAAGTCTACTTTATCTTCCAAGAATATTCATCTCGCTGGACGATTATGTGATACTTGTGATGTATTTCCTCAATCAAGAATATCTAATCTTAATAATGCAAGTATAGGAAATTATATATCATTTTATAATGTAGGTGCATATTCTGTTGTTTTTAATATGCCATTTCATTGCCAGACCAAGCCTCCTATAGTTATGAAAACTAGTTCTGGAGATCTTAAATTGATTAGGAAAGGAACCACATTTGAAAATCTCTTTGAAGAAGAAGGAGGATATATTTTATAAAATATAAAATATATCATAATTTATATTTGCTTCTATCTTCACTTTTTCTACTTGATCCAAAGCAATACTAATACTAATAATAATAGTAACTTAAATAAAGAAATTAATAAATCTTCTTCCTCTTTCTCCTCATCTGAATATGTTAGAGTTCATTTGATCATTTCTGGAAAAGTTCAAGGAGTATATTTTAGGAAACATACTCAAGATGTCTCATTACAAAATTATGTTTATGGATGGGTTAAAAATTTACTTAATGGTGATGTTGAATGTGTATTGGAAGGATTAAAATCTAATGTTGATAAAGTTATAAGATGGTGTCATCAAGGTCCTCCTAATAGCCGTGTTGATAATGTTGAAATAAAATATGAGGCTTTTACAGAAAATTTTACTGAGTTTAAGATAATAGAATAACAAATTAAACTCAAATTACTAAAATTAAAAATATTATAATCACTTTATATTTTCATATGCATTGATAACTTCTTGTTTTAAATTTTCAAAATCTTGTTTGTTTAAAATTTTATGAATTACAGGCATTTCTTTTCTATTTTTTCTAGTTGATACTATCAATTCTTCTATAGTTGGTTGTACATCTAAGAAATTACGAAATGCTAATGTCTTAGAATAGACTATTCTATGAGGTCTAATATCTTCAATAATATTATTTCCTATTGATCTTACAAAATTTCTTAATTCTATTAGAATTTGCCTTTGATTCTGATTTAAATTTACAAGATGAGTTTCAAATGAAATTCTAGGCTTGTCATTATAGATATCAAATTTTATCATAATTTACTTTACGCTTCCTTTTATTTGAAAGATTCTATTATTCCTATTAACATAAATCATATTTATTATAATATTATATAAAAAAATAAAATTATAATAAATAATATCGATTCTTCTTTTAGTTTTTTTCTATACACCAGTAGGAAAAGTTTCTGGAAGATCTTTATCCTCTATAGTTTGCATATGCAGAGGATTTAATGCATGAGTTTCATCAATAAATAAAAAGGCATCATATCTTAAAGATATGTTAGTAGGAACATAATTTCCATATTTTTCATATTGAGGATTATATACAACTCCTATTGCTCTTTGACCTCTCCATTTGCCATTATTGTTTTTATTATTGCTATTATCATTTATTCTGTTATTAATATCATCAGGCTCTGTTAAGTTAACGATAAATCTATAGCTAACTATATGAGAACAAATTTAGTAAATCCAAATCAGACGGTAAAGATATCCTAAAAAGAATATGATGATGATGATGATGATGAGGTATGTAGGAATGGATCTACACAAGAACTATTTACAAATTGCAGTTGTAGATGAGAAAGGAAAACTAATCAAGAATAGTAAAATAGATAATGACATACAAAAGATAGGAAAATTTTTTGACCAGATTAATGATGTCAAGATAAAAAAGCAGAATACTCACACTACTACTAAGGTAGTAATGGAATCTTCTTTTGTGTTTGGTATGACATATACGAATATCTTACAGAAGAAAAAAATCTGAATGTAACACTATCAAACCCAATTAAAACTAGGGCAATAGCATCTGCAAAGATAAAGACAGATAAACTTGATGCAGTAAAACTTGCTGACTTGTTAAGAGGTGGTGGTTATATATCTGAATGTTATGTACCTGATAAGAGAATAATTGAGTTACGCGAACTAGTTCGCCATAGATGTGCACTGGTTAGAATGCGTACTAAACTAAACTAAAAAACAAGATTCATGGAATATTACTCATGAAAGGAATCAAAATAGTAGATCATCATCCATTTTCTATTGGCTATATTGAACAACTAAAAAAATTAAATAATTATAGAATTGATACCTCTACATCAGGCTATTTTCAAGTATAGAATAGATAATGAGATCAGAACAATATCAAAAAATATAATATCATTTACCAAACAAAATGCAACAACCAAACTATTGATGACAATTCCTGGTATTGGTTATTACTCTGCATTACTCGTAATGAGTGAAATTGGTAATATAAACAGATTTCCTGATTCTAGTCATCTTTGTTCTTATGCTGGGTTGATACTCCATCAACTCATAGTTCTTCTGGTGGAATAACACATTACGGTCCGATTACTAAAATTGGAAGTAAATATCTAAGATGGATAATGATAGAATGTACTCGTTCACATGTAAGATACAATAAGAAAAGTAATGTTACTACATTTTACAATAAACTAGTCAAAAATAAAGGAAGTTCCTCCAATGCAATTGTTGCTGCATCTTGTAAACTATTAAAAATAGTTTACTGGGTAATGAAAGAGAAGAGAGAATACAATAACTAACAAAACCAACAAACAAAATTAGACATAAACATGATCATCATCAGCAGAGCATCTTTGTAATTACAATTACTATTACAGTTAAGTTGTTAACCACGACTGTCCATATGAGGGAAAGCCTCGACTAGCTAACTGTGGAATCTACTTAACAAAAGGATAAAGACGGTAATGAGGGTAGGTAAGCCTCGAATGGATAAATATCCGAAAATTAAACTTGTATGTATAATGAGGTGAAATAGACCAGAATACAGAATAAATAGAATAAGAACAAAAATATTTAATAGATTTCACATGGATATGGATTTAGTAAATATCATAGAGTATAGATTAATCGTAAAAAATCTATTTAAATATAATTTGTTTATTTTCTCTTATTTGAGAATTTTGCTTATATAATACTGACTAAAAGCAGCCAAGAACAACAAAAACATAGCAACCTCAACAAAAGAGAAAGAGGATTCATTGAGCCTAATGTATGTAATATTGCTACTACTTACATGTATTCCAACCTGGTTTTTCAGTCCAAAGAACTCCAGGCAGAACCTTCTTCTTCTGTTAACAATCTTAAAAAATATAGTTAAAATAAATAAATAAATAAAATTTACAAAATGCTCTCTTTTTTTTAATTAATTATTTCCTTATTTATTATCAATCCAAA
>DATFEP010000003.1:0-3086 GCA_035250975.1 Nitrososphaeraceae archaeon | reverse complement strand
AATTGCTTTCAATCTTAGAAGCTGCAAGATGGGCACCATCATCAAGAAATGAACAGCCATGGCGTTACATAGTTTTTACTGATGATAATATAGAAAAACTTGATAAAGCAAGATCAGTTTTATTGGAAATAAACAATTATGAAACGAGCTCCTATTTTAATTTGTGCTATAACAAAATAAACTTATTCTGATAATGGAAATTATAATAGACTACATTTTCATGATTTAGGTGCAGCCAATGAAAATATGTTCCTTGAATCATTTAATCAAGGTTTAATTATGCATGAAATGGGTGGATTTAATAGAGATAAAGCTAGAGAACTTTTCAATATTCCTGATGACTATGAGGTTGGCATAATGATAGCAATAGGATATCAAGATTCACATAAATATTACCTGAAAGATATAGAGAAAAAGCTAATTCTCCGAGGGAAAGAAAACCATTATCAGAAATTGCCTTTCTTGAAGAATTAGGGAATGGAATAATATAGATAACAGATTTCAAGAACTTAGTTCGAAGTGTAAGATACTTTATAAGCACCTCAATTTTGGGCAGAATGGTGTGGTCCTTGTAGAATGGTCGGTCCAATTGTAGAGCAATTAGCTCAATCGCTAGATGGAAAAGTACTATCTAAATTAGTCGATGATATTACAATAAAACAGAACAAGGAAATAGATACTGCTATCATGGATAGTGCCTATGACAATAACAAGAATTTTCAATTTCTATCATTTAGAGGAATCCAACCAGCAATTAAGGTAAGAAAGAATGCCAAGTATAGAAAGACAAACCATTATTTGAGAAACAAGAACGTACAATCACAGAAAACCAATCTACAACAATGGAAGAATAGCGTCAGCTATGGTCAGAGGTGGATTGTAGAATCTGTCTTTTCTTGTATTAAGAGAATGTTTGTTAGAGAATATGTTACTGCTATAAGATTTGAGAACATGATAAAAGAAATGATACTGAAAGCATCGTTATATAACTTGTTTCAGAGTCTAACTATTACATAATTTACCTTAGTAACAAAAAATAGATGATTATCTAGACGAGATACGCAACAGAGCAGTTATCTATTCTCTTATCTAATTACGCAAAAGATCTATTATACAATTTTGTTTTATGAGTATCATTCCATTTCTCATTATATATTGAAATTGGTCTAAATTTTGTTTCAACAAAAATGAAATCACTAAGAAATATCAATAATAGATTGATGATGATATTTATAATTTTATTATGATATAACTTGCTTACGTTGTACACCTCTAGAGTAATAGTAGACCAATTAATTAATAGATTAAAAAAATCTATAGATTAAAACATAAAAAAATAAAAAAAGTTATTTATTGTCCAAATGGAGTAGGTAATTCTGTTCCGACAACTACATCAGAGGGCTTCGGATCTGGATCATCAACTGGTTCAGCAGTAACATAAAATACAGAATATGTAAATGGATTAACCATTGTTTGGTTTATAGTAAGTGTGTTATCCTTTTTATCAAATTTCCCTACACTAAGAGCATAACCTGAGGCATCCCCTTTGTCTTCAAACCATCCTTCATATACCTCACCTTCTGCTGGTGGTTCATTCATTGTAGCAGTTGCCATAACAATATTAGTTTGAGCATTTAGATCAAGGGTTCCTTTTTTATCTCCACCATACAACTTTCCTGCAGTTGGAGTTGTCAAATCTAAAGATGTTTGCTGTTAAAATACAATAGTAATAGTAGGACTAGTAACTCCTATACTTAACAGCAGCATTACAATCTATGATAAAGATAGAATAATAATTGATTTCATTAATTTTCAATAAATTTCTTAGTTTAAATTCTTATCTATCAGGATTAATCTTAATAATTCTATCTTAAAAGTAGGACTGGCTCTATATTAGGCAGCACGTCTATAACGAGACGAGGAGCGAAACAGTCTCCTATCAATCACAGCCCTATTAAAATAGGAGTACTGAAATATAATAATATTATTTTATAAAGTATTTTATTCTTTTTAATCTAATAGATTTGTAATAGATTCTTTTTGTTGTATTTTATTATTATTTTTATTTCTTAACAGCATTGTAATTACCTTGGTAGTATATAATGTAAAGTAAAAGTGATTATTTTGGATTGGTTACTTCTGAATGAAGTTGTTCATAGATAATAAAACAAAGTAACTAGTTTTAGTTTACACAAATAACTTACGAATGTCTTTACAAAACTCTTAACGTAAGTTTAAATTTACCATTTCTTGGATTGACTCTTAATTTATAGCCACAACATGGGCAGTATGAACCTCGCCAATAAATGAAAACCTGACAAACTTGACAGCGTTTTTGCCCTTTCAAATAGCGCATGCCTCCATCTTTAGGTCTCATTGCTTTATGGCGTGAACATATTCCTTTGCACACCATATATATAATACATTCACAAGGAATCAGTAAAATCATAATAACCTATCTATCTATAGATACTTAAAAAAAAGATTAATTGTTATTAAATAACTATATTTCTAGAGCAATTTGGTTTTAAAATGTCTGTAATGGATGGATTCAATCTTTACGATAAATTACATAAAATATCAAAAAAAGTTGAAAATACACCAAAAGAATTTAGAGTATGCTTTATGACCTCATCCGTCTTAAATTACAAAGTGTTAGCAGAAATACATCCTGAATTTGGAGAAGAATGTTATGTTTCAAAAGAGTTTCCAATAGAAGTTTTTATAAAACATGTCAATACTTTAATACATTAATTATATTCTAATAGACAAAAAATTGTCTTTTAACTTCTTTGGATTTTAGCGCAAAGTAAAAGTTTTGATAAGAAGTTATGTTTGATGATTTCTTCAAATGTGTTTGTAATAATATTTTGTTGGTAACTTGGTTTTGCTGTTCTTGTAGTTGATGGTTATCGTTAGAAATATCCAATATCACAACTATCTAAGCAAATATCACCTATAAAAAGTGTCAAATTTGACTCGGGTTCGGTGGAATTGTGTAGAAATTTCAATACAATTAGATTTTTATTAATTGTATTGGAATAAGACTGGAGAACTATATACTCTTAGGATAAATATTTGAAAAT
>DATFEP010000049.1:0-5658 GCA_035250975.1 Nitrososphaeraceae archaeon | reverse complement strand
TCTATAACAATTAATGGAAACAACCAAAATTCTCTTGCCGCAAGTGGAACAATCAATAGCCTAGATTTGCAAGGAACCCTTAAAGGAAGAAATATTTCAGACCTGATTACTTTAATGGAAAGTGGAGATGCCTATGTGAATGTTCATAGCGAATCTAATCCTGATGGCGAAATAAGAGGTCAAATAACATAAGGTATTTTAAATTTTTTTAAAATTGTCAAACTTTATTCAACTATTTCTTCTCTCAATGTACGATAGTCGTTAATAATTTTTATTAATAACATTTATTATTCAAAAAAGTATAACATGTATATTTTGAAAATTTTTAAGACTAAAAAAAATTACCAATATCTAGTAGCAGCGTCACTTGTTTTTATACTAGCAATTTCTTTATCTTGCATTTTAGAATTTAAAAATACATACTCATATCCTGAAAATGGTGAAAAACTTATGGGAGTAAACATGAAAGGAAAATATACTAGTTTGAATTACGAAAGATTTCCTAATGTGACTATTATGAATGGTTATTATAATGATAGCTTCAAGCTTATCAAAAGTATGGGATTGAATCATGTTAGATACGTGTTATATTGGGAAGCATATGAAAATAATCGGAAATTATTTTTACAAGAATTAGAAAGTGTGGCATCTCTTGCAGACAAATGGGGATTAAATATAATATATGACAATCATCAATTTCATACCTCAAGTTGGTTTGATGAAAATAGAGGTACTGGATTCCCGCATTTCCTCTTTGATAAAAATATTTATCTCTACAATTCAGAAACAAAGAGCTCAGGTAATGCCACTAAACTATGGTGGACGAATTGGTGGGATAGAAATATAGTGCACGAGAATAATAAAACAGACGGGTGGATTCTTCAGGCTAATTTCCTGAAAAACATTACCAGATTACTTGATAGTCATAATAGTACAGTTGGATATGAGATACTTAACGAACCGCAAATTTATTCGGAAGATCAATGGTCAAAAATTGGAAAATATTACGCTTTTATGATTAATGAGATCAGGAAACAGACGAACAAAATAGTAGTAATCGATATGACTATTCCGATAAAGTTTGACGATGCAGCTATTAATCTTACCTCTGAAAATATGGTAAAAATTATCCCAAAAGATGACAAGTCGATTTTTAAAATCTCACTGTATGGTATCCCAATGAATGATAATTATCAAGAAAAAAAGTTAGAACTACTAGAGAATGTCTCTAAATTAGCACAAGTTCCACTATACGTAGGAGAATGGAACAACGTGTTAAGAGATAAAACTAGTACCACAGATAAAACAGATACCAGTAAAATAAATGCTGCTAAAAGTGACTTGAAACAAAATGAATCAGATTTTTTTGTAGATAAATTCAAAAAATTAAATATACGAGGTTGGGCGTTTTGGAATTGGAATTATATTGATACACCCCCAAAGAATTTTAATTTGATTCATTTAACAAAGGACGGACATATAGTGCCAACAAAATATTTTTATATCTTAAAAAATTCTGTTGAAAAATTATATAATAATCCTGTTTTTTAGTTTGATGTAGTGTATAAAAAGTATTTCCTCTTTTTTTAAATTTTTCAGCTACCGTCTTGACTTGGATTTGTTATTGAGATAAAAATCGAATATTTTAAAATATATCCACGAATTGTTCGTTTAAAAACCTAAATTTTCTTATCCAGATCTGTTAGACACTGTTTGTGCATTGTGATTGACCTGGATGATCCTCTTTGCATATTGTTTATTTGTAAATAGACTATATTTTTGTGTATGATAAAAGAATATGTAAATGTATACAAAGGCTGTTTACTATAAAATACCTTCCAAAGAGGACTCAGTATCTGAATGAAAATGATCCTGTTAATAACCTATGACTAAGGACTGCACATGTAATTTTGTCTGAAATGTACATTTCCGCTATCACTTACATATATGTTTCCATATGGACTAATTGTTATATCATGGGGTATTAAAAATTGGTCATTTTTACATCCAAGGGATCCCCACATTGTAATGAAGTTACCACTGCTGTCAAACTTTTGTACTCTTACATTTCTTGTATCTACTACATATACATATCCAGATTTATCTACTGCTATCCCATGGTCTTCTATGAATTGACCCTTATCACTTCCTTTAGATCCCCACATTGTAATGAAGTTACCGTTACTATCAAATTTTTCAACTCTAGAATTATCTCTGCCATCAGTTACATAGACATTATCCGCTGAATCCAAGGTAATATCATGAATATGAACAAATTGTGCTGCTTTGGGTCCATACGAACCCCATTTCTTAATAAAATTTCCATTGTTATCAAATTTTTGGATGACTGGATTTTCCTGATCACCTACATAAACATAACCTTTAGAATCGACTCCTATTCCCCATGGTTTCATAAATTGATTTGTTCCATTTCCTTTAGATCCCCACATTGTAATAAAGTTACCATTGTTGTGAAACTTTTGGATATGTGAAGTAACATAATCAACTACAAATACATTATCATTTTTATCTATAGCAATACTTTCTGGCTGTAAAAATTCACCAGGTCCATTACCTCTCTTACCAAATTTCAACAAGAATTTACCATTTTTATCAAATTTCTGAATATTGCACAATACTGCGTCACTTACGAATATGTTGCCTTGAGAATCAGAGCCAATTCCATGGGGATGTAGAAATTGACCATCTTTTGATCCTTTTATGCCCCAACTATTAATTAAATCGCCATTAGAGTTGAATTTTTTGATATGATCAAAATTTTGGGGATTGTTAAAACCCTGTTTAGTATAACTATCAAAGTTAGAACCAGATAATACTCTATCAATTATTTTTCCATAAGTACAATTTTGAATTTTATTTAATGTATTAACAAAATCTGCATAAATAAAAAAATATTGTATATTATTTCCGAATAAATATACTAACACAAGAAAAACAAATATAACAAATTTTTTATAAATAGAATTTGGAATCATAATTGTATCTGACACCTAAATTACAAAGTCTGCTCTAATAATAGTGAAAATGAAATAATCATTTATTAGGATACAATTATTGTTCCTTTCATTGTTTGTGGATGATATTTACAATGATACTCATAGGTTCCAATACTCTTAGGTGTAAAGGAGAAATTGTCTGTCTCACCATTGGAGATATCAGCAGATTTTACTAATTCTCTACCATCATTTGTCTGTATAACCAATTGATGTTCTATGTCGTTTCCATTCATGCTCTCCAATTGAATACTATAGACAGCATTTGCTTTCATGTTAATTTGTGGATTTACCTTATTGTCTCCGGATTCCCATACGAAGTTACCATTTCTCTCTGAAACCTTTAAATCTACAATTGCGCTTTCTCCGGCTGTTGGTTGTTGGGCATTTGCGGTAGGTATTCCGGGCATCATTAATATTCCATTTCCGTTATCGAAATTTACTGCAATATTTGCCATAAGAGTAGTCAGCCCTGCAAACAGAACAATGACGAAAGTCTTAATTGTTGATATTAAACATTTTTTGCTCCTTTTCTTGTCATTATTTTGATGAGTTCTTTTATCTATCATTTTTAATCTCATTTTATTTAGAAAATATTGATATATAAAGAAAAGTGAACTTTGTTAACATATTAATACATTCCAAAAAGAAACCTCAGAATAAGATCCCTCTATGAGTTTTTTTCTATTATTGAATCTATTTTTTTCTCCAGTTGAAAAATATTTTGTAAAAGTTTCTCATTATTCTCTTCAAAATATTCTATTTTTTTGAGCACCAATTCATTATTCTCTTCAAGATCTTGAATATGTTGTAGTACTTCATCCTCCTTGTCTGAAGTTTTTTTCTGTCTATTATATATCCACCAAGATATTATGCCTCCCATAATTCCCCCTATCAAAATTCCAACATAAGTACTCGCTGCATTTGTCATATCTATACAATCCCTAGTTACTTCAGGTATGCAACCCCATATTGTAAGAATTTCTCCAAACATAATTAACTACCTAGCTATATTTTCATTATCCCCAATTTGATTTTTTAATAATAAAGATCGAATAAAATTTTATTGCTGACTGTTATACTTGCATACGGTTAAAAGTTCATTTACACACATTGGTAATACTTTCTAGTTTGCTAAGAAACTATAGAAATATAATTACATACACCAGAAATCGCACCAATACAGGAAAAAATCGATATGTTTTATCCTATAAATTTACGTTCCAAATTAAGAGAATCACCGCCAGAATTTCCTGGATTTATGGCAAAACGTGTTTGAGACGGTATCTGAAATTCTAATCTGTACGGCTTTTGATTCAAAAAATGTGTTATTCCATTAAACATAATATGATAGTAATTATCTTGCAGTGTCGCGTAGGATTCGTTTCCCAATTGACTCGATAATCCAAATTGTCAATTCCTTCAACAGCTTCTTCTATTTTAATTAAACAAGAGTTTGCCAATTCTAATGGAATTAATCTTTCCTTATAAGGTATATTTAGTTTTATTAGGGCGATATCCCGTGGGGAAAAGTTGTTCCTATGCTTGTGGTGTAGATATTTCCATTTTAAAAACTGACATCGAGTTTATTTGATTCACAAATAAGATGATTATTAGTAATAATATGTTCTCCATTATAATAAACAAAACCCGAACCTAATTTATTATATTAATAGTCAATAGTAGACAATAAATTCGCAGAACGAGATGATATATGAAATAGCGAATTTTTTACATATGACAATAGCTCTTCATAATGAGTACTAAAATCGATTTATTTAATGGTAAAATATTACTCGAAGTCATATCTGATTGTGCTCCAACTTTCTTGTTGTGACAATATCTATTGGACATAAGAAAGGTTGACGGCATAACAACGAAATTAAACACGATAATTTTAATTTTAAATGTAATCTGTAAGACTTTTTATTTAAAGTTTATTTAACTTTCTTAAGGGACTTTATTGTATGTCTGACTCATAATAATTAAGTTTAAGTTACCCTTGTTAACTCATGTTTATATATCTTCTATATGTTACATATTTTGAAAATAAATGTCTACGATTCATGACTTGGAACGAATGGTCCGTAAAGGTGTAAGAGCAAAGGATGGAAACGATTTGGGAAATATAATTGCTATTGAGGGGTCAAATATAACCGTCCAGGGAAGAAAAATCTTGAAAATTCCATCACAATTCATTGATCTTTACAACGGAAGTGAAGTTTTTCTAACCCTCGATACGAAGGAAGCATACAAGTACAAAATTTAAACGTTAACACCATTTTTTTTATTTTTTACTGTTAATTAAATTAAAATTTGTCCAAAATATGGTATCTCAATTGGCCTAAGTATCCTATCTTATCGTGAACGTACTAGCTATTGTAGATCTTTTTTCAAAAGATTTCCGAAATAGGTCTACATATTATAGTTATTTTTATTATTAAAAAAATTTTTATTTGATATATGACTTATGATCATCATACACATTCAACGTCCTACAGATATTCACATAGGCATCTCCACTTTCCATTAAAGTAATCAGGTCTGAAATATTTCTTCCTTTAAGGGTTCCTTGCAAATCTAGGCTATTGATTGTTCCACTTGCGGCAAGAGAATTTTGGTTGTTTCCATTAATTGTTATAGA
>DATFEP010000039.1:0-2097 GCA_035250975.1 Nitrososphaeraceae archaeon | reverse complement strand
GTATAACCATATTCTTCAAGTAATTCATACACCTCAGGATAGTCATAACCCTTGTCAAGACAGATATGTTGTTGTAATTCTATTGTTGATGATGATGGTAATGGTCTATGTATAACTATACTCTGAAGTGTTGCTCTTGTCATCTTCATATCATGTCGGTTAGCACCATCTACAGTAATTCCAATAGGAATACCCTGACCATCTACAAGAAGGCTACGTTTGGTACCTGATTTACTTCTGTCTGTTGGATTTGGTCCTGTACTTTTTTCCCCCAAGAGGTGCTTTGGTTATAACACCATCCATTGATTGCCATTTCCAGTTGATACCAATTTTCTCATCGTATATTTTTAGACCATCAATCCACATTTTTTTGAATACGCCATCTTGTCTCCATTCCTGAAATCTATCATGTACAGTACTGGATGCACCAAGACTTCGTGGTAATGCTTTCCACTGACATCCAGTACGTGCTATGTAGAAGATAGCAGTCATTGCCTTTCTATCATCCATTCTTGGACGACCTGTTTTCTTCTTCTTTCTCTTGGGTTTATGTACAAGAAGAGGGAAAATTTGATTCCATAATGCATCAGGTATTTCATAAGATGAATCTATTCCAGAAATTTCAGATATCAAACTAATCTGTGATATATAGTGTAGAGACACTTAGCTTTATCGAATAAATCTATTGTACCCTAAACTTAAATATTATAAACTACTTTTCGGATAGGCTCTAATACTAACTAAAACTATATAGCAATATTTCAAATATTACAAATGCTATTTATTTATAAATTTATTCTAACAAAGTATTTATATATCTTCTTTATCGTTATCTAATACTATGATACTCAATAACAAAAACAAAAGATTAATTCTATTACCAATATATTTAACAATATTAATATCTAGTATATATCTTTCCAATTCCATTTTAAGGGTATCAGCAATTAATGATGATAAAGGTAACGGAAACATAAACACAAATAATAATTTGGTAACCAATATAATTAACAAATTCGAAGAAAATGATAATCAGTCAGAACAAACCACAAAAATGAATGTTTCAGAGAATATTATTGATGAAAATAAAAATATAGAAATTAAAAAAATAATAAACGATATTTTCAATTCACTATTTCTAAAAACTGAACAAAAATATATTAATGATGAAATAGGAATCGAAATTACATTTCCTAAAGGCTGGGGAGGTGTTGAGTTTCAATTTCCTTTTCCCATGGCAATTGTATCTCCTTCTGGATTAAATCTGACTAACTTATTTTCACCTATGATAAATAATTTATTAGAAAACTACTCAAATAAAAATTGGGAAGATTTGTCTCCACAAGAGCAAAATGCGATTATTGAAGAAGGTATGGGTAAAATTATTGAATCTTTTTCAAACTTAAATTCTACAATGAGTATTGGTATCTACAATAAAGAATTTATTCAACTCATCAATTCAATGCCTCAAAATACCGTTATGCCTACAGACTCTTTAACATCTATATATGAATATCTTTATCCACAAGATTCACCTATACTAAATTGTAACAGGACGACATTAGATCATGTAACTTTAAATAGTAACTTACAAGCAGAAGTATCAACTGGAATTTGTTCATATCATCAATATAGCGATATACATTCTAAATATTCCAATTATTTGATGTTGTCTCCCAATGCCATAATATCCATTCAATATTCATCTAATTTGAATGAAAAAAACAATTTCCTTTCACAATTTGAAAATGCTATGAAATCACTTTCTGTTAAGAATGCACTTCCAATTAATGAGCAAACCTTACAACAATTTCTAATCAATTAACACTTATTACTTTTATTAATTAACATCGATATCTATAATTATTGTGCAGGTGTAGGACCTCTAGAGCAGGAAAAATTAATAGCTATATATTCAAATAAAAAAAGATTATAATTTTTGCGATGTCGAAAAATTTTTTTTGGAAAATTATGGTAATTTAATTTCTATATTTTGTTCTAATAATATAGTAAGATTATGAGTAATAGTTCTTGTTTTTTAATAATTATCTTTTAATAAATTTAATCCCAAATTTGAAATTTATTGACTCATAGTCA
>DATFEP010000015.1:0-3695 GCA_035250975.1 Nitrososphaeraceae archaeon | reverse complement strand
GGAATAGAGGTGATTCCATTAGAGATAAAGGTTTTTTCAATTCCTATTCAGGCCCCACCATTTATGGTACAGACTAGAAATCCAGCAGGAATCGACACAAGATTAGACTATAGAGCAATAGATTTAAGAAGAAAGTATTTGCAAGATATTTTTATCATACGTAATAACATTTTAAAATATATTCGTACTTTTCTTTCAGATGAGAAATTTATAGAGGTCAATACACCTAAAATAATAGCTACAGCTTCAGAAGGAGGAACAGCCCTTTTCCCAATATTCTATTATGAGAGGGAAGCATTTTTGGCTCAGAGTCCTCAAATATACAAAGAACAGCTTACAATGGCTTTTGAAAAAGTCTTTGAGATAGGTCCAATTTTTAGAGCGGAGCCTTCTCGTACTAACAGGCATTTATCAGAAGCTACATCGGTAGATATTGAATGCGCTTTTGTTGACTATAACGATATTATGCTATTATTGGAAAAAATGATCAAATTTATTATAAAATCATTATCTGAAGATGATTTGATTAAGAATAGTACTGAACTAGACATTGATCAAAAAATCAACGATAGCAAAAAACCTTTTCCGAGGCTCAAATACTCGGAATTAATTGAAAAATTGAGAAATACAGGAGAAAGAGTAAGGTGGGGAGACGATTTATCTCCTCAAATACTTAAAAAACTTGATGACGATCAGTTAAACAATAATTTTTACTTTATAACAGATTGGCCTACAGCAGCTAAACCATTTTATGTGAAAGAGAATCAAACTGATTCACAAATTTGTGAATCCTTTGATTTAATGTACGGATCTTTAGAAATATCATCAGGAAGTACAAGAATTAGCAATAAAGAGATTCTCATAAATAGAATGAAGAAAAAAGGATTGAATTTGAATTCATTTGATTATCATTTGCGTATTTTTAATTATGGAGTTCCTCCCCATGCTGGTTGTGGATTAGGATTAGAACGGCTTTTAATGACTCTTACAAAGATAGACAATATTCGTGATGCTATATTATATCCAAGAGATATTGATAGGCTTGCACCATAGTAGAAGAAGAAGAATAAAAGGGAGAAAAGATGATAAACTAAAATGATTACAAAAGATCAATTAAAACATCTAAGTAAACTTTCAAAGATAGAATTAACTGAAAATGAATTTGAAACTTATACTAAACAAATTGAAAAGATAATAAAGTATTTAGATAAATTGGATGAAATTTCATTTGAGGAATCTGAATCATTATCATCAATACCTTTAACAAAATTGTCAGATTTAAGGGAAGATGCTATTATAGAACCAACTACTAGTATTGATAAAATTTCTAAACATCTTAAGGACAAATTTGTAAAAGGTCCAGTTATGAGTTAATATGTCAAATCTTTATACGCTTAATGTTCAACAAGTTACAAATGGCATTAAGAATAGAGAATTTACATGTGAAGAATATGTATCCCAATTAATGGAAAGAATAAGGAAAATTGATAATAAAATAAATTCGTTCATAACAATAAATGACAATGCAATTGCTGAAGCACAACAAATAGACAAAAAAATAAGATCAAGTTCGACAGTAGGCTCTTTAGCTGGAATTGTAGTAGGAGTTAAAGATAATATAAGTACAGCAGGCTTGAAAACAACATGTGCTTCAAAGATGCTATCTGATTATATTCCACCATATGATGCTACGGTAATAAAGAGATTAAAGGATAAAGATGCAATAATAATAGGAAAATTAAACCTTGATGAATTTGCAATGGGATCAACTACTGAATGGAGTCATTACGGATTAACGAGGAATCCATGGAATTTAGATTATGTTTGTGGAGGATCTTCTGGTGGTAGTGCAGCTAGTATTGCAGCACAATTATGTACTGTATCACTGGGCTCTGATACTGGTGGTTCTGTTCGTTGTCCCGCTAGTTTTTGTTCTGTAATTGGATTTAAACCTACATATGGTTTGGTTAGTAGATATGGACTTATTTCATATTCTAACAGTCTGGAACAGATTGGTCCTATAGGAAAGACTGTATCAGATATCAGAAAAATTATGGAAGTTATATCTGGAAAAGATACTAATGATAACACAACGATAGATACAAAAAATAAGAATAATGATAATAACTATTATGATGATAATAATGATAATAAAAAATATAATCAAAAAATTGGTTTATTAAAAGAATTAATAAATGGAGCTGATAAGCCCATATATCAATGCATTTATTCTGCAATAGATAGATTTAATGAATTTAGATTTACATGTGAAAATTCATCCCTAGATTCAACAGAATATGCTCTTGCATCATATTATACAATTGCTATGGCTGAAGCTAGCAGCAATCTAGCAAGGTTTGATAATATAAGATATGGATTTGAATTAAATCCTGACGATTACGAATGGAATACATATTTTTCAAAAACAAGAGGAAATTTTGGAGATGAAGTCAAACGGAGAATAATTGTTGGAACTTTTGTATTATCCTCTGGTTATTATGGAAAATATTATCTTAAAGCTCATAGAGTAAGGGAATTAATTAAATCTGAACTAAAAAATCTTTTTAAAAAATATGATTTACTAATATCTCCAACTGTTCCAGTTCTTCCTTTTAAAATTGGCGAAAAAATTGATGATCCATTAAAGATGTATTTAATAGATATTGCCACAGTTTTAGCTAATTTGGCAGGTATTCCTGCTATTTCAATTCCTATAGGATTCGAAAATGGTCTGCCGATTGGACTTCAAATCATGGCTGATGAATTTCAAGAGAAAAAATTACTAGATGCAGCTGAATTGCTTGAAAAATCTATTAATATTAATTCAACATATCCAGATCTGTAATAATGAAGTTACCGGTAAAAATTGGTCTTGAAATACACTGTCAATTAACTCAACTTAATACCAAATTATTTTGTACATGTTATTCAAATTACAGAGAAAAAGAAGTCAATTCTAATATATGCCCAGTTTGTATTGGATTGCCTGGATCTTTACCAATTTTGAATAAAAAAGCTGTAGAATTTGCAATTATGATTTCAAAGGCATTGAATTGTAAAATTCCAGAAATAACAGTTTTTTCCAGAAAAAATTATTTTTATCCAGATTTACCAAAAAATTTTCAGATTACTCAGTATGACTCTAATGAAACAAATACAAGCATAGGAAAAGAAGGAGTTGTAGAATATGGCGAAAATAACAAAATTGCTAGAATAAGACGTATTCAGTTAGAAGAAGATCCGGGAAGACTGGTTTATGAAAGTGGAAGAATGCAAGCATTAATTGACTATAATAGAGCAGGTGTAGCATTAGTAGAAATAGTAACTGAACCTGATTTTACTGATCCTAAAGATGTAAGAATATTTTTGAATAAAATGACCTCAATATTAGAACATTTGGCTGTATGTAATACAAATTTAGAAGGTTCATTAAGATGTGATGCAAATATTTCCATAGGTAATGGAAAAAAAGTAGAAATTAAGAATGTAGGCTCTTTCAGTGATATAGAAAAGGCATTAACATATGAAATAACAAGACAACAAACAATGAATCTGCATGATATAGAAATTAAAGCTGAAACGAGACATTGGGATGATAAAAGAAAAATTACTAAACAAGCAAGGTCAAAAGAAGAAGTAGAAGATTATAGATATTTTCCTGAACCAGATATTCCAAAAATTCTACTAGAAGACAC
>DATFEP010000013.1:0-66576 GCA_035250975.1 Nitrososphaeraceae archaeon | reverse complement strand
AGATTTCGGATCAAAGTATCAATACGAATAAAGATAATAGATCAACTCAAGTAACCACAAGGAGGAATAGAATTTTATCAAGTCAGAAAATGATAGGAAAAGACATGGTGAAGAGACAGTCTAAAGGAACTAGTAGAAAATTATGCATGGGGGTAACTATGGATAAAGAATTCCTTGACGGATACTTAGACAAGCATGCAGCTGAATTGAAAATATCAAGGAGCTGGCTTGCATATTCAATACTTAGAATGTACTATGGTTTACCAGCAGAACAAAAGATAAAGAAACCATTTTGGTCTTCTAAAAAATAATTTATCTACAACAACGAATTTACTGTAAGATTTATTAAAAAAATTCAGAAAAGAAGATTAAAAAGAATATTATAAAAAATATTATGAATAACAGATAAAATAAACGGGAGAAAAAACGATTCAACATTCGTAATTTAAGTATTAAATCAGTATTTATTATATTTTTATATTTAGTAGATGCCTCAATTTAAGTCGTGTTATCATTCGATTTCATAAATCTTAAATAATTTCTCTTGTTACCAAAACATTAGACTTTTATTATTGCATCGATATCGGTATTACATCTCATGCGCCGATTATATTTAGGATTTTATTTATGGCATAATACATTATCTAATCAATTTTAGTTATGTACATGAGAAATTGGAAGAGAGATAATGAATTTTAGTAAAAAGAGGCGTATTACTTAATTTTGATTTTTCTGAAGTAGATGCGGTAAGTAAGAATCACGAATCTTGGAAAAGAAAAACAAAGTGATAGTGTACAGCTATCAATAAATATGAAATCAATGCAATTGGTGAGTGAATAAATGGGTAGAGCATCACAAGTATTTGGATATCTTTTCGGTTTCATAATCCTATTAACAGGACTTGGATTAATTGTAACAGCATTGGCTGAGCCTTTACTGTTTTTAGGCGGTTTTCCTATAATTGGTTTAATAGTAACTATCTTTGGATTTGCCATTATGTATGTGGGACATAGATCAAGACCTACAAAAGAAAAGAAGATGTTGAAGATGCAGGCTGAGGAGTATTTTAGAGAACAAAAGTTGAAGAAGGAAATGGAGAAGAGAGAGATAAAGCAGATGGAAAAAGAGGAAAAGGAGATGGAAAAAGAGGAAAAGGAGATGGCGAAGGCCCAAAAGGAAAGTGAAAAGGAGATGGAAAAAGAGGAAAAGGAAAGAGGAAAAGAATAGACATGAAATTAAATTTTTTAAGTTTGTATCGCAATAACATATTATACTTTCATCTAATTTGAATTATGTGTTATACCTCATTATCTGAAAAGTTAATGCTAAATAAAATCATAAAATAAAAGATATAAAATAATTTTATTACTTTTGCAGGTAGAATTTCTTACAAAGTACAAAATATCTTTTAAACAATTCGATCTAATTTGTATTGTAATAAATTCTATGCATCAACATTATTACATTTATTTTAATAGTCAAAAAATTCCAACGTTTTAGAAGTATGCATAAACTACTTCCTGATTTAAAAATAAAAATGAATAGAATGAATTGTTGGCAAAATTAAATAGGATAACTATTTCATATTACAATTTTGAGCTAAGACATAAAAATTTGTTATATTTTTTTATTTGAAAATAATATGTGGAATGTTTTTCTGTAATTAGCTTACCTTTTCATGTGACGTTATACTAATATAAGTAAAATACTTACTAATAATATGGCAAATAGAAGCAGAACAGAAATAGTTTGTAATATACTTGATGCTGCAAATGGAGGAGCATCCAAGACAAAAATTATGTACATAGCTTTTGTAAGTTATAATCAATTAAAAGAGTATCTTTCTATTTTGATAGAATACAATCTAATAGAATATATTGATGGGGATCACACATTTAAGACCACAGAAAAAGGATTAAACTTTCTTAAAATGCATAACGAAATGGGAGAACTATTACAAAATACAATCGAAAATAACTAATTAATTTTATAACCTGAAACATGTTAACAACTGAAGGGTCTTCAATAGTTGGTGACTAATCAGTAACCAACTGTAACATAGATTATATAGTATTTGTTAATACGATATTATAGTTTCACATTCATTGATATGTTGTGCTTCAGTATGGGATCACATTTGATGGTGATTCATTTCACCACCGACTTTTTAATTTGCAGCGCTATAAGGGAATCAATAACGTTTCAAAAACATTATTTCAACAAAAACATTATTTCAATCACCTTTGACCTTTTTTTATTATGTCGACGATTTTTAATACTATAAGTAATTTTTAAATATCATCTTATTTATTACTATAACATTAGACTCTTATTTTTGCACCGCTATTGATATTATTGCCGATGGTTATGTGCCTGTCCATAGGTCTGTATATCCATTTCTTATAGGGTCTATTACCATTGCTGTCTTTCCAAATTCACTTGGTAATTCTATTGATGTTGCATTATCTGCGGTTGCATCATATTTTAATATCTTTTTATTTACATCATAAACAGGATTATAAAATTCAACTATCAGAATATCTTCTATAATCTGCAGTAATAATCTCATGTTTATTCAGACTATCCTGATTACATTTAATTGAACCTTAGATAATTAAATTTTCTAAAAACATACAAGTATCACAAATATTCATGAAAATTAAAAAATAGACATATTTAAAAATACATTTATTTTGGTCGAAACTAACAAAAAATCGCAAATTCGATATTCTTTGATTTTTTAATGAAATTCAACAATTTCAATCCAGTTTGGATCTTTACCCGACTCATACCGATCCAAGAGTTTTAATTCACCAGTTTCTGGATTGATCGCGTGTACCGATACATGATCTGATTTTTGTCCTGCTACAATTACAAAATTACCCTTAGGATCAATGTTAATACCACGTGGCATCTTTTCAGTATCGTAGGTTCCAATGTAAGTCAAATTACCCAAGTGACGGTCAACAGCAAATGCGGTAATTGTGTTGGTAGCTCTTTCACTTACGTATAACCATTTACCATCAGGTGTTACGTGAATATCTGCAACTTTAATAGTAGTAGCTTCCCCATCTTTCATAGCTTGGACACCATATCCAGCTACAGGAGGTGATGGTTCAAGGTTTATGTTAGGAGGAAATACTGAAATTCTCTGGATTTCCGTTAAAATTCCTGTCTTGTTATTCATCTCATAAGAATAAACCGTACCATCCATTTCATTTGATACATAAACAAACTTGTTATTTGGTGAAAAATCAAAATGCCGTGGTCCAGAACCATCTTTAGTATATACAAGATCAGGATCATTTGGCGTAAGAGCTCCAGTGGATTCATTAAACAAAAATTGTTTTATCTCATCATTTCCTAAATGAGGTACATACACAAAACGGTTGGATTGATCAACTAAAATTGAATGGGGATTTTGACCCGTGGGAATTACCTGTACAGGTTCTGCCTGGACGAAACCTTTGAGGTCTATTGGATTTACCGCAATTTTTGCACCAGTATAGGATGCTGATAAAAGAAAACGTCCGGTTTGATCTACTGAGACATATGCCATGTTATCGGGTAATGGTTCTTTAGAAAGATAAGCTAGATTACCAGTCTCAGAATTAATCGAATAAGAAATTACTGAAAAAGGTTCTGAACGAACAGAGGCATAAAGGAACCGATGATCTGGACTCAATGTCATATGCATTACGTTTGGCCCGGCAGGTACCTTTTCCACCAAATTCATATCGCCTGTTTCAGAGTTTAACTTCATGACTGCAATATTTCCATCACCACCATTAGAAACATATACAAACGTTCTATCTGAATTAGCATATACAAACGTTCTATCTGAATTAGACTGATTTATTACCATAAATAAAATCGGAATCATTAGCGCACCCACAAAAATTCTAAACATGAAACTATGCAGTGTTTTTTGTTATTATTAATTTATCTTATTAATTTATCTATATGTTGTTGTCAATAGATATTATAGATTGAACCAACTTTTCAGAATCATTTGAAATAAAGATTAATCAAAAAAGATCCATGTAAATAGAAAACATTTTGTATTCTATTCTAATAGCCATTTCGATATCTATAATAACAATGACTAAAATCCTTATCTATTAGAAAAATAAAACACTTAACAAAAATGATAAGAAATCAAATTATTTATTTCTAACAAAATCAGAATTTGAATAACTCAATGGAAAAGGAGAACAATCTATTTCAAAAAACTTTGAGTATAAATGAGATCAAATATTAAAAAGAAGGTTCGTATATTCTTGGAAAATGAATTACCGCTACTTGTAGAAAATAACTTGATTTCCTTTGGATACGACAATTACAATATTGATCCCATTATTGTAGAAAATATTGAAAATGATAATGACTTAGTAAGGAAAAGGTCGCAGGATCGAATCCCCCTCAAGTCTGTAATACAAAAAATAAAAAATTATAATATTATTTGATATCCCTAAAATCGGTAATTAGATTAATCTCAAACAGTGACAGTTATTCACCTTCATATTTTTCTTCTTCAACTTCATCTTCTTCTTCCTGTTTATCATCCTCTATGTGATGAACTTCATCCTTAGTTTCTTCTCTTTCAGTTTGTTCACTTTCTTCCTCATTTTCAGATTTATCACTCATAATTATAATGATATAAAAGTAAATCTAATAACTTTATTGTCATGTTTTTTTATTTTTTAAAAAATCATTTATTTCTAACTTGAAGTATTTTTGTAATATGTAATGATGTATGGATTTAGGATCGAGAGTAATTAAATTCAATGTTTCAATAACCTTTTCCCTCAACTCTAGATAAATAAAAATATTTATTCTCTAGTAATATCATTAAAGAAGAACGTGTATGAAAGATTCTTTGTTTATTTTTATTAGTTTGGATCAATAATTTTTAGATATAATGCTTATCTGGATTAGGCGATTCAATGAACCTCAGAATTCTCATACCCAATTTATAACCATGTGCAAAATAACTTCATCATACTTCATTCATCATCTGGGTTTGAAAATTGTGCGGGTTAGTTGCTTTTTTTTCAATTATGTGATAAGAAGACTTTCAAAATTATCAATTTTTTTTCTAATTTGGCTTTTAATCTTTCGATGATAATTACCTACTAATTGTTTATTATGTAATAGCCATTCTAATTCTTTTTTAGTAAATAGCGATGGTTTAACGATCTGGTTATCTCAATTATCGCCTGCTAATATTTTATCCTAGATAAAATCAATTTAAAAGAAAAAAATACCAAAGCTACAATAATTTTAGAAGGACAATTTGATAGTTTAGTACTGTGCGATAAGAATATTCTTGTCAGTAAACAGATTGTCTTTATAGGTATGCATAGAAAATGAAGCATGTTGTGTATGCTAAAGTTGTTATGGGACAACTGGTCTTCCATTTATCTTCAGTTTGCTCAATCGCCTGAATACATGTAAAATAGTCATTCCCTGACTTCTGGAACGATATCGTAAGAATACCTCCACTATGAGAATCAAAACTAGGTCTACTACTGTCTTCAGTTTGCAATTTTTGTTTATATCTTCTCCAATTTTAGAGGTATCTGGCACAAAACACCCAATTAAAAACCGTATATATGCCAAAAGGCTACCCCTCTATAACCTTACCATAGTTACCAGCAGATTTAGAAAGATAATGGAATAAATACTCTGTAATTTTTTACAAAATTTCATAGCTATGATATTATAGCAAAAAATGCATTATTTTACATTTTTTAAAATTTTTTTACTTTATTTAATATTATTTACGGTGATAAAGAATTAGAAACCTGGCTTTTCTATATTTTGGCCTACTTAACTCAATTAAAGTATCTTCAAAGCTATAAACATTGTATTTATAATTAGACCCCGTGACTGGATAGATATAAACAAAATAAAGCATTTAGAACAATATTTATTTTCATTTATATTGTCATAACCACACTTTCGACAGTATTAAACTGAGAATTTGGTCTTGTTATATGCCAATAACAGAGGATCAATTTCTTATCGAGATGAGGCGTAATAATGCACTCGCAACTCTATTTGATCCTTCTAATACCACGGCGGATGTTTAGATGGGTCCAAGTACTCATGTAATAAAGAGACACTTTCTTAAGATTAAGCTACTTTGGAATAGCAATTCCCATATCTGCGATTCGTTGTTCCTCTAGATTCAACATTATTTTTTGAGATTGTGCTTAAAATAATGATCTCGCGGCAACAGGAACAAGAGGAGCGAGACAACCACAGATCTGTAGTATACAAAACCCAATTTGTCGTTTTGAATGGAAGAATAGAATTGGAAAATATTTATCAGGGAAGACTTTGGTAACCAGAATACAAATGGAACAAACTGTTTTTTTCTTTTTTCAATAATTAATTAATCTGTTACCCTAACGACGTTGCTAACAACAGCAATAACATGAATACTAGTAAAAGATTTGTTTTAATAATGTAAAAACTCTTTTTTCAGTTCCTCCCTTTTATCTTTTGGCACCTTATAATAATTTACATTTACATCTCGATATTGTTTTCTAGTAGGGTATGTTACATCATATTTAATGAAAAATATCTTAATAGTTGATGATGATCTTGATACTTCTTTAAGATATAAGAAATGGTTGGAAGAAGAAGGTTTCAATCTAATTTTAATAAACGACCCACAATTGGCAGAAAAAAAATTTAGATCTCAAGACTATGATCTTGTTCTTGTTGGTTTTAAAATGTCTGTAATGGATGGTTTTGATCTTTATAATAAATTGCTTGAATTATCAAAAAGGGTAGAGGATACACCTCAAGAATTTAAAATATGTTTTATGACATCATCACTAATAAATTATAAAGCATTAGCAGAAATCCATCCAGAATTTGGAGAGGAATGTTATGTTTCAAAACAAGTTCCAAAAGATATTTTTATAAACCATATCAATTCCTTGATACCCTGAATAACTAATTTCTTATTTTTTAACTCTTCAATATCTGCTCTATGGTATACATTAAACAACTTGAGGTATTCGAAGATGATGTATGTAACAGTATAAGTATGGCAGTAACGACATCATTATATATCTTTTCTACCCGTAAAGTACCACTAAATGCTAGTGATCCAGCATCATGGTAAAAACAATTTAACTTAAAAACCTACAAATAGATTCGATTGGAATATGCATATACATAATACGTTCTACTCATCTTACCAAATACTGTAACATAGTTACCAATATGAGAAGATTCTCTGGTAACCAAGTAAACCCTTTACCCAGTTATGGGTAACAAGACAATGAGATGTGATTACAGGGATTCACAGATGATAAATTTCATGATGCGTATTGTTCAACATCTGCAGAATATCTTCTAGAAATGTAAATAAAGAGTACTGCTAGCACCAGGTTGTCTTGTTCTAACAATATTACTATTTAGCGATAAAGAATAAGGGTCGGCAAAGTAAAGAAGAAATTAATAATTTACCAGAACGTGATAAGATAAAAGAAGATGTATTACCATATTTGTAACGCCAATTATTGAATCTGATGGAAATTTTAGAGAAAAAGAGAAATGTGATCTTTAGAATATATCAAAAATAAATTTCATAAATAGTACCAACAACAATATTTGCATTAGTAAAGATCATTGCTACGCAGGTGACAAAAAATATCTTTATTCGACTCACTACTTACCAAACTCTCGATAGTCTTCTAAAACAAAGTCAAAATTAGCAAATTTTGTGCCATTTTTATCTATAATTTTCATTATCAATGGTTCTTTTACAAAGATATCCATATTTGGATCTCCTTCAAAATATAATTGACTAACCAATGATGGATTACCAGGGTTTTCAGGAATCCATGCCTTTACATGTATATGCGCAGGCCTAGTAATATTTCCTTCAGAATAACTTCCAGGGAGTACAGTATCTAGTGTATAGTTTCCATTCTCATGAGAAATAACTTTGCCTCTTAGGTTAAAATCCGTATTGTCGTACTTTCCTTTAGAGTCGGCTTGCCAAAAATCTAAGACGGCACCATTTACTGGATTGCAGTCAAGAAAACTCATGACTCTCCCAGTAACTACTAACCTTTCTCCTTCCATTTCTCCGACAAACTCTTTTCCTTCTTTGATTGGAGCACCTTCTTTATAGTATGGTCCTTGTACTGTTGGGACAGTTAGTTCACAAGGTGGCTTTATTTCGTTCATTTTGGGATCATCTGATGAAGTGTTAGTATTTTGAGCAAAAGAGTCAGAATATTGCAAGACAGAAAAGAAAAGAGTAATCATAATCGATAATATAACTTTAGTTTTTATACTATCGATCAACATCTGTTTGTAAATGATACATTCAATTTATAAAAGTATTGTGAAAATCCACTCATAACAATATTGAATTCTAACCATCTGAAAATTCAAGACAATCTTGTTGATATGTTTTAAAGAACATTTTGAAATTGATCTTTTAACGAATTGCTAATCTCTAACTGAAAGTTTTGAGAAAATTTATGATATTTTTTAAATTCTAAATTCAAAAATAATAAACCTTAATGTAAAATTATCTCATTTAAGTGCTTATATAGATTGATCAAATTTGATCAATCCCACTTCTTTTATTTGCTATAATATTTTCAATTTCCTTCAATTCACTACTGTTCATCAATATATCAGCTTTAGTTTGATTATCTATGTCTTCTATACGTGTACTTCCTCTTGGTAGATCTTCTAATACATTTACTGCCATAGATTCTGCTGCAATTTGTGATTGTTCTAATTCAATTGACGCTTGATTACTTAGATCTGCATTACTTAGCATTGATGATTGATTATTAACAAAGAGAACTCTAAAATTTTCTGGGAGATATGATAATAGAGAATCTCGTTGTTGACCTGTAACAAATGACTCCGATAACATTATGTGTATAGATAAAATTGCTAAAATAAAAATCAAAAATATTGATAATAAATTTAAATTTGTAAACACCTTCTTTCTCACCATACATTCAAAAGCATTTTATACTATATATATAGGTAAACTTTAAAAGTTTAAAGTTCTTTATTTTTCAAATTCTTTCATGTCTTTTATAGCTCTCTATATGTATGTTTATTATTAATCCGATAAGATTTCATAGGATTGTCCAATTGATAGATCACTTATCCTTTCCTCTTTCAACGCTCCTACTGCTTATAGAATGTGTAAACTCCTCTGTCCTTGTGATAGGATCCCTCTCCATTTCTGTTGCTAACAGGATGTGATCAATTTTCTATAGTATTTCTGAGCTAACGACTTCCTTATCGATAAATGATTTAATTGGTTCAGAATTGCCTGTTTTATTATTTGGAGATTTTGTCACTTTTAGAAGCTATTGTTTTAGATACTCTCTTTTTAACACAATTGCTAGTACGGTATGTAGAGAATCAGATGGTAAAACAATATAAACAATTTTGGGCATATACATTATTTACATTCATTAAATAAGTCATCTGATTGCAAATAAATGAGTTTCATTACGATTTTGCAAAACGGTAGTAATCTAAAAATCGATAAAGCATTAAAATATTTGTTTATTGACTGTTTTTACCTGATTATTTTAGTTGGTCGAATGCTACTGATATCAGCTTATAATTTATTATCACAATATTCTAATTCTGCCAGACGTCGCTACTGATCGGAATTTTAACTTTATTGAGATAGATCCGACATTTTACAAGATTTTATGAAAGCTTTATGATCCAGAAATAATCTAAAAAATGCAGCAGATGAATTCGATATTTGCAGGTAGGGTTTATCACTATAAAAAATAAAATGGCCAAACTGAATTATATCAAGATTTTTTCAAGTGATGATAGCTTTACAAAAGACCGTAGGCGTTTTTTTGATAGAGCTCTCTCGGTGGCTTGACTTGTAAAAAAAATATCGTATTTTTTTATCAGTGAATCTAATTGTTATTCAAGGACATATTTTCTAAGCACTATACTAGATTAATTTTTAATTTTTTCAGGATGACCCACGGCAATGTTATTAGAAATTCTTTTTAAATATTGTGTTCTTAAAATTTCAGGGCGTCTTCTAATGTCAATTTTGTTTTAGATCATTAAACAAAATAAAATTGTTAAGCAGTTCAACTGATCGTCAATAGAGAGTATGTTCTTTTAAGGAAGTTCAATAAAATTGCAGTTCAAAATAATAAAAAAAGTTAGGCATTGATGATAATTGGTTTTTCTTCCACTTTGTCTGTGTCGTCTTCTTCTTGCTTTTTAACCAATTTCTTGTATTTTAGTTCAATCTTCTCTGGTATTTCGTAATCGAAACACATGTAAATATACTTGAACTCGGTTTCTAATAAATATTATATTTTTCATTTGATTTATACCAGTCTTTTTATCTGTCTCCTTAGTTATGGCTTCCAAAATTCATTTTGGGTTTATTGATAGGTTTTGATAGGTTTTCTATTGATGTTGAATCTTTGGGTGTAAATTTTTAGTTGACGTGTCTTGTGCTTTAATTGAGAAATTACACATACAGTTAATCTTAGAATTTAATCAAATGAGAAATATATGATTGTCCATCGACATTTGTCATCCCGTTTCTGTCTGTAGTCTTAATTAAGTAACATCTTGCCTATTGCAAAGTCAACAAATTGGATACTATCCGAAAGTTAAAAACTGGTATTTTATCGGGAAATATACTGTTTAATATGCTTTTCATCTACACTACAGTTAGTTATTTTAGTGAAAGTCAATTATCTTCAAAAGAAAATAATACGATTTATTTTAGATCTATGTGTCTTGAAAATAATCCGAACATTAAAAGATCATTGTTACAGACGAAGACAGAAAAGCCAAATTTCATGTTAATGGTATTTCCTATTAGAATTTGAAGTTTATTCAAATCAAATAATAACTTTGGATATTTATAATGGACTCAATATACTTCATGATTATGAAATAATAAATATTGCATTAAAGATCGAGACTTAATAAAATTAGCTTTACCGAAAAAATCGATACAGTAGTATAAAATTATCTTAATAGTTTTCACAGTATTGTGACTATACATTAAATCTGTATCAGTATCGAAATTCAATTTAATTGTCCACTCTGAAACCAAAATTTAAATTCGTCAAGTGTCGGTTTTTTATCTTTATTGGTAGCTAAATTAAGATGATAGAGCACATAGTTTATCTTTTCAATTGTCTTTTTATTATCATCAATATTTTCTTCTGCAACTTCTAAAGATTTCTTTCGTAAATCAGAGGGAAGGCTGGTTCACCACTCGGCAAATGTTCTTGTTTTCATGCTTCTCATAAATTATTGTTTATTAAATGATTTAAAAAATTTTTGATAAAGATTTATCTATCATTATAATATACTAATATAATTTTATTATTATATATACAAGAAATAATCTATTTACATAATATCGTTCCATATATTTTATTAATTAATAGAATTTATGAATAATTTGGTTTTATACATGTTGTTTTACGTATTTTTCTTGAGTTAAAAACTTCAGATGAATTTTTTTGGTAAAGATATATTTTCGATAAATTTTATTTGTTTTTTCATGAATTCACTACTTGAATCCATCTACTGTGCAGTAGCAAGAGCTTTATCTAAATTCATATAATTATAGAATTGAAAATAATTGATTAATAATTTATTACTCTGGTGATGTTACAAATCAATTCCCTGTTGAATTCTTATCGATTTCATATTGTACTTAAACATATTTTTTTATGTATTTTACTGTCGTTAATTCAGAATATTGAATTAGTAAAAATTTATTTAATGATCAGTCCTAGCTCAGATATATTTAATAGAGTAACAAGAAATAATGAATAGGCAAAAAAACAAAACGATCAGTTTTGTTCTAATGATGATAGCAGCAGCAAGTATAACTGGTCTAGTGGCTCCGTCATTAGGCACAGATGTACAGGCAGAAAGGGATGGAGACGAATATAAGTCTTATTACAATGATGACAAACAAAAGTCTTATTACAATGATGACAAACAAAAGTCTAATTTCAACGATAACGTTGCAAGTAATGAATATGCAAAATATTTTGATCCAAAAGATAAAAATGTAAAAGTAGAGGTAATTAAATGTGATAACTCGATAACAAACATATTGGATCCAGATCAAGAGCAGAGCCAATTTCAAGTACCTGTAAACGTTGGCATCAGTGGACTTGGAGCAACAGACGCTGAGGAAGGTGCAACAGCAGCAGGTGGACAGGATGAAAATAAACTTGCTCAATTAAGCATTGACAAGAATACCCTTGTATGGTGTAAAAGCGAAAATAAGGTAAAGGTCGATGTTTCTTTAGCACAATCACAAGCACAGGCTAGCGAGCAAAATACTGGTGATGGATTGCAAAGCAACACTAACACTATAGAAGATCAATCAGAAAGGGAACATAACAATTACGACTCTAAATACAGAGATAGCTATGGAAAGGATGAATATAAAAATTACGACTCTAAATACAGAGATAGCTATGGAAAGGATGAATATAAAAAACATTATGACCGAGAAGACTAATCAAAGGGAATGACAAACTAAAAAAGTCACATAAAAATATTTTTTTTCTTTTTTAACAAGTTACTATTGGTCTAATGTAATCGTTCTCAACGTCTATTCTTTTTTACATGAATAATTCTGAATGTTAAATATTAAACTACTTTTAATGTTTCTCCTAGCCAGGATAAATTAAGAACACAAATAACTAACTAACTAATGGATAAACAGAGTAGAGACCGACTCGATATAATACACGGTCATCACTATTATTTGATGTCTCGAGTACATGAATAAATGTATAAAATGAAGTTGGAAAATGTACTTGGAATTTTTCCTAATTTTCAGCAATTACTCCCCGATCCTTTCTGTAAGGAACTTAATTAATATAGCTAAGGTAGAACTTCCTGAGATTGACGAAAATTTAATTAAAACAATATCAGCTAAGAGGCAAGTCTAAACATTTATCCATGAGAATCCCAAACATACAATATAATATATCTAATTGAGATAAAGAACGGGTACTCTCAGGAGACTAATGAAAAAGTTCCCAGCAAAGGATTTTATAAATTCATGAATAAAAATCGAAAAAAATATACTTTTTTTACCCTTTTAAATAGTTTAATTAATCAATCTACTACTGTATTGATAACACTTTTTGCATTGTTGGGTTAATTTAGCACCTATTTTGAGATGATTTATATCTAGACGTATAATTTAAATTCAAAAATTTCTATATTTTCAATAAAATGATTGGATCAAACATAGTTACTAAATATATTACATTGTCTTCTAGAGGCGAAAATGATATTATTGATATTACAAGTAATGTAGACAAGATATTACTACAAAGTCAATTGAAAAATGGGATAGTAACACTTTTTGTGGTTGGTTCTACAGCAGCATTAACTACCATAGAGAATGAACCAGGTCTGAGAAAGGATTTTCCCAGAATGTTGGAACGAATTGCATCTAAAGATATTGAATATGAACATGATAATACATGGCATGATGGCAATGGACACTCACATGTAAGAGCGTCATTAATTGGACCCAGTTTAACTATCCCTTTCGTTGATGGTAAAGTCACCCTTGGAACTTGGCAGCAGATTGTTTTACTAGAATTGGATACAAGAAGTAGAAATAGAAAAATTGTAGTTCAATTAATTGGAAGTTAAATTTCCTTAATAGATTTTTTTGTAACTATATTTTTCAAAGACTGGCGATCTCTTTTTATCTTAATACGATATAATAATTTGAATTTACATCTTTTGTTATATTATATCCTCTCCCCCTTATCTAAGAGTATTACACAATTTATCTATTATCCGTACGAAAACTTTTCATGACCCTATGGTATGATAATTCTGCACCTGCGATCTCCGGTAAGAAAGGGAAATCACTTCTTCACAATTTTTTTGTGTATGGGAAAGAAGGATTGACCATTAATCCATATCAGGGATGTCATCATAGATGTGGGTATTGTTATGCAACTTATGACTGGTCTCCAGAGTTTTTCAACCATATCTATGCTAAAATAAATGCTGCAGATCTGTTGTATGAACAAATTAGAAAAAGAAAAATCAGAGTTTCTCACCCTGTAATGATTTCCTCAGCAACGGATGCTTATCAACCAGCCGAGTTAAAGTATTCTATAACTCGACAATGTGTACAAGTATTACAAAAATTTGAAATTCCGTATTACATTTTTACTAAGTCGATAATAATTGAGAGAGATTTGGAGTTACACAAACGATATTCTGATAAATGTTTCATAGTGTGGTCAATTACTACTTGCAACGAGGAGGTAAAAAGAATAATCGAACCAGGCACTCCTACATTTGACTCTTTATTTAATGTAATCGAAAAATTCACAAAGTCTGAAATCCAGTGTGTCGTTAATATTGATCCTATTCTACCTCTAATCACTGATTCAAAAAGCGATTTAGAAAAAATTTTAGATACCGCCGTCACCAGTGGCGTCAAATTTATCAGTGGCGCAATTTTGAGGCTTAGATCCGACATTTGGGAGAGATTAAAGTCTATGCTGGACCTTCTGAAGATGCCAGATGCAAAAAAACAATATGAACAAATTTACAACATTCAGGAACCGATAAAAGGAAAGAACAGTTTTAATGCCGAAAATAAATATTCAAACAGAATTTTAAACATGTTGATGAAAGAATCCGATAAAAGAGATCTGAAATATGGGTTTCCCAATCTGACACTTGAAAGTAGCTATTCATCTGCAGATAATTTAAAAATGGTTACACTTTTCGATTTCATAAAGTAACAAACAGAAGACCCACCTGAATTTGTATATGAAAAAGTGTTAATAAAGCATAAAATAGCCGATAATCAATATAAAATAATTATTGAAATCATATAACATAGATAACTTTCAATTTATGCTGATAATACTTTCGGTTTCATTAATGTTCATTGCAGGTAATATTGGAATATTAAACGAGGCATTAGCAATTTTTGAGAGCAAACCAGATCAAAGTTTTATTACATATGATAATAGTAAAATGAAATTTAGTCTCATGTATCCCTCTAATTGGCAGATGGAAGAACATTTTACTGGCTTTGTTACTTTTACTGCTCCAATTGAAGATTACACACAAAACCGGTTTCCAGCAGGACTAGGAATTTTTCCACTAAATTTAGAATCACAAAATATCTCTCTGACAGCATTAAAGAACGTTCATCTTAAGAATTTAACCAGCAATCTTAAAGAATTTCAATTGTTGGGAACTAATCAAATTATTCTTCCAGGAAATTATCCCGCACAGCAAATTGTTTTTACTGCACTCGATGGGGATGAAATCAGAAAATCGATGCAAATTATTGTTAAAAATCAAGACAAAGCATATCTTATTACATACAAAGCGGATTTGAACAAGTATGATAGTTATTTACAAACGGTTCAAAAAATCCTTGAAACTCTCGTCTTGACAAAATGATTTTTCTCTAATATCCTCCCGAATTGAAGTACATTAAATTACTTTACTACTTTTTCACTCCTAGAAATAATTATTTAAGATTTGGTTTGATTTTCTTGTTAACTTTTTCAATATTAGCTATCTATCTAAACTTCCAAGGTATGAGTTGTCTTAAACAGCTAGCTCCTTATTATAGTTCTAATATTGACGATGCAAAAATCAAATCAATTGAATCTCTAGAAATGAATTGTTTTATTGTTACTAATTCTTATGTCTATTCCATCTTTGGCATAATTATCGGTGTTATACTGATATTAGTTTACTTTTTCAAAATCAAAAAAAGATAATAAATGTCTTTAACTTATTTTTATTGTATTATGTACCTTTTACAGGTTAAGTAGGTCCTGCTTCTGCAGCTTCATGAGATTCATGTTCTCCCTTGGCTATTTCATTAACGCCAATTACAACGGTTGATGTAACTGGAAATTCTATGTCATCTTCAGTTGGATTCATTAATGCGATATCTGTTATTTTAGAAACATTTCCACTAGGCATCAAATCAGCATGATATAGACACAGCTCTCCAGGTTTAGATAGATTGGCTACATTTTCTAATTCAGCTGGAGCTAATTGTGGTGCAGATCCTATCAAGACTTGAATTGGAGAAACAGAATCGTCCTCACATGGCATTTTTACTGCAATATGACCTTTTAATATCATATCAGGGGTACTGTCATAGAGATGGATAAAATCTTGAGCAGGTAATACTACATCCTGCAGCAAAACAGTAACGGAATCCCTGACCGAAATTCCTTCCGTATACTCTTCACCATGCTCTTCTGTAGTTGTTGCATTCGACATCGTCTCATTGCCTTCTTGTGCAAAGATAGGTACTGTATTCAAAAATCCTATCGCAAATGCTACCGTGACAAATACTAAAATATTATTCGTATGATATTTTCCCATTAAATCTTCTTGATAATTAATGCTTTTAAACTTTATAGTACATTATTCGAAGGTTTGATGTTTTTGAACTTATCGGTTAATATACCAAATCTTGAAATATTTTTGTTTTATAAAAAATTACTGGTTTCAAGGTTGTACCATAATGTATTTAAATTCTTACTCTTGAATTATGATATTGCTAAGGAATTTTAATCATCCAGAAGATACATTCTATAATAAACCAAAACTACTTGCTTTGATCGCAAGTGTTATGATCTCATTTTTAACTGTTCCAGTTATCTTACCACACATTAACCACACAAATATGATCTACCATATTATCGTTCATTTGACATCATTGATAATCTCACAATTTCTCGCAATAGTTTCCATCCTAGCATATGCTAGAACCAAAAGTGTCAAGATCTTCTTTATGACCCTAGGTTTTGTAACTCTCGTAGCGGTAGAATACTTGTACCTCTTTAATTCCACTGCAGATATTTACGGTATGCTTATACCAATTACTAATATAGAACTTTCTCACCTCATTCTACTAATTATGGTTATTTTTTTTGGTATAAGTTTTCTGAAAGGTGCTAATAAATGAATGCAGAATTTACTCTAGCAAAGAGAGAAAAAAATTCAGTTCAAGAAAAAATAATTCATTTAATTATTAAATTTCCAGGAGTCAGATACAGGGAATTGTTAAGACTGACCGGACTTTCCAATGGTGTACTTACGTATCATTTAAATATATTGGATCACTCCGGTAAAGTTAAAATCGACAGAATTAACAACAGAGTAACTAGATATTATTCTAAAGATATATCTGATAAGGAGTCCAAAATTTTAGCAATATTGAGACAAAAAAGTACAAGAAATGTTTTACTGTTTATAACGTATAATGATTCTTGCACCTTTAATGAAATAGTAGCTTACACCCATAAGGTTCCATCAACTGTCTCATGGCATTTGATGAAACTAAAGGAATCCAATATGATTAGGATACGAAGATACAAAGATTAGAATGTTTATGATCTATCGATAGATAAAACTTTTCTACTCGATACTTTACAAAAATACAACAAAAGTCTCAGTTCTGACATTGTAGAAGATTATGTTGAAATGATGGAAGAATTTTAATTTTTCACGAACTATATCTTCTAGAGTTAGCCATATAGTTTTATCTATATCTATGCTTTTCTAGTCGATAGGTATTTTACATTTATCAGGGATCAACATTTGTTCCGTTATCAACTCAAGATTTTTCAGACGAATATCTTAAATGTATATATCGTCTCAAAAGGAACGAAAACAAAAAAATGGCTTTCCAAAATGGAAGTAGCAGAAATATTGTTTCTCCAAGGCATACAAAAAACAGAGACCACTATATTAATTAACTATGCTGTATTATCAATATACAATTAAAAATGCAGGTGACCAAAATTGGTCACCTGAAACGAAACTACTCGAAACCTTGTTAAAGGTGTTTTAATTGATATACATGGATAAGTGTTAATAACCTTATGGTACATTCGATGAATGTACTTTAATAGATTAATCTTCTATAATGAACTTATTTTAATTTATCTTGGTAAAAATGAAAATTTAAGAATCATTTCTGAATTGTCTAATCCTTTCTCAGTTCTATCTTTTGCTAACTTAAACAGACTATTGCTATCTAAAATAAAATGTATTATTAGATATGAGGAATTTGAAAATCTATCTGTTGACACAGAACTTTTACTTATTTCTGCAAAATCAATATCATTTATTTTTATGATGGAACTGTTAGCATTAAAAAATTTTTTGAACTCCTTCGGTATCTTTAATTCCGTATGGATATAAATAAAACCTTCCTCGATTCGTGTAAGATTATATTTAAAAGGAATTTCAAAAGAAATCTCATCTGTATTGACGTTATATTCGTATTTTAATATCTGATCGTTGTAAGACATTATGGTTAAATTATCATTTTTATTCTGGCTAAAATTATTAATATTTAATATGTTACCTAAGCTTAAATATGAATCAAATTTTAAAAAATTCTGTCCATTTAAACCATTATTGTCTTTCATATTGGTTTTGATTTTAAGATGATATATTCCACTCTCTAATATTGGATAGTTAACATAAACTGTTCCATTAATATCTGCCTCTATCTTTGAGTTAATCATTGAGTTGTTATATTTTCCTATCTTTCCACTTTCTTTGTTAGCGGAGTTAAATTCTAAAACCAGCGAATCATTCCTTAAATTAAAAGTATCATTTAAAAATAAATATTCAGTTATGTTATTATTTCTAAAATTATTTTTTAGTATTATTACTTCCATACTTTTTGGGTTTTGAGTTGAGTTATTTTCAGTATCTATTAATTTAAAAATCAACTGCCTCTTTTCCTCGACATGAGAATCCACAATGGAAGGTTTAAATTCAATCCAAAGACCAAGTGATGTATTATCTAAATTTAAAGGAGGCAATAAATCCCTTCCAAAGTTATTTTTTATACCATTTGCATATGCATTTTCTATTTGACTAATAGATAAAAAGCCTTTTGAAGACGTCAGAAATGAAAGCAAAAATAGACAGATTAATGTAGTCATAAAATAAATATGAATTTCTCTCATTTCTCAAAACTAGCCGTCAAAAGAGTCAAATATTAAATTTCAAGATATCGTCTCCACAAAATATTCAAAAAATATTTTATCTATCTGAAGAGAAAGCGACAGATAGAATCATTGAAGTGTTTAAGACATTCTCTTTTCAGTTCTTCTAAGTATCTTCCTTGTCCAAAGTCATCAAAATCTTTTGGTCCGCCATCTTCAAAAGGTTCTAACTTAAAGTTTTCTGGTAGTTCTCGTTTGGGCAAAATTTCTAAAGTAGCTGAAATATTCAATGGCTTTCCTTCTCTTATTAATGCAATTTTTACAACTTCTCCTTCTTTCTTGGTTTCGAGATACTTGCTAATGTCAGTGACATTGTTTATTTTTATATCATCTATTCCAAGTATGATATCTCCTCCTAACCTGATTTGTGTATTATTAATAATTTCGACCTTATATCCGCCTCTTATTCCAGCCTTGTCTGCAGGGCTATTGGAGTTTACATCTATAACCAAGAATCCTTTTGCTTCAGTTAAGTTCATTGCGTTTGCAATTTCTGGTGTAACATTAATTCCTGTTACTCCTAGCGAGGGATGTTCTCCTACCTTAGATAGAGTTTCTGAATCAGGTCTTGACTGTAGTATGGCACTTTTCTCTTCCAATGTTCCATTTCTGATTATTGTCAAGGTTATCTTGTCTCCAACCGATTTTTCCAGTTCCAAGTGTGTCAATATGTCATCTATTTTTCGTACTGGATTTCCATCAATTGCAATAATTATATCTCCTCCTAATTCTACTTCCCTTCCATCAATGCCATAAATTCTGTCTCCGCCTCTTATTCCAGCCTTGTCTGCAGGGCTATTGGAGTTTACGTCTATAACCAAGAATCCTTTTGCTTCAGTTAAGTTCATTGCATCTGCAATTTCTGGTGAAACATCTACACCAGTTACTCCTATCCATGGATGTTGATAGGATCCTTTAGCAATCAATTCAGGTATTACCTTTTTTATTGTGTTGGAGGGAATTGCGAATCCAACTCCTGCATAAACCCCCGTGTTAGAAAAAATTGCTGAATTAATACCAATCACTTCTCCATTCAAACTTAGTAACGGGCCTCCAGAATTTCCTGGGTTTATAGCCGCATCGGTTTGAATAATTCCTGGAATGTTGAATGCCCCTACTTGCCCATTTCCGTAAATCGGTTCTTGGGATGATGGTAATAACCTTCCCAACCCGCTAATAATCCCCTCTGTAAGAGATCCTGATAAGCCAAATGGATTTCCTACGGCTGCAACAGTCTGACCTATTATCAATGATGATGAATTACCTAGTGTTAGTGGTACTAATCTTTCCTTGGGCACACCTTCCACTAAAACCACTGCAAGGTCACTATAAGGATCAGAGCTCACAATCTTTGCTTCATATATTGTTCCATCCGAAAAAGTAACGTGCAATGCCTTGCTGCCTGTGGTTACATGATTGTTAGTCACTATATGACCGTCAATATCATAAACGAACCCAGACCCCAATCTTTCGCCAAGCATCGCTGAACTTTCATCTTTACCTGATATCTGTACTACGGACTTCTCAACATTTTTAAATAATTCAGAAAGTGAATACGCTTGTTTAGTGTCATCTTGAGCGAAAATATCGTAATAAAGATAATCAACAACTAATAGTGCTGGCAGGAATAGAGCAAGAAAAACTAGCATATTTTTGCTTGTGCCACTTAAATTACCTATAAAATTACATTTTTTATTCAACAGTTTTTTTATAATTATAGTTATGTATATTTCTTAACAATCTGAATTAAAAAATTTCTATATAAATCTTTTATTTATTTCATGTACTTGTATACATTCTATGTTATCTATAAAGTAATTATGCATTAATTATTAAATTGTTAGATGCTATATAATAAAACCTTCATGGGGTTGAAGACTTGTATTATTTAGATAATATTATTGTATTTCTTTAGCTTGTACATCTATTGTATAGGTAACTGTGAATGGTTCAGGATTTGTCTTGTGAAAAATCAATGCATTACCAACGAAATTGAAAGTACCAGAACTAATCAAAGTATCGTTAACTTCTAATGGTTGATCAACAATATTCTTAAGTTGTGTAATAGCAATTCTTTTATCTCCAAGTACTACATTGTAGGGTTCTCCATGTTCTGAATCAATAATTTCAGTAGGATTATAGTTATGCAAAATTTCTACTTCAATTGGTTTGCTTGCGGTAAAGGTTGCTGTTCCTGACCATATCTTTCCGTCTTCTCTTAGGGGCAATGCAAAGACAACTTCGTGTGGTTGTTGACCTGGGATACTTACAGACGCACTTTTTGACATGACTGTTTTTTGTTGTACGATGGAAACATTGTTATCATCAAGAGCATTTGTGGTGTTACTATTTTCTTGTTGTTGTTGGTATGAGTTTTGTATAAAAGATAGGGATACTATCAAAAAAACAATACCAATTGACAAAATATTCATTTCTATTTCTGGTTAGTTCTAAAATATATAAAAGTTAAGTCCCTTTATATTGAATAATATAACTATTTATTAATAGATTAATTAATTTTTAATAACTAAAAACAAATAACTGTATAAATATTTTATTTCTATGCAAAAAGGAAAAACATTTCTTCTTGAGGAAATGAATGGATTCGAAATTAAAAAACACGTTAATTCAAAAACAATAGCTGTATTGATTTTCGGAGCTTGTGAAAATCATGGTGATCACTTGCCTTTCGGTTCTGATTTTATTTTTCCATTAGATCTCGCAAAACGTATTTCACTTAAATCTAAAAATTTAATAATTCTGCCTCCACTTCCATACGGAGTAAGTATTCATCACAAAAAGTTTTTCATGACAATTAACATCGATCCTAATACTTTCATCAAATTCATTGAAGATATTCTAGAGAGCTTAATATTTAATGGTATAAAAAAATTCTTAATAATTAATGGCCATGACGGTAACATTGCTCCAATTGAAATAGCTGCAAGAAACACGAAGGATAAATTTCCAAAAGTAATAATAGCATGTTTAGAATCTTGGTGGACACTAGTGGGCCAACTTTCTTTAAATACATTTGAGATTTGGAACGGTATGGGACATGGGGGAGAAGCTGAAACATCTGTTATGATGTACATCCGTCCTGATCTGGTAAATATGGAGAAGGCACCAGAAGACACTATACCTCAACTACCTGATCATATCCGTATTTATTGGAATATGGATGAGTTATCAACTACTGGAGCAACAGGCTCTTCAAAAAAAGGTACACTACAAAAAGGAGAAGGTGTTATCAAAATCTTAGAAAAATTATTATTATCTTTTATTAAAAATATGGAAAAAACTGATTGGAAATATGGCTTATACTTGAAACCAAATTAAGGGAATGAAAACAATATATTTTATTTGGTCTTCGTACTACTTCGTTCTCCGATAATATGATTATGTATATCACCAATTAGTAAATATTATATAAAATGAAAAAGAGAAATTTAGTCTATTTATAATATGGTTTTCCATATCTATCTTCAAAATATCCGCTTTCATATTGGTCGTAATAACCATTATCATATTCTTCATTATCATATTCTTCATTATCATATTCTCTGTCATCATATCCTCTACATGGACAATATTCATCATAGTTGTCTTTTGTAGATTTATCTCCAGATGCATACACATCACTTGCTGAATATATGCTTATTGAAAAAAAAGCTCCAAGTGTGCTTGCTGCTAAAATTATTAATGAGTATGTTCTATTCATTTTTTTGTATACAATCCTATGAAAACATCATATATTAAGTGAATTCAAATACGTTATATAATCCGACCGCACCTTCTTTTTCTATATTTTTTTTTGGTTTTTTGTTACTAAACAATTCTCTTTTTGTTTACACGAAAATATTTTTTTGGAAATATGTTACCTAATATACTGAATTATAGATAAATTATTTCCTTAAATTAACATTTTTTATGGCCAAATTTGATCTTATTTTAGGTAATTGAAGAACAGATCATTGGAAAAGAAATATCGTATCGAAAACTTGTATTTGAGTGACCACCATCAAATTCCTCATAGTAGTGTATTATATCCAATTTATTTAATTTATTATGTATCATTCTTCCACCAAGGTGTAGATTGAATTCATCTTTATTTCCGCAATCAATATACAAGAGTTTTAGTTTTCTCAGGTTATATTGATATTCATTTATCATTTTCACCGGATCTAACAGTTTCCACATTTTCCATACATCTTCTATTATCTCTCCTGTTTCTATGTCAAAAGGTAATTTTACACCAAGTTCAGAAGTAGTATCCGGCGAATAGTGAGCGGCCATCGCAAGGATATTCAGAGCTACAAAATCTTTTTTTTGTTTTCTATTTTGTTTTTTCCAAAATTGATTGAACCACTTTTTTAGACCTCCTGCTTCCCTGAATGTTTCATATGCACTTGGAAAATCAGGCAGATAACAATATTCAAATGCAGAATCGCCAGAATGACATGCAATTGCTTTAAAAATTTCAGGGTACTTCATGCCCAGAACAAGTGATCCATATCCCCCGGAAGATTTTCCCCACAATCCAAAGGAGGAAATATTATAATTACTCTGTATGAAAGGAACAATTTCATTGACTATGTAATCTTCGTATCTTCCAGTTGCAGTCGAATTAATATATTGGTTCCCACCAAACTTGGTAAAACAATCTGGAATCACTAGTATCATAGGATCAAGTTTTCCATCAGCAGTTAGTCTATTCATTCTTTCTTCAATGTTCTCTCCTAAAGGATCAAAATTAAGAAATGTTCTGCCATTTCCTGCAAAACCAGATAATCCAATAGCTGCTGGATATCCATTAGAATGACTTTGTGAATAATTAGGAGGAACATATACTATTACTTCTCTTACATGCGGGTCATTAAGAGGATTGGATCGTAAAATTGTACTTTCATGAATATGCGTGATTATTCTTCCTTTATATTCGGTCATTTTTAATATTTATGATGACTAGGTATATATAATATACAAATATAATACCTTTTATGTCTTGAATAAAGATTTTTAATATCTGGTTTTTCCTTAAATTGTTTTATTCATGCAGTACTGGTTTTCAATTTTCTCTTGCATACTTGTTTTAACTAGTCATTATCTTATCAAAAATTCTATATTTGTATAAATAATTACGAACTGAAATCCTAGCTATATTTTAACCAGTTGAATAAATATTTTATTTATTCTCTCTTACTTCCATAGATCCGGTAAATATTCCCAGTGGTACTCGATATGTAGTTCCACACTTCAGTACTGATTGGTAATTCCTTAAACTTGTTTTTTTGGTTTTCATCGACCACATCAAACACCATCTGTCCCATCACAACTTGGTCAGGCTCTGCCAATGAAGTCATTTTAACTGCAATACTTATTGTATAACCTAAAATATCAATAATGGGTTTTTTTACTTCAAATTTTTCATTTTGGGTGTTAATAACAGTTTTCTCCCATCCATATTGTACAACAGCATTTTCCCCAACATCTACTGCAATTCTTACGTGTATTTCTGAATAATCGTATTGGCTTAAAATAGGATTGATTCCATGTTTGATAACTTTCATCATTGCTAAAGCACAATTTAAGGCGTTTACGCACGGTATCTTTTCTTCATCCCTACCTCCTGTCTTAACCATAAAAAATCCTAAAACGGCATCTCCCACAAATTTTAAGACATATCCTCCATAGGAACATATTAGAATTGACATTTCCTGAGTAAAAGCTCTAATAATGTCTGCTAGCCTATTAGCAGATAATGTCGTACAAAGTTTTGTAAATCCCACTATATCAACATGTATTATTACAAGTTTTATCTTTGATTCGAGATATTTTTCTAGAATATATCTCGAGTCATCAGGAGATATGTTAAACTCTTTTGCCTGTAATGCAGACCAAGTTCTAGTCTGCGCTTTCTTGATTAATTCGTTCACGTCAACTACTGCATCAAGATAAAATTCTGCCAATGTAGGAGTCAAATTTAAAGTTTGTTCAGTGACTCTTTTTTCTTCTGATTTTATTATATTTAGTATCTCTTGTGTGTCTAGGTCAGTCTGTAGTGCAATTACCTCTATCGGTATTCCAGATTTATGTAAGTTGAGTACTGTTTGCTTTTGTTCAATCGATATATCTTTTCGCCTCTTCCTATTATAATAAAGTAGTATATAGAGATAAATTAAAACTAATTGGATAAAGAAATTTTGGAAAAAATCAAGTTATAAAGATAGCCTAAATAATTCTCTTTGATCTATCGATGCCCATGCTCCCATTCCTTTTCCCTCTGCCTGATCACCAACAATTTCACTAATTATAATCTCCTTTGCATTCATTGGAGGCCAAACCATTGCTACGTATTCTCCTATTTCACCTGCTTTGTCTAGAGAAGCCATAGTTATATTCTCAGATTTAACATTGTTTTCTATCAACATATTCTTTACTTGTTCGTAAATTTGTCTATTTCCGTGAACAATTACATGGACCTTCTTTTCATCACTTAGTTGGGACATGTTTTTTCTATACCTATAAAATATAAAAGCTTAACTTTTAACAAATTAAAATAATGCATTTATTATTTAGTATTGTTTTAATTTTCTTGATCGATGTTTCATCTTCTTGATAGTTCATGTCTTTTTATGAAATTCATAAAAACAAATTTGAGTATGAGTAGTGATTTTGAAATCTCGTGATAGTACTGAGCATAAAATGATATAATTATTGTAAAGGCACCTCCAATTATTAATCTTACGCCGATTATTGAAAAACCTTCTCCATCAGAACCTACCATTTCCCCCAGAAATTTCAAAATGATGCCTACTGTACTTATTACTATTCCGGAAGCAAGTAAAGGCAGAAATAAAACATGAAATGATTTTCTATCGACCACTATAGTACGTATGATATACTTGATATGTTACTTTATAAACAATTTTATTGATAAAATAATATTTTTTTAGCATTGAAAAGTCTAAATATTGCAGTATTAGGTGATCACGAAATTCTAAAGGATCTAGGTAAACTCGGTACAACGTCTGATATTTCACTATATGACAAAAAAATGGTCGATAAGGTGTTTACTTGGGTTTCCCCCATTACTTTTCCTGAGAAAATACAATCTCTTGTTCAAGTAATAAATATGACCGAATTAGTAGTCTTAAATGTTAAATCATTAGATAAGTATTTTGCTGAACAAATTATTGTCTTGGATTCACTTCAAATTTCAGAGGGATTTATCCTTCATTCTTATGATGTCGATCGTGATAGACTGCAACAGATGATCAAAGATACTACGGTAGCTAATTTCAGAATACTTGATGATGTTAATTCATTAAAAATAGAACTCAATAATATTTCTCCAATATCTAATGAAGGGAATTTAATTATTCCAATTGATCATAGCTTCGATGTCAAAGGAGTTGGAACTGTTATTCTGGGTGTTATCAAACAAGGTAGTATAAAGATTTATGATAAATTAAAAATTCTACCTTCAAACAAAGAAATTTTGGTTAAATCAATTCAGATGCATGATGATCCAGTAAACGAAGCATCAAGTCCTGCAAGAGTAGGTCTTTCTCTCAAAGGTGTCAGTCCAGATGAAATAGAACGCGGCGATATAATATCTGATGGAGAAGGATTAGAAGTATCATCTTCTGAATTAATTGTTCCAAATCTCTCAAGAAATAGGTATTATAAAAATGAAATTTCTCAAAACCAAACGTATTTGATATCGTTTGGATTACAAATAAAACCAGTAAAAATCGTATTTCAAGATTCCAAAATTAAATTGCTATTAGAGAAACAAATAGTTTATTATCACAACCAGAAATTTCTAATCCTAAAACCGGATAGTAAGAGTACCAGGATTATTGCCCACGGATTGTTGCCTTAATAGAGAATTGCGAAAATAAAAGAAATTGAGTTTAAAATGGATAACAAAATAAAAGAAATTAGGATAATGAAGAAAGAAGATAGTAAGGAAGAGTATACCTTTGTTAGCGAGGACATTCAAAATAATATGAAAAATAAATCTGTGAACAATGAAAAAAAGTCCATAAAGAAATCTGACAAGAGAATAGAAAAAAAGATTCATTCAAGGAAATCCAGACACAAAGGAAGAAAAGTTTTAGGTAAAAGTATACAAGGTCATTCACCAGTCTATGAATAATATAACAATCTAAAATTTAAAAACAGAAATTGGAGATAACTAAAGTAACAAATAGATAGAATATAACAATATTGTTCACATTGCTATGTATGCCATTCCTATTTATTCGATTTATCCACACCAATTAAGAAAATATCTTAATTGTTAGAATTTTGAATGCATCAATTTCTATATTCATTTCATTATTTTCTATATTCTTTATTTCTTGAATTTTGTTTCCCATTAAATCAACTATTTCTGCCGCTTTTACATTCAAAGCTAATTTGACCTTTACACTAGTTTTCTTACCTTCTGTTTCATATATCCTCAGAATTATTGTTTTTCTATCATCACTTAACTTTATAGTACTTAAAATTACGTTTTCCTTATCGATTTTCAGAAAAGAATCTCTATTTGATAAAGTGCCACTTTGTAAATTTTTATCTCCGTTGGAATGGCCATTTCCGTTGTTGTTACTTCTTTTTATCTGCACTGGGATTAAAGGCATGTTGATCTCCATCCCGTGTTTGTAGATATCATCTTCTCTCCAATCATTTTCGTGGGGAAGTATAGAATATCTGAAAACATAGGGTTTCCTTTCTGCTGCATCCGGTGTCGGAATACATGGCCCCATTATTCCATCCGATGATAATAAAATTATACTCCTAAGTAATGTTAAGTATATTATATTATCTCTGACCTCATGAGAAGGTAATCCTTGATGTAGCAAGCTAACCCCAATTTTTTCATTTGAGCTATTCTTTTCAGAAATATAATCAACCCATTCAAATGATGGAAAAACTCCAGATGGTTTTTCAAACCAATAGGGTTCATTTCTTTTATAATATAAGTTAGTATCTCTTTGGATAGCTCCAAATTGTGTCCCACACCAGTAGTTTGAGGATTTAATATGGGTATCAAATTTAACCCTCAATCTAGAATGAGGATGTTTGTCAAAAATATGGGTTATAAAATCTATTCGATTTAAATTCTTGTAAATTATAATTTCTTTTTCTATATCAACGAAATCATGTCTAAAGAGCATGGGTTTTAATTTCTCGGTAAATCTATATGGCCATCTTAAAGCATAATATTTACTCTTAAACTTTATATGTGTCTTAAATTTTCCATTTATTACTTCGTATTTTTCGGGGTTGAATATTCCGTATTTTACTCCTTCTCCAGATTCAGACTTTAGCAGTCCCAAATTTTCTCTATGATAGTACAAATCTCCAATTTCTTCATCTAAACATATTTCATTTCCCGTCAAATAATGTACTTTTTCGTTATTCTTGTTAATTTTTGAGACTGTGATTATAGCATTCTCTCTATTGATTTCAATATCATACTCTTTATTTTTAAAATTCGTATCATGAGTAACTATGGTTTCCAAATTGATTTTATCTGACCTAACAAGTTGTAGGGTTTTATATCCAAGTGAGGGGATCGAAATTAGAAATCCTATCTTTATTTTCTTTAAAGAGTTATCTGGATAGAGAGAATAATCTACAATTTCTATTTCTATGCTCTGATCCTCGTCTTTTAGTCCGGAAATCCCAATGACTTCTTGTTGATCGAATTCCAGAGTTAGTTCTGTCCAGTTAGTCACTTCCCATGATAGAGGATTAAAAATAAAAATATCCTTATTATTGGGCGTTTTTAAAGATAATTTTTTCAGATACTCTTGGATTGACTTGCCAATGCTTTTCTTAGCATTATCAAATATTTCTCCTATTTCTTTGTATACTTCATCTACTCCTGTTCCTGGCAAAACATCATGCATGGCAACAAATAGCATTTCTTTCCAGTGTTTTAAAAGTAAATCTGAAATATTATCATCATGGATATTCACCATCCAAGAAATTGCATCAAGTCTCTCAAGTAATAATATGCTGTTTTCAAATTCTTTTGTGCCTTGTTTTATCCACATACGAGTTGATGTACATTCAGGATATACTGCTGAAAATTTTCCTGAATACATCTCCCCTTTTCTGGTCATAAATTTGATGTTTTGTTTCTCTAACTCTCTAAAAAATCGAAGAGGGGTTGAAATAGACATCTTATGTCGTTTTGTATACTTTCCATCTTTATTAACTGATTTTTTATTCCAATCTTCGATCGCATCGATTAACTCTGGTTGTGGTGGCGTTGACCCACTTCCAGAAAGCATCAAGATTTGATTTGTTGCAGAATGTTTTTTTAATTTCTTGTAAGATTTGTCTAAATCTGTTAAAAACAATCCCGCCCTATAACCTAATGGCATCCAATGAGTCAGGATCTGTGTTCCATCAAGACCTTGCCAAAAAAATTCAGAAGGCGTTGAATTATCTATGCCCCTTCTGAATATACAATATTTGTATCCTGCACTTCTTAAAATCTGCGGCCACTGTGCATTAAATCCAAATTCATCAGCACCATAAGCAACTAGAACCTCTTGATTTAATTTATCCTTTACAAATTTTTTACCTTCAATTATTTCTCTTATTAGCACTTCTCCATTTGGAACCATTGTATCTGCGAGTAAATACTGACCCCCAGCGATTTCCATTTTATTTTCCCTTATTAGATCACTTATTTCTGAGAAAAGATTAGGATAATCTTTTTCTACTTTTTCCAAAAGAAAAGTTTGTTCAATGATAAATTTGTAATCTGATTTTTTGATAAGATTTATGGCTTGTTTTAAAATAACCTCGATATTGACAAAATAATAGTCTTGTTTATTCAATATCCATACTGCATCATAATGCATATGAGGAACTACATGAATAGTGGGATCACTCATTTTTTCCAGTTCCTCTCTAATATATGACCCAATACTACTTCCTTCCAACCATCTTGAGCTATCCCATTAACTCTCGTTAGATTGTTAATTTCCATTGGTGTATATTGATTGAAAATATTCCTTACTAGGAAAGCTTGATCGACATTTTCAAACATGGTAATATCATTGATAGCGTCTCCAATAGCTATAACTTGAATCTTTTCATTTCTATATTTTTTATAAAAAAGATTTTTTAGAATAGAAACTGCACATCCCTTGTCGTGTCGCGCCGAGACTGTGACATATCTGGTACCTTGAGCCATGATAAGGTTTCTTTCAGTTAGGGCCCTCTCCAACTCCACACGATTGACAGATTCTATCTCCAGTATGGTTTCACTATATTCCCTTGACGCCATCAATGTTGCACCCTCCACTGATATTCCAACTTTATTGGCTAATTCGGTAATTGAAAAATCAGAAACACAATTAAATCTAATATGAAACTTATTCCGTATATCGTTAAGGATTGTTATTATTTGCTCATAGGATTTTCCCAATTCCAAATTCATATTTCCATCTATCTCTTTGGTTCCCAAACCAAATTCATCAAGATTAAACGGAAAATAGTTTTTTGGAACAATAATTGCACCTCCATTTTCTACAATATAGGGATCAACTATATCTAGGTCATTTCTTATTTTGTCTTGTTCTTTTCTAGTTTTAGTTGAACATAATACTAGAGGAATTTGATTCTCTGAAAGAATCTTAATAACTTTTTTAATGTCTCCATAGCCGTCTGAATGAATCATTTCTCTATTCCTTGCTATATATGATTGTACGAGGGTATTGTCAATATCAGAAAAAATTAAAAACCGTGACATATCTTTTTACTCTTTCTTTTAAATGAATAACTTTATACTTTAACGTAAGAACTTACATAAGAATTTTCTATATCAAGGGAAAATTTGTCTTCCTGTTAATTTATCAATAATTTTTATTGCTTTTGTAGGACAAGTCTGCGCTGCATCTAATATGTTTTCAAAATCATCTCCAGATTCAGATATCACTACTGCTTTAGGATTAATCATCTTATTCTTTTCAACAATGAACACATGAGGAGCTAGAATCTCACAACTGCCAAATGCCATACACAAAGAAGGTTCTATTAATATATTAAACCTTGACTTTTTCTTTATTGGACCATATTTTTTTGAATTGTCATTAGGTTCGTTATCTAAAACTGTTTTTTCATTTTCTAGATTGGTACCTAAATTAAAATCATTAACAATTTCATTATTTTCTATTTCAAGACATAATTTATCATAAAAACCCCTCTTATTATTGTCAGATAAAACTTCAAAGGCGATATTGATTTTTTTTATCATTTCCAAATCGTACTCTTTTCCAGAGTTCTTATCTGGATGATATTTTTTGACTAGCTTTCTATAAGTTTTTTTTATTTCAATGCTATCTGAATCCATAGTTAATCCAAGAATACTATAATATCCGTAAATATCCAACTATCAATTATGTATCTCCTTCTTATTTAATTTCTATGAAACAGTTATTGCATTTAAAGTAGATTTAAAGCGATTTCATGGAAACGAGACATTAACTTTAGCTGTTTTAAAGAGGTATGAAGATTATTAGAATTTCTTTAACAATACTCGATCGATCTCCAAAAAAATCAAATCATCATTATTAACCATAATTACTTTTTTTTGTTTATATTCAATACAGATACTATAATCTCGCAAAATTAGACCTCAAAATGAATTCAAATCTATCAGATTGGTCTTGTAAATTATAATTCCTTATTCTGTTCGATTAATTTTTATCGTCATTTAAAAAGATTTTTTTCTGCGTTTACTAGTATCGTAAATTAACTCTGAACTAATTTTGAGCATTTCGGTGTTTTCTAAAAAATTACAATTTTCTAGTCCGAGTTTCTTGGCCAATCCTATTATAAACAGTTGTACAATGAAAGTTGCCATCAATAATATTTTCATATCTTTATAATCAGGAATTTCAATCATGAATGTTTCTATCATCCTCTTTTTGAGTGATCTTTCTAATTTCTTTTCTTTTTCATAAAGACTGTGTCTTTTGGAGGAAAGAATGATAATAGAATCATTTTCTGTAATCTGGAACAATGGTGCATGACAGAAATTCTCAAGTGAATAGGCAAAAGACTTCCACCCCAGAACTTCATTAACCTTTAAAGACCCATACATGGCTATAGGATACAAAATAGAATTTCCCAGAAAAATTATAGAATTATTTTCATGTGAAGTAGATGAACACTTAGTTTTAGATACCAAAACTTTTGCTTTTCTTTTGGATTTTTCATATATCTCTTTTATATTACTAATACTATACGATCCTTGCAATAGATAGACACAAGTTACCATGCTGACAATAAAACTTAAAGTTCCTGAAGTAGGAGTATCTAAATTTTTATAGTTCAGATTAATTACTCGATCACAATTCCTAGCCAATTGGCTGTCCGGATTACTTGTTATTGCTATAGTTTGCTTACAGTATTTTTTTATCTTTTGTGCAACAAGTATATTCTGTTCAGTTTTACCAGAAATGGAAATTATATAAACAATTTTATCTTTACTTATTGAAGGATTGATTATTAAGTCAGCTGGATCGATACATACTGAATCAAAATTTGTTAGGTAACTAAATATTAATCCTGCAACGTACGAATCTCCAGAGCCAACTATTATACACTTATTGAAATTATTAATTTTAGGCATTTTTTTAATTTTAGAAATTTCCGAAACCTGAAGGCTGATTTCTTTTTCCATTAGTTCCAAGGATTTCATTTTTAATATCTTTATTTTAATTATTTAAAAAATTTATTTATTCTTTTATTTTCCTACAAAAAAAATATCTTTAGATTCAGATTTAAAGTAAGAATATTCTAGATTTTAATTATAAAATTTTTTTGTATAACAAGATCAATTTTCTATACCGATATTCTATTTTAAAAAATTAATGAGATACCATAGATGAATACAGGAGTATATACATGAATCTGAGATTACATTCAACTAGAGCCTAAACTAACAAAATCCTTCAAAAAAAGAAATCTTATACAACTTTTTTGGATTTTCTCTCGTCCTTTTAAGAGATAGTGTGACAAGAGTTATCAATCATCACCTTTCAAATGGAGTTTCATTTTAATCTGTTCAACATTTTTAATTTAAAACAGAAAAAAATACAAATATCTATCATAATACTTATTACTTTTAAGGAAAGTATCGAATATTTTCGGTTTTTGTTTAAATACTAATTATGAGATCCGTAAGATTAGAATATATGATAATATATCCAAAATGGGAGGTAGTATTAATTATTGAAATTACAAGATAAGGTTGCAATAGTCACAGGAGCGAGTGGAACTGTTGGTAGAGATATTACTAAAAAACTTGTATTAGAAGGTTGTAAAGTTGTTCTTGTGGGCAAAAATAGCAAAAAATTAAACAGCTTAGTAGAGGAAATTGGAAAAAAGGATGATCTTTTACCTCTGCCTTCAGATATTAGCAAGGAGGGGGACGTACTAAACATTATTGAACAAACCACCAATAATTTCAATACCATAGATATTTTGATTAACAATGCAGGAATAATAAATGATCCCGAACCTTTCCACAAAACTGATCAAGATCTGTGGATGAGTTTGATCGAAGTTAATATAATAGGAACTTTGCATATGACAAAATGCGTATTGCCTATAATGATGGAAAAAAAATCCGGTAACATTGTAAACATTTCTTCAACGTTAGGAACCAGGGCCATTTCCGGAGTTCCTCTTTCAATCTATGGCCTTACAAAAGGTGGATTGATATCATTTACAAAACATGTAGCTGTAGAGTATGGAGAATACGGAATCCGGTGTAATTGTATTGTTCCCTCTTCCATAAGATCGCCATTTTTAGAACCATACATGAGTGATGAAAACGCTAGAAAAACTCTAGTATCATCATTTCCCTTGGGAACAATTGGAGACCCCTCTGATATCTCTAATGCAGTCATATATCTGTGTTCAAATGATTCAAAATGGGTTACAGGAGCAGAACTTGATATAGATGGCGGGATGTCTGCAAAATAGGTATTGCCGATATACTCTGTAATCCCAAAGAATTATTCAGATCTATATTTTTATAAGATTATTTTTATACATATTTATGAAAAAGTTAGAAATAATAATACCACATGAACGTTTAAACGAAGCAGATTCCATTCTCGAAAAGTTCAATGTTGGTGGAATGTCTTTTCTTCATGTCAACGGTCGAGGTAAGACTAAGTGGGGCCCTGTTCCTGTCGGTAGGGGAGTGATGGTGTATACTCCAAAATTTGGAACTCGTACTAGAATTGATGTACTAGTAAAAGATGAAATAGCTAAACCATTAGTTGATGCAATAATAGAAAAGCTCAGTACAGGGTCTGTCTCTGATGGAAAAATATTCGTATATGACGTTCATGACGCTTATGATATAGGAAGCAGAAAAGAATCAGATTTGGCAATTTAGCCTTATTTCTTACATTTTATTCAATATTTCGTTACTACATATACAACGGATCATTTTAGTTACTTTATAATAACAAACACAAATAAATGTACTTCATACAGGAAACAATATTTTTCATTAATATATTTGAACTTTATAGAAATATAACTGGTTTTCTAGTCAACCTTAAAACCTTTTTTGCAACACTTCCTATTTCTTGTTCCGTCAGTCCCAGGCCTTTTGATCCCATTACTATTAGGTCTACATCTAATTTTTCAGCGAGATCCACGATCTTATTTCCAGGATCTCCTAACTTGACTATCCTCTCACAATTATATCTGTCTTTGACTACAATACTTTTCAGTATCATTCTTCCATTATGTTCAATTTTATCTATTATTTGTGAATCCAGTATCTCCTCTTCTTGTTCAGTCCATTCAATAATATGAACCAGAAAGATCTTGACATTGATTTGACTTTCGAATAAATACTCCAAGTAGTTTAATGATTTTATGGACTTGAAAGATCCATCTATCGCAACAAGAATTTTTCGAAGATTCGTTTCATAATCTGGTTTGATATTTTTCCCGTAAATCGTGTCATGGTTATAACTTGTTATATTCTCATGCTTGTTTATTGTTATCTTTCTAATAACTTCAACTATTCCGCCTCTTGATTCAAGAATTGGTAATAATATTATTGTTATTGCAGAACCTGTTGCCCATACTATTGCTATGTATACCCATATTACATAAACATCCAGAGAAAATACGTATCCTGAAACATATAACGGTAATGGCCAAATAATAACAAGTATGAAAGTTAAAAAGAGAGCATATTTGTAGGTGAATCTTGCGGTCTTCTTTAAAAACTGTTCATTGCTGTCCTGTTCTATTATGTTTCTTATCTTTTCGTCAGTAACAAAAATTTTTTGTTTGATTGTTTTGAAATTGAAATTCTCTGGTTTTAATATGCTTATAGCTATAGAAATAATTCCTCCAGACATAATTGACGTAATATTACCAATAAGAAGGGGCATATATTCTCCTGTCGAATGAATTGAAATTTCTCCATAAATTGTGTAGGCAGTAACCATCCAAGTACAAATTCCAAGTGATAGACCAGTTAGTGCGCCAGCAATTATGGCATTTTTATTTGTTTTTTTCCATACCAACGCTATGGATATTGGAATCACAGAAGATCCAATTATTATTCCCATAGTCAAGTATACATATTGAAGGCTCAATCCAATATGAAAGAGCGCAGACACCAATACTCCAATTAAAACTCCAAAGGCTATTATGGATATACGAGAAATTCTAATTAATTCTCTTCCTGAAGCTGATGGTTTTATATAAGTTCTATAAATATCGTAAGTAGTTAAGGAAGATACTGCTATCATTTGTGCTGATCCAGCAGATGTTACAGCAGTAAACACCACAGTTAATATTAAGATTGCACCTAGATCACCTAATAATTCTGACGCTGCCGTTGGCGCTACCAACCCATAGTCGATTTCTTGTGGTGTTAATGATATTCCTATTGAAATTGCAGATAAACCCAAAGAAGTAGCCAAGGTAAACGGGATCGCAAACCATACCAAACCACCAATTAAAAAACCACGAATGGCAGACTTCGGTCTGGAGGCAATTGCTCTTTGCCAATAAGTCTGATCAATAAATACACTTCCAAAATTTCCTACGATATTAATTATACCAAAACTTAATGCTCCAATCGAGGCTAATGTAAGATAAGATCCATGAGCATTGCCTTCCACGGGATCTGTTAATGCTACCTGTGTTAATTTGTTATACATACCTTCAATACCGCCGATCTCTGGATTAATAAAATATATTGCAATAACAAAAATCAATACTACACAAAAAATAAATGCAGTATTCAGATAATCAGCAAAAAATGTGGCTTTCAATCCTCCAAAAATCGTATAAATAATTACCCCGATGGGAATCAAAAATGTTGCAATAGTCATATCGACTCCAGTTAACGCGTTAACCACTGCTGCCCCTCCAAGGATCAACATTGTAGTTATGATTATGTTAGTGATAAGAGCAAAAAAAAGAAATACTTTATGTGCTTTGTATCCAAACCTAGCAAAAATCATTTCAGGAAATGTGTGTGAATAAGGAGCTTTTCTTTTTAATTCGATTGCTAAAATCGCAAAAAGAACAACTTGAATACTTGCTCCTGCAGCATACCAAAATAATCCACCTATTCCAAATTCATATGTGACTGTGGAGGATTGAAGTAACGTCGCAGCCCAAGTCCAAGCCGATACTACCGATGAAGCAATTAATCCTGATTTAACATTTCTTCCGGCTGTTGAAAACCATTCAAATGTTTTTTTGGTTCCAAGCCATTTTGTTTCAGCCTTGACTAAAATCATTACTATTATCGCCATAGTTATCCCAACGCCAAGTAAAGTAAAGTAACCAATCTCTTGGGTTAAGATTGCTTGCATTGTTATCAAATTAGAAGAGGAATTATTTAAGATTGATTTCCAACATCTATTGAAAATCTTCGAAATGAATTTTTAAAAAATTTGATAATTATCTCTTTTTTACGAATAATATAAATAATAATGTGGTGTTATTAAAATTAAAATATTCGTCTTTGAATAGAATAATGCATTATTGATAGCAGTAGATAAAGTTGATGAAGTTATATTGTCTGCCTTATCCAGAGATGCAAAACAAGATGTCAGAGAAATCTGGGAATTTCTTAGAGATCATGGATTCAATTTAACCGAGAGTGAAATTGAATCTAGAATTACGCGACTAGAAGACGATAAAGTAATTACGAGATATACTATATCAATTGACACGAAGAAAATTAATTGCCGTATAGTGAGATTTATTCTGGTTAAATTTAGAACCTCCCAACACCTTCCTAGCAGAATGGAGGGATTGAAAAAATATCTTTCCGATGCTCCATTTGTTCTTTATTCAGGAAAAACTAGAGGGGGTTATGATTGGATTTGGATACAAGCATTTTTAACAGAAGAAATGGCTGACGAAGAAATGGATATATACAGAAATCTGTTCGGTGATATAATTCAAACATATGAAGTGTATGATTTTATTCCAACAAAAGAGCTTTCTCTTCAGGCATTATGTTATACTGATAAGGAGTATAAACACTTTTTAGAAGAATGGTTACCTCCATTTTTAGGTAGATAAAAAAAGAAATATATTGAATAAGTATTTTATATTTTTATTGTTTTCCTGCTATAATTCTTGAATCTAATTGTTTCATCTATTAACTCGTGAATTTTTAATCTTATTTCCATTAGAAAATTGATAATTTCAGTTCTATTCTCTGGTTCGATTGTTACCTCAACCTCCTCTATCAAATTGTCAATTCTAGCTAAACTTACCCTAAGTGATAATGATGCCTTTTTGGCTATTTTTAGTGACTTGAAAAAGTAGCTATTGTTCCCATTCGATAGGTTCGTATTTTGTTCATCGATATTCTCTTTAATTGCTCTTTTCATTTCTCTTAATTTTTTAACAGAAATTTTATTTCTAATTATTTCTTCTAGGATCTGTGGATGACTATCAACTGGTATGGACGATATTTCTATTGCCTTACTAACGTTTATCATGTTGTCTGATATTTTTTTCTTTATTTCGTCGGGCAATTTAAGCAATTGAATTCTATGAGAAACATATTCTTCGCTTTTTCCAATTCTCTTTGCTAGGTCACATACTCCACCCCAGCCAAAATCTATTACATATTTTCTAAAAGCTTCTGCCTCTTCTATAGGATCCATCGTTTTTCTTTGAATATTTTCTGTTAACTGAATTTCAAAAGCCTGTCTGTCAGACATCTCACGAATTTTACACGCAATAAAACGCCATCTTAGTGACCTGCACGCATGATATCTTCTATGACCTGCTACAATTTCAAATCCATGGGACAAGGGTCTAATAATGATAGGTTGAAGCAATCCATATTCTCTAATGCTTGATACTAATGTATCGTCTTCTTCTGAATATTTTTGAAATTTGTCCCTTACTGCAAAAGAGGACGGTCTAATCATTTTCATTTCAATTTGCTCGATTATGCTTGTATCGACAAATTCCACAATTATGAATTGTTGGCTTTATTTATATTGTTTTTTATTTTTCTCTTTTAAAATAAATAAAAATTATATGTTTTGTGGAAAAAATCAAATTTCCTATATAAAAGATTACTTTTTAGTGAATTTTCAATATGATAATATCAACGCTCATGTCAATGCTCGTGTCTGTGATCGTCCTTATGGACATGGACATGAGAGTGTTTTTTATCTCCATGAAAATGTCTATGACGTAATCTTTTAAGATAAACATATAGGATTGATATTCCAAATCCGCATGCACCGAACAAAACTATTGTCGCACCTGAGGGAGAATCTATATAAAAACTAGCATACATTCCTAAAAATGCAGTAATAATTCCTATAATAGAAGATAAAAGTAACATCTTAAAAAAATTATTTGTAAGTAGTCTTGCAGAAGCAGCGGGTGCTATAATTGCAACGGCAAGAAGTGTAACGCCAATGGAATTCATTGCAGATATAACTACAGATGCAAGAACAAGGGAAAATAAAATGTCTACACGATCTGTATTTATACCATAAACTTTGGCAGTTTCACGATCAAAAATAGTAAATAGTAGCATTTTTTGAAAGAAGAAGACAAATAGAATTGTGATAATTGTTACTATAGAAATAACCATAAAATCGAAGTCAGTTACAGATAATATGTTCCCAAATAACATAGCTTCAAAATTTTTAATTGGGCTGTGTCCTGTGTTGATTAACATAACTCCAGTTGCAAAACCGGCAGTAGTAACTATACCAATTACCGCATCTGCTTTGATTTTATATCTTTTATTTATCTCCGTTATCGCTATTGCTGAAAGAAACCCCCATATTGATGCTCCAATATAAAAGTTAAGACCTACTAGGTAGCTGCTCACAGCTCCTCCGAAAACAGCATGAGATAAACCATGTCCTATATAGCTCATTCCTCTAAGAACAACGTACACTCCCAATAACCCACAAATTGATCCTAGCAATATAGACACAATAATCCCCCGTGTAAAAAATTCATACTCGAAAGGCTGCAGTAAAAAATCCATTTACATTTTTCTCCTTATTCTAATTACTTTTTGCTATACCATAAGTTCTATGAATTACATTTTCAGACAATACGTTATTCGGATATCCTTGAGATATTATCTCTTTGTTCAAACATACTACCCAGGGTAACTTTCTAGCCACACCATCAATATCGTGTGTAGTCATTATGATAGTAATTCCCTTATTGTTCAGCTCGCTTAATGTTTGTACAAGATTTTCCCTTGACATAGGATCTAGTCCAGAGGTAGGTTCATCTAAAATCAATATATCTGGATTATGAATAAGAGCTCTTGCTAAAAATGCACGTTTTTGTTCTCCTCCTGATAATTCTCTTATTTGTCTATCCGAATAAGCATCTATTTCAAGGTCATGTAGGATGGAATCTATTTCTTCTTTTGTTCTACTATTTATCCACGGAAAACGACCAGAGTTGTTCCAAATACCCATAGCCACTAATTCTCTTACGGTAACAGGAAAGTCCCACTCCACACTTTCGACCTGTGGAGAGTAGCCTATGGTAGGAAATGCACCACCTTTATGTTTTGAATTCTTTTCAAACATGATTGTTCCATTCCATGGGCGAACTAATCCTAAAATCAATTTTAGTAAAGTGGTCTTTCCTGCACCACTGGGACCCAGTAAACCCACGAAACTACCTTTTAAAAAATCTAATGATATGCCATCGATTATCGGATCATGGAATTTATATCCAAATGATAAATTTCTTATTGTTATTATATTAGGTATATTATTGGAAGCCATTTTCTAGGTTATGCCTTCTTTAACATCCAATCAGAATAACCTTTTACAGTTGTCAATTCTTTTATATCCCAGATTTTACCCTACGGTAAATTCTTCGCAGCGATTTCCTTCAGGGGCTGTATGTTTCCTCCTAGAGGTAGTATCATATTTCTCATATTTTCCAACATCATTCCTATATACGAATGATTAGGATCTCCTTCTTTTCTAGGTAAATCATCATCACTTAACGTTTCTACTATCGTCACATTAGCTTCTTTTGCTATCTGATCTATTATATTGGTAGGAAAGACCTCAGATGCAAATAATGCTGGGATATTCTCAGTACGGATTTGATCGATCAATCTCGCAACATCTTGGGGGGAAGGTTCACCAAAGTCAGAAGGTTGTATTGCTCCAATTACAGTCATTCCGTACCTTGGAGCAAAATATGCCCAAGAATCGTGATATGTAAGCAATTTTCGGTTTTCTCGGGGTATTGTGTCCACGGATTTTTTTATACCCTCATCAAGTTCTTTAAGTAGTTCATTATACCTTTGAGAATTTGAGATATAATATTTAGAATTGCTTGGGTCCATCTCTATTAATTTATCCGTTGTGATATTTGCAAATTTCATAGCATATTCTACGTTCAACCATAGATGTGGATTAGGATCTCCTTTTTCTTTTGGAAAACTGAAATCGAAAATCCAGTCATCTTTTGTTATGGTGTTATCTGCTAGCCTTACCAATTGTATTTTGGGATTTTTTATAATAGCATTTTTTGCAATATTCTCTATACTTGTTTCAAGATTCAGACCATCTATGACTATGAGATCAGCATTGCCTATTTTTATTGCATCGGAAGGAACTGGTTCAAATGTATGAGAATTTACACCTTCAGGAACCAAACCAACTAGGTTTATTCTTTCTGCGCCGATATTTTTCACAATGTCCGTTATCGGCGCAACTGATGTTACCACATTCAATTTTTTCTTGCTTAAATCTGATACTTCTATTTGTTGGCCCAAAGCATAGTTGGAAAAAACAAAAATGATCGATATCAAATGAACAAAGGCAATTCCAATATCTGATGATCTATTCATAAAAAATTTAATTATTCTAAGTATTAAAAATTTACTAAATAGTAATACTTTATTCATATTAAACCGATTTAGAGAACAATTAAAATACAACGATGTTATTCATTATACTAATAAATTTATGATAAGCCGTTACCCCTTCATCTATTTCAAATTTATCCATATAGATTAATAATGTTTTTATTTAATGCCAACATAATGCATCTTTATACTTTTTATACCTCTGTTCTCAGAGATAACTTTCATAAAACTTTTCATTCTTTTTATTTTTCCTCTTAGAATGATGGTTTCAAGACAATTATCGTGATCCAAGTGTAAATGTGTAGTAGTTACTATTATATCGTTAAATTCATGCTGACTCTTTATCGATTCTCTATCATTACCGAAGAGATGATTATCGTATAAAACTACTAATGCACCTGCGCCTTCTTGAACTTCTTTTTGTTCCCATTCATTATTATTAATAAATTCATAAAGTGCTTTTTGAATTGCTTTTGATCTATCTGAAAACCCTGCATTATTCATGGATTTATCAAATTGATCAAGCAGCGTAGGAGATAATGAAATGCTAATTCTAGCAACCTGATCTTTCTTCTTAAGTTCATTTTTGTTCAAGTTCTTACGCAATTTTATAATAGATCGTATTTTTTATTCTTAAACCTATCTTTACATCGATTAACTTTATTCTTGTCAAGTGGGATCGAGATAAATTTTAAGTTCAAAAATTTATTTTGCATAGTTAAAATCTATCTAGTCTTTGGATTATCTTTATTTATTAAAGAGGTTATATATCAAGGAAGGACAACATATTTTTGTATAATATCCTTAATTTTTCCTTGCAATTATGTAAGATCATAACTACAAATTTTAATAAATTTTTTTACTAACACATTTATTTCGATATTTTCCTAATATTTTTATATTTTTATATTGATGTGGATATTCAGTAATCATAAATACTCAAAATCAATTATAATATGATCTAAAAATTTTTACTTTATTAATAAACAAAATTAAATTACAAATTAATAAACAATACCTTGTGAAAATCTACCTACATGGGCGTAGCAGATTTTGTGTCCGGTAATCCGGGATTGGACTTCTTTTATATTCTGTTTAATGGAATTTCAGAAGTTCCTCTCTTCAGTTCCCCGATCACTGGCATCCTGATACTAATTGGAGTCTTTATCGCGTCAAGAAATGCTGGAATAATGATGGTAATTTCCGGTCTAATAGGTGCAGGAATCGCTATATTGCTAGGAGCTCCATACGGCCTTGTTGCATTTGGTCTTTTCGGCTATAACTCTATACTGACTGGTATGGCTTTTTGGTCTGGGCCTTTCGTTAAATCTAACAAGGCAACATTCTTCATATCGATATTTGGTGCTGCTGTTACGGCAGTAGTTTGGATGGCAATGGGTCATTTGATGGGAGACATGTTTGTTCAAGATGGTTTATCTAAATCTTGGGCAATTCCTGGATTTACGTCATCATTCATCTTTACGACTTGGACAATAATGTATGCCACTAAAAGATTTGGACATGATATTTGGCCTGAACCGGCACCCGCGGCACACGAAGAGTTGATAAAAGGTAGTGGAAACCCTGTTCTGTTGCAGGAAGAGAATTTCAAATGGACAGCAGGAGAATTTATAAAATCAACATTAAAAGGTGTTTCTCAAGTTACCTTTGTAGAAAACTGGAAGACTGGAATCTTTTGGGTCGTCGGACTTACGTTAGCATTTGAATTGGCACCATTTATAACTGGCCAAGATAGACCTTGGTGGACAAATGGTTATACTGCACAATGGAATGAATTTTCTCCACTATATCTGGGTGGTTTGATGGCGCTTGTTGGTTCTGCAGTTGGAGCTGCAATGGCAATATTGACCAAATTGCCAACAGGTGAGATAAGAGCAGGTCTACATGGCTTTAACCAAGTATTGGTGATGATTGCTCTCACCAGTTTTCTGCCTCTTACGCCACAATCTGTATTAATTGCATTACTTGCTACCGTCTCGTGTGGTTTTGTGATGCCGGCGATGCAACGATTCTTTGGAATGTGGGGATTACCAGCATTAACAGGTCCGTTCGTTTTCACTGCATGGGTGTTCTTACTAGGGATATCTGGCTTCTCTAATATACCTGCTGGTATCGGTTGGTCACGACCATAGATCCGAAAAAAATTCCCTTTCTTTATTTTTAAACGTGAAAAAAAATGAACATACAGGAATTTAACCTATTTTTGAAACTTACAAGCAAAGGAAGAGAGAATTCTGATATCCAAAAAATCAAGATGTTTATAGATTGGTGCAATAAAAACAACTACGAAGAAATACTTCTAAGACTTAGTTCCGAAAAAGACGCAGGTTTAGGAGATAATCGCACAATAGACTTCACAACAAAACGAATTATTATTACGAAAAAAAGCTTCATGAAAAAATTTCTTGATGTTGGTTATGTAGCAGGGATGGGCCCTTTCCCATACATAATATTATCCGAAAAAAAACACACATCAAAAATAAAGGATTCAGCAAAACTAGACGTCAGAAAAATTATGAACAAATCAGATTTTGAATATTCCTTAGATTATGATTTGGTAGATGAAGTTATTGCAAGCCAAGGCTCTAGTTCTGTTGTTAGAAATATGTTTGGCTCATTTATAACAAAAAATTACTTGACTATAATTGCGGATAAGAAAAGGTATGAGTATATTTTGCCAGCTAAGAAGAATGGTGATTTTTATAGAATGACTCATTGGCTTCAGGTTCTTCCAGTAAAGGTTTCAGTCGTATATTGATCTTAGCCGACGTCGGCAAAAACTACTTTTATATAAATTAATTCTTTCAAATTTAAAATATTTCAAATTCACTAGTATCATAAGGTGAATTGAAGATATGATGTTAGTTCCACGTGAAGTGGATAAAATGATGATTTGGACCGCAGCACAAATTGCTGAAGGCCGTAAAAAAAGGGGAATAAAACTCAACCATCCGGAAACCGTTGCATATATAGCGAATTATGTAGTCGAAGGTGCAAGAGAAGGAAAAAGTGTGGCAGAATTAATGAAATCTGCTAGAGAAGTCCTAACAAGGAATGATGTTATGGAAGGGGTACCAGAATTGATTCATACTGTTCAGGTTGAAGCTACTTTTCCAGATGGTACCAAGTTAGTTACCGTTCATGATCCAGTTCAATAGAAGTGAAAAAAATGATTAGAAATTTTGAAAAAAATAGAATAAAGAAAAGTAAGGAGGCTTTTAAATCGAAATGATTCCAGGCGAGTATATTTTGTCTTCGGAGCCTGTAATCTGTAATCCGAATTATAAAACTGTCAAGATTACTGTAAAGAATACTGGTGATAGGGCATGCCAGATAGGATCTCATACACACTTTTTTGAAGTAAATAGGGCTTTAGATTTTCCAAGAGACAAAGCATATGGATACAGATTGAACATACCCGCTGGCACTTCAATTAGATTTGAACCCGGTGATTCACGAGAAGTAGAGTTATGCGAATTAGGTGGTAAACGAATTGTATATGGATTTAACGGTCTGACTATGGGCGGTCTCAATTCGTCTGTCATAAAGGATGCTGCCATGGAAAAAGCGACGAAACTTGGGTACCGGGGGATGAGCAAATAAAAATCAAGGAGTATGAATTAAAATGGTTTTGAAATTAACTAGAAAACAATATACCGACCTTTTTGGACCGTCAAAAGGTGACAAAATAAGACTTGGAGATACTGACATATTTATTGAAGTTGAAAAGGACTTGATCTCCCAAGGAGATGAATGTGTCTTTGGTGGAGGCAAAACGATAAGAGATGGACTGGCACAGGCATCAGGTATTACCAATGCAAACGGTGCATTGGACTTTGTCATAACAAATGCCGTAGTTTTAGATCCTATGCTGGGGATTGTAAAGGCAGACATTGGTATCAAGGATGGAAAGATAGCAGGAATAGGAAATTCAGGCAACCCATATACTATGGACCATGTTAATACGAACATGATTGTCTCGGCATGTACAGAGGCAACTGCGGGTGAACATACAATATGTACTCCTGGTCACTGGGATACCCACGTACACATGATCTCTCCACAACAGTACGTTGATGCAATTAGCAATGGAATCACTACTATGATAGGTGGTGGAACGGGACCTGCAGATGGAACAAATGCAACAACATGCACACCAGGGTCCTTCAATATTAGTAGGATGATGGAGAGTGTAGAGGATATCCCAGTCAATTGGGGTTTCTTGGGCAAAGGAAATGATTCACATCCATCACTTGCTACACAGCTAGAACAAATTGAAGCTGGTGCATGTGGATTAAAAGATCATGAGGACTGGGGAACAACTGGTGCAGTTTTAGATGCATCCCTTAGGGCGGTAGACATGACTGACACACAATTAGCTATACATACCGATTCAATAAACGAATGTGGTTACGTTGAAGACACTATTAATGCTATAGATGGTAGGACACTTCATACATATCATACTGAGGGCGCAGGTGGTGGACATGCTCCAGATATTATGAAAATCGCAGGTGAGCAATTTGCACTCCCCTCATCAACTAATCCTACTAGACCATATACTGTCAATACTGTTGATGAACACCTTGATATGCTGATGTTTTGTCACCACTTGAATCCGGCGGTACCTGAGGATGTGGCTTTTGCAGAGTCAAGAATCAGAGCGGAAACAATTGCTGCAGAAGATGTGTTGCACGACGAGGGTGTGTTGAGCATGTATTCATCAGATAGCCAAGCAATGGGAAGAATTGGCGAAGTTGTAATAAGAGCATGGCAAACTGCTGACAAGATGAAAAAAATGAAAGGTAGGTTGACAGAAGAAACAGGAGACAATGATAATCTTAGAGCTAAAAGGTATATTGCAAAGACCACCATCAATCCTGCTATTACTCATGGTGCAGCCGATGTCCTTGGATCTCTAGAAGTAGGAAAATATGCAGATATCGTTATGTATCAAACACCATTCTTTGCAGCCAAGCCAAAAATGATTTTTAAAGGTGGCTTCATTGCATGGTCAATCATGGGAGACCCTAATGCATCCATCCCAACGCCTGAACCTGTCTATTATAGACCAATGTTTGGTGCTATGGGTAAGGCGGTAAAAAGAACGTCCTTGACTTTATCATCAAAGTCAGCCGTAAACCTTGGAGTGAGAGAAAAACTAGGATTAGAAAAGGTTCTACATCCGGTACACAATTGCAGGAACATTGGCAAAAAAGATATGGTCTGGAACGATAAAACTCCAGAGATTACAATAGATCCTGAGACATACGAGGTAAAACTGGACGGAAAGATAGCTACAGTTGACCCTGCAAAAGAATTATCCCTAGCACAAAGATACTTCATGGCATAAGAGATAAACTATACCGACACCTATTTTTTATTTTCATTTTCTTTTTTATCGAGATATATACCTCATAGTAGGATAATATTTTATGTCTAATCCAAATTATGGCGTTTGGAGACCAATTGCAGAAAACGTAGAGTTTAATGCTCTTGAATCTAATTCACAAGCGGTAATGGCCGTTGCAGAAACAGTCAGAACAACTTTAGGTCCAAAAGGTCTCGATAAGCTCTTGATAGATCAGGCGATGAACCGACACGTTTCAAATGATGGAGTTACAATTTTACTCTCTTTAAGGGCTATACATCCGGTTGCAAGAATGATAGTAGAAATTGCAGAAAGACAAGAACAGCTAGTTGGTGACGGTACAACCACTGCAGTTGTAATGGCTTCTGAAATGATAAAAGAAGGGAAAAGGCTAGTAAAAGAACTAGGTGTTCATCCGACAAAAGTCGTGGAAGGTATAGATAACGGCGTTAAACAAGCATGCAAACTCTTAGAAAAAGAAGCAAAGAAGATATCGTTGAGTGATCAGGAGCTTGAACAGGTAATAAGAACATCTCTGAATTCCAAATTAGATGGTGTAAAATTATCTATATTGGTTATCAAGTCCATTAGAGCCATTGGAGAAAACTCTGTTTATAACGGAACATTTGATTTTGGTAAATCAATTAAAGTGATAAGAAAAACAAACGTTTCGGACACCGTGTTCAACGGTGTTGTGTTCGAAAGAAAAAGACTCGATGCCGAGATGCCGATAAAAATTGAGAAACCTAAGATAATGATAGTAAAACTAGATTTAAAACCTGTAAAAGAATCATGGTTGAAAGAAAATAAACGCTATGAAGAAATAATGACCATGGAAAATGATAGACTTTCAAAGTCTAAAAAGATAGTTGATGAAATTGTGTCTACTGGAGCTAATACACTCTTGATAGCGTCGCCAGAAATAGATGAGGTCGTAGAAAATCTTTTAGTGTCTAAAAAGATCTTTGCTGTCAGGATCTCTTCTGATGAAATTGAATTTCTGTCTCGATATCTTGGAACAAGGCCTGTGAGAATGATAGATGATCTTAAAGGGAACAGTATCATTGGAAATGCTGACTGCATTCATGAAAATGAAGATGAAGGATTAATTTACCTTGAAAATGGTTCTGAAAAAAATATTGTTTCCATAATAGTATCAGGAACTACCAAAGAGACATCTCTTGAGAGGTGGAGATCAGTAATAGATGGAGTTAATGCTGCTGAAGCCGCACTTAATAAAGGAGTTGTAGCTGGGGGCGGAGCAGCAGAATTACATGTTATTGAAAAGTTAAAAGGTTTGAGGATGAAAGGCCTAGAGCAGGTCGGAGTTGAGGTAGTAGCGTCAGCGCTTGAAAGCATAATGAGACAAATTTTAACAAATGCTGGTTTTAATGGTCTAGAAAAAGTGATGGCTGCAAAAGCATCAAAACAAAATATTGGTGTGGATATAGATAGTGGTGATCTAGTGGATATGTATGAAAAGGGGGTTATCGATCCTTTATTGGTTAAAACAATGGCCCTAGAAGCTGCTGGAGAAATTTCAAAATCTGTCCTTAGAATTGATAGAAATCTTGCTGCCGAAGACCTAAGTCAACAGGCCGTTTCTGAATCAAAGAGGTAAAAGAGAGAAGTGCAAATTCGTCACTGTGTAGAAGAAGATAATGTAAATGAACAGATGATAATCAAAGATCCCACAAAAATAAGACACGTAGTTATTTCTGGAGGAAAGATAACGTCAATGTCAGGTTTTATTGATCCTGCTTCTCATCTTAATATTGATTATCAGTTACACAAGGTAACAAAATGTGTTATTGCGAAGAAATTCGAGTTAGGTTCTGATATTCTTTTCGGTAATAACGGGTTTATGTTTGCTTTGGTGATGTCTTCACATTTTGATAATTATGGATACCTAGACTATACAAAGAATCTGTCTGAAATGATTGAAAAAGTAAATAATCTTAAGACTTGTAAATCAGTTAAAAAAGTATTGGATCAAGAAAATACAATGGAACAGGTTGAGTAATAAAAAAAATGATAACCATCAATAATATAATTGGTAATTTAACGAGAGATTCTAAATTAAAAGAAACATATGAATTAATGCTTAGGAAAGGTATCTGTGAAAAAGTAAAAATCAATAGGTTGGAATCCCAAAGGCTCAGAATGAGAAAGAATACAGATAAGGGATCTGATGTTATTTTTGTTTTTGACCATAATCCACAACTTCGACATGGGGATGTTGTATTTTCAGATGATGAGAAGATGATCATTGTTGAATTGGAACCAGAATATGTCGGTATAATTACATTGAAAAATTATAATAATAACAAAGATATATTTTCAATGTCTATAAAAATTGGTCATACACTGGGAAATTTACATAGACCAATTCAGGTTACAAAAAATCAAGTATATTTTCCATTACAAGCAGAGACAGAAATTGAAATGGTTACAAAACTCTTTTCGTCATTCAGTCAATTTCTTGATATTAAAACTGATTATATGGTCTTTGAACCTGAAGAAGGACACCATATTCATGAACATTGATGTCATCGATCTTCAGTTAGAAGAAATAAGCATGATGCAATTAGGGGACTCTTTTTTTCCAACGGGTATGTATACGACCTCAAGTGGATTAGAGTCTCTTTTTTACAACAGAAAAATAAAAGATAAACAAAAAATTTTAGAATTTATTTCCGTATCTCTGAAATACCAAATAGGTCCAGCAGACTGTACAGCACTTTCTAACGCTTATCATTTCGCTAAAATTTCAGATTTGCAACGTGTAATAGATATAGACAAATTACTTTTTTCCATGAAGTTAGTTAAGGAGATACGGGATGCCTCGACAAGGTCCGGAACACAATTGTTAAGTTGTGTATCAAGTTTCGTTAATGAAAGTATTACCGACGATGTAGCAGCAAATTTAATTCATGATAATATTCTTACTCCTGCCAAATTGGTTTCATCCTATTATAATGCAATAAAGAATAAAACTGCTCATGGTATTTATCCAGTTGCATTAGCTGTAGCGTCAAATGCATTAAACATAAGAAAAGAAAGGGCTTGTATGCTTTTATTGTACGGATTTACGGTAAGCATAGTAGGTGCGGCACTTAGATTGGGAATGTTACAACATTTTGAAGGACAACAAATAATTCATTCTTTAAAACCAGTGATGATAGAGATTATAAAAACAAATATTGATAGACCTTTTTCTCATATGTGGCAATTTGCTCCTGGAATTGATATTTTGCAGATTACACATGAAAGAATGGATTCAAAAATGTTTATTACATAAAATATTTATCATTTATTTATTATGACTGTTAAAAGAATTCCTCGAGTTGGTATCGGTGGACCTGTTGGATCAGGAAAAACAATGTTAATTGAACAATTTGTTCCTTTATTAAGTCAAAAAGGATATAAGACCGCAATTGTCTCCAACGATGTAGTATCGAAAATAGATGCTGATCGGATGCGAAAGAACTTGGCATCTGAAAAAGGGTTACTACCAGAAAGTCTGGTAATAGGACTTGCTACGGGTGGATGTCCGCATACTGCCGTAAGGGAGGATCCTTCTATGAATATTTCTGTGGTTGAAGAAATAGAATCCAAACATAATGAAGATCTTGATTTGATAATCATTGAAAGCGGTGGTGATAATATAACAACAACGTTTAGTCCTGCATTGGCTGATTACTTTATCTATATAATAGATGTCTCTAGTGGAGATAAATATCCCAGAAAACGTGGTCTTGGAATAGAGAGTTGTGATCTTTTGGTGATTAATAAAATTGATCTTGCTCCACTTATAGGTGCAGATCTTAAAGTAATGGAAAATGATGCTATTGTCGTCAGAAAAAATAAACCATTTCTATTTGTTAATTGTAAAACTGGCCAGGGAGTGAAAGAAGTTGCAGAACATATTATAAAAGATGTTTTGTTTGAGGCACCCCCAAAAACTCTCCTAAAGAAAAACAATTAGATAATGAAAGAGTTTACATTATTATGATACCTCTTGATGTAGATTATTTCATCCCAAAGGATATTCCCAGAGAGGTTTTATCTTATGAAGCAGTTTTGACTCAGCTAGGGGTAGGTAAAGCAGGAAAGCTTGGAACATTGATTTTGTCCCTTGAAAAGGATCAAAATCTAAATAGAACAATAATAAGGGAACAGTACTCTAAAGTCCCTCTTTTTGTTCAACGTGCGTTATACCTTGAAGAAAGTCTGCCATCCATGGCATACATCTATATAATGTCTCCTTCTGGAGGAATTCTCCAAGGTGACAGGTATAGAATAGATATCAAGATAGGTGATAGTGCATTAGCTCATATGACCACCCAGGGAGCTACAAGACTTTATAGAATGGATAAAAACTATGCAACTCAGATAGTCAATATAACTTTGGATACCAACAGCTATTTTGAATTTGTGCCCGACCAGATCATACCTTATAGGGATTCTAGGTTCTATCAATCTGTAACTTTGAATATTCATGAGGAGGCTACCATGATATATTCTGAAACAATAGTGCCAGGACGTATGGCTATGGGTGAATACTTTAATTATGATATTTGTTATTTAAAAATGATTGGAAAGAACCAAGAGGGTATATTGCGATTTATTGATACTGCATTGTTACAACCCAAGAAAAATGATCTAAAGATCCTTGGAATTCTTGAAGAATTTAATATGTTATGCAATACGTACATCCTTACACCATCCAGATATGTTGAGAAATTGAATGATAGTATAAATGATAAAATTTCTCTATATCCAGAGGTCAGAGGTGGATGTTCTGTGATGCCTGATGATTCAGGAATAGCTATTAGAATCTTGGGAAACACAATAGATAGATTAAAAGAGGTTACATATTCCATATTAGGGATATGTAGACATGAAATCCTAAATGCGAAGTTTAGTGGAATTCGCAAAAACTAAAGATTAAAGAGATCTTTTTACTTTTTTTTATATTTCATTTCTTTATTTATTTTTCATTTTGTTAGTCTTTATAATTTTATTTTTATATTATGATCCTACCTTCTTGATATCGTCCAAAACTCTATTATTTTGACCTTATGATTATTATTGTTTCTGTGAATCTCTGAATCAAAGATGTTGTCAAAAACCTGATCACACTCTTCACACCAAGAGGTGCATTTTTTCTTACTTTTATCTAATGCATTCATCGTTTATTTAGATCAACAAAATTATTATTAAATGATCTGATTATACGAGGCTTTCAATTAAACAATCAAATATTAGATAAAATTTCAATATATTTTCTAAATTATGCAATTTACTTGATGATATTACTTAGAGATATTCTTAGTACATTATTTGCATACTTTGATAATGACATAAGGTATGTATTGATTAGTTTTAAATGAAAAAGACAATGATGAATATATTTATGATAAATGAAGAGTCTTTGGAGGTTACTCTTTATGGATAATAACTATATGAAATTTCAAAAGAGCCCTAGTGATTCAAAAGCAGAATCCACTATCATGATGTTGCCCACAGATGCAAATCCTAAGGGAAACGTCTTCGGAGGAGTAATTCTAAAATATGTTGATTTAATTGCTGGTATTGTCGCTAAAAGACACGCCAACCAATCAAATATTGTTACTGCAAGTATGGATAGAATAACTTTCATCAAACCCATATTTATTGGAAATGCTCTCATCCTTTCAGCAAGAATTAATTATGTTAAAAGATCTTCTATGGAAATAGAAGTAAATATTTATTCAGAAGATCTTGATTATAATACTAGAGATCATGCGGGCAAAGCATTTGTGACTATGGTTGCACTTGATAAATACGGTAAACCCATGGAAGTACCTCAACTCCTATTAGAAACTGAAGGCGATAAAACTCGATTCGAAGAGGGAGAGGAAAGAATGAGAGCTAGGTTGAAAGAAGCAGGCAAGTATAAATAAATAGGCCTATTTTCAATATACGTAATTTATGACAAATCTTTAAAGAATGTTGATCTGCCTGGACCTATTATTTCATTGGTTTATTGGAATTGATTTAAAATTCGTTTTATGGTAAAACCCATATGACATTATTTATAAAAATTTTGTAAAATTATTTATAATAAATGTTGTATTTAATCAATTGCTATATACGATGTACCAAAAAAATTTAATTTTAACTATATCTGTTCTTGTTACCTCGATATTTTTGACCTTTGGAGAATTAAATTCGGCTTTCTCATCATCGGAGGATAAATTTGTTGCAAGTCTGCAAGGAGCACAAGAAGTACCACCAGTAACGACTGAAGGAATTGGTCTCGCTTCTATTCAAATGCAGGATAATACTATTACTTACCAGATTACTGTGATGAACACTGATAGAGTAACTGGAATTAATATCCATAAAGGAACGAGTGGAAAAAATGGAGAGGTTCTTGTCAGTTTGTACGCTCATAATAGCGGTGGTGATGATGGTACATTATCTTTGCCTAAGGACATTGCCCCAAAAATTGATGTAATCTCAGCTGTTCAAAGATCCAGTCAGTTCTCCTCAAGTGGGAACTTTCATGCTTCTGATCTACAAGGCTCTCTTGAAGGAAAAAAGTTAGAAGATCTCGCTTCTCTGATGAAAGCTGGAGAAACCTATGTAAACGTACATACAATAAGTTATCCTGATGGCGAGATTAGAGGACAAATAATTAGCAAGTAGATCGAAATTTAATATATCTGTCACAAAGTATGTGTATAATATCTTGGGAAATAAAGAATTGAGAATTGACGAATCTGTTCAATTAACTAAAAGTGATGGCAGGACAGTTTTATTTGATTTTGATAAGATTATATCCACCTGTATCAGGGCTGGTGCCAGCAGAAATTTAGCTGAAGAAATTGCCCAAAAGGTATATGAACAGTCTTATAATGGAATGACTACAAAAGAGGTATATAAAAAAATACTTCGATTTCTAAAAGACCAACATTATCCAAAGATACAAAATAGATATAGACTACGCGAATCAATAATGTCACTTGGTCCTACCGGCTTTATTTTCGAATCCTTTGTTGGTCAGATTCTTGAAAAACATGGATATAGCATTGAATCTATAAGATCCAAAGTTAAAGGTCAATGTGTAGAACACGAAATAGATCTAATTGCACGTTCTTCAACAAATAACCGATATATGATTGAATGCAAGTATCATAACATAGCTGGAATATTTACGGGTCTAAAAGAGACACTATACACTCACGCAAGGTTTCTTGATCTAAAAGAGGAGTTTGATCGGGAGATGCTTGTTAGCAACACACAGATTTCTGGAGATGCTATTCAATATGCAAAATGTGTTGGACAAGATGTATTATCGTGGCGATATCCGAAAGATAATGGATTAGAGAAGATGATTGAAGATCAAGGACTTTATCCAGTAACTCTTTTACATTTAAGTAAAAATGAGTTAGATGCATTCTCAAAAATTAATTTCTTATTAGCAAGAAATCTTCTCAATGTAAATCTTGATGAATTATCTAGGCAGACAGGAATTTCAACGAACCGGTTAACTACACTTCAAAGTAAGATTAATCAGATTCTGTAGGTTTATTGAATTATTTTTTTTATATCAGCTAATGTGGGAGTATTATTTAACTGTCAATTATTTCATGTATTTAATTGATTCTCTATTGGTCTCAAATTATAATAAAATGATGAAAACAAAGATGCCATATGAGATGGATAATTATGGATGATGATGATGATGTAAATGAATTCAACAGAATTCATCAAAAATAAATTAGCTTTCACCTCGGTTTTTTTATTGCACATATATATCTATTCTAAAATATTAGTCGACATCGACTAAATATACCAAAATAGACTATTTTGATTGATTAATCAAGTTAAGGTAAATCATATGATTGTGTGACATCATAGATGAAAATCTTGCCATGGATATTACTAGATTTTTTTACCTCATCTAATATTTTATCTGCTTCAGAATCAGGAACAATGACTTCTACTCTTTTTCTCGTTACGAATTCAGGAACAAACTTTTTCCCAGATCTATATCCATCTATTATTTTCTCTACCTCTCCTCTTTCTAATTTTCCTCGTCCTACTATTTCAAAATAGGATATTCCCTCGACATTATTTTTTTGTAAAACTTCTTTAATAGATTCAAGATCCGTATTACGGATATAGAAGACTAATCCTTTCATTGTTAATGTATTCTAATTTATTTATATAACTCTTTTCAACTTATTTTAATTTAAATGCATTAAATATATTTTTATTGTAATACAAAATTTTTTTTATTAAACTGCCAATTGCCACTCTTTGGTCACAAACATTTTATCAATCAAAAAAATAAGTGCTAAAAAACCTGAAAATTATATCAGTAATTGTTATGTTCTATAATAAAAAATCAAGTTAATTTAGTTGCAAATTTAGACCTTAACTATAATTATTTTTTGTGATTATTTTTCTCTTCATTTTGGATATAAGCTATAAATAGATAATCATACCGGCTCTGTCAGCTTAACGAAATATCCATAGCAGGGTCAACTGTAGCTATCTTTCCGTCTAGTTTTACCTCGTATGTCTCAGGATCTAGTAACAAGAAAGTTTTTCGTTGAATGGTCGCGTATGTGTACTGTTACATATGTCAGCAGGACTATAGCTATGATCTATTTTTCTGCAGCTTTGTCTATTACTCTTTTGATTGCAACCATTTATAATTGTCAATCCTTTCATATTCAAATATCATTTTTATTATCTGTATAATCTTTCAGATAGTTCAATCATACATCAAAGTGAAATTTCTTTATGTGAAATGAAATACCCTCTTCATATAGTCCCTTAGAAATACTCTTTATTATTCCATCTTCAATTATCTTACGTCGATCATTGTTCTCAATAAGATCTGTTGGAATATCAATATCCATTTCTACCTTTAATCTCACTCGCCGACTGGATACCATAAAAATCATATCGGTACATCCGGTATTGAGTGTATGTTTTTGAATAATAAATTATTATCGAATAATCTTTATCAATCATATAAGTTAGTATAACGCCTCAGGGGAAAATACTTGGGATTATTTTTATATCTCTTTGAAAATTATTTTTTATCTAACTAAATATGAAGTATGTTGTTCTTAAAAAAAGTTGACAAAAATAGGATAATTTGCAACATTGATTGTTGAAATTGGAATTTTTCGTGTCAGTCATTTATTTTCCACATCTACTCTGGATATTACCTAACTTAGAATTATTGCAAATATTATTGTCTAAGAAATAAAAAATAATGAATAGACAATATTACCTGGAGCATCACCTCCGGCAGGAAATAAAACACATATTCACCATTACAAAAGAATTTTTATCAGATATGATACCTAAATGACTGGTAAAATCGATTGGATATTTTAGATATTACGTCCATTTTACTACTGGGATGTCAGTTCAGGCTAATTTCTTTTTCCGGTGCATGACCTTTATTGCTAAATACATCGCTATACTACTTGAACCTAATATCGCACCAACCATAATTTTGGTCAAAAGATCATTTGCCATAAACATGGATGCCCCAGAACTAAAGATACTATAAAAGGAAAGCGTATAAGCAATTTCCTCATATTTTCTTATTTTTTTTACGTCTTTTCCTAATGATTCTTTCACAACATTTATTGTTGTTACCATAAGTTCCTTTACACAAAAAACTATTAAAACATTTTTGTAATGTTAATAGTTATAGTTTAAGTAGTAACAATTAACGTTTAATAAATCGTATTTTAAATTTAGAAAATTGAAGAAAAGGTTAAATAAAGAATTATATATTAATGTATTAAAAGAACGAAAAGGTAACGATAGCCAGTTGATCTTATTTTATGAACAATTCGAATTCATGGAATATTAAGAGATTTCATAAACGAATCAAACAATATAATTTTCAAGAAAAATTTGAATACTAAGAGTTATTAAAAGATTTAATAAAAATATACTTAAATGCCAAACGAGGACTCTATCAGGGAGGATAAAGAAGATGAAATATTAGAATTAGATTATAGAAATTTTAGTATTGTAATAAATAGAAATAAACTTACTTTAGTTGATTTTTGGGCACCATGGTGTGGAGCTTGTCAAACAATGTTTGCCATATTTTCGAAGTTATCTAAATGTTATTCAGACAAGATCATCTTTGCAAGAGTAAACATTGATAATAATCCAAAAATTGCTTCAGAATATGAAGTATTATCTATTCCATCTTTTATATTATTTAAGGATGGTCAACCAATTAAAGGCTTAATTGGTTCAGTAACTGAAAGCAGATTAAAAGAGATGGTGGAAAAATTGTAGGCCCGCTGTTGTAATTTTTCGGCGCCGAAAAAATAGCAGTTTAATTATCTAGCTTCTTAAATCATGAATATTGCTGACTTATTTAATTATGATCAAAATGTTATTAGAACTTATTAGTGAAAACGCAAACCGTATAATGGATATAACATACATAGGTTAAAGTTCAATCTAATTTTCGGTAATGTTAATCACTACATTAAATAAATGATCTAAAATCTTCTGCAATGTCATATGCAAGATTTGGGCTTTGGAATTTCATTTATAATGTAGTCATTAGCTGTTTCCTTCAAGAAAACTAGGTATTGGAATTCTTTCTCTAGTGTCAACCTCTCATTTTTAAAGAGTTTACAATGGAATTTATCAATATCAAGATAAAAATCTAAGATGTTTTCTGCCAGCCGTCATTAGTTGAATACCCATATCTTCGACTTGTTTTAGCTCACACAATCTTGCTCTTAATAATATAACAAATTGGCCATCTATTTTGTGATTAACATAATAAGATATTGACGAGGTTGAGGATATCATAATTAATATTTTCCAATATTTTCGGTTACAAAAAAAGATAACTCTAGCACCTCAATTCTAATAAAAGACGATTTCAAATATAATGGATAATTCAAAGTATAAAAATCAAAAAGGTATAAAAATCAAAAAGGAGAATGTTCTCAGAGGTAGTTTTTTAAGTTACGGAAAGAATTTGAAACCCTGGAGAGGGGTAACAAATTTTGTGGTACTTCATAATATACTAGGTTGTCAAATATACTGACAATTGAATCTGCATATATTTTTATAATAGTTTTATAATATTTTTTACTTGATATCAGTATGTAAAGTGTTATCAAACCTAAAAGGTAGGTTAATAGTTATACTTTTTTTGTTAATTGGAGATTTTATAGGCGCCTCATAATGGAATAACACAAAGATTTGTTTGATCACCTAGAGAACAAAAAATTATCAAACAAATCTGAGAATAAATTGAGTACATACGTGAGAACTACTGGAAGATTTTTTATAGTTTTTATTTCATTGTCATACCAAGAGTCCAATACAAAGCTCAATTAGAATAGAAAAATCTTATGTCTTCGGAGATAATTTTACAGTTTCTGAATAGTGGTTCATTAAGATCATGCTTTCAGATCTTAGTAACTTCAAATACAGCTTTAATACTATAAAAGAGATCAGCTACAACGATTTTTTTTATTCGGACCAATAGGTACTATCAACAAATTTACATAAAAAAACTTAATTAACCATATAACAATGTCTAATTAATTGACATACGTTCACGTTAGACTAATCCAGGATGGAAATTGCATGAATCCCTATACGTTAAGATATGTATTTTTTATTTCAATTTTATTCGCTACGATCTGTCTTGTTAATTCTTCATCCATGATTAAGCCAGCATGGAGTTCAGATTATAATGTACAAATTCCTTATCAAGCATCTGATCCCTCAGCAAAGAAAAATTTTGATCCAGAATCTATACATATACAACCAGGCCAGAAAATTACTTGGATCAATATGGACGAAATAATGCATACGATCACCGGACATACTTTATCCGATGAATCACTCAATAATGGATTCGATTCAGGAGTATTACATCTTGGACAAGAATTTACATTTTTATTTAACCAAGAAGGAGAATACAAATACTCATGTATGTTCCATCCATTTATGGCTGGAAAAGTATTAGTCTCTCAACAGGGATAAAACTAGGAAAAAACCATGATACATAATTTAATAATATTTATACATAATTAATATTAATTCGGTTTTACTATTTATCACTAATCTATATCTTAACCTATATGATAACAGCATATTAAAAAATAATAAATGTATATAGTTAAAAGAAATATAATATACACATTTAAACTTATTTAAGCAGATGTAATGAATGCAAAGCAAGGAACAAATATTTTTGGTAGTTATCAAAATTCAATAAAACGCTAAAGTCGAACTATATAAATGATAAGTACTTATCTTTGATACAGGTTTTATGATCCTATAAAAAAGTAGATATTATCAATAATACAAGAAAAAATATAAAAAAAAGTGGAACAAAAATATCATGCTAGTATTAAAAAGAGGCTTAATGTAATATTAAAAATTATCTGGAGAAACTCGAGTGTAATGTATTACGATTATATTGCTAAAAAGGATAAACTGTCGATGGTATATAATACGTACCGTAGATCTATTCTGCATAAAACAAGAAAAAGAGAATACAAAAGACAAAATTTGTTCTTATATTTCTGATTTTTATACAAGTTATATGTTATTTATTGTAACAGAAACAAAACGATTGATAAAATAGTTCTTTTGAGCAATATTCTTAAAATAAAATGGTCCCAAAATATCTATTTGTATCCCTTCGTTAGGCTTTTTCATTGTAAACCTTTTATACTCTATATTTCTTACTTTACATTACATATTCAAACGATGTCTTTTGCAGTATTCTGTAGATAGTTTTGGTACTGAGCGATATTTAAGGTGCACATTTTAGCCTAGATCTAATCTGATTCCAACCAAATCTTTTTAGTTATACGTAAATCAAGATTTCCTTTTCTTTCTCATTTGTTACCTTTGCAGAAATTTTATTGTGTGGTTTTCTACTTTTATTTTGGAAAGCATTTATTCCATTCTCAAAGTACCTGTTTTTCCACTTGTATTATCTCCTTCTAGATATTAGGTATCTAGTGCATTACTTACGGTACCTTCAGTCTACGCTTTCCGATGAATTGGATAAAATTTGTTTGTAATTCTATTTTGTATACACTTACTAACAGACTAGAAGGTGTTACCTATGTTAGTAAATGAAATTGTAACCATCTATAAAAGTACAACAAGCAATTATTATTTTTAAAAAATTTATAGTAGCTTAAAATGTATATAGAAATAAACATAATATTGAACTGGATATCGACGATTAAACTTGTAATTATAGTAAGAATACTGAAGAAAGATGAATAAAATTTTACAGGTAAACGATTAGAGCTTGATTTTGATTGACTAGCTCAAATTATCGAAATTTACTCGATAATCAGAATTATACTCAAATAACTTAACAATCTCGAACTATTAATTGATTAATTTATTGTTAGTGCCTATTGATAGAATTCTATATTAATAACTAAATTATTACAATAATTTATGAAACAGATGATAGGATTAATGGGTGTTTCACTAACTTTAATGATTGGAATAATGGCTGTTATGGATTATTCATTTGAGACATCTTATTCTCAGGTTGAGCCAGAGAAAGAAAAATCATTACAAGAACAGGTAGCCACCAGTTTTAATTATGTGCATAAGGCAGACCTTAATAGAGCATCTGTAACTCTATTACTAAATGGCATCAGTCTTATTCAAAATGATACATTACTAATATATGATTCAACTCCTTTTGCAACCAAAGGACATATATCTCTTAATTTACCATGTAACCCAGAAGAATCTAATAAACCGATGTTTCAAGTACTAATCGGTCTTGCTCCCAAGGTTTTTCCCATGTACCTGGGATATTTAGAACAAGTTTCAAACCCACCTAGAAGTTGTTTATTTCATGGACAATTTGGATTTGGAGATCCTGTAACAGATGTGGCTCTTAAATACACAGAAAGTGAAGAGGTTCATTTTCTAGGTCCACATACTATTACTATAACTGCACATGAATCATACATTCCAAGTCAAGAGCTCTTCAAACAAAAGCAACATTTAGCTCCTTAATTTTTTTATTTTTAATTTCTATGATGATATGCGTAAAAAGCAACTTAAATTTTATATATTTTTGAAATGAGGATAAAAATACTTATGTTACATTTCCATTAAAAAGTAACCGTTAGATTTTTTATTTCCTTGCACACAATTCTTTTGTTATAATCAATAATGGCCAACAGGTTTTTGATAAATAAATCCAATTTGAAGAAAAGTCGCCCTAGCTTTTTAATAATAAATCAATTTAAGTGCTTTCCAATTTTTTATTAATGATAAATTCAATGGAACACAAATAATTTATTAAGAAATGGGAACAGGTGCAGAATTTTTACATTAGAATTTGGCTTTATATTCCAATCTTTTCTAGGTAGTGTATGAAAATTAACGATTTTACTTGTCATGGTATTGATATACATGAATAATTGATCTCCGACTTATCTTCCTTTTGCATAATGGTTAACATGGCTTTAATTAATAATCGATTTGTTGCAATGTCTGGAATGTTGTTAATTTGACATTCAATTAATTTTGAGAATCGAATTAACCGTCTTTGTCTTTTTCTTTATATTTGGAATTTTTGTTTATATCTAATACATTTTCAGCTATATTTTCCATCAAACACCAATTAAAAACCGTATATATATACCAAAAGCTCTACCCCTCTTTCACATTACCATAGTTACCAGCAGATTTAGAAATATAGTGACATAGACACTCTGTATTTTTTTACAAAGTTTCATAATTGTTATATTTTCGCCAAAAAATGCTATTATTTTACGTTTTTTAATATTATTTTACGTTTTTTAATGTTACTTACAGTAATAGAAAAAATTATTACAATTAGTAATATCTATGTTTTCTGTATTTTGGTCTACTTAACTCAACCAAAGTATCTTCAAAGATATTTGCAGTATAAGTACTGTACTGTCTGGTGATAGAATCTCTTAACATATCCTGCATCATGTGGTCTGACCATACTTTAACTGCATCTGGACCATGTTTGTAATACAAAGGATAATTCGAATCTAGCATGTCTGTACATCCTATGTGCATTTTTAACTAATGCGTATAATATTTCTTTAAAAAGTTTGATTCTGTTCCTAAAAATACTTGCATGTAGAAATCGACATATTATGATGGTTAACATCGGAGATTTTCACCGTTGTAATTGGAGAAGATATTATTGTATTATACTTTCCGTCTCATAAAAGCAGATCTTTGGTGTAAAAATTAGTAAAAACAATAAATGCTTAGCTTGTGTGCCTGATGATTATTTTACGAACCTATGTTTTGTTTATATCTGTAAATATCATAAATTATAGCCGGGTTTTCTTTGTGGTACAATACTAATCTTGTTAAAAACTATTCTAGAAAGATTTACAGACCGAGATGACGATAGACGCCCCGATGATAACCATCACAAAACCATTTTTCTAACTTTTTCCTTCCTTTGTTATCTTGTTTACAAAAAGCGTACTATAACCGCCAGCTATCTGAATCCCTATTTAAAATGTGGGCACCGACATTTGGACTCCAGCCTTGTTTTAACTTGATCTTAGGTTGCTGGCTTGCTTCCCATTATTTCTTGTGGATAGGAGACGTGCACTAACGAAGTTTGAATCTTGGTCTCAACCCTTCAATTCTATTCTAATCATTAACCTGTAAGGAATAATGTTTGCCAGTCAATTCAAGTAGACATTTTTCTATGGGTTTCCTTAAATCTTGTATTTCTTTCTTATTTTTTTCCAAATCAGTTTGTAATTCTCTTTGCGAAGTCTCTTTCGACAATAACTCTTGGGAAAGATAAGATTTTTTTTCCTTCAACTCTCTTATGTTTGAAAAAATAGATAAATCAGGGTTGTTCTTTAATGTATGTAATTTTTTATCTAAATTTACTTCACGATTCTTAAATTCATCTAATGAATCCAGTATGTTGTCAATATAAGCGAGTATTTTATCAGAATCTTTAACGTTAATTTTTCTCTTTACCATTGAAGTCTTTACATCTCTAATTAGATCACCATAGCTCGCAATGTCTTGAGAAAATATCTCCCAAGGTTTTTCCGTCATTACTTGGATTTTATGAATTACTGATTTATTCATACCGTAGGAATATTTGTTAAATGCTCTACTGACCTTGCTGAAGCTATTAACTAGTTCCCTATGAAATTCTTTTTTCTCTTTCTCGACTAATGTCTGCATTTGTTTTGTTTGTTGTGCATTATGATATTTTTCTGAGTTTAGGATCGAATTTATTTCAGAATCAATTTTTTTTATGTTTGATTTCAAATCGTCAATACTATGTTGCTTATCACCTAGCAACGACTCCATAGAGCGTATCATTTCTTTTTTATCTGCAATGACATTTAATCCATTCAAAGATGAATTCAAAAAATTTAACTGATCTTCATAGAGATAAATCTCCCTCTTGCACTCATGCGAGACGCTTGAAATATTCTTAAACTCATTTTCCAGTCTTTCTGCATACTTTCTAATGAAGAAATTGAAAACTTTCTTATGAGAAGAACTTAACTCAGAAAACCTATGGACCATAGAATCGAGATGTTGATGAAATTCCTTAATATCTTGGAAAGATTTAGGAACCTCAGGAAATGATGATATTTCTTTTTTTATAGACGATATAACCATTCTTTTCGCATTAATAAGAAGTGATTCAAAACTACGTTCTTCCACATCTATTTTGGCTACTTCTAGATCTAGGGCAATATTTTCTATATTGTTCATATGTTGTAGCGACTCATGATAGAGGGGTTCGATTCTACGTGATAATTGCTTTACTTTCTCACCTATGTTTCTTTGGAGAATATCTTTAGTATCAAATGAGTTAATCTGAAGATGTTCATTTGAATGATCTACAAACTCGTTTACATTATATGAATCTCTTTCTTTTTTATAGAGATTGGATTTTTTCTTAAGAAAATCAAAAAAAGGTGTCAATAAATATAATAATAGTAACAACAACAAAAATCTTTTTATTTATCTCGTGTCCGAAAATTGAAAATGAATCATAGCATTTAGAGTCGTCTTAAAAAAATGAACAGAAATAAAGTAATTTGCATTACGTTTATAGGATAATTAAAATGCCTGAATCTTGTTAATGACTAATAAAAAAGATGAGTCCTCAAAAAATAGCATCATTTTTATATACATATCGTTATCTATTTTAGCAGCCATAACAATTAGCGAAGTTTTCTCACGTGAAATTAATCAATATTATTTTCATGCACTTATATGGATTGGAAGTTTTTTGGTCTTTTTTTTGTTTTTTAGAAATAGAATAATAGATTCCGTTAAAATCATTAAATCTAGGATAAAAAAGAGTACGGGGTGGCCATTAGGGGTCAAAATCATGAATGGAATATGTTGGGCCGGTCCATTTTTCTTTATAATATTTATGCCCAGTATTCATGAATATTTAATATTGTTGGGAATTGGATTGGGAAATATTTCTACTGCTTTAATATTTTTGAAGTACAACAGACTCAAAAACGTGGATCAAATGATTGTTGGTCAGATTTGTTTGATATCTATAATAATAATAGCGGTACTGTATCAATATAATATAGTAGAAAAAGTACACGGTGAATTTTTAGCAAGGATATTGATATCCTTAGCTTACGGAATTGGAGGAATATATAGTCTATTGTCTAATGGCTAAGATACATATTCAAAGGATGTACAGATTTGAAAAAATCAGTGATATTAGTCATTTAGTTTGAATTATTATTTAGTATGACAGCATGATATCCAGAACAAAGAATTGTATCCCGTTATATACATGAAATAGACTGAATTCAATTTGTCTACATGGATAATAATCATCAAAAAATTATTTTCCGTCTTTCAAATGATGGTAAATCCGTTTCATCAAACTTTTTTCGAACTAAGAAGGTAGATAGTATCTTAATCCAATTACATTACATGTTTCATCATTCCATGCACCACCATCTATGTAAACGGTATATTTTCCGTATTTGGATATGAGATCTAATGAATTGTTCAACGACAATCATGTTTCTATCTTCTGAGATATGGATTCCAAGCACTGAAGAGTGAATTGGTTTAATACAGAACCATAACCAATAATGCTAGTTACAGATCTGAATAATAAGTTCACCCATCATAAAGAAAAATATACTTTTTGTTTTGTAAGTTTGATACTAACCATACATTTGTATCCAATTCCAAACAGAAACATAACTTCTCCTTTCACCTCTAAATATCAATAACGCTTTAGATGTATTACGTAGAGTGAGACCTTGAAAGTACACTATCTATTTTATGTCTTTAACAATGGAATTTTATATATACATGCCAGGAATTTAGCACAATCCCAAAACATATTAGACACTTTTCAAAACCTTACTTTCTAATTATATAAAAAATTACCTCTGTTTATATAAATTTTTTTACCTGCAATGAAGAATACATTGTAAAGAAATTTCAAGAAAATCATAATTTGTGGATTTTCAATAATGTAGAAAAGAATTAAAGCTTCTTCTTATATCAACTAATGTGTATTTGAAAACTTTGCTAACTAATTGAACTGGAATGAATATTAGAAAAAAAGAACACATGCCAAATTTATAAATACAGAATTAAATGTGACGTAAAATAGAAACGCATAATTTTACATCGATTACAACTAGTATTATTTTTAAAACATGGATTCATTAATGATAAAAGTGTAATTCGCTTAGCTGTGCTAATCCTCAGATCCTTAATGATAATTTAGAGAAAAAGCACAACCAGATAAATCATGATTCTAAGTATATAAACTCGATGCGAGCCTCCTCATGTAAGAGAAATAACACTTATAAAAATAATCAAAGAGATTAGTGTGAGGGGGCCGGTGGTCTAGCCTGGTTAGGATACCGCCTTGACATGGCGGGGATCGTTGGTTCGAATCCGACCCGGCCCATTACAAATATGTATGTTTTTATACGGCCCAGACTATAAAATAGTATAGCATGACAAGAATCGCAATGACGCAATCAGGTTCAGATCCTATGTTTAATTTTCTATACGGATTGAAGGCTCCAGAATCAAAAAGACAGTATCCCCGTAGATTGGAGATGTTTTTTGATTTCCTTAAACTAAAAGGAGATATCAATTCAAAAGCTGTACAATTTTATAAGAAATCTAAATCAAATCCTAAATGGCTTCAAGATAACTTCGTTAGATTTATTGAATATCAGAAAGATAGGGTAACAAAAAATGAAATCTCTTCCACAACTATTGGAAATTACTATAAGGCAACAAAATTATTTTGTGATATGAACGATATAATAATAAATTGGAAATTTATTTCTAAAGGTATCCCTGCTGGTAGAAAAGCCTCAAATGATAGAGCCCCGACTGTTGAAGAGATTCGAAAAATAATAGAATATCCAGATAGAAGAATAAAACCCATTGTGTATGTAATGGTATCCTCAGGAATAAGACTTGGTGCATGGGATGATTTAAAATGGAAATACGTTACTCCATTGAAGGATGAAAAAGATGACATCATTGCCGCAAAGCTAACTATCTATCCCGGAGACAAAGAAGAGTATTTCACTTTCATAACACCTGAAGCATACAAA
>DATFEP010000012.1:0-83869 GCA_035250975.1 Nitrososphaeraceae archaeon | reverse complement strand
GGCTCTTCCCATCCTGGTTCTGCAGCAGGAGCCAAGGGTGGGGCTGCTCGCCCATTAAAGGGGAACGTGAGCTGGGTTTAGACCGTCGTGAGACAGGTCGGTCTCTGCCTGACAGGGGCGTGGTTGTCTGAGGGGAAGTTGTCCCTAGTACGAGAGGAACAGGGCAGCGCAGCCTCTGGTTTATCAGTTGTCCGACAGGGCAGGCTGAGCAGCTAAGCTGTCTAGGATAACTCCTGAAAGCATCTAAGGAGGAAGCCTTTCTCGAGAAAAGACAACCTTCCGTAAGGAATAGGGCGGCTATAGAAGATAGCTTTGATGGAATGGAGGTGTACGCATCAAGCTCAGGCGAGATGTTTAGCCTGCCATTACCAACAGCCTAAGGCACCTGATAATTTGAAATTTTTCTGGTTAGTGTACGTAAAGGTCAGGTTTTGTGACTTTTTGATTTGATCCTATGTTTGACGAATTTTTTTCCATTAATTTCTTAAATCGATTTGCTAATTCCAGAGTTTAGAAAGGATCCTATAAATCGTCTGCGTTGCCAATGTTCCTTCCCTATAATCACCATTTTTCATTGCAACTTCTACAATATCCAATCCTATCAATTTTGAGGACTTGTTTATCGAATTTATGATTTCCAATATCTGGAATGGATTTAAACCAAATGGTTCCGGTGTTCCGGTACAAGGTACATAGCATATGTCATATACGTCGATATCAAATGAAATGTATATCTTTTTACCTTTAGTAATTTTTTTGATTTGTGCTTGAATAGATTTCATTTCCTTATGAATTTGCCACGCATCAAATGTTATTACCCCACTCCTTTTAGCTATATCGTTTTCTTCTTTATCTGTTTGTCTTATTCCAATCTGAATTAAATTCGATCCTTTAATAAAACCATCATTAATTAGATGGTAAAATGGGGTCGTATGACAAAGTTTCATGCCTTCGTAACTTGGTTTCATGTCTCTGTGGGCGTCAAAATGTAATATGATAGGATCTTCATTTGCTATGGATTTGATACTAAAATAAGAAATGGTATGTTCTCCACCTAATATAATGGGAATTTTACTCTCTTTTCTAATAAATGAATTTATTTTGTGAATGTCTGAAGAAATCTTCTTAAATACGTCTTCTAACTCTTTCTCCTTTGTTTTTCTATTAGGTAAAATTAAATCGCCTATATCAAAAATTTTTATTTTTTCATAAATTTCTATATTCTTGTCCATAATGAATGATTCAATTTGTTTAGCGGATGTTCTTCGAATTGAATTTGGACCAAATCTAGTTCCCTTCCCGAAACTGGTTGTTATATCTAACGGAATTCCATATAGTATTGCGTTTGCATCATGAAAGGAAATTCTGATTGGTGCATCCATAAAACTGTATTCTGCCGAGGTCTTTTCCGGCGGGATAAATAAATTCTCTAGGGAGTCTAGCATATTCAATTGATGTGATATCAAATTATTTTTTTCTTACCAAAAAAGTTCATCCAAATTTGCTTGTCTGTCTTTACCTAATATGGATTTAAAATTAAATTTTAAAGAAGCTAATATTTGATCGAACGTTGATTCCATAGCTTCAAGATATTTTTCGACATCAATTTCATTAAAATTGTTAACCAATTCTATAGGTTTGACACCATCACTAGTTTTCGTTTTGACATATGAAATTATATCTCCGGCTCTTACCTCTTTACCTGACTGATGTAACAACATTGCTGCTTTGATGTGTTGAGGTAATCCTTTATATGTGATATAGTCTATGTTTTTCCCATCAATTGACCTAACTTTAGAATTATTCGTTTTTTCCCCATATCTATCAGGGGATTTATTTACCATTACATTAAAACTTAAATCTTGAGGATTTATTTTTCCAGTTTCAAGATTAGTTGCGTACTCTTTAATTATTTTTTTAATCTCTTCCTTTGCATTTTCAAATTCATTTTCGGAACCTACCTCTCTCAAAATATCTAATATTTTGTAGAATGCTTTGCGTATAAACGGAGGTGTATGCGATTTTTTTCCAGTTAGACCCTTAACATCAACTGTACCATCCTGTAGTACTCCAAGATAGTTCTTCTTCAAGTCACTAAAAACTACATATCTATAGGTTTTATCTATTTCTAGATCTACTCCTAGATTGGTTTTAGCCCATGTTGAGATCTTCTCTACATTTATTGATGAAGGATTTTTTAAAAATAATGAATCTGTATCTCCATATATGACTTCTATTCCTATATTCTTACACTTTTCAATTGTTTTTGTTGTCGTATCTCTCCCAATTGCAGCGGTTGCATCAGCAACTGGCAAACAATATAATGGAAATATTTCCGCCCCCATTACTCCGTAACTCGCATTCAGGATGACCTTTATAGCTTGACTTATAACTTCATACGTTTGACGTTCTTCTATTTCTATCGATTTATTCTTTGAAAGAAGTTTATAATAATTAACCCTTAGATCTCTCAGTGATCCAATCAGAAGCGACGTGAGTCCTCTCTTTCTTTTACAAATCCAATGACTAGTTTCTGGAATCTGTTGTTTTGGATCATTTTTGCACGATTGGTGTGAACAATTTACAGTTTCATATGATAAATTATGAACTTTGATTATACTAGGATACAATGATGCAAAATCTACAACGACTACATTAAAGTGAATTCCTAATTTGGGTTCGACCACCAGACCTCCCCTATATTTTTTTTCTTTTATTATGGCAGTAGTTGAAGAAGAGCCTTTTGATATTAATTCGTCGCGTCTTGGTATCAATGCATTTTTTTGCCTGTGTTCATAATACAACATTCCTCTTATCCATTGATTTACACCAAATCTAGAAACGTCATCTACCGGAAGATGTCCTATCCTTGAAATAATCATAAGTAATTTTATTAGAAGATTCTCATTAAAAGTAGTTAATCTTAAAGTTAGATCTGCATCTTTCAAACAATATTCAGCTAACTTATCTACAGGCAAGCGAGTTATATCCACATCAAATTCTAATTTATGGTCATTTAATAATGCCTGCGATATTGCATTTAGAGTAAATTCGGAATATTTGTGATTAAATGCATAAATTTGAATAGATCGATTTTGAAAAGTTCGAAATAAATCCAGATGTATTCCGTGTTTAATTTGTACTGGTTCTGCTTGCATTCCTCTTTTTATGAAAGATTCCTTTCTTATTATTATTGGAATTTCATTCTTCTCTATTCCTTTTTTTTTATCTCGATCTATCCGCGAATCTTGTGATCTTGTGTATAAATATGGTAGATCAAAATCATCTCCATTAAAAGTAAGAATTATAGGATATGATTTAAGAACTTTAAAAGCTGCCGAAATCAAATCCTTCTCATTTTCAAAAATCTCAGCTTCTGGGATCATTTTTTTCTTGTCATTTTTAGATCCATTTTGGTAATCGTAATTAAGAACATATACTTTTTTAAATCCGTCATTTCCAACCATTCCAATAGCAATAATTTTTTTATCATGATCCCTTGGATTTGGAATCCTTCCTTCTTCAGCTTCTACCTCTATATCGATTGCAATTCTTTTCAATTCGGGAATTGGTTGATTTAAGAGGTTTATCCATTGCGAAATATACTTATTATATTCATCTGTGTTGTTTTTGTTAAAGTCACCATCTTTGTCATATAATAATCCATACAATTTTCCTTCTGTTTGTTTAGTCAACTCATATTTATATTCAAAAATTTGGTTGCCTACTCTGTAATAATATGTACCTGGAATAAGAGAATTGTCATATAAATAGTTCTCATGATACTTAATATCTGCTTCCCATGACGTTATTTTTTCTCTTACACTTTCATCAGTACCCCCTATTGATAAAGGGTCTGGTGCAAGAATTTTTACTACATCTATTTCTTTATCTGCTATTAAATCAATTTTTTTATCATATCGTAATTCGTATTTTGGTTCCTTTTTCGCAATTTCTTTTGCTTTTTCTGTGAACTGAGACTTGGTATAACAATACGGCTTATGGTTAGTTTGATCCTTCCAGAAATATATTACCTCTAACTCAGGATCATAAAATTTTAATAAAACTTTGTGTTCTTCGCCAGAATAAATTGAAGAGAGTAAAATTACTTTTTTATTTTCAGGTAAATCCAACGTATTATCAAATGTTTTTTTTCCCAATATCTTAGAATATTCTAGATTCAATATTGCATTGAATAAAATATAATTATCAAATTTTAATCTTTTCCGTGTTTTAATTTTGGTTAAGAAATGAATATGAATGTTTAAAAACAACAGCCATTCAAGTTCATATTTGTCTTTTTCACCCGTTAATAAATAATGACTAAAATTATGATTTATGTATGGAATAAATATAATATATCTGAAAATTAAACAAAGTATTCAATAAGCATTGTTAATATTGTTATTATATTTTATTTATCCAATTAAAGGAATTTACTCACTATCATTTGATTAAATTCTGTGCTTTCAATTGCTTTCAATTTAATCCAAGAATTCATAAAATACACTCTTTTCAACTTACTTCTTTCTCGAAGTTATTCTTATAATAAATACTCCTGAAATATATAATAAAATCATTGGGCCTGAAATAAACCACATAGTAACTCCACTACCATCAGGTGTGATTATAGCACCAAAAATAACTAAAATTATTACTGAATATCTGAAATTTCTTTTCCAAAAATCATATTCTATTATACCAGTTAAAGAAATAATATACATAATTATGGGAAGTTCAAAAGTTACACCAAATCCAAGAAGAAATTGAAGCACAAATGAAATAAAATCATTTATGTTGAGAAAAGTTTCTACACCAATAGATTCCCCGTATTTATACAAAAAATCAAGTGTGAACGGAATTACAACTAAAAATGAAAAAGCGATTCCCGAAATAAATAAACCAATGGTGGGAATAAATATTTTTAATAACTTTATTTTCTTTTTTTTCTTCTCTTCAATTGCAGGACTTAAGAATTCATAAACCTCCTTTATTATTAGTGGAACCGAGAATATTATTCCTATTAATGCCGCGACATAAATTTGGGCTACAAATGCTTGTCCAGGTGCCGTTTGAATAAGATCCACTTCAGCTGGAAGCAACATATCTTTCATAAATGTAGTAATTTGTATGGCTAAGTTGTTAAACGGGTCAGGGTAAATGAATGGAAATTTAATAATATTGTCCAATCCGTTTGGGGAATTATTCAAATTAACTGAATAATATTGTATTCCAAAAGTTACACAAAAAATGATAACTATAATGATAGAAGAAGAAACTCTTAATATTCTAGACCTCATTTCATAAAAATGTTCTTTAACAGACATTCCTGAAGACAATTCTATTGCTGTTTGTATTTTATAATCATGATATATAATTGGTGGTCTTTAGCATCAGAAAATCTTATATATGTCGTATTATATTTATTTGCCTTCAAGCAGGATATTTGACTATGTTATAAATTATCTAAATCGCCAAAGCTAGATAACTTTTTGTTTTTCTTTATTTTTAATTTTTAAACTTGCAAGTAACAAACTTTACACATTTTCTAGTTGTACTTGTACATCAGCTTTAGGTCTTGCTTTAACCCCAAACATGTTCATATGAGCTACGTTAATCTTAGAGATCATCTTATTCTCAATTTGAAAAGGTATAAATAAATAATCGCATCTAAGAAGTACATAATTTTTTTAATTATTTAATTCTATAATATGCATCATCTGATGATAGACCAATTTTTTCAATGCAAATTGGCAAATCTTTTTCCCATTGAAAATCATTTAATTTAATTATCAAATTTGAGAATTAGTTATGACTAGAGTCAATAAATAATACATTTTCTAAAAGATTTGATATAATGGCCATTCATGAATTCTTACTTCCAGATGAAAATATTAAATTTCAAAGCAAAACGGAGGTCAAATATGCAGAAAAAAAATATAATTTCTTAATTACAGATATGAGAATAATTCTGTATGCAAAAAGGGGGCGCTTTTTAAAGTCAGATGATATTATAAGCGAACGCCTGGATAAGTTACATGAAATAAAATATTGTGAAAAAGGCTTAATATTTAGAACTGCCAAGATAACTATTCAATCCAATATAAATATGGATATTTTTGGGTCCTGTTCTGAACTAAAACAACTATTCAACAACTTACAGGTTATTGTATTTTAACTGCTTTTCAATATCATTTTATAGTGCCACAGAAAAGTTGGTTTGAAAAGATTATTATCCATTGATCCGTTTTGTAAAAGTCAATATTAATTATATATTAATTTATGATTAATATTATTTGAATAGTTCAGGAAATTGAATGAATGTCGTTAAACATAAATCCAAATATTATGTTTTATTTAATGTATTTAGTTAGCTACTAAAATTCTCCAGTCATTTTCCCAGTCAAGCAAAAGAATATCAGGTCGATCCTTAATTGATTATTCGTTTTGTATACTTAAAAGGAATAACTTTAGACAATAAATAAATATACTCTTATATTCACTATTTTTATGTTGCAACGTTTAAAATACTGTTTCCTGGTTTTTATAGTCATATCCATAACAAGTTATTCCTTTGTGATAAATTACGAAAAAGTTTATTCCATTTCGGAAATAGATTCAACCATAGTATCAGCAACTAATGTAAAATCTCTGGATATTAAAATTTCACCATCAGTTAGTCCAATCAAATCACAAGATGAAATAAAATTTAAGATAACCTTTCTTCAACCAAATAGCGATAAAATACAGGTTCACGTAGATTATGATTTCATAGTATTCCTCGACGGTGATGAAATATTCTCTGCATCCAAGCAAACAGGACAACCTCTCTTACATACAGCTGAAGGAACAGTTACTATACCATATTCATTTCTGTCTTCTGGTTTGTACATCGTGAAAATTTCAGTGTTGGGCATCAACTTTGTTCCAATAAATCCTGAATCGGCAGACTTTACTTTTCAAGTTAGTTAATGGAAAAATTTTATCATAATAATTCGTATTTTTTATTGATTTATTTTGTTCAAAATGTTTTGACGCAGTTATAAGTTAAAATTTGGAATTTTCTTAGACCTGTGGGTAGAGAATTAGATGAACTAAAATTATGGAAGTCAACCTTTTATCTGCAAGTTATAACTAAAAGGACGGATTATCTAAAATATCATCAGAATCGAGTAAATTTCGTTTTTCTTTGAGGATTGCTTAGTAGTATTGAGACATATTGATGAAGATATTAGAGTTGGATTTGGCATTGATAAAATTCCTCTATAATAATCAAATTGAACTAGAAATATCAATCATAAGATACTTAATTTCTATTCATTTTTGGTAGTTGTTATCTCTTGGAATTTTTGCAGATGTGTTACCAGGTCTTTTAATACCTCTATTTTTCGTTTAGGATTGTTTGCAAAATTAATTACCTCTTTAATAAATTCACCAATATCAATTACCTCTTCTCCAAGGACTTCTACACCCTTTACAGTTACTAAATATGATTTTAGTGGAACTCCATATTGAATTCCAGACAAAAAATATGTTTCATTTTCCCTTAAGCGGGCACTGTATTTCTTGTACTCTGTTATTATTTTTTCGGCCTGAATTTGTATTTCTTTTTCAATTTCGTCTATTTTTAAGTTTAAACTATTAATACAATCAAAAAGATCCGAGATCACAGTCTAAGTTAGATATTTATCTTTTTAAGTATTTGGAATTTATGAAGTTGTCATTCTTACCGGTTCTGACTACATGAAAGTCTTTATCGGATACTATATGAATTGCATTGTATTCAAACTGGGTTCAAAATTAACGTACTCCATAGGAGTAAGGTTCTAACTAAACCCATCGGACAGGCTAGAAGGTGTAAGAATGTTTGCCGCCTGCATGCCGACAAGATAAAAATGAATGAAATAGAGAAAAAGGAACGTGTCTGGTGTGTGTTATCCTAGATAATTTTTAATAAATGGTTATAATATAATATTACGCTTGACAGGAACATGAGGATAGGATTATACAGATGTAGATTTTCATAGATGTTAACTTAAGTAAAGGCTATAGCTAACAACGACCTATTTATGTATGATATGAAAATTAAATGAAGGAAATAGAACATCAACTTCTATTGAAATGTACTCTCTCTATCTATATTTTTCTTGCTTTAAGTTTACGTAATAATCTAAAGGATTAATACTCTCTATGGAAGCGAAGAAAAAGTTACATGTCTGTTTGGAATTGAATACAAATGTTTTGAGTCCTAACCCATCTATAAAAGAAAGAAAAAGAGTAACAGCCTTTCATTAAAGACGAAACTGTTATTCAAATTGGTGGTCAACATTTTTAGCTATTGTTTGGTATAGAACCAGGCGAAAAGTCTGCGCTTGGAATTAACATTTTAGAAGAAGAACATGTTTGTAGGTGAAAAACATCATTAGATCTTGGTTCGAAGGGAAGGAAAAGATTTGGTATATGCTGATAGCGGTACATCGTATGATAAAGTATGAAACATAATTGGACTGAAGTCCCATTTGCATTGCGCTTTAGACAAAAAACTAATGGAAGGTATCAATCGGTACGAACGATGGAATGGATAGTTTGATGACTATTATGCATGTGTGAAAAGGAGAAAGACAAGTAGAAGATTGGAATTTATTCATTTACGTAGCTGGATATAATTCATTGTTCAGGGTATAATTACACAATAAGAAATAATAATAATTTTGAGTAAGTAGCTGAATATTGTCTTAAGTTAAGAGCATTTTATGCGAATTACTTCGTTTCTTGTTCTTGATCCTCAATTTTTTTGAGTTCTGTTTTAAGAAATTCCTTATATTTTTCTCGTTCTTGTTCGGTCATCTTGTCGAGATTTGCACTTAACGTAGATCCTACAGATGATACTCTATCTATCAAATCCATAGCCATAAACTTCCCAATATTTCCTAATCTAAACATTACATCCAATTGTTTTTGTAGAGTTTTATGAACCGATTGAATATCTTCTGCAATACCCAGACCTTTATGGGTTATTTTATATTTTCCATTTTCTATCTCTGTAATTAAACCTTCTTCTAGTAATCTACCTAGCATGGGATAAATTAAACCGGGAGAAGGTTTCCATTTACCTTCACTTTCATATATTGCATAATCAATGATTTCCTTCCCAGTCATTGGTTTTTCTTTTAATAAGTTTAAAATGTAGTGTCTTGAAAAGCCTCTAGGAATCACACTATTTACTCTAGAAAACCAATGAGATATCATCAAACCTGGTATATCGCTAGCGATTTATTAAGATTTCTTTGTTACATAAAAAAAAAAGTATAATTTTATTGATGCAAATTATTCTGATTTGAATTCTTTTCTTTAAAAACATATATCTAGTTTTTGTTCTAGATGTTTGATGACAATGAAATGTCCTATCTGTGGGTCGCTTATGATTTGGTTAAATGGGTCTATCAGTCATGATCCTCCAATAAAGTATTATACATGTAGAGGTTGTAAAATTGGAGTTTCAAGATATTCAGAAACTAGCTACGATGTGTACGAAACAGAAAAAAATTGATTACCTTAAATTAAATATCTAAATTAAATCTAAATTTTTTCGATTTTTATAATAAATAATCTAAAATTAATAAGCTTGTTTACTCAGTAAAATTCTATGAAAAAATTTGAAGTAATTTCTCTAAAAGAACGCCTTGAAAAAAAAGACGAAATCATTGTTCTTCCAGGAGTTTATGATGCATTAAGTGCAAGGATAGCTCAAAATGTGGGATTTAATGCTGCTTTTCAAACTGGTTATGGTACATCAGCAACACTACTTGGGATGCCAGATTTTGGGTTTCTGAATGCAGGAGAAACAATAGATAATGCTAGAAGGATTATTAATTCTGTTGATATTCCAATTCTGGTTGACATAGATACCGGGTACGGGAATCCTCTAAATGTATGGAGAATGGTGACCGACCTTGAGAAATTGGGTGCAGGTGGTATTTTTCTTGAAGATCAAGTTTGGCCTAAAAGATGCGGTCATATGAAGGGTAAATCAGTTATATCAAAGGAGGATTACGTTCAAAAGTTGAAAGCAGCAATAGATGCAAGGAAAAGCAAAGATTTCATCATCGTTGCAAGAACCGATTCTTTGGCTCAATACGGCATAGATGAAGCTATAGAAAGAGGAAAGGAATTTCAAAAAATAGGTGCAGATGTTATATTTATTGAAGCTCCAAAAACTCTAGAAGAAATGAAAAAAATTACTGCTGAAATTGATGCACCTCTTTTAGCCAATATGATTGAAGAAGGTATAACACCAAATCTTCCTGTAAAGGATTTGGAAAAACTTGGCTTCAGAATGGTAGTTTTTCCACTATCTGCATTATATTCGTCTACATATGCAATTAAGAATGTCTTTCTTTCTCTCCAAAAGACAGGGATGACAAAAAACTTAAAAAAAAAAATGATTACCTTTAAAGAATTTAACGATTTTGTAAATCTTCCTAAATATAATCAATTAGAAAAAAAATATTCGTAATCATTTTTCATTTTTACAATTCTATTTCAAAGTTGTATGAATTAATAATTATATAATACCTAATATTGTTACCAATGTAGTGTAGTTTGAATATGATTAAAACAAGTCTTATTGAATCTATATCGCTTATTAAGAAAAATGAATCAGTTACAGATCAAAAAACAAATCTTTATTCTATCCCTCTATATACAAGGAAATTTATTTGCAATAATGAGATTGCACATGATAATTCAAAAAATATTTGGATTCAGGCTTATGGATGTTCTGCAAATTTTGCAGATTCTGAAATCATAAGTGGATTGTTACAAAAACATGGATATAAAATTGTAAGTGAAGAACGTAAATCCGATCTTAATATTATAGTAACTTGCTCAGTTAAAGATTCTACTGAACACAAAATTCTTCATCAGATAGGCAATTTGACAAAGTCAAACAAACCATTAGTGGTTGCAGGATGTCTTCCAAAAACTGAAAGAAAAAAAATAGAAGAAATTAACCCTAACGCTAGTCTACTCGGTCCAAATTCATTAGATAAAATCCTGGAATTAGTTGAATTAGCAAAATGTAATAAAAAGGGTGTATTTCTTGCTGATTCTGACATCGAAAAGGTCAATTTACCGAGAATTAGAATAAATAAAGCTATTAGCATGGTACAGATAGCTAATGGCTGTTTGAGTCAATGTTCTTTTTGTCAGACAAAAATTGCGAAGGGCTGGCTTAAAAGTTATCGTCCCGGATCAATTATTAGACAGGTACAAAATGATATTTCAGAAGGATATAAGGAAATATGGCTAACCTCTACTGATAATGGATGTTATGGAAAAGATATTAATTCAACTCTTGTTGAATTATTGGAATCATGTGCTTCAATTTCTGGAAATTATAAACTAAGAGTAGGGATGATGAATCCCATGCATCTGACTGATCTACTAGATGGGTTAATAAGAATTTATAAAGAGTCTGACAAAATTTTCAAATTCATACATATCCCTGTTCAAAGTGGAAGTCAGAGAATTTTAAAGAAAATGTTTCGCGGTGATGATATCAATTCCTTCAAAAGCATTATATCTAAATTTAGAGAAGAAATTCCAGAGGTAACAATTGCTACTGATATTATAGTAGGGTTTCCTGGAGAGTCGGATGCTGATTTCAATTCAACAAAAGATTTGATTCGGGAGACAAAACCAGATATTGTAAATATCTCAAAATACAGTTCCAGATATGGTACGCAATCTTCAACATTAAAAAAAATAAGGTCAGACATTGTGAAAAATCGCACCACTGTCTTACATACACTCTGTCGTTCTATATCTAACGAAAGAAATTCTCTGTGGAAAAATTGGCAGGGCGACATTTTTCTTGATGAAATGAATAATAATATTATTCAAGGCAGAAATTATGCATACAAATCAGTAATTATACAAGGTGATGGATCGGAGTTGGCTATTGGAGACACAGTCAGAGTAAAAATCTCGAACTATTCTAATTATTCTCTATTCGGTAATTTGATATGAATTCACAAATTCAGTTTTTCTGTTCTAAGACATCTTCCTCTGCTTGGCAATATTGGATAACACAATGAATTTTAAGTCACTGTTGAGCCTTATAATATTCCAAAATATGAAAGTTATAAATTAATGAAAGTTACAAATTAGTTTTCTTGGGTTATTTCCTCATCTGATACTTTTTTTTCTGTTTTAGAATCTTTTAGGATATCCTGATATGACGATACTAATATAGAATTATCCTCTGTAGTCATTTTTACACGAATCTTTCTTGGCGGGTTTGTTTTTCCTCGTCTCCATATTTCTTCATTCAATTCCTGATCTATTTTTACATTCTCATTTTTCATATGTCGTTTAGCAAATTCTTTTATCATGTTAATTACTCTATCAGTTCTTCTATATCTTGGGGTTAACCATGCCTTGCTAAGATTTATAGTATAAACATGAGTTGCACTTTCATCAGATTTTGACATCACTCACACCTCGCATTTCTATCCTATATTTACATCCGATCTTCTCCAAGATCTTCTTTTTGGGTTTGATCTGACTTGTCTGTGGGTTCTTATAATAACCCAGGCTGGCACCGGCCTATTTTGCCTCATTTTTTTGATTAATCTTTTTTTTCTGGATGTATTTTTTCGGGCAGCCATTTTATTAAATAAATATTTTTCCGCCTTTTAAGTGTTGATGTGTATAAGTCTGAACGAAGACTTTATTACAAATTAATCTTTTATAAGAGAATAATCAAACTTAATAAAACATTTTAACCTAATAAAATATTATTAAAATGGTTGAGCTCTGTGAGATATGCTACGATTTTATGAAATCTATTGGAAATAAAGACAAAATCAAAATAACCGTTGTTGAAAAAAAACAGTGTAAGGGAATCTATCATAAAAAATTAGTGGATAGTTTCAAAACATAACAGGTTTGTTACACTGATTCGTTTGTGAAATTACATTGTATGCATGAATCATAAATATCACCATCAAGATGGTTAAAATGAGTTCCACAAGTCTTGCATGTATGGTGAACCTCATCGATTCCATCGTTTGCTATGAATTCAAAATAACTCAAATCTGGACTCTTGCATTTAATACATCTACAGCCACAAAACATTAGTAAATTAACATTTTTTCTAATATAATATAGTTTTTCTTAAATTTTAAAAAAATTTATTTTACTTGTTTTTGAGTTATATTTATGCCAAAAGCCGTTAGCTTCCATGAAGTTGATGAACCACTTAAAATAGAAGAAGTAGATTTTCCTAAAATAGGTTCCAATGAAGTAGTCCTAAAAATTCTGGCCTCATCATTATGCTACAGTGATGTACACGTTACTACCGGAGTTATTCCTGTCAAAGGACCTATTACTCTTGGTCACGAAATATGTGGAGAAATCGAGGAACTTGGAGATAATATAATCGATTTTAAAAAAGGCGACAAAACTGTTGTTTACTTTATATCTCCTTGTGGTGACTGTGATCAATGTGTAGTTGGTAATTCAAGCACTTGTAATCATATTTACGACTCGCCCATGTATGGTTTTTCAACAGACGGTGGGTTTGCAGAATACATGAAAGTTAACGCAAAAAATCTCGTGAAGGTTACTGGAAACATTCCTCCAGAATTTCTCGCAAATTTAGGCTGTGCTGGAATAACTGCTCTTCATGCAGTAAATTTTATTAGTCACGTAAATTTGGGTGACACAATTGCTGTCTATGGAACAGGGGGAGTTGGAATGTATGTTTTACAACTAGCAAAGTTATCTGGAGCAAAAACTGCAATAGCTATTGGAAGATCAGAAGAAAAATTACAGCTTGCTAGAACATGCTCTTTTGCAGATGAAACAGTAAATCTCACAAATGAAAATCTATCAGACAGAATCAAAGGAATAACTGATGGTTTGGGTGTCGATTACGTGTTCGATTTCGTTGTATCTGGTGAGAGTTTAAACAATTCTTCTAAAATTATCTCTAATAATGGCAAGATAATATTGGTTGGAATAGGCAGTGAACCAGTTTCCGTCAATCCCAAAAGACTTACCTTTAAGGAAAACTGTATAATAGGTTCTAATGTTGGCACTAAGAGTGAATTGAAGCTTCTTGTAGACCTTGCCCAGAAAAATACTCTAAAATCTGTTTCAAATACCAAGTATAGATTGGATGAGGCAAATCATGTCTTTAATTTATTTAAGGATGGAAAAATTAGAGGTAGGGCATTCTTTGATCCCACATCACCATAATAACATTTCGATCTAAATAATTAACGTTTAAGAAAATTGAAAAATTATTTATTTGTTAATGATTCACTCTAATCATAGAGCACTTTCTCTAAAGGTCTGTGATTGATCATTTTCTTCTGGCTCAATCCTATATTTTCTTACCATCAGAAGTAAAATCAAACTAAATAAGGTCAATGCTATTGCAAGACCCTGGGCACCGCCATTTGGAATACAAAAATAGTATATGATTGCAAAAACAATACATGTTAAGGCCTGTGTTAGATATTGCAAAGATTTTTTAATACATTTTTTCTTCGAAATAAATGCGATTCCAAATATTGCGATAGCTGGATATATCGTTAACAAAACAAATTGATCAATTTCTATACCGTTATGTGTCAACTTTTAATCTAATATCTTTTCATAATATCTTTCTTTCTTCAATCATTTTTATGTCATTATATATAATTATTTTAATCAAAACTGGCAAAAATCTCACTAGCTATTTTATTGTTTATTAAGGAAATTGCATTTTCGAGAGGTAAATTCGCAACGTCCTCGCAATTAAAAGGTCCATATTTTGCCATGTCGACACCAACAAATTGTTCCATAGGTTTCATAAATCTAATAAGTACTCTTTTCTGTTTAATTCTTTCAGAAATCTTCTCCAAAACCTTCGGCTGTCCGTTATTTATTAAGGAAAATATCTCATGCAATCTCTTTCTTGATTGATGTTCTCCATCTAGAATGTATTTTTCTTCATCGGATATTTTAGAGTAATCTATCTCAAAAACTTGAGTCTTCTCCAACTCATGAATTTTTTCCAATCTTATTTGTAAAAGAAGACTAGAAATGTCTGAAAACATTTCAATCATCTTTATTACTATTAATTTTTCTTGTGTTTCATATTCATTTATTTTTAGGTTGTTTATACTTCCTGCTATTTTTTGGTAAATGTCATAGGGAATTTCTTGCAAAGTAGGATTTTGAAACTCTTTTAAAAGGATATTGTAAGCTATTTCTAGACTTAAATTATCTGTGGTATTATTGGACATTAAATTATCATATTCAGGTAATTATGATAATTTATAAATAATTCTTTTTTTCTTTAATACTGCTTTTTCTGAAAGCTTTATTATTAGATCTTTACTAATATTGAACTAAATTGCCGTATAAGATTTTTGAGGGTAATATAGAACCACTAACTTTTACGACCGAAGATGTAATGGACAGGATAAGAAATGATAATATAAAGTTCATTGATTTGCAATTTACTAGTCTCTTTGGAAGGTTTCATCACATTACAATTCCTTCTAATATGTTCAAGAAAGGAGATTTTGAAAGCGGGTTGCCAAAGATTGATGGATCTTCTATTCGTGGATTTACAGAAATACATGAATCTGATCTAATCGTTCGTCCTGATCCTTCTACATATGCTACGATCCCTTGGATTTCAGAATATCCTACTGCTAGATTAATTTGTGATATATTAAGTGGTGGTTCAAAACGAAACCAATTTCCAAGAGATCCACGTGGTATTGCAAAGAAAGCCGAACAGCAGATACTTGATAACGGATACGAGTTATCGTACTGGGGCCCAGAAATTGAATTTTTTGTATTCGATAAACTAATGGTAGATACATTAACACCGTATCGTAGCCAAAGCTATGAAATATTTTCTAGGGAAGCACCATGGTCGTCAGATGGTTTCGGATATACGATAAATCTTAAAGAAGGATATCTTCCCAGCGCTCCATTAGATACTCTTATGGATTATCGTAATGAATGTGTGGATATTCTTAGTAATAATTTTGGTATAGCTTGTGATGCCCATCATCACGAAGTGGCAACAGCTGGACAATGTGAAATAGATATAAGATACGATAAACTGGTAAACGCAGCAGATTCTGTACAAAGTTACAAGTATATAGTAAAAAATATAGCAAAAAAACATAATATGATAGCTACTATGATGCCCAAACCTATAGCACTGGATAATGGTTCAGGGTTACATGTTAATACAAGTCTTTGGAATGATGATACTAATTTATTTTTTGATCCGAATGATGAATACGCGGAAATTTCTGATGTCGCAAGATATTTCTGTGGAGGTATTTTGGAACACTCGTTTGCATTAGCTGCAATAGTAGCACCAACCACCAACTCTTATCGACGACTAGTTCCAGGATACGAGGCACCTGTCTACGTGGCATGGAGTACAGGAAATCGTTCCGCTATTATCAGAATACCTGGTCATTTTCGAGGAGAACAATTCTCATACCTAAAAAGAATCGAATTTAGAGCTCCAGATCCGTCTTGTAATCCTTACCTAGCATTTTCAGCAATTGTATCTGCTGGAATAGATGGAATAAGAAAGAAGATATCCATTGGAGATCCGATTGATGAGGATATTTTCAAAATGAGTTCTAAAAGAAGAACGGAATTAAAGATTAAGCAATTGCCATCCAGTTTGCTTGAGGCTGCAGAGGCTCTTGAAAGTGATCGAGAATTTTTGAAGCCAATTTTCAATGATGAAATTATAGATAAAATAATTGATCATGGTTTAAAAGAATACAGAGAAGTTACTCTAAGACCCCATCCACATGAATTTTCACTTTATGCTGATATATAATTTTTATAATAAATATATCATCAAATGAGTTGGACAATTCTCATCTTAATTTGTCGATAATTTCAGCTAACTTGAAATCCTGATCACTAATTCCATTGATGTCATGTGTAAAAAGTGATATCCTCACTTTGTTATAGACATTATATAATTCTGGATGGTGGTTTATTTTTTCTGCTTCGATTGCTATCTTTGATATAAATCCAAAAGCCTGAGTAAAATTCTGAAATTCAAATATTTTATTTAGTTTCCCGTCTTTTATACTCCAGCCATCCATCTCGTCTAACCTACGGTTTATCTCCTCTGTGGAAAGTATTGGGTGTTTATTCAATTATTAGTATTTTTTCTTTTTCCCATATATTGTTATATCTATTATTTCTAAGTAGAAACTAAATACCTAGAAATTTGTATTATTTTTTTTATATTAATTTCTCATTATTATTCACAAATAATAACGAAATATAAATAAAGCTGATAAATACTCTTCCGTGTATGAGTTCAAGCAAAAAACCACACATGAATCTCGTGGTTGTAGGACATGTAGATAATGGTAAATCTACTATAGTTGGTCATTTAATGGTTGATCTAGGGGTTATTGATCAAAGAACTATAGAACAATTTGCAAAAGAATCAGAAGCTACTGGTAAGGGCGATACTTTCAAGTACGCCTGGGTTTTAGATAGTATTAAGGATGAACGAGATAGGGGCATTACTATTGATTTAGCATTTCAAAAATTTGAAACGCAAAAATTCTTCTTTACTTTGATTGATGCACCAGGACATAGGGATTTTATAAAAAATATGATAACAGGTGCTTCCGAAGCAGATGTAGCCATACTTGTAGTCTCCACAAAACCAGGAGAGACTGAAGCTGCTACGGAGCCGGGAGGACAGGCTAGAGAACACGCATTTTTATGTAGGACATTAGGTGTGGGACAGGTAGTTGTGGCATTGAATAAAATGGATGACTCTAGTTATTCAGAAGCTCGCTATAATGAAGTTAAAGGGGTAGTAGAGAAAATGTTAAAAATGGTAGGATATAATACAACCAAAGTAAATTTTGTCCCAGTTTCAGGCTGGAAAGGTGATAACTTGGCTAAAAAATCTGATAATATGCCTTGGTACAAAGGAACCACTCTTCTTGAAGCTTTAGACTCATTTGATCCACCAGAAAAACCAATTGGTAAATCATTGAGAATTCCTATACAAGACGTATATACTATAACAGGTGTTGGAACAGTACCAGTTGGCAGAGTTGAAACAGGAGTAGTAAGAGCTAATGATAAAGTTATAGTAATGCCAGCAGGAGTTACAGGCGAGATAAAGTCTATAGAAACCCACCACACACAAATGGAATCTGCAGAAGCTGGTGATAATATAGGTTTTAATTTAAGAGGGATTGACAAGAAATCGATTCACCGGGGAGATGTAATAGGAAGCGCTGATAGTCCTCCAAACGTTGCTAAAGAATTTGAAGCACAAATAATAGTAATCCATCATCCTACAGCTATGGCTCCTGGATATACTCCAGTTTTACATGCCCATACTGCACAGGTTGCTGCTACTCTTTCCGAGTTTGTTGCAAAAATTGATCCAAAGACAGGTGGCGTATTAGAAGACAAACCTAAATTTTTGAAGACCGGAGATGCAGCAATTGTCAAAATTAGACCAGTAAGACCTCTCGCAATAGAAACATTTAAAGAATTTCCAGAAATCGGTAGATTTGCACTTAGAGACATGGGTACTACAATAGCAGCTGGTGTAGTGAAAACTATCACTGAAAAACAAGATAAAAAATAAGTGAAACAATGCAATGCCTCAGGAAGCACGAATTAAACTAACTAGTACCAATCTTTCGACATTGGACGGTGTCTGCTCGGAAATCAAAGGTTTAGGAGAGAAAAGTGGGATTAATTTGAAAGGTCCGTATCCTCTTCCAACAAAAAAAATGAAAGTTGTTACTAGGAAATCTCCATGTGGACAAGGCACCAACACTTGGGACAAATATGAATTGAGAATTCATCGCAGAGTAATAGACATGGGAGCAGATGATAAGGCAATTAGACAATTAATGCGCTTGCGAATTCCTGATGATGTATATATCGAAGTTTCTCTGACATGATTTTATTACTTTGATTTCGATAATATAGTACATAGAAGATTCTAACAAACCCTAAATTCATTTGCTATTTCATTTTGTTATTTTTAATTGTAATGATATTTTGTTATTTATATTTTAAAGACAAAAAATATATTTTCCACAAAAATCGAATGATACTCTAATGAAAGTTAACGTTTTTTTATTGTACACAATAATTGTTGCAATTCTTCTCTTTGTATGCATTGAAATGAGTTATATGGGCTCTTACTCAGAAACACAAAAATTCAAACTCTATAAAAATCAAGAACTTGATTTTAATATTTTATATCCAAATGATTGGAAGATTGTAGAATTTTCTGATGATATTACCGATGAAGGTCTCCAAATAATCTCCAGTTTTATTTCTCCTTTGGACAATTCTAATGATGGATTCCAAGAATTTTTTACTATAAAGACAAAGTCGATAAATGATACTGATAATAAAGATCCTGTTCTCTGGGATTATTTTAATTATTATTTCTATAAAATTCAAGAGTCTAAATCGATAGGAAGTAGCGAGGTGAATCTTTACACAAATTCATCGATAAAAACTCTTGATTATACGTTCATTCCACAACCTGGATTAATTTTGAACAAGAAAGAGGCTATATTTCTAAAGAACGACAGGATTTTTCATATTGAATTTACTTTAACAAATGATACCGCAAATTCATTTACTCCAATGATTAAAGAAATTCTTTATTCATTTAAGTAACTTTTTAATCTAAAAATAATTGCATTAATTATATTTTCTTAAATTCTTTTATTATTTTTAAACAATCGAATGGTATATTCATATAACTACATAACTAAATGAACCTGCCACAAATTATTATGTGGTTTCAATATCATCAAAAAATAAAATGGTTATTTCTCTAATCAGTCTTGACACAACTTTTAAGACATTTCGTTAAATCTCTGACCGACATCATCCCAATTTATTATGTTCCACCAATTAGATACATATTCTGGTCTTCTGTTCTGATACTTCAGGTAATATGCATGCTCCCAAACATCGCATCCTAAGAGAGGTATCAAACCTTCTGTTCTAGGGCTTGTTTGATTCGGCATTGATTTGTACTCTACTTTTTTATTGACTGGATTATATACAAGCCAGCCCCATCCGCTACCTTGAATCAATACCGTAGTGGATGAAAATTTTTCTTTAAACTCAGAAAAACTTCCAAATGAGGAATTTATCGCATCAGCTAATGAACCTCCTGGTTCACCTCCACCATTTGGTTTCATGTTATTCCAAAATATTCTATGGTTGTCATATCCTCCTCCATTAAAGTTTATCGCGCTCTTCTGATTAGCCGGGACTAACTCAAGATTTGATAGTATTTCAACAATATCCTTTTCTTGAATTTCAGTAGAACAGCTTTCCAATGCTGCATTGAACTTATCTGTGTATGTCTGATGATGTTTTGTATAATGTATTTCCATTGTACGTGCATCAATATACGGTTCTAGTGCATCATAATTATATGGTAATGGGGGTAATTCATATTTTTTCATATCAACTATTTCTCGCTATGTATTATTATTCTTTGTGATACACGCCAAAATTTTTAACATAAATTTACTTTAAATGTCTGTCGTATTTAGAGTGGGGAAAGATATTTATTGAAAAATGTAAATTAATCTAAACTGCTTACTCATGGTAATCAATAAAGAACTGCTGGAAAAGAGAAAAAAAGTATCAGAACATAGACCAAAATTTGTTAGACAAGAAAGTTGGAGGTATGATAGACTTGCGCAGAATTGGAGAAAACCAAAGGGTAAGGATAACAAGATGAGGAGACAAGTTTCAGGTGTACCACCTTTAGTAAAGGTTGGTTATAGAGGACCTAAAATTTCTCGGGGACTTCATCCTTCTGGGTATTTAGATAAATTAGTATGTAATATTCATGATCTTGAAAAATTAAATCCGAAAAATGAGGCCGGTAGGATTTCTCGTACAGTGGGAAAACTGAAAAGAAAAGAAATCATATCGAGATCAATAGAATTGAATATCAAGATTTTAAATCCAGGAAAACCTCATTCTAGAATAAAAAAATCACCTGAATCAAAGAAACAGGAGAGCTAAAAAAATGGTTGTAAATCTCAAAAAGAAAAGAGAATTGGTCGCTAGAATGCTTAATGTAGGCGCAAATCGTGTTCGATTTGAACCTGACAAGCTAGATGATATTGCAGATTCGATCACTAGAGAAGATATACGATCTTTAATTAAGAATGGTGTGATTTGGACAGCAAAAACAAAAGGTACATCAAGGGCAGGAGCCAAAGCGAAATTACAAGTGAAGAAAAAACGTGGTACCGGAACTGGGTCTAAAAAAGGAAAGAAGGGTGCTAGAATCGGTAAGAAAGAAAGTTACGTGAAGAAAATACGAACTATGAGATATCATTTGAAAATACTCAAAAGTAGGAACGATATAAATCGTGACATATTCTGGTCATTATACAAAAAAGTAAACGGTGGTCAGATAAGGTCCTTATCTCACCTACGAGAAAATATAAGAGAAATTAAATCACAATAATAAACGATAACATAGATTTTCCATTCTTTTAGCCTGTTCATTAATGTGTATGAATCAATTAAAGTCATTTATTATAGAGCTAGTTATGCTGATCAATCTATCTCTTAGATTTATGACACCAGATCGTTTTTCTCCGTCTAGATTTGTTTGAAGTAAAGCTTCCAACCCTTCAACTAAATATTTGATGTTGGGCAAGGTAAGAATTTCAGAATTTTCAGAATCTTCAGATCCACTTTCTAACCGCTTATTCATATTTAAAATTATTTCTTGTTAATGTTAAACGTTATGGTGCCATTTTATTTTTGTTAATAATAGTATATTACACAAATAAAAGTAAAAGATTAGATTTCAAACAATATTATTATCGAAAAAAATTTGTTATTATGATGTCTATTACTATAGTAGTTTCAGAATCTGATCCTGCCAGTAAATCAATGAGTATATATTTAGAAAAGGAAAAAAAATTCGTGTCAACACAACAAAATGATATACTCGTTTCAAATTTATACAAGAACATTTTATTGTATAAATCAAAGAATTCATTGCTTTTTACTGATAATCTTGACAACAAATTTCCTAATTCAAAAGTTTTTATATTTCTCTCTAAACATCAATCAAATAGTAAATTTCCATCATTGACATGTCATTTTACCGGTAACTTTGAAAATAATCGGTATGGTGGTAATTCATATGAATTGGGGATTTCATATCCGTCTTTGCAAAAAATCTATTTACAACATCTCGATGATATTAAAGAAAAATTATACCCCTTTGCAATCACAATCGAGGCAACACATCACGGTCCCACTTCGATAAAAAAACCTATAATGTTTGTAGAGATCGGTTCTACAGAAAAGGAATGGGGTAACATCACTATTGCATCTTTAATTTGTGATTGCATATTATCTGTTATTTCAAATCCAATAAATCATCAAAAAAAAATAGGAATAGGTCTTGGAGGAACTCACTATGGATCAAAATTTAATAATATAATAATAAATTCTGATATAGCAATGGGTCATATTTCCTCAAAATATAATCTATGTAATGTTAATGAAGACTTGCTGAATCAGATGATTACAAAATGTCACGAAAAAATAACTCATATAATATTAGATAATAAAGGATTAGGCAATGAAAAACAAAGAATTTTTGATTTAGTCAAAGATACTGGTCTAGATATTCTAAAAATATAGTTTAAAAACTTGTGAATTAATAAATAGCTTTTTTTTATCAATGTATTGGTGTTCAGAGATATCTTCAGCACATGATGTAGTCACCGTTTTTTTATATCATGAAAAAAAGATCCTGTTATTGAAGAGAAGTAACAACGTAAAAACTATGAAGAATAAATGGGCAGGAATAAGTGGGTTTATAGAAAACGAAGACCCCTTATCTTGCGCATATCGAGAAATTTTCGAGGAAACAGGTATCGAAAAAAAATTTCTCACACTATTACAACAAGGAGAAACATTGTCTTTATTTTTATCTGATAATCATATAAAACTAATTATCCATCCTTTTCTTTTTTTATCCATGACAAACATCATAAAACTTAATTGGGAAAATTCAGAGTATAGGTGGATACGGCCACAGGATATGGATTTTTTTGATTCTGTTCCAAAACTTAAGAATGTGTTGTCTAGTGTTTATCATAATTCTTGAATTCTAGTTGTAGATAATTCTGTTTAACAAATATGCACAGGAGAAAAAACTTGATTTATTAGATAATTCAGTTCCTTAAAAAAGAGAAATTCCAGTTTAAAGTGTTCGGGTCAAAAGACATCTTGCACCTCAAGAATTTGTTTATGAATAATGATATTCATTTTTTATAATTTTGTCTTTGATGTTTTTTGGTATTATTTTTAATATCCATCAAACATTTCACATAATATTATTTTTGGGGTTGTAGAATTGTAATAGATTAACAAAAAAATTTTACTATCAAAACCACTCTTCAGAATATTATTGTAATCTTAGTTGATTGCGTATTTGATATTTAATGATCAAATTAAAATCTGAGAATTCTAGAAAATACCACACATAAAAATTCTCCTAGGTTATTTTTAGAACCTTTCAACATTCTTAAATCTATTGGCTAAATTTACAGAAATCTTTCCACAATTGTAATATCTCGATTTTCTTTTGATTTTGAAAAAGAAAGAAAAAAATGTGAGGTAAATATCAGAATTGGAATTAGCTGTCGGGGCAAAGACTGAATAAGAAGTTTCCTCTAACAGTAATTAATTTGGATATATTTTATATATATAAATACTGAATACTAGACAATATATTACGTGGCTATAAATTGTTTTAACCAAAATTTTTTCTTAATATTATTCTTTCAACCAATTAATTGATAACTATTAATATAAGTTTAAAACTTGAAAATATGTTTAATTTATGGTAATACCAGAAGAACCTCGTCTAGGTAGGTGGAGGTTAAACGACCTTATTGATAATAAAAAAAATACATCACAAATTTATTTAGAACAGATAAGTAATGATGTTAAGAAATTTGAAAAATCGAAGAAATTTCTAAACAATTCAATTACAATACAAAAATTTTCAAATATCATGAATCTGGTAGAAAATATCTCAGAAAAACTTAATAGAGTAATGGGGCACGCACATTTACAATATTGTACTGATACTAACTCAAATAAATATTCTGCTTTAGTTACCGAAATGGAATTATTGGGAACAGATATCTCCAATAAATTGCTCATTTTTGATATATGGTTTAAAAATATATTGAATGAAAATGTGGCTAAAAAATTGATCCAAAATATTGATCCTGTGTATAGAGAATTTCTTCAACATAAAAGACTAATGGGTAAATATACTTTATCTGAAAAAGAAGAAAAACTCATAAATATTTTTGACGTTACGGGACCGGGCGCCCTTGTAAAAATCTATGATAGAATGACAAATGATTTTGAATTTGTAACCGTAATTAAGAAAAATGATAGGATTCAAAAAAAAAAATATGATAATAAAGAAAAACTAATGTCTCTTGTTAGAAGTGCAAAACCTGAAGAAAGAGAAGCAGCATATAAAGCATTATTTACAGTATACAAAAAATATAGTGGAATTCTTGGGGAAATTTATACCAATCTGATAATTCAATGGCATGATGAAAACATCAAAGTGAGGGGATTTGATTCACCGATCTCTGTAAGGAATATGTCTAATGATATTGGTGACGAGATCATAAATACTTTACTACATACATGTAAACAAAATTCTCTGATATTTCAAAAATATTTCAAATTAAAAGCAAAAATGTTGGGAATGAAAAAATTAACCAGATATCATCTTTACGCTCCGCTTGTTACAAATACAAAAGTCAAAAAATATACGTATGAACAGGCCGTTAATCTAGTTCTTAATGTATTCGAATCATTCGATCCTAGATTTCGTGAGTATGTTGCACTGCTTTTTACTAATAACCATGTAGATTCAGAAATAAGAAAAGGAAAAATGGGAGGTGCATTTTGTTCTACTATCACGCCAAAAATAACTCCTTATGTATTGTTGAATTTTGATGGTCGATCACGTGATGTTTCAACAATGGCTCATGAATTTGGTCACGCTATACACAGTATTTGCTCTAAAAATTTGCCCATAACTGTATCCCATGCCCCGTTACCATTAGCTGAAACTGCATCTGTATTTGCTGAAATGCTTTTGAATGAAAAATTAGTAGCAGAGGCGGAATATTCAGAAAAAAGCATCTTGTTATCAGAACAAATAGATGACATGTATGCCACTATTATGCGTCAATCATTTTTTACAATTTTTGAAATAGAAGCGCATAACAGCGTAACCAAAAATAATTCAACTATAGACGAGCTTTCAAATATATATCATCAAAATCTGACTAAACAATTTGGATCTTGTATGGACATTTCTGAAGAATTTCAGTGGGAATGGCTTTATATTCCTCATTTTTACCATACTCCGTTCTATTGTTACGCCTATTCATTTGGCAACTTATTGGTACTTTCGTTATTTAATCTATATAAAAAGGAAGGAAAATCTTTTACTCCAAAATATCTAAAAATACTTTCAGCTGGTGGGTCAAAGAAGCCGGAACATTTACTAAACGAAATCGGAATTAATATTTCAAATAAAAGCTTTTGGCAACAAGGTTTTGACCTAGTAGCAGAAAAAATCACACAATTAGAAAAACTCTTGTGAATTATTGTCCAAAGAAAATTTGTTAAAAAACATTGATTTAGTAATTCATTATAATTTATATATTACTCGGTTAGAACATATATGAATAACTTCTCTGTCTATCTGGTGTTCTTAAATATATTTATAATATCATAATATTTGCTCCAATATCATAGTAAATAATCTTGCAAATATAATAAAATAATAAATAAGACAAAAGCATTAGTATTTGTTGCGTTTTTTTATCCTGTCCACCATCTTTAACAAGCTATAAGTCATACTATTTGATAGAATGTAAAATACAAAGTGTACATGAAAAGAAAATAGGTTTCCTTAGATTAAGAACGTATTGATATATCTGACTTATTTTCGTTTATCAGAAGTCAATTGATAAATATTTTGCATTTATTCAATTTGAAAATATAGTAACTAGAGTGATGTTTGAAGCATCTGTTCATGACTTGAATGAAAAACTGTTATATGCCTAAATTAGATACGCTATGACAATCCAAATCAGTTGTTCAAATTAATAATGTTACCAGTGTGTTGAAACAATAAAATCGATTTTCAATCTCAATTGATTTTGAGGATATAGTATTACAAGAAAATTTCCAATGATATAACTACCGAAACTAAAAAATTTTGGATTAAACTGGTTCATGCCATTAAAAAGATTTTAAACCTTTTGTAAAAATTATACTACATAACTATCTATTTCGGATTTACTGTGTGGTGGAAATTGAGGTCTAAACAATATTAAATATTACCTAGGTGACTTTTTACATATATGATGTAAAAAATCCTTAAAATAAAAAGGATTAAATGATTTAAATATTATCAAAGAATTTATTTTACCAATCAAGATTTTTGGGATTGAAGAATCCTTTATTGACATTGGTGTTATTACATGACTGAGTTTATTTATCCACAAGGAGACTAAATCTTTATTTCTTTAGTTTATCACTTTTGTCATTGATTTTACAATCATCGATCGTCTAACATCCGTTAAAAAAGGTAACTAAGAAAGCACAAACCCATGTAATTACTACAAAGGAGATTTGTCAGAGAAAATTCATACCTTTATTTAATATCATTTTATTCCTGTATCATTCTACCTTGAATGGAATTAATTTTTCGTATTTTACTGTGACCAGTTTTTGTTTTATGATCATCCACATCTGAATTAAAAAAGAAACTATCATGACAATCCTCGCAATACCAAATACTATTCAAATCATCTGGATGCATAGATTATGTTATATTTAATCCAATATAAGAAATTAGTAATTATCTAATGTGAAAATAATAGAAACTATCTATCATTGAAAACTTATAGATTTTTTTTCTAGATCTGATTAGTATAAAAAAAATCTTACTATTTTATACAATAATTGTTATATTCTAATTTAGCAGAAAGATGATTTCAAAAAAAAGCAATTCATCATATAAAAAAAGCTCATCTACATACGGTTACTTACTCTACAAAATAGTGTTTTAAATATCTCCTCAAATCGTCTTCATCGTCAAATCCTAGATATATTCTCAGATTGTCTATCAGTTCTTTATCGATTTCTTTATTGTTTTGTTCATTATTAAGTGCGATATATGCACTGTCCAAATTTTTATTACTCTATCATTGTACGGAGTATGACTTAAACATTATGAATATCTTTTCGAAAGAAAAAGCATTTCAACTCAAAATTCTATATTTATTCCATAAACGATCATGCCAACCCAAGTATTTTTTCATCTGATAATGCTTTATTCAATTCATGTTCACTCATCAGCTTTTTTTCCAATACTAACTCTCGAATACTTCGTCTAGTTTCTAAAGCTTCTTTGTATATCTCAGCCGCCCTTAAATATCCGATGTATGGATTTAAAAGAGTTATCAATATTGGACTATTTTCCATCTGATCCCTTAATTTTTTAGTATTTGCTTGTATTCCATCGATGAAATTGGAAGCAAATATTGGAAGAAAGTTGATTAACATATCTGTAGCATCTAAAATGTTTTTTAGCATTCCTGGTAACATTACATTTAACTCAAATTGTCCCGCCTGAGCAGCCATTGCAATTGAAACGTCTCTTCCAATTATATCAAAACATATCATGTTTAAGCACTCTGCAAGCGAAGGATTTACCTTCCCCGGCATTATCGAAGAACCTGCATGAACTGCTGGAATTAATATTTCAGCTAAACCAGCTGTAGGTCCAGAAGCCATCAGTCTTAAATCATTAGCAAGTTTGATAATTTCTAGTGCTAGATTCCTTAAGGAAGATGAACAATTTGCTACTTCATATTTGCTTTGTAATGAATAAAACAGATTGTCCGAAGATTTTAAGTTAAAACCTGATAACTCTGAAAGATTTTTTACGACTTTATTTTTATATCCTCTTGGTGAATTAGCCCCTGTACCGACTGCCGTTCCACCTAAGCCGATAAATTCTAATTTTTGTTTTGCTATTATTATCATTTCCTTTGCCTTTTCTAGTGAAAAAACATATTCATCAAACTCCGCACCTAGTGTCACCGGTATAGCATCCATTAAATGTGTTCTTCCTATTTTGATAATTTCTGCAAATTCTATTCCTTTTTTTCTTAATGATTCTATCAGCTTGTCTAACGAATCAATTGTAATTTTGATGTTTATTAATATGGCAATATTCATGGCTGTTGGAAAAGTATCATTGCTGGATTGAGACATGTTCACATGATCATTGGGACTCACAACATTGTATTCTCCCTTCTTTTTGCCAAGAATTTCCAATGCCCTATTAGCTATTACCTCGTTTGAATTCATATTAAAAGCTGTTCCAGCTCCAGAATTAATCGATTCTATCACAAATTCCTCTATATGTCTTCCTGATAAAATCTCGTCACAAGCCTGAATTATTGCTTGTGCTATCTTTCTATCCAAAATATCCAATTCCATATTTGCTATCGCTGCAGACCGTTTAATCATGGCAAAAGCTTTTACCAAGTTAACATGCGATTTTTGCCCACTAACTTTGTATTGTTTTAATGCTCTAGAAGTAAAAGGACCATAGTATGAATCTATAGGAACTTCAATTTCACCTAAGGAATCTCTATCAATTCTAAACGACATTTTATAATGTTGATTCCAATATCTAAATATATTAATTGCTTTTTATGATGAGTAGACTCCGTTTTTTAGTATAAGTTTATATAATATATTTATATAGTCTACAGAAAGCATACCAATATGCCGCAAACAAAACCCATTGTAAGTATCGAAAATGTTGTTGCGTCTGCTACAATTAATCAAACTGTCAATTTAAACCAAATAACTCAGATATTTCCGGATGTAGAATATCATCCTGACCAATTTCCGGGACTAGTTTTTAGATTAAAATCACCAAAAACGGCCACTTTGATCTTTAGCTCTGGAAAGATGGTTTGTACTGGGGCTAAATCTGAAGATCAAGCTATCAAAGCAGTAAAGAGTGTTGTACAAAAGTTAAAAAAAGGAAGTATTAACATAGAAAATGAGCCTATTATAGAAATTCAAAATATCGTAGCATCAGCTAGTCTAGGAGGTAAAATCCACTTAGAACTCGCTGCCCGTGTACTTCCACGAAGTATGTATGAACCTGAACAATTTCCTGGACTAATTCACAGAATGTTGGATCCAAAGACCGTTATACTCCTGTTTGCCAGTGGTAAATTAGTGTGCACTGGGGCTAAAAAAGAAGCCGAAGTTTATCGAGCTGTTCATAATTTGCATACGTTACTTGAAGAGAAGAACTTGATGATTTATGAGGGATGATCCTTTAAGCCGTTTTTATTTTTTAAGCTCTTCTCTTTTTTCTCTGTCTATTAAATTTCTAGAATAAAGGATATCTGAAATTTCTGTCATCGTTATTAAAAACTTTAGGTCAATATCTATTTGCGTGTATTTATCGATTATTTCATTATTTCCCCTAAAAAGTATTGATAATACATTGTTCACTTTTGCACCATTATTTCTGATTACCTTTATTGCATGTTTTAAGGACTGTCCTGTTGTAATTACATCATCTATTAGTAAGACATTCTGATTCTCTTGCAATTTTCCTTCAATTAAATTGTTAACTCCGTAACCTTTTGACTCCTTTCTTATGTATATTAGAGGTCTGAAGATTTCATACGCTAATGCAGATGTAAATACTAAACCTGATGTTGGAACTGTAGCTAAACAGTCAAATTCCAATCTATCGTCTATTATCTTGTCTCTTAAAGAAATTATCGTTTGATGAAAGATTGATGGATGACTCTGTATATTTCTGAGGTCTACGTAATAACTACTATCTAATCCGCTAGAAAGTCTAAATTTACCGAATTTGAGCGAATTAGACTGGATTAAGAAGGTTGCAAAATTAATTCGAAAATCTTCCATTTCAATCTTAATGTGAAAGAGATTTATTTTAACTCTTTTAGATAATTCGTTATGCCCGAGATATGGCTTGGCTACGGAACTACCAACGTAGTTCTTGATATCAAACAAGAAAATTTAAGTCACTTTGTACCTACACCACAGATTTTCGCTAAAGAATATTTATATAATTTTCTGACAAATATCAATTTTTTAAAAAAAACTCTATTCTTTCCTTTATCGGGTTCTAAAGCGGTAATAAAAATACTCTCATTATTGGTTGACATCTCTAATTCTAATCCAGATTTTGAGATAGAAATTGGCACTTATCCAATAATATTTCAGCTAATTAGAACTTATTTTTCTAATTACAAAAAACCAATTATACAAATAGAAAAACAGGATCTCCTTGACAAAATTAAAAAATATAATCAGGTTGTTTTTATTTCCAGAGTATATCACGATCCATTGTTTGGATTCCATGGAACTCCTTCTATTCTAATGAGAAATTCAGGCAATAATTTGATGAATCAACTTTTTTCATCTTCTTCAATGGAATTTCCAAAACCAGGTGAAGTCGGCGAACCACTTAAAATGGCTTTAGAATTTTGTAATAAATTAAATATATACTCAATAGATCTGGTTTCCTATAATTCAGGTATCGTGGGTATTCATTATGGTAATACTATCTCTAGTTTTCAGGATTCTATTTCAAGCTTAAATTCCATGGTCACATTATATGATGGAGAAAATAGGGCAATCATTGCTAGCTCAGGATATGAATATGAGAATCATCTCACTCTAACCAATTCATTGAATTTTCTCTGGAATATTATACCCTTACTTAGAAAAAATGGATCCGCTGTACTGTTATCTGAAAGTAGCGGCGGTATTGGGGAAGGAGCATTAAAAATGTATATCGAGGGAAGGCTATCCATGAATGAAATCAAAAAAGGTAATTATATAAATGGACTGGAACATCTACTATTTCTTAAATGTTTACGGGAAGAGTATAATCTTGGAATTGTTTCGTCACTACCTTTTTATTATACACGTAAAAAACTTGGTCTTACATCCTTTAACAATGTTAAGGAAGTTCTGGAGAATTTCTTGTCAAAATATGGCAGGAATAGTAAAATCATAGTTTGTCCCGATCCAGATAGTACATTGCTTCGGAAATAGATGATAAATTGATATTAAAGAATTCTTTTATGTGTAGAACATAGAAACATGTAATCTGTATAAGATGTCATTTTATCGATTCATTTTTTAATTTACTGTCTATATAAAGTTATATACTTTATCAAAATTACTCATAATACATTTGCAATCTGTACTCAGAAATATTGGTGACTATATTATTCGTCACTGTGAAGCGAAAGACCTTGAATTTGTGATAAACATAAATCTTAGGACACTTCCAGAACATTATTCTGATTATTTTTTTAGCTCAATTTTGACAGAATTACCTGAAGCTTTCATTGTTGCAGAATTTAAAAATCAGATTGTGGGCTATATCATGTGCAAAATAGAATTTGGTTTTTCGAATTTTCGTAAGCTTGGTTTTGTAAAAAAAGGACATGTTGTATCAATTGCTGTATTGGAGGAACATAGAGGAAAAGGAATAGGAAAAGCGTTAATGTTGGAAGGAATTAACGGAATTCTTAGGAGAAAGAGTGATGAAATTTATTTGGAAGTAAGAGTGAGTAACGAAATAGCAGTTAAATTATATCAAGATATTGGCTTTATGATTAAATCCAGACTTAGTTCATATTATCGAGATGGTGAAGATGCTTATTTGATGTCACGAGACCTTAGTTAGAGATATATATATTATCTCAATGTGGTTCTTTTATAAGAATGAAAGGTAATAAAACTACAGGAATCTTTCTTTTGACTGTTCCTTCGTTGTTATTTTTCATATATGTTTATTTGTTATTTTCCTCTCATCTGGATCTATTAATAATTAAACTTACCATCACAGCTACAGTTGGTGTAGTTATTACTGTATTTGTTTGGATAGGTTATACTATGGTATCCTCAACTCAAAATACCGAATTACCTGATAACTAGATCCAAAAAAATTAAAATAACTCTATATCAGTCACGATTTGGTAAATTCTAGGACCTACTTCTCTTACTACTCTGCACGAAACAATTCTACTGTTATAAGATCCAAACACATTATTACTATATTTTTTACCTTCTTCTAGTGAGCATAATTTATTATGGGATTTTATATGAGCAAAAAAGTGAATTATTCCCTTCTTGTTTTTAAGTGCTAAAATTGCTAAATCAATAAATTCAAAAGCTCTCTCTGGAAGAGGCATTAGAACTCTTGTAGCGATACCTGCTAGTTTATTTGGTATTACTTCAGCTACATCTCCAAGAATCGGAATAACTCTATTTTCAACCCTATTCAATTTAGTATTAGCTAAACAAAGTTCTGTAGCAGTAGGATTTGAATCAATAGTATGTACTGTGCAATTTGTTTTTTTAGCCAGTATTATAGAATATGTACCAATACCTCCAAACATATTTACTATCACTTCTTTATCTTTTATTAATCTAGAAATCCTCAGTCTTTCTGTTGATAAACGTGGTGAAAAATATGTTTTTGAAACATCTACCTTGAAAATACATCCATGTTCCTTGTATTCTGTAATGGTTTTCTCTTCTCCTGCCAAAAATTCTAATTGCCTTATTCGATAGTCACCTTGTACTGGTGATATTTGTTGAAATACCGTGTTTACGGATTTGATCTTTTTCAATAACGTATTTGCGATTATTTCTTTCTTGGAAAGAAGAATGTCTGGAATCTTAATAATAACAATATCTCCAATAATATCAAAAGATGAATATACTTTAGTAATTTCGTCAATTGTCAAAATATCTTTTAATGTTTCTTTAAGCATACGTGGCATATTTTTTATCTATTTAAATAGTAATACTCTCCTGATCCTTTTTGAACTTTGTCGAGTCTACTCATATCCTTGTTTATCCTAGGTCTTCCTGTACTATCATCTCTTCTATAAGTAATTGATAGATTTTTTAGGAACTGGTTCATCCCTTTTACTTTAGACATCGGTTCAGAAGCGTAACCTTCTATTCCTGGAATCCCTTCAAAGATTATTAATGTATCGGAAACAATATCTATCAATTGCATATCGTGGTCAATAATTATAGCTGATTTATTTTGTGCCCTTACAAATCTTTGAATAAATTTTGCCAACGCTATTCTTTCTTCTATATCTATGAAAGCAGATGGTTCATCAAATGCATAAATTTCAGCATCTTGCATTAAAGTAGCAGTGATCGCTACTTTCTGTAGTTCTCCTCCGCTTAAATTTTTAAAATTTTTCTCATATAATTTTTTTATACCCATAGGAATAATTATCTGTTCTTCAACAGAACTTCCCTCGATCACATTTTGGTAACGAGAATATAATAATGACTTAACATCACCGTCATAATCCTGACTTATATATTGTGGTTTATATGATATTCTAGGATTAATCTCTACGACTCCCTCATCAGTTTTTTCTATACCTGCCATTATCTTCATAAAGGTTGTTTTCCCTAGTGCATTAGCACCTGTAACTCCAATTACCTCTCCCTTTCTTATCCGTCCAGATCTGATTTTAACCATAAAGGAATCAAATCTTTTTATTAAATTAGAATATTGAGTAACAATGGTATTTTGTAATAAATCTTCCGTTGGACTAAAAGAATCAAACCTAAATTTTTTTTCTCTAAATCGTACATTTTCAGAAGGAATAAATCCATCAAGAAAATTGTTTATTCCCACTTTAGTAGACTGCAAACTAGACACTATTCCATAAGCTCCAGGTTCCCCATATAATATATGAATATAATCAGACAAATAATCTAATAATGTAAGATCATGTTCAATGACCATAACACTTTTTCCTCTTTTTGCTAAACTCTGAATTACTTTAGCTACCGCCAATCTCTGATATATGTCATTATAAGAAGAAGGCTCATCAAAAAAATAATAATCTGCATCTTTTATTGTGGTAACTGCCACAGCTAACCTCTGTAATTCTCCGCCACTTAATTCGCTAACATTTTTACTCAATGAATTCTTCAATCCTAATTCTTCGGATATTAGATCAAACATATCTAACTCGTCAAATTTTTTTAGCATTTCTTTTGCGGTTCCATTGAAAAATTTAGGTATTTTATACACTAATTGAGGTTTTATAGATAGTTTCAGATTTCCATTTGCTAAATTTTCAAAATATGCCTTCAATTCATTTCCATGAAAATTTTCAATCACGTTATTCCACTGAATCTTTTCATTATATTCTCCAAAATTGGGTTTCAAGTTACCGGATAATATGTTTATTATGGTAGATTTACCCATTCCGTTCCTTCCAAGCAAACCTACTACAGATCCCTTTTTGGGAGTTGGTAAATGATATAATCTGAATGAATTAATTCCATATTGATGGATCTTATGTTCTCCTAGTTCTTTTGGTAAATTTACTATAACTATTGCTTCGAATGGACATTTCTTTACACATATTCCACATCCAGTACATAGATCTTCTGAAATTACCGCCTTGCCATCACCTGGTCTCTGAATAATACATTCTCCTCCTGTTTTATTAATAGGACAATAGATTATGCATTCTAATCCACATTTCTTGGGTTTGCATAATTCTTCATCCAATACGGCTACTCTAGAAGATGCATCATTCAACTTTCTTCACTTTTATTTTTTGCGATATGTATTATATCTCTTGCTAGGTTTAGGTTGATTGTTTTCTAATTTCTAATGGTCTACGAATATTAAAAAAGATTAAATTAAACATAATAGTTGCTATTTATAGCCGGTCATAGTGGCAGGGCGCGACCCGGTCCCATACCGAACCCGGAAGTCAAACCTGTCGTCGCTGCCTAATACTGACCTACGTGAGTGGTTGGGAAAAGGCAGTGCTGGCGTTCTAGATATATGTGTCAATATTTCATACTAAATGGGTATTTTGCATTTTTAAGATATTATTACTTCATATTCACTAGTAGGAATTTAATAATAGTTCTTATTCCGAAACCTGTGGCTCCTTTTGGATTATATGATTTAGACAATGTTCCTTCTTGATTCCATGCAGTTCCTGCAATATCAATATGTGCCCATGGCACATCACCTACAAAATTCGATAAAAATGCAGCTGCGGTTATTGCTCCTCCAGATCTTCCGCCCATATTTTTTATATCTGCAGAATTACTTTTTATCTGTTCATGAAATTCCTCAAATAAAGGTAATTCCCACAATTTCTCATCGGTATTATTGGAATGGTCGATAATCTTTTTAATTAACTCTGAATTAGTACCTATTATTCCAGCAACATTTGATCCTAATGCGATTACACATGCTCCTGTCAGTGTAGCCATATCAATTGCCAATTTTGGCTTGTATGTACTTATCCCATAAGATAACGCATCAGCAAGAATCAATCTGCCTTCGGCGTCAGTATTTAATACTTCTACTTTCTTTTCATTATGCATTTCAATAATGTCACTCGGTTTGTATGAAGAATCTGATGGCATATTTTCCACGGACGGAACTATTCCTATTACATAGATGTTGGGTTTTAGTATTGATAATGCTTTCATAATGGCAATAATATTCACTCCACCACATTTGTCAAATTTCATCTCCTCCATCCGTTCGCTAGGTTTAATAGATATCCCTCCAGAATCAAATGTTACAGCCTTGCCTACAAGTAAAATTGGATTTTCATTATTTTTGTTTCCATGATACTCCATTATGATTAGTTTTGGTTGATTTTTACTTCCTCTTCCTACAGATGTTATTCCATTCAATCCAAGTAATTTCATTTTCTTTAAGTCAATAATTTTTGTTTCAATTGCTTTTTTGTTAATATTTATTGCAATTTTTGCTAGATACTCAGGGGTACATTCGTTAGGCGGTAAATTACTTATATCTCTAGCAAAATTCACTGTTTCTGAAATTATCGAAGCTCTATCAATAATCGTTTGAAAATGTTTGGACTTTGAATTACAAAGTATTGCTACCGTATGAAGATGATTTTTTTCGCTCTTTGTTTTATATTTATCAAAGGAATACGAAGATAGAATTATTCCCTCGGTAATTGCCTCTATTATTTCGTCGGAAAAATCAAAAGGAACAATTGAAAATTCTTTTATATCAAATTCCTTTAAATATTGTACTATTTTTCCTGAAATTATTCTTGCTTTTTCTGCATTAAAATCGGTTTTTTTTGCCAATCCAACAAATAAAATATTTTGAGCTGGCATTCTTGATAATGTATTTAATTCAGACATACACCCAAATTTTGAACTATATTTATCAAGAAAGTGTCTTCCTGCCTTTACTATTTCCTTATTTAGACTATGAAATAACTGGGAATAATCTTCATCTTCAAAATAACCTATGACCAATACTTGCGAATTTTTTTTTTCTATTTTTGTTTCATCTGCTCTTATTCTTAACATCCCTTTTGAATTCCTAATTAGAATATTTTAAACTATTGAATTATTTTTCCTGTTTGTAAAATAGGACTGCATATTTATTACTAATGAACCAGCTAGATTTTTATCTACCGTGTTATTTTGTTCCAATATTCCACTCAAGTGGTTTGAAGGTTAGCTTATGGGATTTAGCATGCGTTATTTGGATATGAAAGCAAAAATCCGTGAAATAAGGATAAATGCTATCAAAGGAATAGCGGAAGCAGGGTCGGGTCACCCAGGCGCATCCTTTTCTGCAGCCGAGATAATGGGCGTGTTGTATTTTAGAATATTGAAACACGATCCTTCAAATCCTGAATGGTCAGGTCGAGATTATTTTATCAATTCCAAAGGTCATTCTGCACCTGGCTTCTACGCAACATTGGCAGTTGCTGGATATTTTCCAACTGACGAAATGAAAAATCTAAGAAAATTCGGTTCAAGACTGCAAGGTCATCCAGTTAGATACTCTAAATACCTCGAGAATCATTCTCTACCTGGTGTAGAATATTCTGCAGGTTCTGAAGGTATAGGACTTTCTGTATCAATAGGAATTGCTTTATCTAATATTATCGATAACAAAAAAAACCGTGTTTATGTTCTATTAGGAGATGGAGAGACCAATGAGGGTCAGATATGGGAAGCTGCAATGACTGCGCCTAAATTTAAACTTGATAATCTAGTTGTGTTCCTAGATCGAAATAGGATCCAGCAAGATGGATTTACAGAAGATATTATGCCAATAGATCCTGTGCGTGATAAATGGCTAGCGTTTAATTGGAATGTAATAGAAATCAATGGTCATAAGATAGAACAAATAATGGATGCATTAAATAAAGCTGGTCAAATCAAGGACAAACCTACCATTATAATTGCAAACACGATCAAAGGTAATGGAATTAAACATATGGCAAATAACCCTCAATGGCATGGCAGAGCACCACATCATAAACAAAGTCCACTATTAATACAAGAATTGGAAGGCGAATATATGATATCTCCATCAATAATCGCTGGTGAAAAGGAAAATTATGAAGAAAAGATAAGAAAAGCCGAACGTGCTGGGGCTGATATGATTCATCTGGATGTAATGGACGGTAAATTCGTTCCAAATACCACCTTCTTAGCCGATACCATAAAAAAATTAAGACCTATAACCAATCTCCCATTTGACACCCATCTTATGATTGAAAATCCTTACGAATACATTCATGAATATATCGATGCGTCATGTGATATTATTACAGTCCACCCCGAAACATGCAATGAAGAGCAGTTTATCTGCATAAGAGACAAAGTATTGTCTCATGGAATTAGCTTTGGTATTGCTATAAATCCAGAAACTACCTTTCCAAAATGGGTATTTCCTATTCTAAATTCCATTGATGTAATAATAATAATGTCAGTTCATCCTGGGTTTTCAGGACAAAAATTTATTCCGGAAACTACATCGAAGATTTTCAATTTAAATAAGATCTTAAAAAATCATGGATTCAAGGGATATATCGAGGCTGATGGGGGAATAGATGCATCTACTGTTCAGCAAGTTTATGATGCAGGAGCTAGAATCATGGTAGCCGGAAGTGCAGTATTTTCAAATAGTGATATTAATTCAGCTATAATACAATTGAGACATAAAACTAATGTTACCTTGGAAAGAAATCTTTTACGCAAAGCGGATGATTATAATATAAGAAAAGATTGGTTAATTGCACGTAAACATATCTTGATACCACTTGCAAATGAACTTGGTATAGAGGATGAAATAAATGAACTCTAGTGTAAAGTTTGCAGATATGAGGTCAGCTTATGGGAACACATTAGCTGAATTAGGTATGATTAACAAAAACATTGTATGTGTTGGCGCTGACACTACTGATTCACTTAAAACGAAAAAATTTGGAGATAAATTCCCAGAAAGATTTTTCAACATCGGAATAGCAGAAGCTAATCTAGTTTCTATCGCTGCAGGCTTGGCAATGACTGGGAAAATTGCATTCGCAAGTACCTACGCTGCTTTCTTACCTGGGAGATGTCTAGATCAAATAAGAAATGCTATATGTTATCCTGACCTAAATGTAAAGTTAGTTGTATCTCATGCAGGTTTAACTGTAGGTCCAGATGGAGCTTCCCATCAACAGATAGAAGATATTGCAATCATGAGATCCATACCTAACATGAAAGTAATAATACCTTCAGATGCAGTATCTGTTACAAGACTTATTAAAAACATTGTTGACATTCCAGGACCTTTCTATATAAGACTTGCTAGACCTTCTAGTGAAATTCTTTATGAAGAAAATGATTCTGACTTTAAGATAGGAAAAGGAAATATTCTACGTGAGGGTTCAGATATGACTATAATTAGTTGCGGATTAATGGTATACAAATCATTACAAGCAGCCGATAATCTGAAAAAAAATCATGGTATTTCTTGTAGAGTTATAGATTGCTATTCAATAAAACCTATTGATCGTGGTCTTGTGATTGCAGCTGCTAAGGAAACTGGATATATCATCACCATTGAAGAACATAATTACATTGGAGGACTTGGCAGTGCAGTTACTGAAATATGTTCTGAAGAATATCCTTGTTATGTTAAACGTCTTGGGATAAAAGATATATTTGGAGAATCTGCACGAGATTCAGAATTAAATCTCTTGCTGGAAAAGTATGGATTAACCGAAAAAGAAATAGAACAGCATGTTCTATCTACTCTGTATAGAATTAAAAATGGAAATCTTTCTTGATACTGCTAATTTAAAATCTATACGTCATTATAATGAAATGGGCATGGTTGATGGCATCACAACCAATCCTACTCTACTTTCTAAAGAAGATGGTAATCCAGAAGATATAATGCATGAGATAGTAAATATCGTTAAAGGTCCAGTTAATCTAGAAGTGATAGCAACAGAAACGGAACAAATGATTGAAGAGGCTCACAATCTGAAAAAATATGGTTCTAACGTCATAGTAAAAATTCCAATGATTCCTGCAGGATTGAAGGCTGTAAAGCAATTAACTGACATCGGTATAAAGACCAATGTCACTTTGGTTTTTTCAGCTAGTCAAGCTATTCTAGCGGCCAAGGCCGGCGCATCTTATGTCAGTCCTTTTATTGGTAGAATAGATGATTCTGGTCAAGAAGGCATGGCTATCATTAAAGAAATACATCAAATTTTTAAAAATTATCAATACGAATCCAAAATTCTTGTTGCAAGTATACGACATCCAATTCATGTGATTGAATCTGCAAAAATTGGAGCTGATGTGGTTACTTTGCCACCTGAAATCTTAGGGAAAATGCTTTCACATCCTCTAACCGATAAAGGTCTTAAGATTTTTCTCTCTGATTGGGAAAATTTGCAGAAAAAGATTATTAGGTGAAAATTATCTCATTTTATTTATATCTTAAGTAAATTAATTACTTTCTTTGGAATATCCTCAACTCTAGTAGCTAATGTCTTATTATAATTCAAATATTTTAAATTGTGACCAATATTTATTAGATCGTTCATATCTTTGCCAACCCCTAGAGCAGCCATATGGATAGACATGCTTCTATATTTCAATACCATCTCCTTAACTGCTTCGTAGTTTGAAGGTTCACCGTCTGTTAGCGTGATCATTATGTTTGGTTTGAAGGATCTAATAAATCGCAATAAAATTGAATAGATCTCAGCTAACGGTGTACCTCCACTCGCTCTAATTTGAACTAATCTTCTTGCGTTAGATATAGACCATGGGACCCTTGGAGGTTTTATAAGCCAACATTTTACCCTTTTCAATTCGGTACTAAATGCAAATACAGAAAATTCAATACCTAAATAGTCCAATGCTTCACATAATGCAACTGTGGCTTGTTTGTATTTTAATTCGACATCCTCAATACTGCTTGAATGATCAAGTAAAATTACAACTCTTGTTCTAATTGAAATTTTATGATCTGTAATGAAAGGTTTATGGTGAGAATCTAAATATGTTTCTACATCTAATTCTTCTCCTTTATCTTCGTGAACTTCTATCCAACCAGATTTCCAGTCCCTAAACGCAGATTTTATTTTCTGAATCAATTCTACATCGTATATTTCTGATTCATTTACATCTGTTTTACTTGGTATGCTTATGTCAAAGTTTTCTAAACTATCATATCCTTTAGTTTCTGATTTTTTACTTTCCTTTATGAGAGTTTCGTATTCTTTTATTACATCATTTGCTTGAATTATTTCTTTAACCGCTTTATCAAATTCCTTATTCATTAGCTTTGATTTCACGATTTTTTCTATCTGTTTTACAAGTTCTGATTTTGTCATACCCATACCTATTTTTGATCTTGGGGAGGTTATTGGAATGGACAATAACGGATCTATTTGTAATCTTTTAATAATTTCTTTTACTTGGCCATATATCCACTCCGTTCCCCTTCTTCCCTCAATAGCGTCCTTGATGCATTGATTCGCATAGTCTGCAGCATTTTTTACTCTCTCAAATTCATTACCAAATAATTCGCCCTTCATATATCCTGTCAGAAAATATTGTGAAAAAGCTTCAATTAATTTGTGTCTGCCATAAATAGTGTTTAATAAAGGTTTTGTTATCCATGACATGGCTTCGTAGAAAATTATTTCATTAGTCATTCCTTGCCATATTTCAAGTCCCAATATTTCAACTCTTTTTGTTTCTAGACAACTAAGAATAAAACCATAAGCATGTTCTTTACTTGATGCCTTAACTTTTGTACAATATTTTATCTTCATCGCCTCGTACCAAAGAGTTACTCTCCATTGCCTATACCTATCAAATTCTTCACCATGAAAGTAATTTAGTTTAGGAAGAAAGATCTGTTGTCGGTCTATATCCGTATATGGTTGTTTGTCATCTGATAAAGAAACAATAACCTTTGGATTATCAGACCATCTTCTTGCTAAGAAAGTAGATATATCTAACAATATAGAATTCGCCGAAGCTGAATTCATTAATATGTAATCATTATTTTTGATATTTTTAACCGTGTCAACTAGAAAAATATAGGATTGATTATAAAAATTTTGTTGATTTTGAATATTCTTTTATTATCAGTTCATAAAAAAAATAAAAGAGATAAAATTTTAGACTGGTGATGAAGAGAGTAGATTAATTATTTCCATGTCTATCAAACATTGAATACTTATACAAACCGTCTTTGGTTATAACGGAACTAGTTTGTAGTACACTTCTTACATCTATAGTTTCTTCTTTACTGTTCTCAGTTGAGGCTAGGCAATCGTATAATACTAATAGTCATTGTGCTTCAACAAGAGCTAGGGATTTAATATGTATTTGGATTAGAACTGTAAAGCATTCTCACATGTCTGGTCTTCTGCGTCGACATCTATCTATGGGTTCAGATTTATGTTTCCACAGACATTTGCAAGAATCTTATCGGTATTCAGAAAATAAGCCCATTCATTACCGTTCGTTCTCATTTGATGGAAATTTATACCTTAGTGTTTCTTGATTATTGTCATAAACAAAATCATCTTCATAAGGTTGTGCCTTTGCACCTTTGCACAAATAGTAAAAGATGGAGATGATAAATCCAAATCCCCACGAATGATCCAGCGTATAAAATAACCCCAGTTTTATTGTGAGTAATCGTTTATCATTATCAACAAATTATTTAGAGTTTAAAGGATTATTAGAAAGATATTTGAAAATAAATTGTTTTTGTTTCTAAAAATAGATATAAGTTTAGTAATGTAAATAGAGAATATGTTAGTTATACCAAATTCATGATGATTTTAGATACTTAAAAGTAAATTTAAATCAGTAATAATAAAAAATAGTAAATAGTATTTTTAGTCTCCTCTATATCACCCAAATATCGATGTTATCATGTCCATGACTTTCCTAAATTCTACTTCTCCCCATTGATTATATGCATTGGCAAAAACTATCTCTGCAGATAATTTTGGTTCGGTTCCTATGTTAATTAATTTAGTGAATGCTATTGTTTCTCTAAGACTCGGACCATAATACAATTCTTCAACCGCCGCTGCTTCCCTTAGTATTCTAGCTAATTTAACTGCACGTTCAACTGGCACCATATGTTCATTATCTATCTGTATATGCTGTTTTATAATCTCGAGTTCTATATCTTCAGGCGGATAATCCATGTTTAACCTAATAGGAAATCTACTTAATAATTGTGGAGGCAGCTCTTTTGTTCCAATATGAGACAACGGATTAATGGTGGCGATCACGAACCAATCTTCATTAGCATGGATTATTTGTCCTTCTGCCTCTTTTAATATTAACTGTCTTCTATCGTCGAGTGCCTCATCTAATCTTAAAAGCATATCGGGTTCAGCTGCATTTAACTCGTCAAGATAAAGTATTCCTCCTTCCCTCATTGATTTTACCAAAACCCCTTCAATAAAGCTGATTTCTCCTTTTTCGATGGTTTTAGTTCCAATGAGATGAGATTCTCTTGTTCTTAAGCTAAAATTCACAGAAAAAACCTTTTTTCCTGTCTCTTCTGCAAATTTTCTTACTAGAGAAGTTTTTCCCGTTCCTTTTGGACCAATTATTAAAGCGAATAGCTTTAGTTGACTAGCTCTATGTAAAATATCGATCGATCCATTCCAATCTAGATATTTGACTACTTCTGTCAGCTCACTCATCTTATTTTACTAGATGTCGTTTAATTTATAAATTAAACTGTGATTTATAAAATCAATTTCTTCCTGAACGTAGAATCATTTTTTTATTACTTATGTAATCTGTTAGTAATATTTTGTCTATTGAGTCTGGATTTATGTAATAAGATCTGCCATTAACATACTTTTCCATTTCATTTACATAATTCAATAGTGAATCTTCCTCACTTATCATTATTGTATCTATCTGTGTTCCTAATTTTTTACATCTTCTTGCTTCCATGATTGTTCGTTCGCCTATAAATTGGTCAACTTGTCTATATCTATAACACAAATATACTAATTCTCTAGCATTTAGGTCCAGACTCATGTCGTGAGTTTGTTTTATAGAATTTATTAGATCCTTATCTGGCACGTAAAAATGCGAATATGGTCTCAGAGATAATATTTTTTCTTGCTCACTTTCACTATCAATAAAGCATGCACTGGGGTGACCATCAGTAATCAGTACTATTCTCTTGTTTTGAACTGGCTTTTTATCTAAAATTTTTTTTGCTAGTCTTAAAGCTGCCTGATAATTGGTATAGTGAAGAAAATCAGTTCCAGGTTCAAATGTCTTGAGGTAGGGAATATCTAACGGTTTAATTTTGGAAGCAAGAGCTCCAAAACCTATAATGTCAATAATATCTGATGGAAAATATTTTCTGTTAAGCAGATATAGTGTCCATAAAGCTTTCTTGGCAGCTTCGATTCTACTCAAATTTCCATATAAAGTAGAATATCTCATAGTTGAACTAAGATCAATACAGTAAACAACAGCTACTCTTACATCCCTCATTGTTTCATATTCTTCAAAATCTTCAATCTTCAATTCTAGAGGAATTTTTATATGGTTTTTATCTTTTGCAAGTCTTTGAATAGAGTTCAATAAGGATTTTGGAACATCAATAAGTTTAATGTCATCGCCAATTTCATATCTTTTTGTAGTATCCAAAATGATTGTACCGTTTCCAAGATTCTTAGTTTCATGTAAACCAATATCTCCATTTTTTAATTCATTCAAAACATCTTGCAATATTTTTCCTCCTATAATTGTAAATCCTTTACTGCTCAACCATTTTTTTGAATCCTTCAAATATCCCTTTTTAATAAGGCGAGTAATTACAGGAACTTGTTTTTTTTCCTCTGTCTTTTTTACATGGGATTCGTACCTGTTAGTATTGTATTGATCTACGTCGGGAATATTATTTTCCAATTTTTTCCTTCTTATTAATTCCTGTAATGTTGATTCTACTTCCTCTAACGTAGGGGTCCTTTCCTTTATGACTTCTCTCGCTATTGTTTTAAGTATTTCGTTGTGCAGTTCATTGGAGATATTTTGGTCATCTTCTTTTTCCTCATTTGTTTTCCTATCTCGTAATTTGTGTTCATAAGGAATGTAAACAAAATCTCTGGAGATGTTATGTTTTATATTCATAGATATCTTTTTCTTTCCTATCTAATATAGGATTATCCAAATTTCTTAAACCTTCCAGAACAAGTTCAATGATTGATGATTTATATTCTAAATCTTTATAATCGGAAAATAATAATCCATTTAATACAATTTCATTCTTCTTTATCCGGTTAACAAAATCATCTTTTTCTTTTTCCAAACTATTTGATATTTTGTCTATCGCCTCAGCTAACATTGGAAAATTTCTTAATTGATTCTCATAGCTATTTTCTATTACATCAGAACCTCTGGTTCCAATAAATTTTTGCGATACAACAAATTTCTTATTCTTTTGAAATTCCTCTTTTATTAATTTTATCTGTTCTGAACTTATACTGTCTATGTATTCTTTTGAAATCATGTTGATTGAATTTGAAATAATTTTATTTAATGTATCTATTCTGTTTTGATTGTTATCTTCCAGTTCAGATAACTCAAATTTTGAGGTCTGATAGATACCGTGGATATCTGAAAATCTTGGCACAGCTTTAACTCCGAATATTATAGACCTAATTCTTTCTGCTTCTGCGATAATAACTTCGGTAGAATGTACTGACATCCTCACACTTACTCCTTTATCCTGATTGATATCTCCATGTTTTCTAGCCATGCTGGTGATTAATGCTATCGTCTTAAGTATGAAAATAGGTAATATGATGTTTTCTGGGTTATCTGATCTGATCTCTTGAACAATTATCAGCATTTCATCAATGATTTTTTGTGGATATCGTGTCTCGATGTGACTACGTAATCTATCAAATAAGGGTTCAATTATTTTTCCAGAGTGGGTATAATCAATTGGATTGGATGTTGCTATTATTTTTAAGTCGGGTTCAAAAAACACAGGGTATGAACCAGTCGTAAATTTTCCTTCCTGAAGAATACTTAGCAAAGCAACTTGTTTTCTCGGATCTAATACAGGTAATTCGTCGATGCATAAAATACCATGTCTTGCTTGTAATAATTGTCCTGGGGAATATGACTCAATATTGTATATCTCTACACCTTTTTTAGCAATTTTGATAGCATCAATTTGTCCTACTAAATCTTTTACAGATATGTCAGGTGTAGCTAAAATATACCTATATCTATCCCTTCCACTAATCCACTCGATTTTAGTAGCAAGTCCATTACTACGAATAATTTCTTCAGTTTCCTTTGAAACAGTAAATTTAGGTACATAATGAGATACTTCTTTATCCTCCAACAAGGAAATAAGATCTGGTTGCGGAATCGTAGTGGGAATATCATTTGTTATTGAACCTCTAACTATTGGAATATGTGAAAGTAAGTTTTTTGATATTGCTTCAGCTAGTTTAGTTTTTGCTTGTCCGATTTGTCCTACAAGTAATATGTCATGACCTGAAAGGATCGCTCTGTTTATTGCCGGGATTACATCGTCTTCATAACCGATTATTCCCTTGAACGGATTTTCTTCTTTCCTGAGAAATCTAATTAAATTGCCTCTAATCTGTTTATCTACTGTCGCATGTTTGTAGTTTATTAATAGCAGTTCCCTCAGGGTTTTTATCTTGTTATATTCTTCTGGAACTCCTGGCATTATTTCATTATATTGGGGTTGAGACGAATAAGAGTCAGATACTAATTTCTTTATCTCTTTAAAATCCAACAGATTTCTTCCTATTAAAGACAAAATTTAAACATTATCAGGTAGCTTGCGGATCATAATAATATTTATTACCAGAAATTTGAATTTGATAATCAATGATTCTCGATTGCCAATTCAAGTAATTCAAGATAACTCCCGTAGTTTGTTTTATCATCATACAGATTGTATTCAGTTTTTCCACAATTGTTTTTAGCCATTTTAAATGATATCTTTAAAAAAATGTAATATAATGGTTATTATAGCTAGATCCGCTTGTAATTTTATAATTATTATACATTCTATAATAATATTTTGAAATATATCTATTTTGGTTGTTTAAAGTGACCTATTAAATGTAATTTTTATATTTTATTTTTTTTGCGGTTCTTGTCTAGTATGATTTTTATTTAGGATCCCAAATTTACCTTTTAGTTAGAATTGTCATCAGCAGACTATAAACATATTGTTAGAATTGCAGGAAAAGATATAGAAGGAGAAAAAAAAATAATTGTTGCCCTGAGCAGGGTAAAGGGAATAGGTTATAATTTTGGCCAAGTATTGCTTCAAAAATTAAATATTAATCCATATATTCGCGTTGGGTTTCTTACAGATAAAGAACTAGGAGATATTGAAATGGCGCTAAAGGATCCCAATAAAACTGGAATACCGCATTTTTATTTCAATAGAAGAAAGGATATGGAAACCGGTTCTAATGTGCATATAATTACATCAGATTTAGATTTTATAGTATCCAATGATATTGAACGTGAGAAAACAGTAATGAGTTGGAGGGGATATAGACATATGTTTGGTTTGAGAGTAAGAGGACAACATACAAGAACGACAGGTCGAAGAGGAACTGCAGTAGGTGTTCGTAAGAGTGCTCAGGCTGCTCAAAAAGTACAGAAGAGTGGTGAATAATGGGAGATCCGAAGAAATCTAGAAAAACCTTTAAAAGACCACGACAGATTTGGACAAAAGATCAATTAAGTTCAGAATTATATTTGTTAGGAACGTACGGTCTTAGAAGTAAGCGTGAGCTATGGAAAGCGCAGACCAAGATAGCTGGAATTCGAAATCAGGCACGTGCTCTGTTGGCTCTGACCACTGAAAGTAGACATGAAAAAGAAAATAAACTTTTAACATACCTTCAAAGATTGGGACTTGTAGGAGAATCTGCGACGTTAGATGATATATTAAATATAAAGATTGAGGATATTCTAGAAAGAAGGTTACAAACTATTGTTATGAAAAAGGCCATAACTAAATCTCCTCATCAAGCTAGACAGTTAGTGGTTCACGGCCATGTTTCCATAGGTGACAGAACCATAAATATTCCGGGATATCCTGTCAAAATGGAAGAAGAATCCAAAATTATTCTACATAACGAATTCATGGATATTGTTCCTGCTACATCTCAATCCCCATGATAACTATATATCAAGAAACTATATCAACGTGGTCTATTTTTCCATCTGCGTTCATGTCAAAACCTTGGACTACTACTGCCCAATCATCGTCGTGTAAATATCTTTTCATCAATTTATCTCCGTGATCTGTTAAAGCTATTACAGCTGCCTTTGTACCTATGGATCGGACTCCTGCAAGTACTATAATACTCCTATACTGATTATAGGGATTCTTTATTTTTGCAATTAAACCGTGGTTGTCCATATTATAAATTCGTCCTGCATTGTCAGTTAATCCAGACCAATAATTAGTCTCATTGAATTTAATTGGCAAATGATCATTAAACTCAGAAGTTACTATATTTGTACCTGGACCACCTATCAAAATAAGATTTCTATTGTCTATGTCCTTTTCAGCCTTTGCATCTACATCAAGTTTTGCTATAAAGTTTGAAGAAAGGTCACACAGAGTACCTAGGTAAAAACTTAAATGAATAGCGTAATGTCCATCTCTAGCCGAGGATTTATACGGACCGTGTGGATCAGGTGCACCTACGACAATTAAACCACAAAATGCATTGTCTTTATAGTAATCTTCTAACCAAAATGGAATATTTTTTTGAGTCATCTTTTTTGTGAATTGATGAATATCTGTTTGTTCTATCTCTTCAACTGAATCGAGCTCTAGACCAAAAGATGAACTTGTAATACTATATAATCTTGCAGTTCCGCCCCGTATGTGACTAGTTCCGGTTTGTTCAATGGCACCTATTTCAACAAGCTTTCTTACATAATAATAGGTTGTTTGTTCATATAATTTTAATTCCTTAGCTATTTGTGCAGGGTACATGGATCTCTTAGATAATAATTCTATTATTTTCCAAGCAACTTGATTAGATAGTATTCGCATATCCTTTGTGTTCTCAAATAGTAAAATTTTTTTACTTATTGTATTACCATTACGTTCATAGATGATTGTTTTCTTTTTCAATCTTATCTTTATCAGTTATAAATTATTTTATACCGGTAATAATAATATATGTATACTTTGTATTTTTCCAAAAAAAAATTACGGTCAACCATAACAAAATATTTTATAACGGTATTGCTTTTTCATTAAAGGACTATTTAAAGCATCTACTTACTAAGGTTATTAGTAAAGATGTGCTCGATTATTGGATATATAGGAAAGTCATCTGCAGCCTCAGTATTAGTTGATAGCTTAAAAAGAATGGAATATAGAGGATATGATAGTGTTGGAATAGCGACTTTAGAAAGTAGTAAAATCTTTGTCCGTAAAGATGTTGGTAAAGTTATTGAAGTTGAAAAATCCCTTCGATTAGGAAGTATGCCAGGGCAGGTAGGTGTTGGACATACCAGATGGGCAACTCATGGTGGTATCAGCCAAATTAATGCACATCCTCATACAGATTGTGAAAATCAGATTGTGGTTGTTCATAATGGGATAATAGAAAATTATAAACAAATAAAAGAAGAGTTACTTGCAAATGGACATATATTTCAAAGTCAAACGGATAGCGAAGTAATTGCACATCTTATAGAACTTCATTATAAAAAAGAACATGATGTTAAACAAGCAATTATTGAAACATGTAAGATATTAAAAGGATCTTATGCATTTGTTGCTATTTTTAGATCAGGCTTAGTTGCAGGAACAAGACTAGATGAGCCTTTGATTGTAGGGTTGGGAAAAGATGGAAACTTCATTTCTAGTGATGTTTTGGGGTTTCTTGAATACACTGACAAATCTATATTTCTTGATAATCAAGATATTGTCATTCTAGATAGACAGGATGTAAATATTTTTGATTTTAATGGAAATTCAGTCTCTCGTCCTGTTACACAAGTCGCATGGGAATTAGGTGATCTTGATAAAGGAAAATATGCTCATTATACCATAAAAGAAATACATGAACAGCAAAATTCAATACTAAAAGCATTTGGCACTAAAAAAGAGATAATAACTAAGTTTGTTGATATAATGTCGGAATCGAAGAATGTTTTTATTACTGGGAGTGGTACAAGTTTTCATTCTGCATTATTGGCAAAATACCTGTTAAATAAGTTCTCTAATATTAGAACAGAAATAGTTATGTCCAGTGAATTTGAATACATGTTGGGTCCTTTAGATGAAAATTCAGTTCTGATTGCAATCTCTCAAAGTGGTGAGACTGCTGATGTTTTACATTCAGTCAAAATGGCAAGACAAAAACATGCAAAAATCCTTTCAATTGTGAATGTTTCTACATCTTCTCTTGCAAGGCTTAGTGATCATTTTATTGCCATTAATTGCGGTCCTGAAATAGGTGTGGCTGCAACCAAAAGTTTTACAGGTCAACTAGCAATACTTTATTCTATAGTCGAAAAATTATGTCCTGATAAAATAGATATTAATGAATTTATGAATACATTTAATGATAGCATGAAAAATATATTGTCATTAGAACCACATATTGAAACAATAGCAGAAAAAATTAAATCTTCCCAGGACATTTATATCCTGGGCAAATCTTTGCATTATTCTATAGCTTTGGAGGGGTCACTTAAGATCAAAGAGCTAGCCTATATTCATGCAGAGGGAATAGCTGCAGGCGAGATTAAACATGGACCGTTAGCGTTGGTCGAAACTAACACTATTGTGATTGTTATTAATCCATGTGATGATACATTTACTGATACATTAAATAGTGTTTACGAAATGAAATCTAGAGGGGCAAAAATTATTGGTATATCAAACCAAAATAATGACACTTACGATTATTTTATAAGACTTCCTACAATTGATGAATTGATGTATCCAATTCTTGAAATTATTCCATTACAAATACTCTCTTATTACTTAGCCTTAAAAAAAGATGCTAATCCTGATTATCCGAGAAATCTTGCAAAATCAGTGACTGTGAGATGAATATTTTCTAAGAACAGGTAAATATTGATTGGAAATAGTTTTATGTTAATATAAAGTAAAACTTATTGTACACAGTTCAAATAACTATATTCTCTTCTATTTTTGATTCATATTCTTTTTCTATATTTCTTAAGAGAGTCCAACTATTGACCCGTCCTTTTGTTCTGATTATTGCTACGATCGATGTTCCTCCAGCACCTACTCCTTCCTTTACAAAACCTTCAGCAAAGGCTCTTAGTCCTTGTTTATTTGATTCCTTCATGTGTAGATCGACAGCCAGAATTCCTATTTCTCTATCTATAGAATAGACCAAATTTTCAAAATCCGACTGTAAATCATCCAAAATATAGTTTGTCGTTCCAATAATGATTTTATTTGTTTTTATTTCTAAACGTTTTAGTAATGTTAAAATCGCACACATCTGAGTACCTCCTGCTAACATCACTCTACATCCATTTTCCAATGCTCCTGTGGCTATACCCGCAATAGATGGAATCATGGGGTCACCTAAATAAGAAACGGCGTTAAATGGTTGTTCTTTAAATTCTCCGAATTTAATCTTATTTCTTTCCATGCTTGATGCAATTATTTTATTTTTCAATTCATGTGGGTTGTTTGGCATACTGCTGCTTATTTTATAGGTGGCATCAATTCCCAAAGACAACATTACACCTAATGCTGTTGTGGTACCAGAAGGAATACTCTCCCCAAGGATCACTAGATCATTATTTTTAGCAAGTTGTTCTCCAAGTAATTTGCCATACAAATATGCTTTCTTTACATCTTCAAGGCTCATAGCTATTTCTTCAGTTATATTGTTTCCATGGTTAAGATCAAAGGAAAAAAATGGTATAGCTGGTTTAATTTTTACACCTGCGTCTACTACAATGAAAGGAATATCAGCAATATTTAACGAAGTTCTAGTAATAATTGCTGGTGTAGGTTTTCCATCTGGAGTTGCTGGAACTCCTTTAATACAAATACATTTACCATAATACAGGAATTCGGCATCTGCAGGTGGTGTAAATTTAATCAGGTTTGGGTTAGCTCCTGCAACAGTCAATCCCTGAATTTTACTAGTTTCCGTGTGTGATATTACACAAACGAATATTGGATTAATAATCTTTAAATCATTTATATTGATTTTATTATTGACTAATGTTATATCTTCAAATAGTTTTACCAAAGACTATTCTTCTCCGGTCATAAATTGAATAAACTCCTGTAGAGTTCTTGGAGCTAGAACATAATTCGTATTCTTTTCTTCTCCTATAGTTGATACAGTCTTCATTCCATAGTTATGACCAGGGTAAACTGTTAATTCGTCGTTTAATTTAATTATCCTTCTCAACAGACTGTCATACATTTCGTTAACATTGCCTCCAGGAAGATCTATACGACCACAGTTTCCAACAAACAATGTGTCTCCAGTGAAAATTATTTTCGAGTCTACGATTAAACAAATACTATCTTTTGAGTGTCCAGGTGTATGCAATATATCTATAACGATGTTTCCAACTCTTATTCTATCTCCATCTTTAACTGCTATATCGTGTCTATCAATAGAATTTTCGTGTTGAACAATTTGACAATTAGTAATGGCTAAAACTTGTTCATTTCCTAAAATATGATCAAAATGTGTATGAGTATTGATAATGAATTTTACCCTGTATGAATTTCTTTTAATAATTTCAAATATCTTATCAAGATCCCATGACGGATCAATAATTGCTATTTCCTTTTCTTCTTCATCTATAATGAGATATGTAAAATTTGCCATTTGACCTACTTGGATTTGTTCTATTTTCAAGGTCATTTTATATTATTCCACCCTCAACTTCCATTGGAATGCCTATTTTTTTCAAATAGATTGTACCTGTATATTTTTTATTATGTAAAAGTCCATTTTTAATTCTGTGAAAAGTTATAGTACTGTCAGCTTTGACGCAATTAGAATTTATGTTACCAGTATCAGGGTCTAAACCTGAAGGTATATCTACAGAGATGACATGAGCTTTAGATTTATTTATTAAATCAATTATAAGTGCCTGAGGTTCTTTGATATCTCCTTTTATCCCAGTTCCAAAAATACCATCAATTATTATGTCAGATGCTAATATTTCATTCTTTATTTGTGTGTCTAATTTATAATATATTCTTATGGTTTTATGCATTTTCTTGATTATCTCAAAATTTGTTAATGCTTCTTCTGTTTTTATTTTATTTAAATCTCCAAGTACAATTATTTTTATAGGTTTCCTGGAGTGAATGGATAAATGTCTTGATGCAACCATGGCATCGCCACCATTATTACCTGTCCCACAAACAACTGTAATTTTTAAATCGTCTATTTTTTTAAATTTCTTTAATATCAATTCTGCTATTCCATAACCTGCATTTTCCATCATTAAGACCTTTTTCATACCGAACTTGTTGTGACCCACGTCTTCAATTTTGTACATCTGGTCTGAAGTTATCGGTATTTCTCGGAATTTCTCATCCTTCACCCTTTTCTGGATTTTTTTCAGACTATTAACTCGTATAATCATTTTTACAATCTATCTCTTTTTTGTTAATATTTATTTATTTTTGGGGAAGGGCATTTTAAATTCTGGTAATTCAAATTTTTTTGAAGCACTTTCTGCAACTACAAATGTTTCACCAGTATAATTACATTTAATTTGTGGAAACTTTCTCTTACCTCCCAAAATATCAGCAACTTTGTAGTATTCGACAAGTTTTCTACTCGCATATGTGTTTTCATGATTTTTTTTAATTCTTTTCTTACGCATGAATTTAAAAGCTAGAATTACATGTTTATTTTTATAATATCTAAACATATTTGCGATTGAAAAGCATCTTTCGATTTGGTCACTTGGAACATATAATGCATCGCCTGTTCCAGATTTGGCTTCAATCGCTAACAAAATTCCCTTGTTGTTATTCACTGCAACAATATCTGGTAAGCCAACACTTGAACCTCCAAGTCGTTTTGCTGTCCAATACCTATTGTTGAGTCTATTGACAATAAGATACTCGTAGCTATATCCTCTACTTCTTCGAATGTTTCCCAAACTAATCTTAATTTCTTATTCCCATGTTAAAACCTTGTTTACGAATTTAATTAAAGAAATAAATCAGATTATTTACAAAAGATATTATTATGAAAAATAGGACTCGTTAACGTGCTGCCTCTGAATATTAAAAATTCATTAGACATTGTATATGAAGAATTGAAAAATATAGAAAATAGACGAGAACACCTTATCAAAGAATCTCGAGAATTAATAATCCTGTGTAGCCAGACAATAATAGAAGTACATCAAAATAATTTAGAAGCGAGTCAATCTAAATTAGAGAAAGCAAAAGCATTATATTTTTCATTAAAAGATTATGCCAAGCAAGATCTATCAAGATACCTCTCTATTTCAGAACAAGAACTGGTAGAAGCCAGTATAGTGTTAGGAATTGCAAAAAATAAATCTTTTCCTAGTTTGGGTGAGATGAATGTTTCAAGTCAATCATATCTTTTGGGGTTTTTAGATAGCATTGGGGAGATAAAGCGGATGATTTATGATAAGGTTAGATTGGGAAACTATAAGGAGGCTGAAATTTTATTCATTCAGATGCAGGAGATTTTTAATGCCATCTATCCATTTGCAGTTTACGATAACTTTGTTTCTGGAATTAGAAAGAAATTGGATGTATGTAGAATATTGATTGAAAATACACGGGAATTGATGACTGAAGAATCAAGAAGGTCTATACTTATTCAGTCTCTTGACAAGTTAAACAATAATGAATGAGTAAGAATCTATTCGTCCATAGTCAAATAATATTGAATAAAAAGTAAAGTTAATTAGAAACTACACTAAAGCTTTTTCGTATTTCTATGGTAGATAGTGAAAAAGTACGAAAAATATTTGATGATAATGTTCAAAAAGGTAGCAAAATAATTACAGAAGAATCAGCAAAATCCATATTATCTGAATATGGTATAAAGGTCCCAGAATATTCTATCGTTACTAGTGATTCTGAAGCTCTAGTAAAGTCAAGAGAAATAGGTTTTCCGCTAGTCGCCAAAATAGTATCTGATCAAATTTTACACAAAACAGATGTACAAGGAGTCAAGGTTGGGTTACAAAATGAAGAGGAAACAAAAGAAGCATTTTTAGACATGCATGGTCGTCTGTCAAAAGAATATGATGTTAAGGGGGTATTATTAGAAAAGATGGTTCCTAAAGGAATCGAATTAATAGTAGGATTACAAAATGATCCTCAATTCGGACCAGTGATCATGCTAGGTCTAGGAGGAATTTATACTGAATTATTTAAGGACATTTCCTTTAGAGTACTTCCAATTACAAAAGAAGATGCATTGGATATGATTAATGATTTAAAAGGAAACAAAATTCTTAAAGGATTTAGAGGATCGGAACCTGTTGACTTGGATATTTTATGTGATGCTATTGTTAAAATTGGTAATCTCGGTACTGATATGGCAAAATATATTGATAGCGTAGACTTTAATCCTATTATTGTATATCCTCAAAATTACTATGTTGTAGATGCCAAGATTCTATTAAAGACAAACGTGAATGAAGATACAATTTCTAATTCTGTTCCAGATTCAAGCTATATGAATATCTTTTTTGATGCTAAATCAATTGCATTAATAGGCGCTTCTCCTGAGGAAAACAAAGTAGGAAATTCTGTTCTCAAAAGCCTTTCAAAATATGATTATAAAGGAAAAATTTTTCCCGTGAATGCAAAAGGTTATGACCATATACTTGATCTAAAGGCGTATAAAAGTTTAGACGCCATTGACGAACCAGTTGATTTGGTGATAGTTACAGTTGATCTTAAATTTGTCCCAGATATATTGGAAACATGCGGCAAAAAAGGAATCCATAATATGGTCATAATTTCTGGAGGTGGTAAGGAACTTGGTGGTGAAAGAGCTGAAATTGAGCAAAAAATCAAAAATTTGTCTTCTAAATTACATGTAAGGATAATAGGACCAAATTGTATCGGGATGTTTAATGGAGAAAATAGACTTGATTGTGCATTCCAAGGACACGAAAGAATGATACGACCAAAAAAAGGTGATGTCGCATTTTTGTCTCAGAGTGGTACTATTGGAATAGCATTTATGGAAACCTCTGACTCCTTTGGAATGAGTAAGATGATCTCATATGGAAACCGTTCCGATGTTGATGAGGCAGATATGATCTGGTATCTTTCTGAAGACCCTAAAACCTCTGTCATCGGATTATATGTAGAAGGACTTGGTGATGGCAGAAAATTTATGAATACTGCCAAGAACGTAATAAAGGATAAGAAAAAACCAATAGTAGTTTTTAAAAACGGAAGGTCACAACGAGGTGCTAAACAAGCAGAGTCTCATACAGGATCGCTGGGCGGTTCTTATTCAGTGGTAAAAGGCGCTTTTGATCAAGCTGGTATTATATCTGTTGATAGCTATGAAGAACTAACTGGTTCATTAAAAGCATTGACTTGGCAACCTATTCCGAAAGGAAATAGAGTAGCATTAGTAACAAATGGAGCAGGACCTGTAATCGCAGCAATAGATCATTTTGAAAGGTTATCTTTAAAGATAGCAGAGATGAGTGAAGAGAGTAAAAAGAAATTTCATGAACACTATCCTTCAACATATGTTATAGGAAATCCATTGGATGTTACAGGATCTGCTAATGCAGATGACTATAAATTTGCTATACAGACATTCTTAGATGATCCCAAAGTCGATATTATTATGCCCTGGTTTGTTTTTCAAGACGACCCATTGGAAGAAACAATAGTAAATATCCTTGCTGATTTTCAGAAACAGAAGAAAAAGCCTATCTTGATAGGTGCACTCGGAGGACCATTTACTCAAGAAATCTCAAAAAGAATAGAGGAAAATAACGTACCTGTGTATCATTCTGTTATCTCCTGGGTGACAGCAGCTGGAAGTTTAGCACAATGGGCAAAAATAACTAACAATAATTCTTAATTTTTTTTAGATCAGGCAAAATTTATATTGTTTTAAAAAGATATTAATAATAAAATGGAAAGCTCTCAGCAATCACAAATAGTAACTGTAACCCCAAAAGCTGCAGAAAAAGTTATTGAATTTATGAAGCAGGAAGAAAAGGCAAGTCTTTTCTTACGAGTTTACGTAACTGGTGGAGGATGCTCCGGATTATCATACGGAATGGGGTTTGAAGAAAATGCAGAAGAAGATGATTATATGATCGAACAAAATGGCGTAAAAATCATAATCGATAATTATAGTCAGAGATATCTAAACGGGGCAAGCATAGATTATATAGATAGTCTAATGGGATCTGGATTCAAGATTAATAATCCCAACGTAACTAAAAGCTGTTCTTGTGGACACTCATTCTCGACAGAATAACAACTTTTTTTAAAGATTATATTTTTTTATGCATCTAGGATCTATCTATTTAATTATTTTTTAAATTTCTTTAATTATTTATAAGATCAGTTTAATAATAAATGGATTTTCAAAAAAATAAACCAAGGAAATTGAATAAATTACTTATGCTTTAGCAAAAAGAAAAGAAAGAAAAGATATCTTATGGCCAAATTCCTCTAATTTTTGTTGCCTCTGCAACTCTATTTATAGCAAGTAAAGTGGCAGCTTTTCTCATGTCCACGTTATATCTCTTATGTGCATCATAAACATCATGGAATGATTTAGTAATATTCTTGTCAAGTCTGTGATTTACTTCATCTTCAGTCCAATAATCTCTTCTCAAATTTTGTAACCATTCAAAATAAGATACTGTTACTCCTCCACCATTTGCTAGAATATCTGGTATTACAAGAATTCCATTCTTATAGAGTACTTCGTCAGCCTCTGGGGTTGTTGGACCGTTTGCGGCCTCAGCAACTATTTTTGCCTTAATTTTTCCTGCATTATTCTTTGTTATTTGGTTTTCTAAAGCCGCAGGTATTAAAACAGTACATTCTGTTTCCAATAGTTCTTCATTTGAGATTGATCTAGATCCATCAAATCCTGCCACTGAACCAGTTTCCTTTTTATGCTTCATTAATGCGTCTGCGCTGATTCCTTCACTGTTGATAATAGCTCCCTGAGTATCTGATGCAGCAATCACCTTTCCCCCTTGATCTTGTACTAATTTTGAAGAAAACTGTCCCGCATTGCCGAAGCCTTGGACAACAATTGTAGATTCCTTCATGTTTATGCCAAGTTCTTTAGCAGCCTCTCTTACAGTATAAGCAAGTCCTCTTCCAGTGGCTTCATTTCTTCCCAAAGAACCGCCGATAGGAATAGGTTTACCTGTTATTAATTCTGGCTGTACAAAATTACCTTTAAGTGCAGAGTATGTATCCATTATCCATGCCATTTCTTTACCACCAGTATAGACATCAGGTGCTGGAATATCCGTATGAGGACCAATTATATCAGATATCATATATGCAAATCTTCTTGTCATTCTTTCAAGTTCATTTTCTGACATTTCTTTCGGATTGCAAATTATTCCCCCTTTCCCACCACCATAAGGAATGTCAGCGATTGCACATTTCCAGGTCATCCACATTGATAAAGCCTTGACTTCATCTATTGTAACATCTGGGTGGTATCTAATTCCCCCTTTGTATGGACCCCTTGCATCATTATGTTGAGATCTATATCCGGTAAATACCCTCATGGACCCATCGTCCATCTTTACTGGGATGGAAACAGTAAGTACTCTTTTAGGATGAGATAACACGTCAAACATTCCTTTATCAAGATTAAGAATTTTTGCGGCCTCTTCCAATTGTTTTAAAGCAACTTGAAATGGATTTATTTTTTCATTATCATTTGAAGACATATTTCTGTACGTTCTATTTAAATCCTGAATAATAAATATATCTAATGATTATCGTAGAAAAATACCTATTAATTATCTTTTTTCATTCGATCATTGATTACCAAACGAAGTTCTTCGTCAGTTTTGTCCGCAAATTCAATATTCAATGATTTGGCTATCATTTCCAATTTTTCTCTTTCAGAAGAGACTGGGCCACCAATAATTTTACCAATTGTAAAATTCTTGGAATTATCTACCTTAATCTTCTGTGAATCAACGTTTGAAATATCTCTAATCTCTTTCGATAACGCCTCTCTAGTTCTATTATATTCGCCTACTGCCTTGCCTATCTGTCTAGATATTTCTGGTAATTTTTTGGAACCGAAGATCAAAAAAATGCTGATCAAAATAATAATAATCCATTCTGATCCCCCGATAGCCATATATCGAAATTATATTCGTTAATTACCTAAAAATACCTTTATTTCACCTATCTTGTATTTATGCAAGTAAAAAATATATATTATAATATTTCTTAGTTGTCTGATTCTTTTTTTAATAAAAAAATTAAAATTTATTCTAATTATTTAAAATTTATTTAGAAATGTTAGTCAAAGCACTTATATTCGTGCCTGTCAACCTTAATTTTACTTTATAATAAACAAGAGGTTATGGAATTGCCTAGTACCGGTATAGTAAAATATCACGTTAAATTAAGCTTCGAGGTTGATGGACTCGTAGAAAAAGCAGACATTATTGGAGCTATTTTTGGTCAGACCGAGGGTTTGCTTGGTCCAGAAATGAACCTCAATGAATTACAAAAGGTCTCTAAAGTTGGTAGAATAGAAGTAAATGTAGATACAAAGTCCAATATTGCAAAGGGAGATGCATTAATCCCAATGAGTACTGACATATCTACAGCAGCTCTCATCGCAGCAGCGATTGAAAGTATCGATAAAGTTGGTCCTTTTCAAGCTCATTTTATTTTGTCAGGGATCGATGATATTCGAGCGATAAAGAAAAAAGTTATTGTCGATCGTGCAAAAAAAATTGTACAAGAGTGGGCTACTAAGACTATCAGCGAGGGAGAAGAAATGTTAAAAGATGTTTATGATGCCAGCAAGCCTGGAAAACTTACTACCTTTGGTAAGGCTCAACTTGCATGCGGGACTGGAGTTTTTAATTCTGAATGGATTATACTTGTAGAAGGAAGGGCAGATGTGATTAACCTACTTCGTGCGGGATTTGATAATGCTATTGCAATTGAAGGGGCAAAAATTGATGAAACTATAACACATCTTACTGAAGGTAAAAAAGTAATTGCATTCCTTGATGGAGACCGGGCCGGTGATCTAATATTGAAGGAGTTACAGGGATTGGTTAGTGTCGATAAAGTTTACAGAGCTCCACAAGGTAGAGAAGTAGAAGAATGTACACCTCTAGAGATATCACAAATATTGGGTAATATCTTTGAAGAATCAAAAGAAGATACTTTCTCACGTAAACAAACACCTTTTCCCCAAAAGAAATATCACAAAACCGAGAAAGAGAAACCTGTATTTCAACAATCTCCACAAAAAATCCCACAAGGCAATAACGTTGAATCTATATTGGTCCAAACTAATACTGCTATTAAATCTGATACGGGTCAAAATTCCATAATACGTGACATTTACTCTCAAATTAACGAAACACTTGAGGCTATTGTTCTTGATGGATCGATGAACACAATCATCAAAGTTCCTGTTTCTGAAATTGTAAAAAAACTAGATGACATTTCAGGAGGGAAGATCCTAATTCTTGATGGAATAGTGACACAGAGATTGATTGATGCCTCTGATAAAGCTGGAATAGAACAAATAGTAGGTCACAGATTGGCAGATATAAAACGGAACTCATCACTCAAAATTAACACCTTTAGTGAAATAGAATTACCATAAACCTATTTATGAAAGATACCAAGCTACAACATGTTGTAATACTTTCACATCTCTTATTATGTGGGGCTAAGAATAATTTTGTGGAAATTACTACAAATGAGTTGGCAAAAAAAATTAATCGTTCTCAACAGTTAGCCTCAAAAGAGTTACTTTATCTCGAATTGACGGGATTAATAGAAAGAAATCAACATGGGAAAAAATTTAGTGTCAAGATAACTGAAAGAGGATTTCAAGAAGTTTATGAGCTATTTCTTTTTTTGAAGACAGCAGTTGAAACTTTCAAAAATACTCTCAATTTCGAAGGAGAAGTGGTTTCAGGAATGGGTGAAGGATCGTATTACATGTCGTTATCTGGTTATAAACAAAAATTTAAAGAAAAACTAGGTTACGAACCATATCCTGGTACACTTAACATAAAGCTGAATTCAAAATTTTATGTTGATAGAAAAAAAGAGATATTGAAATTTCCATCTGTAGCTGTAGATGGATTTAGTGACGAAACTCGAACGTATGGATGGGTAAAATGTTACCCAGCTTATCTAAATGAGAGCGAAAATCCAAATTGTGCAGTACTAATTTTGGAAAGAACCCACTATGATGACACTATCATAGAAATAATAGCTCCATTTTCAATCAAAGAAGAATTTAATTTAAAAAACGGTGATCTAATTAAATTTAAAGTGAAAACTGATAATTTATCTTGATTTCTTAATTCTCACAGATCATAAACTGCATCTCCTAGCTCTTTTTTTATTTCGGAACTCTTAGTTTTTGGGATTGGTGTATTCAATCTTATGACTCTTGCGTCAATATTTCTTTTTTTGCAATTTTCAGAAATATATTTTTCTGTATGTGTCTGATCATAACCTAAAGCAATAATATCCGGTCTTACATACTCAACAGTATCAAATAAAGTGCCTTTCCTTCCTATCAATGCAAGATCTACAAAACTTAAGGCTGAGACCATTTCTTTTCTCAATTCTTCATTATGGTATATTACACGATTTTTTTTTATTTTAGTTGCAGTAGATGTTGTTGCAATTATTACTATCAGAACATCTCCATATGATTTAGCTGACTTCAGTGTGGATATGTGACCAGGATGTAATATGTCAAATACACCTCCTACGAGCACTACCGTTAAGGTTTCTCTTCCTAACATACTCAATCTAAAATTATTGTCTTTAGTTTTTTCAATTAATCCAATTTTAGTCAACTCCAATATTCGTGAATAAAAAAATTTTTTATCTAATTGATATCTATCTTGCAGACGCTGTAAAAATTCCACGCCCTTGTCTAAATTGCTTACGTATAGAGAGCCAAGTATTATTTTGTCTAGTGACTTCAATTCGATCCCAAAATATTTTTTATTGTAGTGTCTCTAATGTTATATATTTGTTTGATCCGTACAAATTTTTGAAAATTCCTTTTCCAATAATATATTTAAAAATGTAACTACGATGATATTTCCTTTTTAGGCGAAATTCAATAAAGACATTAAAATAGATAATCATATTTTTAATTTTTAGCATTTGAGATATACCTCATAACTTTCTCATAATCCTTTTATTAGGTTACGAGTAAATATCGTTCGATTGACCAAATTTTGTCCTGAGTGTGGTGGAGAACTGAAATTGGAACCATCTACAAAGAATTTTATTTGTAGAAGTTGTGGACTCTATGCCTCTCGTGAAAAAATGGATGAATTACGAGACAAATCTGAAATCAACTATCAAGACCCTAAAAAAAGAATGCATGATGATTATCTTGATTGGTGGCAATCTTCAAAAAAAGAAAAGCAGAAAAATTAATATTTTTTTCTTAAAAAAAATCTTTCGATTTTTCAGATATTTCAGTTCGTAAGGATACCATTTGTTCTTCCTTTCTGGTTCTCAAGACTGTCATTAATTCAATTTCTTTAACTTCCGTTATTGATAAAATTTTATTCACTATAATATCTCTCATGTTCTCTAAACTTTTTGAACGAATTTTTACTAGTAAGTCGAATTTATCATAAATCTCATGTATTTCTAAAATCTGTTCGATTTCTTCTAATATTGCAACAGCTTGATCAGTTTTTCCATTTTCCAATTTTACCATAATAAAAGCCAAATGATCATATCCTACCAAATTATTGTCGATGATGACAGAAAATTTCTTTATTATTCCAGTAGATATCATCTTTTTAACTCTTGTATGTACAGTCGCATCAGAAATCCCGATCTGTTTTGCCAATTCGACGAATGGCAGCGAAGAATTTTTACTTAGTACGTCTATTATTTTATAATTAACATAATCTAGAATATTTTGTTTAAAACTCATAAATTAGATCTAATCTTATATTATATTAATTTTAATATGTCTAATATTTCTAATTTATAGAAAATTAATTATTTGCTACTCATTATACATCTGTTCAGTACAGATTTTAATATAGCCGAAATTCCTAGCAAATGCTATCTGTTTTTTGGATTATACTACATAAGAGGAGAAGACATGTATTAAGCAGTTACATAACAATAATAATGACTAATATTCACTAATTTCAGTGATATAATGTCACAGCCTGTTTGTTCAAAATGTTATAATAAAAATAGTATCTATTTTAGACCATATTCTGGTGAATATCTATGCAAGTCATGTTTTATTTTCTCAATAGAAGAAAAAACATCAAGAACAATATCGAAATTTTCTATGATGCGGTATGGTGATAGAATTGCCGTTGGTGTTTCGGGTGGAAAAGATAGTCTATCTCTTTTATCTATAATGAAAAAGATCACGGAAAGAAAAAACATGAAGGACCTTGTTGCTATAACAATAGACGAAGGAATATCAGGATACAGGGAGGAATCTTTAACCTTGGTCAAGGATTTTTGTGCCAAGTTAAATATAAAAAATGAAATTTTTGGTTATAAGGATTTATTTGGCATGAATATGGATAATGCCATCTCATCACGTCCTTCTGAAAAGATGACCTCTTGTTCTATTTGTGGTACCTTTAGACGAAGAGCTATTGATATTGCAGCTCAAAATCTAGGAGTGAATGTTATAGCTACCGGACATAATTTAGACGATCAACTTCAATCGTTCTTAATTAATATTATTTCAGGAGATGTGAATAGAATTGGATGGATATATCCTGAACCAATTCAGTATGGATTTCATCATCTCAAGAAAATAAAACCCTTCATAGAAATCTATGAAAGAGAAATCGTTTTCTATGCACTTCAACAAAACATTCCATTCCAATCTGAGCAATGTCCCTACATGAATGAAAGTATTAGAAGTGATATGAGAAATTTCTTTAATTCACTTGAAGAACAAAGACCTGGAATCAAATATAATACCTATAAATCTCTCATGAAAATATCCAAGACGTTAAATTCCTCTAACGATTCTCTTAGTAATAAATGTAGTACTTGTGGACATGAATCTACCAATGGTATTTGCTCTGTTTGTAAGAATCTTATGATTTTGAGATCTGATTAATAAACAAATATAATATAATATCTTCAAATAGATGGTGCGGAGGCAGGTAGGACTGGGGTGTTAGCCGTACCCTTCTCTGGAAATCGGCTTTATGCTAGGGTCAGTAACTATTGGGTAAATCCTTGGAGAGTAATATCCTGCATATCGGGTTGAAATGAAATTACGCCGAATCGGATGGGTATGAGCAGCAAGCTATGCGAAGGCATGGCTATGACTGTTAATCCTCGAAATGGGTGAGGTCCGGGAGGGAGCAACCCTAAGGTGACGTATCCGTGCTGGTTCGTCTACGTGGTAGATCATACAAGGTGTGAGATTGGGATTATTCCCTAAGGTGGTACCAATAGGCTGCCTTCGCAAATAACTATGTGTTTATTTTAGGACTATTCATAACCAGTGACGAATTTGCAAAAAATCATTCATTGGTTCATGTTTTAAAATTCTTATCAAAGCCTCTGCTTGAGGAACTGAAAGTACAGGTTTGCTGAAATGGTTATCGGTAGCGATTCTAGGACACGCTACTTGAATATATGCATCTATACCTTTGAAATTTCTTAACCTTTCTTCAGTTATTTCAGTAATAGCAATGAGATGGATTTCTTTCCCGAGATCTTCAAAAATTTTTTTTAGTTTCAATGCTTTGATTTTTGCAAATTGTCCCTCTTTCAAACCAATGATTATTCCTATTTTCTCTGCATCTTGTGCTTTGTAAACCGACAATATTGCTTTTTTTTCTAATTTTCTTGCGTAATCGTTGACCTCTTTATATTCATTAAAATAGGGATCTAGCATTATTGTGGGTTTTTCAGTTGACATCGCAATACTTGCAGCATGAAACATACTTTGACCTAGAAATACATACGCATCTATCTGGTTTTTTACATCATATGCCGGATAAAATTCACATCCAAACACTTGTCCATTATTAAGCTGCCCTTTTCCTTGACCAATAATCACGTTCAAACCAGATTGTTCCAATATCTTCCTAACAGATTCAATTTGCTCAAGGTGTTGACTGTCAGTAACCAATCCTATCGATCTAATCTTTTGATTATCAACTTCACTAGCAAATTTTTTCGCAACTGCCTCGAATTCTATATCGTCGTACGCATTAATCATTATTACCTTGTTACCAAATATTTCGAGCGAAACAGTGTGTCCAATGTTAAATAATAAATCTACTCCTAGTATATCTGCCGCATGAGTGTTTAGATCGCAAGACCCCCAACATGTATCGCCTATTACGTATGCGGGAATTGAATAAATTTCCATAATTTTTTTTGCTGTTTCTTGAATTTTTGGGAAAAGAGCTTCAGGACCATTTAGAGCAACTGAAGAAGGATTTCTTCTGCTAATTACCTCTAAAATCTTGTCTTCATCTATTAGAATCATCTTGTTTATTCAATTAAGATTGAATATTGCCTCAAATATTACTTTTCATCTTTGGATCGGAAGAATTATTTCTGAGATATTCCTATGTTTCAATGTAGATTTAAAGAATAATATTGTATATCGTGATGTAATTTGTATTGTTGTTTGGTAATTAAAGAGCAAAAGAATGTCAAAATAATGGGAATAATAAATTCCAGTCCAGAGTCATTTTATAAAGCTTCCATTAGGACTAAAAGCATTGATGTCTCCTCTTTTGCAAAAAAAATAGAAGCAGAAGGCGCAGATATGCTAGATGTAGGAGGGATGTCTACTGCTCCGTATCTAGATACAATCATTTCTCCAGAAAAGGAAATCCAGAGATTAAGAATAGCCATCAAAGCTATAAAAAGAGTAACCAGTATACCCGTCTCAGTTGACACACCAAGGGCAGACGTGGCAGAAGAGGCAATTCATTTTGGAGCTGATATGGTAAACGATGTTTGCGGTCTAAAAAATGATGATAAGATGGGTGAAATTGTTGCAAAATATGGAGTCAAGATAATTTTGGGAGCTTATGAGAAAAACCTACGTAGAATTTCTGAAAATGGGAGTATTTCTTACACAAAGCGATTGTTATATGATAGTATCAGGATAGCGAAAGAATCAGGGGTAAACAATGAAAATATTATAATAGATCCTTCTATCGGTTTTTTCCGCCAACAAGGCAATAATCCTTTTTTTACCAAAATAAAAATTCCATGGTACCTCAGAGATCTTAGTATCATTTCTAATTTACACAATTTAACTAAAATAGGCCATCCTCTGTGCATCTCTATATCTAGGAAGTCATTCTTAGGTGAATTGTTGAAATTGAAATCTGGAGAAAGACTTGCTCCTTCTTTGATTCTTGAAGCGATTAGCGTTTTGAAGGGTGCAAGTATTATTAGAACTCATAATGTCAAGGATACATTTCAGATGCTTTTGACTCTAAACTGTTTTGATAGAATCTCAATTTAACGTTTTTAATTTCCCGTTGTTAGTATGTGAATAACGCTATTAATCCTCTTGAATTATAGATTTTCAAAGATTTTCAAAGTTCAAAACGCTTATAATCCTTCTTTGAATTTATAATATAAAGAAGTATTGAATATCAAAGAAGGTCTTACTTTTGATGACGTATTATTAGTACCCAAACATTCTTCAATTGTGTCACGATCTCAAACCAGCTTGAAAACGCGGTTATCGAGAAATATTAACTTGAACATTCCAATCATTAGTGCAAATATGGATACAGTAACTGAATCATCGATGGCTATAGCCCTTGCAAGAGAAGGCGGAATAGGTATAATTCACAGATTTATGACGATTCAAGATCAGGTAGACGAGGTATTACGGGTTAAAAGATCGGAATCAGTGATGATAGAACAACCCTATACAATCCCGGTAGATTCAACTATAAAACAAGCAAAAAAAATGATGCAGGGTTATGGTGTATCGGGTTTACTGGTAGAAAAAGATAAAAAACTCGTTGGAATTGTTACAAAGAGAGATATTTTATTTGAAAGGAATTTTGACAATAACGTATCTGAGGTAATGAGCAAAGACGTGGTTTTTGCGGAGTCGGGTACTACCATCGATGAGGCAAAAGAAATACTCCATAAAAATAAAATTGAAAAATTACCTATTATAGACAAAGATGAACATATAGTAGGACTGATTACAAGTAAGGATATCCTAAAAATGGAACAATATCCAAATGCATCCAAAGATAAAAAAGGTCACTTAATGGCTGGTGCAGCGGTTGGTGTAAAGGGTGATTATCTAGAAAGAACTGAGGCATTATTGGAAGCAGGTGCAGATGTTATTGTTGTTGATATAGCTCATGGTCATAGTGAGAATGCCATTAACTGTGTTCGTCAAATAAAAAAGGCCTTTAAAAATTGTGAATTGATAGCAGGAAATGTTGCTACTGGTAATGGAGCAGAAGATCTGATAAAGGCTGGAGTTGATGCCGTTAAAGTTGGAGTGGGTTCAGGTTCCATATGTATTACTAGGGTAATAACAGGTTCAGGTGTTCCACAATTGACGGCAATTGTTGACAGTGTCCAAACCGCCAACAATTATGATATCCCTATAATTTCTGATGGGGGAATAAGAAATTCTGGAGATGTAACCAAGGCTCTTGCTGCGGGTTCATCGTCAATAATGATTGGCAGTCTACTGGGTGGAACAGATGAGAGCCCAGGAAAAACTCTTGTTAAAAATGGGAAAAAATATAAAATTTATAGAGGTATGGCTTCCTTTTACGCCTCATTAGGTAGGAGATACAGAGAGGAAGGAGCACAAGTGGTCGATTCTGATGATCTAAACGATTATGTTCCAGAAGGAGTAGAAGCCATGGTTCCGTACAAAGGCAGTGTGGTTGAGATAGTGCGTCAATTGGTCGGAGGGTTGAGATCTGGATTAAGCTATTGTGGTGCAAAGAACATATCTGAAATGCAGAAAAATGCTGAATTTATAAGAATTACATCCGCAGGATATATTGAGAGTCAACCCCACGATGTATCTTTGATCTGATTTTTATCTTTCTTTGTGTTAATTTAAGGACATAAAAAAGACTTGACTAGTTTTAAAAAAATCATTTTAATACATTCTGTTTATTATTATTGCGTTGTATGCTAGAATTATTAAAGTAAATAAGATTATTAGAATATAATTCAATCTTCAAAAAGTATTGGCATAAGTTCATTCTTGAACAGAATCTATTAAATTATATATTGTTTTTATTTTATACAGGTCATTGTCAATTGATGTAACCATCCAAGTTTTGAAGGAAAATGTTGGAAAGAGAATTATGATCAAATTAAAAGGAGATAAAATTGTTAAAGGTGTATTGGAAAAATTTGATCAGCATATGAATCTAATTCTGAGTGATGCAACAGAATATAAAAATAATCAAGCAACAATTCTCGGAAACATGTTGTTAAAAGGAGATAATATAATAATAATTTCTCCTCAACAATAAAACCTTTTATTTTTTGTTCAGGTTATTTTAAAAGTATCATCTCACATTGAGCTATAAACTAATCATACCGGATAAATCAAGCCACGATAGTTCCTTTACTATCTTTTAAATAATTTGGTAACTTGGAGTCACTCCGTGAATGATTTTGTTATTATGTCTGTACTAATGTATACTACATTTTTACAGATTTGTTTTCTCTTGTGACGAAAGTGAAATAACAACAGTCACGATTATTAATTATTTCTCTTTGCTTCATTCTAATATCTTTTCTTATTTTCTGCCATTTAATTACCATTACTACACCAGTTGCATCACCAAGAGTCATGCTGTAGAAACACTGTATTTAAGGACTGTCTTTGTGCATTTATGTATTATTCACAATAATAAAATGGAACTTTATAGAGCAAAATGATCCTGTCTTGATATGAGAAATTACTTGTTGAAAGATGTCATCTAACATGCTAAGCTGTATAAGAATTTATTTGTACTAGTTTATTTATATTTTTGATATGATTTTTGAGAGTTATTTTAGTAAATTAATTCATGCTTATTATTAATATAATTATTCCGATTATAATTAATGACTATTCAAGATATATGTGTACCTTTTATATATTGTAATTGAATTATTCAATTCAACACTACGAATAAAGTCATAAAATAACAAACACGATTCATTGGAATTGCAAAGGCAACAATCACCTATTTGAATGTAAATGTAATGGCTCAAACAAATTCTAGTCCAGACTTAGGGACTTACCTACATGGCCCAATAGCATTGCCTGACAACAGCAACTTTATTCTATAAATTTACTTTCCTTTAATGTTTTTATATATTATACTCTAGGGCTATATCTTGTACTGATATTGACTTAGATATTGAAATGAACTTGATATTTTAGCACTCTGAATACTTTAAATTTTTATAAAAAATCTTTACAATTATGCGACTTATTTATAAGACAATCCGAAATTCTATATGTCTTATCTTTAATGAATTTCCTATAAAATAAATAACCAAATATTCTATTAATTTTGTTGTTTAATACTTTATCAAGGCCGGCAAAGATCGGCGTTATAATCCTCCTAGGTGGTGTTGGAGTTTTGGCAGTCGGAACAATAATGATGAGTGAGTCTTTTTCATATTATGGATTACTTATTATTATTACTGGACTTTTCATTTATCTTGCATATAGTTACAGCTTTATGGGAAGATCAAGATACCAGATAGATGAAGGAAAGAAGAAAAGAAAAAAGTAATAATGATTTAATACTCTTAATTTATTTTCCAGTCTACAACAGAATGTACACTAGGACAAATGGGAAATTCAAATTCTGTGGAATCATTTCCAAATCCTACAACCCTAAAGCCAACGGTCGATGTGTCTATTGAAGGTACAGAAAATAACGACAAGATTAAAGGTACAGAAGATAATGATAAAATTTCTGGAAAAGATGGAAATTATAAATTAAAAGGTGCCTTAGGAAATGATGTACTGAAAGGCGATACTGGAGATGATACTGGAGATGATACTGGAGATGATAAGATAAACGGAGATTTTGGAAATGATAAATTAAATCGAGGTGCGGGAAATGATCTATTACAAGGAAAAGGAGATAACGACAAGATCAAAGCTGGATCAGGTAATGACAAGATAAAGGGAGGTGCAGGAGCTGATAAAATATAAGGTGGAGAAGATATGGATACTGTTGACGGAGGAAAGGGTAAAGATAAACTGGAGGGAGGCAAAGGTGTAGACGTATTTATGTGTGATGCTGAAGACACAATTAAGGATTTTAATTCACAAGAAGGAGATTCAATTACGGGTATATGCTCGCCTGCCGATGAAGCGTTCCCTATTTAAACAAACTCTCAACAGAAAATAATAGCCAATTTTAGAGATTTTTCTTTTCCCCAATTATTATCTATATTTTATATCCAGGTGTGGTTTTTGAAGATCTCTTGTAATTCAATATACAACCTACCAAAATCAATGAAATTTAACACTTGAATAAAATATAATAAAAACATTATATAATTTTAATCAAACATTTATACGTAATATTTATAGAGAATTGAATTGTAGATCCTATATATAGTTAAATATAAAAATAGATTATAATGTCTATTTGTGATGATACAATGTTATTATCATATTTGTCATTTAAATTTCATCCCATTTTCATCTTAGATGCTGTCAAACTTACGATCTCTTTATCTCTCCTGAATCTAGCAAGGTATTGATTCATATGTTAGTAACACTAAATTTAGAATATTTTATCTTCATCCTGGTTTTCATCGGATTTTTAGTATCCTCAAATCTGACCTTCGATGAAATAGACGCTAAAAAGTCAAATGATAAATCAAAGAAAAAAATATCCATTTGCTGTACATGGGGACATACATTGGAAGATGGAACCCTCACTTATGCTATTAAAAATGGTGACAATGCTCTCCATAAAATAGTAAAATCATCTTTAAATGACTGGGAAAATGCGGTATCAGTTTTACAGTTCCAAGAGGTAGATGATAGTGTAAATCATGATATATCCATAGATTTTAAGAAAGGAAAAGGAAAAAAAGTGGGTAAAACAGTTACATATTTTGATAACAAAGGGCTTATTAATCATGTGGAAATATCACTATCAAAAAAATCCTACGGAGTTAAATTAGATAAAACTATTTTAGAACATATTACTAAACATGAGATCGGTCATTCTCTGGGATTAGGACATGCTAATTTCAAAAATACTCTGATGTCGCCTGTTGTTAATGAGGTTACTACAAAAATATCAAAGTGTGAAATTGATGCTGTAAAGAACGCCAATGAATGGAAATTCGAAAATAATAATTCTCCTTCCTCTGCTGATAAATCCTTCAAATGTAAATAATTCTATATTCATTGGTAACTGTCAATTGACTGCAAGTAAATATTCGATTCCTAGAACTAATACTTTTTGATTTTAGATTTTTTTATTATTATTATATCAATAGATTATTTGTACGTATAATTATATTTTTTTCTATACTGTGCTCACATAGGAAATTATTCATCAAGATCGAACGTCGACTGATCATACTAATGGCCTAATCACGTCATACTTTTCTTCAATGCTGGAATTACATAATTTCAATAAGATTAAATTAAATGACTAAATTCAATATCCGATTTCATCCTATGAATATACTATCTACGATTCTTTTTAACCAGTAATATAAAATATTTTTGAACTAAAATTGATACTAATAATTTTTGTGTTTGATTCCCGTTTATTGACTCTTATGATTAGACATAATAAAATAATAAGATTTACCATGACTCTATATTTCTATATTCTACCAATAAAAACTAGATATAATCGCATGTGACACTATTCAAATATTGTATTTTTTGGTCGTAATTAGTAATAACGTTAGAGAAAAGTTTACTACTTAAGCTTCATTATTAAATTGATTAAAAAACTATTATGCTATATCCCATTGATTAGCAAAATATATTTTCCCATTTGCTGCTAATATATGGGATAATTACATTTTCAACCTATACTATTTGATCATGTCATTTTCACTTAATTCGTGTATCTGATAGCGCTAATATATAGTACATTCGTTTATAGTATTGTCAATCTCATCTTTATAGTATAGATAGTTTGGTATGCAAATAGGACCTATTCTTAACATCGAATAAAATCATTAAAAATTACAAATTAAAACAATATTTATATGATTAACCTATTTATTAATGATCAAATGGATTTTAATTCGCTTTGCAAGGATATTATGAATCTGGATTCAAAGGTTCGGTTTGCTGCCGTTTGCGATGATTCTGGTGACATAAAATATGGCGGTCAAAGAGAAGGAGTGACTAATCTGCTATCCACTGAAGAGACAAAAAGATCAAATCTACAAGCACTCGCTAGGTGGTCATTACGTAATTCGTTGAGCTCAAAAATTGGAAAAGGTCAATATGCCATGGCAGTGTATGAAAAGATAAAGCGTATAACGATCCCATTAGAGAACGATCATCTTCTCTTGGTAACAATGGAAACAGACTCTAATCATGATAAGATAATAAATGACATATTATCTTTAATCAAAAAATAATAAAATCTATCTTAAATATTTTTTTACATATCAATTAAACTTCCATAAACTTTATCTTCTTTTTCTCTTGCATGTGATGATCCAATTCCAGTCAGACCACCAGTAAAATCACCGGTAATTTCTAAAACATCTTCTGGTTCAGCCAACTCCCCAAGCAACTCTAGGGTTAGACGGTGGTTTGTCACATAATGTGTTCCCTTATCGTGTATTGATGGAACCATCCCTGTTTTTCTTATTATATATTCTCTTTTAGCTTCTTCATCAATTCCAGATTTTGTAAATATCTCTACCATGTAAAAAGGTGCAGCTTCTTGCCCTTGTAATTCTCTAGATAACAAATCGTTAATTAGTCTTGGATCAACTTTAGGTAAATAGGTCTCGTACAATGTTTGTAATCCTTGAAAAGCTCTCCTTATCTCTCGTATATCTGTCATAGGCCTGATAGGCTATAATAGTATATGAGCATTTCTAATTTTTATAATTCTACAATTTTAGCAGATAAATTTTTCTCTGACACAATTATAGATTAAAAGTATAATTTATAATTCAAATTTTATCATTTTATATATTCAATTCTGAATATATGAATTACCTATGCGAATAAAATGGATTATAGGATTGATCGTAATTGTTGGTATAGCTGTTAGCTTATACACGTTATCTCCACTTTTTACAAGCAAGAAAGTTGAAGAACAGATACCAGATAACCTTGCGATTGATGCCTATTATAAATTTCAATCATTAGATGATGTTGAACGTAGTAATATCGCTTCGGAGATGACAGACAGAGAAAAAAATATTCTTATGATTGGAGCTAAGGAAACCAACAAAGAAATCAATGAAGAAATGTCTAAATTTATGGACAATTTATCGTTTACCAGAAATCTAGAAGGAACCTTTATTGGGGTTGGTGATGGTATTCATAATGTGGGTGGGATAGCAAAAATTCTTACACTTGTTGATGGATCAAAAGTATTAAGGTTGGAAAATTTCAAATCAACTAACGGTCCTGATCTACACGTATATTTGTCATCTGATAAGACGGCTTCCAATTTTATGGATTTAGGTAGACTAAAAGGAAATATTGGCAATCAAAATTATCAAGTTCCTGTTGACATTGATCTGTCAAAATATAATAATGTTTTAATTTGGTGCAAGGCATTTTCTGTTCTATTCGGTAATGCACAACTAGTTTAGATGTTGAATCATTAAATTGACTGTTTTATCTTAAAAATATGTATTGCTACATATCTCACTATTCCCCACACATTTAGCTAACATATTATAGACATAAATCATAATAACTGCAGAAATCTCTTCTAAAGAGAGGAGATGTTATTTCATTTTGGCCTAATATATAACTGGCATATTGAATTACAAAAGATAGAGAAGTAATTTCTTGCATTAAATACTAAATTGTCATATATAAAAAAAGAAAGGCTATGAATAAAACTAGAAATTTAAAGAACAAAATTAATAAAAAATGTTTCAAAAAACGGCTAGGATAGGAAAAGGAAATTGAAAAATAAGCGAAAAGCTCCATTGTTGAACTCGAAATTTGTGAAAGTTTTTAATTAAAATCATGCAAAAATTATGGTTCCATTTATTCAATAACACTTTTAAAAATCATTGTTATATTTTATATGTGTTCTATACTTTTGTTATATAACTAAATCTACTGTATTACTCTAAATCACTAAGAATTAATAATCTTAATATAACATATTTTAACATTACACAAAAATGACTAAAAAAGCTTCCTCCATATCTAATCAAGTTTCCAATCAGTTTAATTACCTTCCTAAGGCAATGTTCTTCACAAAAGGTAAGGGAATTCATAAAGATCAATTGACCAGTTTCGAGCTCGCGTTACGCGATGCAAAAATTTCTGATCTTAATCTTGTCACAGTTTCCAGTATCAAACCTCCTAAATGTAAGATTATTAGTATTCAGGAAGGAAGAAAGTATCTTTTGTCAGGACAAATTTCTTTTGCTGTCATGGCTCGATCTTCTACTAACGAACCAAATAGACTTATCGCAGCTTCAGTTGGCCTTGCAAATCCAAAAGAAGAGGGAAAATATGGATATTTATCAGAACACCATTCTACGGGCGAAACAGGTCAAAAAGCTGGTGATTATGCAGAAGATATGGCAATGGAAATGTTAGCTACAACTATGGGTCTTCCAAATGATCAATCCCTAAAATGGGATGAAAAAGAAGAACAGTGGCGATTGTCCGGAAGAATTTATAAGACACAAAATTATACCCAATCTGCAGAAGGTCATAAGGATGGACTATGGACTACAGTATTAAGTGCTGCAGTTTTTATTCTCTAGTTATGTTATATCAATTACGCTTCGTTAATTTATTTTTTAAATTTTTGTTATACCAATATTTTTATATAACAAAATAATAAGAATCAATCTATTTTTTTAAAATATATTAACCGTATAAATTTGGAACAAAATTTTCAAATTCTGTTTACACGATAATTGCTAACAATTATTATAAATATTATCTGACTTTCATAAATAATGTGGGATCCATAATGATGTGAGAAAAAAAATTCCATCATTTAAATATTTGATTTATCACTATAGAATATTGGAAGATGATAACCCTGCCAATTATGGTATATCAAATTTTAAAAAAAATGGCTCTAATAACATGATTCCAAGGTCAGCTTGGATAACTTTATTCATTCTAGGTTCAATTGATTTAATCTCTACAGCGAGTGAAACTATGATTATCCCTGCAATCCCTGATATTATCGAGGATTTCGGTTTAACATATTCAAATTCTTCATGGATATTGAGCTCCTTTCTGATATCTGGTGCTGTAATGACTCCTATCGCAGCAAAATTATCAATTATTTATGGAAGGAAAAAGGTTCTCTTGTTACTTATTATGTTATATATTATTGGAACGCTTTCTGCTGGATTTTCACCAAATATGGTTTTCCTGATAATTTCAAGAATTATTCAAGGATTGAGTTTGGCGATATTTCCCATTGCCTTTAGTATTATTCAAAACGTCTTCCCTCAAGATAAACTTGCTATTGGTCAAGGAATAATCATTGCTCTTTTTTCATCAGGATCAGTGATAGGTTTAGTAATTGGAGGGTTTATCATAGAGCTTTTTGGCTGGCAAACAATATTCTTTACGATTATCCCTTTCGTTATTTTTATCGTTCTTTTTATCTATAAAAAAATGGATGTGAAAGAGACGCTACACAAACCAATATTGATAGTAGATCAAAATGATGCAATTAATAATAATGATAAAACGAAAAATGAATTTAATCGTATCAGTAAGATTAAGGATTCATATCTGACACTTTTAGACTTGAGGGGAACTATTTCACTTGCTATTTTGATTTCCTCCTTTTTAATTATTTTAACAAGTCTGGAAAAAGAAAGTTTCAGTTCTTACTCTATTATTGTACCTACATTTATCTTGCTAGCGATTTCCTCTTTTATTTTATTTATTTGGTTTGAAAGTAAGACGAATTATCCTATTATACCATTAAAAATTTTCAAAGACAAGATAGTTGTCTATACTAATATTTTTTTGATGATCTCTGGATTGACAACATTTATGATCTATCAAATGTTACCAATTCTAGTTCAGAATCCAGAGCCAGTTGGCTTTCACGGTAATGCGATTACAGTTGTACAGATACAACTTCCTTTTATGATCTCTCTTTTTATTATATCCACTTTATCTGGATTTATAGTTTCTAGATGGGGAAACATAAAACCTACTATTCTAGGTAGTATTATTGGATTTATAGGATTCTTTTCTATTTTGCTATTTCATGATTCAGAAATATCGATAGGGTCAAGTTTAGTTATTGTAGGAGTTGGAATCTCTTTGATGCAGGTGGGTGGATTTAATATAATTACTACATATACTCCAAAGAAATTCTCTGATATTTCTGTTGGGGTGACTTCATTGCTATTTATTGTAGGTATGTCAATAGGTCCAGCAATTTCTGCATCTTTTCTACAAAATTTTTTGGTTAAGATGGAAGAAATTGGGATATATCCATCTTTACAAGCATATGATCTAATATTTTTTACAGCTGTTATGCTGTCTTTGATACCGCTGATGTTAATATTTTTGATTAAAAAGGGAATTATTAAACATGTCAAATCTATTTAATTTTACGTCATATCGATCCATTACAATGACCATAAATTCTTTCGTGTATCTTTTAATTATTAAAATCCTTTTTCAAAAATTTATACCAAAATTAATTGGAAAAACTTTAAGAAACATTTACACAATACTTTGTTATTAATGAGTCAGAAACTATTGGAATTTGATTTTCCAACTCTGGCCGAACTAGGAGATATGGGTAGGAAAAATAGAATTGATGTTTTTCGTAGATATTTTGCGATCAGTCGCTATAATAGATTACTAATTCAAATCGCATTAGTTCGATCAGCGCTAGATAAATCCTCTATAAGATCTGTTTCAGACTTGGAATATCAACATAATAAAGATTTTATAAGAATATCGCAGATGATGAATCAAGTTGATTACCATAATGAGTTTCTAGAAGCAGTTAGAGAGGAAGAAACTGCATTAGAAAAAATAATAGAAGCATATGATAGAAAAATTAATCAAACTACGTCAGGAAAATACAGATGATCTATATTGCTCTTCATACATAAATCTATTTTTTGTTACTATATATGTATTATCATGATTGTCAGATGATTTCTGTGTATTTTTTAAAATTACTTCTGCATTAAAAAAGTAGAATATAACCAATATACCAAAAATAAGAGAACTAGTTCTAAAATCAAAGAGATTGGATCATGTAGATGTATAACAATAGTTACCTACATCCTTAACATTTGCTTGATAGAAACAGAAAAAACCCTCTGAAAATACTATCTTTTCAAATCTTCCATTTTACCAAACTGGAAGTTTTCTTCCCTTGCAGACCAACGAAATAATTATACAGAATACTTTCAATTCTTCATTGTAGAGGATTGTTCGTATGACCAATAATTTTGTCATTTTTCATAACAATACAACATGCACATTTATTCTGGAGACAAATTTCAGAGTCATTATGGCCACAAATTGTACATACACATTCAGAACCTTTTTTCTTTGAAGTATACTTATTTTTATTGTAGAAATAGTACCATGATAACATGAGAGATGAACCAAGTAAGAGAAACAGTACGGCTACCAATATTCCCGATTTTAGTATAAATAGGATAGCACTCATTGATAAAGTAGCTACGCCAGTTAGTAAAGGCCACAATGGAGTTTGGGAGTTGTTACTCATTGTTATAGTATTGATATATTTTTATATCTTATTTATATGTAGTAACTTCCTGGTATGATGCAGTTTCTATCTCTTCAGTATCTTTAGATTGCTTTCTCTTCATGCGTTTTTTTCTAACTTCTTTGAGGATTTCCTCAATTTCCTCTTTAGATAGTTTACTGATTCTTGAATCACATTCTAGTCCTTTAGAATCTAAAACCTCTTCAGTTAAATTTAATATCTCTTCTTTATTTTCTTGTTCTTCCTGTGTCAACAACTTATAACTCATAAATCTAAAAAATGCAAAATCACTCATTTCAGATATTTATTATACGTATATCTTGTAGTTAACTCTTTATCCGTTTTTAAAAATATAAAATATATCTGTTCTATAAGTAGTAGAAGGACAAAAACCGTCCTGACAAGGTTCGAAACACAAATGTGATATTCATATCAGGTAATGAAGATGTCTAATATTTTGGGTTTGATCTTTTATCTTAAAAGAATTTGAAAGATTCCGTACTTCATTAAAACCAAGTGATAATATGCAAATATCACCCGACATCTTTCTATCGTTATTTCGCGTTTCCAAACTCTTCTAACTGATCGTTAATCAAAGAAACAGAATTTTCTGAGATTGGAGGTAATTTTAAACACTGGCAAGAACAGAAGACAGTGCTAAGAACTGATGCTCTATTTGATTGAGAACCGTCCAAAAAAAACTTTCTGATTGTTTGTGCTGTGCAGCTAACCTATATAATTTGCCGCATAATAGATTCTCATATCTATACCATCTTCAATTGGTTCCAATAAACTCTTAAATTTTGACTTTAAGTTAAATTTAGATTTGCTTTCTCTCGAAGGCAGATTTTTTTGATATAAAACCTGATTAATATTTTCTGAACATTTGTGTTGAAATTGTATAAATTTAAAATTTTCTTTGTTGGCTAAATACTATCTGACTAAATAAAATAATCTAGAGTCTCATAGTGTGTTTTTTATTGCAATGTCAATTAACAGTATGTGCTAGTAACTGCTTGAAATCTCATAAATAGAGAAGCTAGCCATAAAGCTGACATATCCGTGTTATTAGAGGTGTTACTGCAACAATAAATAGCCTACAAAGGTTAATTCATAAAATTCTCCTACTCTATAATTTCAATATGTGTACTTTAATATCTTTGGATAGGACACACTAATTAATTGAAACATTGTTCTGAATTTTCACTAAATTTATGCATTTCATATCTCAATTTATCTTATAATTAAATATCTCTATTCTTAAATAATATAATAGAATGGAATTAATTAAAACCAAGATCCTTTTTGACGGTGTAAGTGAACAAAAAGACTCTTTTGTTGGAATAGAAAAGAATAACATAAAGTACGTCGGTAAAGAAAAGCCACCTGGAAGACATGAAATAATATATGAATGTGGAGCCCTTACTCCTTCATTTATTGATGCACATAGTCATATTGGAATGGTTCGATCTGGAGAACCATCTGATGAGGAAGAATCTAATGAACATTTGGATTCTGTATTTCCGCTCGTAAATGCTTTACATAGTGTCTATATGGATGATCCGTCATTCAAAGAATCAGTTGAATCCGGAATTCTTTATTCTGTAGTTTTACCCGGAAGTGGAAATATAATAGGAGGAAAAGCAGTGCTCCTAAAAAATTATGTATCCAATATTAAAGATGCATTTATTTCTGACGTTGGAGTGAAAACCGCCTTAGGGTATAATCCAAGGAGTACAGAAAAATGGAAAGGCAACAGACCATCAACTAGGATGGGTTCAATCGCATTACTTAGAGATTACCTGTTAAAAGCCCAAAAAGCTACCAAACTTGTAAAAATGAAAAAAAAGGTTCGAGAAGAGTTAGAGCCATTAACAGAAATTTTCATCGATATTCTTTCTGGTAAAAATAAGTTGATGGTACATGTACATAAAGAGGATGATATCATGATCTTGTTGGATTTAGTTAATGAGTTTAAAATAAAAGCGATTGCAAATCATTTATGTGATGTATATAATGAAAGTGTATTTTCTATGCTTCGATCCTTCTCAATCCCGATAATTTATGGACCCTTGGATTCTTTTCCTTATAAAGTAGAATTGAAACACGAAAGTTGGAGGAATGTTGAGAAGTTAATCAAGTCTAAAGCAAAATTCGCTTTAATGAGCGATCATCCTGTAATACTACAAAGAAATCTCTTCTATGGCTTGAGACATTTACTTCGCTTCGGTTTATCTAGGTCAGAGGCTATTTCAAAGATCACTAGAGAACCAGCGGAAATAATTGAAGCAAAAAAATTAGGTCATATTTCACCCGGATATACTGCATCTCTGACTTTATGGAATGGCGATCCATTTTTGATGTCTAGTTACCCTAAAACTGTAATCGCAGAAGGAAAAATAGTATATAATGAATAAAATATATTCAACATCTAATAGTCTTAGAGGCTCTGTTAATTTAGGAATGAAGAAATAAATAACAAGTATTTTAATTATATTCTACATTCTATTTTAGCCAAATTCTATTTTTCCTTAGAAAATTGCGTAAAGTTCACATCCATGAAAATCCACCTCTATATAGACCAATTCTTATGTTCATGTCAAAATTATATACCATATGATCGATTTTCATAGTTGCAAAAACAAAGTATGAAGAATAATCTAATGGTTTTAGGTCATAAAAGAATTATGACATTTTGTATATTCTTATATGTTTTGATAAAAATGTTTGATGTCGATATTTTTCCATAAATTTGAATTTTTTTAAAATTTTTGCGATATTTGAATACCGTAAATTTTTTTGATATTAGTATTTTATAGATGGATTTGTTACTATGCGTGGGTCAGATAGCTTCTAAATTGCTGTTAGTTATCATCAATTGTACTATTTATACAATTGACAAGTTATTTATCCTTGAATATCATAACACAATTATAAATTAAATTCGGTTTATTTATCAGGCGGTTTCTCATTCGATTAACATGATCTATTTTATTAGAAACATCCTTTACTTATAATCATTCGAAAATTTAGATACCTTCTACTTTATTGTTGACTTTATCATTATCCGTGTCTCAAATATCTGTCTCAATTCGTCAATAGTCAGAATCATGCCATAATATTCCTTGACATGTTCTATTGTTGTTTTGTAATGTTGAACGTTTGATGATGCTGTAGCATCAGAAATTAGTATAATATCATATCCTCTGTTGAATCCATCTCTTAAGGATGTCTCAACACATATTGAGGTATCTATTCCGCAAAAAATCAATGTGTCAATGCCAATACTTCTTAGCCATACTTCAGTCTCAGTATCCTGAAAAGCTGAATCTCTCCTTTTAATTATTATATGGTCCTTTGCGGTGGGTTTTATTTCTTCCACTATCTTTGAATCCCATGTACCACGTACACATATCGGCCTTTTTTTGATTCTTTCTTCCCTGGATACTGGTAAAATACGATGAGTTTTTGTCAAAAGATCTATGCCTGAAGCTTCTCTAACAGCTTGAGTATAAAAGATTGGAATTTTAAATTTTCGACACAAGTCAATCAACTCTTTTATCTTTGGTACTACTTTTTGGTAATTAGATACATTCATACCAAGTAAATCATAAGAACCGCCGTCGCTAACAAATCCATTTTGAACATCTATTACTAGCAATGCTATATTTGCACTGGGGTAGAGATCCATTTGAGACATTATCTTTTATCTTGTATCAACGTACGGTATTGATATTTAATTGTAATTTAAATATTCTAAATGATAGCTTTATTGCTAAAACATTTTTTCTTGACTACTTCAAATTATTTTTTTTTATTATAGCTACAAATAATCTGGTTTAGATATTTTTTGTTATAACTACAAAAAATATTGTCTAGATACATCTGAACTGTCGGGTCTGTTTTCCATAATTCTTGACTACCATATAAATAACCATATCTGTCAGAACTTCCAAGTTTTTCCCTCAAATCCAGTTTATCAATATAAGTTTTGGTAACCATATCTTTGGTATAAAAATTTTTATTCGCGATTTTTTTCAAAAAATCGTGGATCCCAGATCCATGTTGTGCAGCTAGTTTTTCTCTGTAGGCAATATGGTGTGGTATTCCTAGTCTTAATGCTAATTCTCTATGAACACGTTTTCCAAAAATGTCGTTATCATCGTTGATATTTAATTTCATATCTATTGAAGTAGATGCTCTTACAACCTTTGGATCTAGAAAAGGTACTCGGCTCTCAATGCTAAATGCCATTGAAATTTTATCTTCTCTCTCCAAGGTTTCTTTGTAAAGTAAAAGTAGGTCTTGAGTCATATGTTCTCGTAATCTATCGTACCCTTCCTTAGCAACGACATTTCTATACCACGGATAGCCGCCAAATAGTTCATCTGCTCCTTGACCTGAAAATAATATTCGTTGATTATCACTAGCTGCCATCTGCACTGCAGCAAAAATGGGTATTGCGGTTTCTACCTGTGTAAGATTATTTGTTTCTATGATGTTGATTATATCTGGAAGATGTTTTTCAACATAATCGTAATCTAATTCTTTTGTACGCAAATTCAGGTCTAATTCTTCTCCGATTGATTTGACAAATTCAAGGTCTAAAGATCCTTTTACTCCAGTAGTATAACAGGTAACTTCTGGAACAAAATCTTTTATTATATGTGCTATTAAAACACTATCAATTCCTCCAGAGAAAATAACACCAATTTTTTTCTGGTCCTGCGTTCTTTTTTTAATAGAATTTAATAAAACTTTTTTGTATATGTCAATTGAGTCTTCCATTGTATTGTATAACTGGCTCTGACTGACAGGAGGATCAAGCATTTTGAATGGCTTTGATATGTTTTTGGAAATGATCACACAATGGCCTGGCAATAACGAGTAGGTAGGTTCTTTTAATCCTATCTCCCACAACGCCTTTCTTTCAGAAGCAAATCCTATGATCTCTTTGTTCTCTCCATAGTAAATTTGTCTTATTCCAAGTCTATCTCTGACCAAATATACATTACCAGTTTGCTGATCCTTAATCGCAAAGACATATACTCCGTCTAGCTGCTCCATCGTATCTTTAATTGCCTTTAAAAGATCTGTACAATTATTTCTATTATAATTATCTTCCAACAAATGTACTACTACTTCACTGTCAGTGTCTGAGGAAAATTTATGGCGTTTTATTAATTCTTGTCTAAGTTCTTTGTAGTTATATATTTCACCATTGTGTTCCAACAATAATCTATTGTCACAGCTTCTAAAAGGCTGTGAACCACAAGTACCGCCGACTATAGCTAATCTGACATGACCTAAAACCATGTCTGAAGATGTATTATCAAAAGATAAATTTTCGAGTGAATTTGACTTGTAAATTTCTTTATCTATAGAGAGACCTGCACCATCTGGGCCTCTATTTTTCATACACATCATCATAGATTTGATAAAAGGAACCACATCAGTTGATTCCTTACTTATTACACCTGCAATTCCACACATAATAAATTATATACTTTATAATAGTAAATAACTGTTTTTATATCTTACTGACGAATGTTTATACGAATGTTTATATTACGTAGTCTTTTTTTGCTTGAAACTGTTAAAGTTGAAGGAAATTACAAGAAATCTAAATATGTATCACTCAATTTACAATATAAAAATCATTTGAAGTTAGAAATTTGATATTAAATCTCGCTAATTAAATTTTTTTGAGTAAAATAATGAGTTTAATAATATTTCATATTTACATTTAAACGTAAATCACCAAAATCAGGTGACGATCATGAAAAATCACTTATTTTAAATGTAAAGTACTTTTTATTCTCGGGATGATCTCAACAACTTTTATATATAATGAAACTATGAATGCTCACTATTGCAAAGCTGGCCAAAAAATTTAATCTTCTTATAATATCTCTTCTGGATCCTTTACAGTTTATCTGGTTTGGAGAGATGTAATCTTACACCAGTGTCAATAAAGCTCCCATAGTCTATAAATTTTTCATCATGGCTAGTTTCAAGGCCGAGCAGTAGGTGCTAACGAATAAGGTTCAATATCAAATGAGGAATATAACTA